>JAFSRI010000045.1 GCA_017446155.1 Clostridia bacterium | reverse complement strand
ATAGATCTGTATATATGTACTTCGGTAAGGGCTACTGTCGCCCGTGCTACTTTCCATTTTTCGATCCTTTCGCTTGAATTTAAGTAACATTGATTATATCATCTGTTTTCACTCTTGTCAATAGGAAAGAACAAGAAATTGATCCCTTTGCGTCTGTTTTATACGTCGCGCGGACGGTATTTACAATAATTTCGTCAAAAAAGAAGAAATTAAGAATAAAACGCGAGGTTAAGATATACTCACCGACGGCTTTTTTGCAATGTTAAGGGGGGATTTTTTATCAAATTGTCATTCGGAATCCGCAATATAGCGCGCTGCCTGAGTTGAGAAAAGCTCGTAATATCTTCCGCGTTGCGCCATAAGTTCGCGGTGATTGCCTTGCTCGATGATATTGCCGTTTTCAAGCACAAGAATTTTGTCAGCCGTGGTGGCGCTTGAAAGGCGATGAGAAACGAAAACGGTTGTTTTATCCTTTCTCAAACTGTCAAATTGGTCGTAAATCTCTTGTTCGGCGAGAGCGTCAAGGGACGCTGTCGGCTCGTCGAGGATGAGTATATCGGAATTTGAATAGAATGCGCGCGCAACGGAGAGCTTTTGCCATTGACCTATGGAAAGCTCGATGCCTTTTTCTTCAAAGAAGCGCATCAGCGCTGTGTCGTAACCGTTTGGAAGGGAAGAGATAAAGTCTGCCGCGTCGCTCTCCGACGCCGCCTTTTGAACGCGTTCGTCGTCGATTGGGTTTTCTATGTCAGAGAAAGCGATATTCTCTTTTACCGATACCGCATATTTGCCGAAATCCTGAAAGATTATGCCGTAAATGGAGTAGAGCGCTTTTGTGTCGTATTCGCGAATGTCACGCCCGTCGAGCAGTATCACACCCTCGGTCGGGTCGTAAAGGCGGGTGATGAGCTTTATCAGCGTTGTTTTTCCCGCGCCGTTCAGGCCTACAAGCACCACAGTTTCCCCCGGCTCGAACGTGACCGACATGTTTTTTATGATATATCTGTCTGTTCCGGAATATTTGAACGAAACGTTTTGCAGTTCTATTTTGTGTGCGATGTGGCGCTGAGGTTCAATCGGTTCGGCGAGGGTCGGCACGACAGTGTTCTTTTCTTTCATGAACGTTATGAGGTTATCGATAAACAGCGTTCCCTCATATATTGTCGCCGTGGCGGAAATAAACGTTGAAACGCCGCCCGCGATGGAGCTCAGTGCCCCGGTGTAAAGCGAATAGTTACCGACGGGGGTATTGCCTGAAATCACTCCGTTTGCGATGAATACAAACAGCAGGCAGTTGACGGTTGAAGAAAGCACCGCCACCGCTATATTCCACATATGTTCCGTAAAGAATATGCGGCGCATGCCCTTGAAGTAGCTTTTGAATATCGTTTGATACCTTTCGATAAAATTATCGGAAAGGTTGAAAAGGCGCAGCTCTTTCACCATATCTTTGTTCGTCATAAGGTCTTTGTAATACGCGAGCTGGCGACGATCTTTTGAGCGATGACGCATGAATTGCACCGTTTTGCGTCTGTAAACAAAGTTTATAATGGCGGAAGGTATCGATACGGCGATGATTATCCACGGAGCGACGGGGCTTATCGCCCAAAGAATGACGACAAAAGACACCATGCTGATGACGGCGCTGGCGATCGTAAACGTTGAGGAAAGTATCTGTAACGGTCGGTTGCCGGCTTCTCGCGAGGCGTTTTCGAGTTTTTCGTAAAATTCGGGGCTGTCAAAGCTGGCAAGATCGACGGTCTTTGCCTTTTTCATTATTTTTATGTTTACATGATTTGCGACAAGCTCGCCGGCGATACGTGTGATATATGCCTTTATGTGATTAAAAATGCTCGTGGCGAATATAACGGCAAACTGCCAGATCAGCAGACGCATAATATCGCTCAACATCTGCGTTTGATCTCCCAAACCGAGCGAGGCAAGCTCGTAATCTTTGGCGAGGGAGTTGAGCACGTTTGCGGATATTTTTGCCGACACTACCGGCAGAACGCCGAGTATGACGGAGAGGATAAGCAAGGAAAACAAAATAAACGGTTTTGTTTCCCAAACAAGACTGAAAATATAGAAAAGTCTGTAAAAGAATTTTGATACGACGCGATAGACGTATCCGGGAACTTCTTTTATGTTTTTCGGTTTCGGCTCGCGCAGTTTATCGAGCGCGGCGTGCATTCCCGGAGGAGGCCCTCCCGGTCCCATGGCGTTCACTTCCTTTTTTAGGGTTAATGATTACAATCGCATATTTTTGACGATTATTTATGACATATAAGTTTTTAAAGAAAATTCCTAAACGACAAACACGGTGTGCAAAAGCAAATGTGTAATAAAAACGCAAAATGATTATGCAATTAAAATACATATAAATTATACAAACGCTTGGCCGTTTTGTCAACATAAAATCTGCCTTTTTACACTTTACAAACATGTTCTGATGTGATATTATAATTAAGTATCGGTCGTCAGGTAAAACTGTTCAAAATCTTTCTCGGAGGTGAAAAAAGTGACGACGTCAAATTCAAAAAAGTTAAACAAATTGGTAGGGATGGCGATACTTGTCGCCATAATTATAGTTTTGCAGGTACTCAGCAATTTCATTAAATTCGGTCAGGTGCAGATAACCCTCGCCCTTGCTCCGATTATTGTCGGTGCAGCGCTTTACGGCGTCGGCGCGGGAGCGCTCCTCGGACTTGTGCTTGGAGTTGTGATACTCGTTTCGGGTCTTATCGGCATTGACGGCGGCTTTATGTTGCTTTTGCTCGGGGCAAATCCCGTGTTTGCGGTTATCGTTTGCCTTGGCAAATCTACCGTTGCCGGCTTGCTTGCCGGGCTTGTATATAAACTGATAGCGAAGAAAAACGACTTGGCGGCGGTGATAGTTGCGGGGGTCGTTTGCCCGGTGACGAATACCGGCTTGTTCCTCGTCGGAATGTTTGCGTTCTTTATGCCGTTGCTTGAAAACTTCGCCGCGGGGCAGAATGTGCTTACGTTTGCAATAGTAGGACTTGTGGGAATAAACTTCCTCATAGAGTTTGCGGTAAACCTCGTGCTTTCGTCGGCTATTTCCAGAATAATAAAGACAGTAAAGAAATAAACGGCTTGCCCGACGCTGAGGCGTCGGGCGGTTTTTTTAATCCGTTAAAAAGCGCGGTCGAACCAAATGATTTTTTGAAATACCGATTAAAAAACAAAAATCGGAGTTAACGACGGAAAACAATGGCAAAAGATGTAAATTTTTGCCCGACGAACTTCTGTTGCAACCTTCTGCAAGCCGTAAAACAGGCCTATACCGTCCGCTTTGTTAAAAAAGTTGCGCCATGCCGCCGAAAATCGCGTGATATGATTGATTTTTGCCCGTCGATATGGTATAATTTTGCAGCAAAAGAGAAAACCCGTGAAGTTTTTTCCTGACAAAGAAAACCTTGCCTTGCTTTACATGATTTGCGTGTTGATTTGCTCTTTTTTCCAAAGTATAATTTTGTTATAAAGTATATTGCGGAATGTGGGGCATAGATTTGCCCCGCCGAGCGAAAAAGGCGGTTAAAATGAATAAAGACAAAAGCGGTTCGAGGAAGGTTTTCAGGTTTGCGGCGTTGCTTGTGCCGCTTTGTGTATGTGCGCTGGTTTCATGCGGGAAAACAGCGATAAAAGAGGAAACGGATACATATTCTTCCCGATATTACGAAACGACGCCCGTTGTTGGCTCATCATCCGTAATGAACGCGCCGTCGTTTTACACGACTGTGCAGACATTCGACGAAACAACAGACGAAACGACGGCATTGACAACGCTTACTCAAACTTCCGTCGAATCTTCTCAACCGGAAAAAGAAACGACGTCTGCTGCGACATCTCAAACAACTGCCGAAACGACGACCGGACGCATCGAAACGACGACCTCGTCCGCGCCGGCGACGAAAGAACCGGACGAATATACGCTGAAAACGTCATACCGCGACGTTATTCCGTTTGAAACGAAATATGTATATTCGGACAAACTATATGAGGGCGAAAGAGAGATACTGAAAAACGGTGTAAACGGCGAGCAACTTACAACCGTTTATTCTACATACCGCGACGGCAAACTGTCAAATATAGTGAGCGAAAAGCGAACGGTGACCTCACCCGTAAGCGAAGAGATATTGGTCGGCACGGCGCCGGTGTATACAAGCATTGTGGAAACGGAGAGCGTCGATACGCCTTTTTCGACGAGATACGTTTATGACGACAAAATGTATGAGGACGATGAAGATGTCATAAGCGAGGGCGCGACAGGCAAAGAAACGATGTTTTATACGGTTACATTCAAATACGGGAAGGAAGAATCCCGCGAGGCGACGGGGATAAACATTGTGCCGCCTGTTGACCGTGTGATAAAAAAAGGCACAAAGCCCGTTTTGTCGACGCAAACTGTCGTTCGCCGCGAGAATACGGTTTCCGCCGGCACGGAATATGTTTACGACGCGGATATGTACGAGGGCGAGAGCGCAACGGCGCGAGTCGGCGTTGACGGCTATGAAACGAATACATATCTTATTACATATACAAAAGGAATAAAAACAGGTGAAGAACTTGTTTCTTCCGTGAAAACGGAAGTTATAAACACTAAAATTAACATCGGCACGCGGAAAAAGGCAGAGGAGATGCGTATGCCTTTTTACACGGCGGCGGAGGGCGGAGCGGATTATTACGTTTCGCAGTATTACGGTGGGACGAACGACCACGGCGGAATAGATTTCGGCGTTTATTACGGCTCTCCGATACTTGCCGTGATGAGCGGCACGGTAGTTTACGCATATAACGACGGATATTTTTCAAAATCAAACATCTTGTGGACATACGGCACGTATGTGGTGATAGAACACGAAAACGGAATAAGAACTTATTATGCGCATTTGTCGTCGAAGAAGGTTTCCGTGGGTGATAAAGTAAAACAGGGGCAAGTGATAGGTTACAGCGGCAACACCGGCAGAGTATCTCCCGCCCCGACGCAATCAAACCCATATGCAGGCACGCACTTGCATTTTGAGGTGAGGGTGCTTTCATGGGGGACATATAAAAAAGTCGATCCGCGCGAGTATTTGCCGCGCTGGAAATAAATTATTTCATTTGAAAGGGATTGTATGAAAGAATATAAATGGTACGGGCATTTTTCCGATGACGGAAGGTCTTATTTCATAACCGAGCCTGAAACTCCGAGACATTGGTATAACTACTTTTTCAACGATACGTTCGTATCGTTTACATCTCAGGTCGGATTCGGGGAAGGGCTGTGCCAGGACAGCATGGGACGCAGGATTCCGCTGATAATGAACAGAAACGTTTTCGTGAGTGAAAACGGCAAATATTTCAGCATTTGCGGCTTGCCTATAAATTCCGGCTATGAAAATTTCGTGTGTGAACATTCAAACGGATACAGCGTTATATCTCTTGAAAAAAACGGTATAAAAACGAGTTTTACGTTGTTTGTGCCTAACGAAGGCAACAGGGAAATGTGGGCGATAACGCTTACAAATACAACGGAGAAAAATAGGACACTGGCGCTCATCCCTTACGTCAAAACAGACATCGACGGAGCATATCGTCCGCAGGGATATAACACCGGTCTTGGGGGGTTTTTCTCCGATAAAAACGCGGTTTACGCTCTCGGACACATGGAGTTTGAGCCGAAGAAAAGCGGCATGAAGCGCAACGTTTACGGCTATATGGCGTCATCTGAGAAGCCGAACGGATTTGACAGCCGCCGCAACGCTTTTATCGGTCCTTACGGAGAGGAACAGCACCCCGCGGCGCTTGAAAAAGGATTGCTTTGTCAAAACACCGATTGCAACTCTGAAAAATGCTGCCTTGTTTTGCAAAACGACGTAACTCTGAAAGCGGGCGAGAGCAAAACGGTTTATTATTCGGTTGGCGTGGCGTTTGACGAAGATGAAATGACATATCCCGACAAAGCCGAGTTTGAAAGCGAATTTGCCGCGATGAAGGCAAAATATGCCGAGGTTCTCGGCGGAGTTGAAATAAAAACTCCGTGGGAAAATTATGATAAATTGATAAACGGCTGGATGAAATACGCCGCCGATATGGGCAGTCGCTGGGCGAGAGTGCGCCACAACGGTTACCGCGACATGACAAGCGACACGGGCTGTTTTGCGCTTGTGAATCCGAAACTTGCATGGGAGAGATTTAAACGTATTCTTTCATTCCAATATGACAGCGGTTACGCGCCGAGGACGATAATCGACGGCGGCGTGCGCGACAGAAAATTTTCAGACAATACCGTGTGGCTGAACATGACCGCAATTACTATATTAAAAGAGCTGGGCGACGTGCGGTTGCTTGATGAAAAAGTAAAATTCAACAACGGAAGCGAAGCCACGGTATATGAACACTTGAAACGCTCGGTGGACTTTTTGTGGAATTTCACCGGTCTTTACGGACTTGTTCGCATCTGGGGCGGAGATTGGAACGACTGTGTGAATTTCGCAGGTCTTAAAGGCAAGGGAGTATCCGCTTGGCTTTCTATCGCGTGGTGCGCGGCGAACGCAAATTTTGCAGAGCTTGCCGAAAAATACGGCAAGACGGATGACGCGAAAATCGCGCGCGAACGCGGAAGAATTATGGCGGATAGAATTGAAAAACATGCTTGGGACGGGGCGTATTATATTTACGCACGCACGGACGACGATATAGTTATGGGTTCTCATACATGCGAGCAGGGCAAGATATTCCTTATTTCTCAGCTTTGGTCTGTGTTTGCCGGTCTTGAAAACGCCGAAAAAGCGATGGACAGCGTAGAAGAGTTGCTTGAAATTCCGCTTGGAACGAGGCTCGCTTACCCTGCATATGATCACCATATAGATTACATAGGCGACATGGCTGAAAAGCCTGCCGGTGTTCAGGATAACGGCGGAATATATTTACACCCGTCGGCTTGGAAACTCGCCGCCGACAGCATCCTGCGCCGCGCCGACAAGGTAGAGACAGGACTAAAAAAGATACTCGTTTTCGACACCGATTACGAGGTCAAATGCGGCGAACCTTACGCGCTTTATAACTCATATTTTGCACCCGAGACGGGGTACAGGTATGCCACTCCGGGGCAGAGCTGGCGCACGGCGGCAAGCTCGTGGTTGCTTAAAAGCACGATCGAATATATATTCGGACTTCATCCGGAATTTGACGGGCTTCGCATCGAGCCGTGTCTGCCGCTTTCGTGGAAGAGCTGCTCGATAAAAAAAGTGTTCAGAGGTTGCACATACAACATCGAATATGTTTGCTCGGACAACGGTTGCGAGGTAAGCAAAATTGAGGTCAACGGCAAGGAGGTTCACGCCGAAAGAAATATCATATCCCCCGAAGGCGACGAGATGAACGTAAAAGTTTATGTCGGGTAAAAGCACAAAACACAATAAACGCAATAAAGTCATTTTTTAAAAAAGCCCTTCCGCGAAACGATTTTTTGTATTGCGGAAGGACTTTTGTTTTGAACGGTATAAGGCGGGGCGGGATTGAGAAACGATTTTTAGAAATAATTTGCATAGATTTGCGAAAATTCGGAATTTTTGCCGAAAAAAAGAGAAAAACCGCAAAAAATTTCGTTTGTATAAAAAAACACTTGACAATTTTGACATTGGAATGTATAATTGTTTTATCTATAAAATCAAAAGCGTTCAGCGGAGATCAAACTTTTGTCTATGATAGTGTAAAGAGAGCCGTCGGATGGTGCAAGACGGACGCGACGACAAAAGAAATTACACCCCGTCAGCTTCGCGCCGAAACCGAAAAGGGAGTAGAGCGCGACGGAAAGCGCCCGTTACAGCGCAAAAACCCCATCGGGGGCTTTATGAGGCGGCATATGCGAATATGTCGCAAAGCAGGGTGGTACCGCGATCGTTTTTCGTCCGTGCAAAGATTTTTGCGCGGGATTTTTTTATTTTATGAATCAAAAAGGAGAACATGTATGAAACTTTTGAAATCTTTGGTCAAAAAAATAACGAAAAAAGTCTTTTTGACAGTCTTTTTGACATCGCTTGTTACAAATGCCGTGCTTGCACTCGTAACATTCAAGTTCGTTTCATCAAAGGTAAAGGCGCTGAAAGCAAATCTTCTCGGTAAATAAGCCGTTTACGGCGTAAATATTTATAAAAATAAGGAGAAAATCATGAAAACCTTTAAAAAGATCATCTCGGCTGTTATAGCGATCTCAATGCTCGCTGTTATGTGTGTTTCCGTCGCGTCTTGCGGGAAAAAGACAAAATATACGATAGGCATCGTACAGCTCGCTCCTCACGTTGCGCTCGACGCGGCAACGGAAGGCTTTAAACAGGCGCTTATCGACAAACTCGGTGAAGAGAACGTAACGTTCGATTATCAGAACGCGACGGGCGATTCCACCGTATGCACGACCATCGTCAACAGCTTTGTTTCAAAGAACGTGGATCTTATCATGGCTAATGCCACAGCTGCGCTTCAAGCAGCGGCTGCCGCAACGACGACAATCCCCGTTCTCGGAACGTCGATCACCGAATACGGCGTGGCGCTGGGACTTAAAAATTTCAACGGAACTGTTGGCGGAAACATTTCGGGTACGTCAGACCTTGCACCGCTGAGCGATCAGGGGCAAATGATTGTCGACCTTTTCCCGTCGGCAAAAAAGATAGGTCTCCTTTACTGTTCAGGTGAACCGAACTCTGCATATCAGGTAAAAGTTATAAAAGAATTCCTTGAAAGCAAGGGCCTTACCGCTACATATTTCTCTTTCTCGGATTCAAACGACCTTCGTTCTGTTACGGAAGCTGCGGCCGCCGCGAGCGATCTCATCTATGTTCCCACGGATAACACCGCCGCAAACTCCACCGAGATAATAAACGCTATATCGCGTGAAAGAAAAGTTCCCGTACTCACCGGAGAAGAGGGCATCTGTGCCGGTTGCGGAACATATACTCTTTCCATAAGCTACTATGAGCTCGGCTATAAGACCGGCGAAATGGCGGCGAAAATACTCACCGGTGAATCGAAGATTTCCGAAATGCCGATAGAGTATGATCCCAACCCTGTAAAGAAATATAACAAAGATAATATCGAATTCTTCGGCCTTGAAGTTCCGGAGGGCTACGTAGCAATCGAAAAATAAACATCAAAAAAGGTAAATTATCATGAGTTTTATAAATGCTTTGCCCGGTGCGATCGCGCAGGGCATGATATGGGGCATTATGGCGATAGGCGTGTATATCACGTATAAAATACTTGATATAGCCGATCTTACCGTTGACGGCTCTATTGTGACCGGCGCTTGCGTCGCGGCAGTAATGGTATATAACGGAGTAAATATCTGGGTGGCTATGCTTTGCGCGTTTATCGCGGGAATGTTGGCCGGGCTTCTTACCGGGCTTTTCCATACGTTTATGGGAATACCCGCTATACTTGCCGGAATACTTACTCAACTTATTCTTTGGTCGGTAAACCTGAAAATTCTCGGCAAGCCGAACCTCGGCATAAGTGCAAGAGAATATGCCGTTGCGGTGACGCAGCTTTACAAATGGCGTGCGATAATCGTGGTAGGTATTATATGTGTTGCGATAATTGCATTGCTGTATTGGTTCTTCGGGACGGAGCTCGGCGCATCGCTCAGAGCGACCGGATGCAACCTCCGTATGAGCCGCGCACAAGGTATAAACACGAACATGTGCAAGATACTCGGGCTTATGCTCTCGAACGGTATAGTTGCGCTTTCCGGCGCCGTGCTTATGCAATATCAAGGCGCGGCTGACATCAACATGGGGCGCGGCGCTATCGTTATAGGGCTGGCTGCCGTCATCATTGGGGAGGCGCTCCTCGGGAAACTCTCGTCGAATTTTGCCGTTAGGCTTTTCAGCGTGATAGTAGGCGGCGTGGTATATTATGTGGTATATCAATTTGTCATATTGCTCGGTCTCGATACCGACCTTCTCAAAATGCTTTCGGCTATTATCGTGGCGATATTCCTCGCAATTCCTTATTGGCGCAAACATTTCGGAAGAAAAAAAATTACCGCCAAAAAAGCGGCAAATTGAGACGCGAGGTGAGATAAAATGTTGAAACTTACAAACATTACAAAAATTTTCAACGCTTCAACCGTAAACGAAAAAGTGGCGCTGAATAATATTTCACTAACACTCAACGATGGCGATTTTGTAACGGTAATCGGCGGCAACGGCGCGGGAAAAAGCACTATGCTAAACGCCGTGGCCGGCGTATGGAAGCCGGATGCGGGGAGAATAGTAATAAACGAAACGGACATTACGGATATGCCCGAATATATTAGGGCGAAGTTCCTCGGCAGAGTTTTTCAGGATCCGATGATGGGCACGGCGGCGGATATGCAGATTGAAGAAAACCTGGCGCTCGCCGCACGTCGCGGAAAACCGAGAACGCTCCGTTGGGCAATATCGAAAAAAGAGAGAGAAACTTATCGCGAGATGCTGGCGCAACTCGACCTGGGCCTTGAAGACAGACTTACAACAAAGGTGGGGCTTCTCTCCGGCGGGCAAAGACAAGCGGTAGCGTTGCTTATGGCTACAATGAATAATCCGCAGTTGCTTTTGCTCGACGAGCACACGGCGGCGCTCGACCCGAAAACCGCACAAAAGGTTCTTGAAATAACAGATAAATTTGTTTTGGAAGGTCACCTTACAACGCTTATGGTAACTCACAATATGAGGGACGCCATAACGCATGGAAACAGGCTTATTATGATGAACGCGGGCAAGATAATTTTTGACGTCAGTGGCGAAGAAAAACAAAAGCTGACCGTTGAAACACTGCTTGAACAGTTCTCGAAAGCCAGCGGCACGGAATTTGCAAACGACAGAGCCTTGCTCGGTTGAAAATTTAAAACAAAAGAACACCGCGAGGTGTTCTTTTTTGTTAGTATGGTGAATTATACTATCAAGTGCAACAGGGCAAAAAAATAGAAGTTCATACGAATCTCTGGTATAGTAGAGTTGGCAAACAAAAAATACCGAAAGGGAGAAACGAATGAACCACACCCATTTTAACATAGAAGAGAGGACTTGTCTACGGGAATATTAAAAAACGCTCTGTAATATCACAATGCACGTGCGTGCGCGATGTGAGATGATTTACTATGAAAAAAGTCGGGAAAATGCAATGCTATGTCGGTTTAAAGCGTAAATTTGCAAAACAAAAAGCGCCCGCAATGCGGGCGCTCAAATTGTTTTATCAGTTAAAGAATGTGCTTGTAACGTATGAGGATTCTACAAATCCGATATAAGTTTTACCTGCTGAAAGTTCAAGTTCTGTAAGTGTTCCGTCAAGGTAGAATCTGTAAGGTGCGGTGTCAGACGTTTTGTTCCATCTTATTTTGACCGCTTTGCCGTCGGTGAAATAATATCCGCTGCCGCTGCCTGTCGTTTTTACAAGCGTCATGTTGGGGTCTTCTTTCGTGCCTTTTGCGTTTGTAACGTCTGTTCCCAAAACGATAACGTTCTTAAACGAAAGAATTTCGCCGGCGCCTGTCGTTTTTCTATCCTGATAGCGAACGTACTGACCTGTCGTTGCGTCATATCTGAAATCGACGTATTTTGTACCTACGGCGCCGCTGCAAGTAAATTGGACATCAACGTTTGTTGCGCTGAGCGCATTTGCAAGGTTTGCCGTGCCGTTTGAAGCGAATGTAAAGCCCTTGGGCGCGCCGCTTGCCGTTCCGCCCGCTCTGTGGAACAGTGACGTCACCGATCCTGCGATAACGAGTTTGAGAGCGCTGCCGTTGACGACAGTATCATATTTAATGTCGTTTCTCGAATCGGGGTTCTGGATAGTGCCATATTTTTCGGAATAATCTTTCCATGCGAACATCGGCTCGTGGAGTGTGTTTATGAATTTATATGCGTCGGTAGAACCGAGAGCATTTGAAACCTTCGGACCGAGCTTGTTTATAACGAGCGCAAAGAAATCGTAATTTGCGGTGATAGAGCCGCCGTGCGCAACGAGAATAGCGTTGTGACCGAGGGCGAGGTCTATGTGATAATCTCTGCCGGAACGTACGTTGCCGATTGTCGAGAGTTTTTCATAATCCTGAACTACCGCGAGGTAACGCGTTATACCGGGGGCTACGAGCGCCTCGTAGATAACGTCGGCTTGTCCGAGACCTTTTTGGTTTGCATAAGCATATTGAATATTATCGACAACTATTGCCACGGGGCGTGAGTTTGCCGGTGAATAGTTGAGAGTTTTAAGTCCCGTAAGGGGGTTTACATAAGCGCCGTTCTCAACGGGCGGTGTGGGTGCCGTTGTTACGACGGGCTGAGTTTCGGTTGTGGTGGTTGTGGGTACCGTTTCGCTTGCGGTCGTTGTGGGCGCTGCAACCGTCGTTGTAGTCGACGTCTGTGTGGCGGGAAGAGTCAGACCGGTTTCCTCGCTGGGCGTTTTGCCGGAACAGCCCGCCAATGCCATGCTGACTGCCGCGGTGACGAATACCAAAGCGAACAGAAGCGATAAGTGTTTGATAAGATTTTTCATGCTATACACTCCTTCATTATATTTATATGGATAATTTTTTTCATTTACAGATGCATGTCCATTTTATATGTTACCACAATACGGGCAAAATGTCAAATATGTTTAAGCCCTAATTTTCACTAATTTTTGATATTGTTTTTATGTTATTTGCCCAATGCCCTCTTTTTTTGTCTGAGTTTCGCAAAAAAAGACGATAGAAGCATAGCGCATTTATCACCCAAAACGCCCTCAGTTATTTGCGGGACGTGGTTGAAGCCTTCGTCAAACAGTTTCGTTTTTGAAACGACGGCACCGGCTTTTGCATCTCTTGCGCCGAAGACGAGATGACGTATTCTTGAATTTATTATTGCGCCCGTACACATCGGGCAAGGTTCAAGCGTAACGTAAAGGTCACACTCAAACAACCGCCACCCGCCGAGCTTTTTGCAAGCTGCGTCAATCGCCTTTATCTCAGCGTGGCAAAGCGCGTTTTTTTCGGTTTCCCGCGTGTTGAACGCACGTGCTATTACACGATTTCGCCAGACGACGACCGCCCCAACAGGAACCTCGCCTATCCGCGCCGCTTTTTCCGCCTCGCGCAAGGCTACCGACATAAAATATTCGTTTCTGTCAATTTGTTTCATATATGCCTCACATAAAAACGTGTACCGCGACGGCGCAGAGCAGATACAGCGTCATTGCCGGCGTCAATGCATCTGCGGCAAGCGCATGCTCCTCCTCGCCTTCGGCGCGGCGTTTTCGTTTGCCGCCCAAAAGCAACAATGCAAGCCCGACGGCGACAAGCGCGACGGCGATGATCGTTGTAGCCGTGGAGATTTTTTTAGCGTCGGCTGAATAGCGATATATTATTGCCGAGGCAAATCCTGCTGCGTTATTTATGAAATGTATTGCAAGCGGCACCGACGGCCTTCCCGTTATGTAATAAGCCGCGGCTAAAATTATTCCGCAGATGAACGCATATGGAAAAGCGGAAAACGAAAAATGCGTCAGTCCAAAGAGAAGTGAAGAGAGTATAATCGCGCCGACAGAGCCGAAAATACGAAATTCACGTGCAAAGCAATATCTGAACACAAGTTCCTCGAAAAACACCGGCACGACAACATATAAAATGAATGCCAGAAGATATTCGTAAATTCCGTCATTTTGCGGAATATATGCGGATGCATTGTCGGAAAACAGCGAAGAGTAAACTTTTCCTATAAGGAATATCGACGGGCCGCAGATGAGAATTATCGCCGCCGTGTCGGAAATCGGGGTGTGTTCCCGACGGGATGACGCTGAGTGAGAACACCCCATGCGTTTGCAAAACGCGTTGAACGAGAAATATGCGATGCATAAGACGAGCATTGACGAAATGATGTTATATATCATATCCGATGCGTCAAGCGTGAACGTCAGCCCCCCGTGCAGAATCCTTACCGCTATTGTTGCCGCGAGGTGTAAAAACAGCGCGCCAGCCGCGGCGTTTGATATTTTTTTAGCTTCTTCTTTCATTCGTTATTCCTCGAAAACATAGCCTTTTCCGCGATGAGTTTTTATGAGGTTTACGCCGAATGCGCCTTCGAGTTTTTCCCTGAGATAACAGACGTAAACGTCGACGACATTCTCGGCGCCTTGGCCGCCCCATACGGCGTTGAAAATTTCGCCTCTCGCAACGACACTTCCTCTTTTTGAAAACAGAAACTCAAACAGTGCATATTCTTTCTTTGAGAGTTTTACCGTGCTTTCTCCGAGCGATACCGTTCGCTTGACGCCGTCATAACAGATTAGCTCGGCGGGCGAGCGGCTTCTCAGTTTCGGCGCTGTTTTTTCATTGTTTGAAAAGAGCGTTGAGAGCAGTTTTTCCGTTTCAAACGGGCGCCGCATGACGATGGCTGTCGGAGGAAGAGCGTGACAAGGTTTGTTTGAGCTTTCAATGACGACGACGTGGCAATTTTCGCGCGGAAGCGAGATTTTGCCGACGTTGTCAGCGTCGGTTATGAGCGCGCACGGTGTTATGATATTTTCGGCGTCTGTCAAAATTACAGAGCCGTTTTCCGAAAGTTCGGTTTTCAGCATATCGGCAAATATTTTGTCATCTAACAAAAGATATACGCGCGTCATGTTTTCCTCCGTCATTTAAGTGCGGAACCCGTTGCGGGTATTTTTATTTTGCGACATTTGCCGCCGCCCTCGATGCTGTCTGTGTTTGTGGTGGCTGTCGTTATCGTTTGACCGGCTTTGAGTGAGAACAGCGTTACGCCGGACGCAGTCCTCGTAGCTTTCACAGGTATCAGCTTTGAACTTATAAGTATGGCTTTATCCTGCGAGCTTACGAGAATAACGTCAGTGGGGGCTTCTTCAAAGAATATGCAAACAGGGTTTGACGCTGACGAATATGCCGCCACGAGTTTTTTACGGTTCGCCTTTGTTTCATAAAGCGACAGCGGCACTTTTACTCCCTTGCCGTTCTCGAAAATGCAAACCATGAAGTGTTTGTCGTCATATTTGGGATTAACGCACATTGAAAGGACGCGCTCGTCTTTTTCAAAGCCGAGCTTTGCCGGGATGAAATCGCCGAGCGACGACGCTTTGCAGGGGTCGAAATCCGCGGCTTTGGCGCGGTAGAGGTGCTGTTTGTCGGTGACGAACAACACCTCGGCTAAATTGTCTGCCTCAACTTCTTGTGACATTTCATCGCCGTCTTTCAGTTTCTGCTCGTCGGAGCCTCTCAGTGACTGCAACGTTATTTTTTTGAAATATCCCTCTTTTGTAAGGTAGAGCTTGACGTTATAATTTTCGAC
Source organism: Clostridia bacterium (assembly GCA_017446155.1). GTDB lineage: Bacteria > Bacillota > Clostridia > Oscillospirales > CAG-272 > CAG-841. The sequence continues at coordinate 109,129 of JAFSRI010000045.1, read as the reverse complement.
AAAATCCGATTCTTTGTATTCTATCACCGTGTCATCGTAAATTATTCGCGTTTTGCGCGGAATGCCATATTTGTTTTTGATCTCTTCAAGCTGTTTTGCGATATATTTTTTGAGTTTTGCCTCGGAACCTATCGTTTCTTCAAGATCGCCTATCTCGCGGCGAAGCGATTCTATCTCTTTTATACGGTCGAGGATGTATTCGCGGTTGAGATGGCGCAGTTTTATTTCGGCGATATATTCCGCCTGTACCTGATCGATATTGAACCCTTTCATAAGGTTCGGCACGACGTCGGCGTCCTTTGCGGTTTCTCTTATTATTTTTATCGCCTTGTCAAGGTCGAGCAATATCTCGCCAAGCCCGAGCAGAAGATGCAGCTTGTCGCATTTCTTGCCCAGGTCAAAGGAAAGTTCGCGTTTTACGCAACTTATGCGGAATTTTATCCATTCGTCAAGTATTCCCCTCACGCCGAGTAACTTCGGCTCGCCGTCGACGAGCACGTTGAAGTTTGCCGAAAAATCGTCTTGAAGGGGCGTTTTTTTAAAAAGTTTTGCCATAAGCACGTCGGGGTCGGTGCCGCGGCGCACGTCGAGGGTGAGTTTAAAACCGTGCAAGTCGATTTCGTCGCGCACGTCTGTGACTTCTTTCAGCGTTCCCTCTTTTATCATATCGGTAATTCTTTTCAGAATAAGCTCGATCGACGTCGAATATGGTATTTCGAGAATTTCTATACATCCGGCGGACTTATCATATGAATAGCGTGAACGCAAAGTTACTTTATCGTGGCCGTTCTCGATAAGGTTGCGCATTTGTTCTTTGTTATAAAGCAGTTCCGCGCCGCCCGGAAAATCCGGCGCTTTTATTATTTCTAGCAGTTCGTCCGTCGTTATTTTCGGGTTTTTGAGTATCGCTATCGTTCCGTCGCATATTTCGGCAAGATTAAACGAGCATATCTGGCTTGCCAACCCTACGGCGATTCCCATGTTGGCTGAAACGAGTATGTTCGGAAAAGCCGTCGGCAAAAGGACGGGCTCCTCGGTTGTGTTATCGTAGTTGGGAACCATATCGACGGCGTTTTTGTCAATTCCGCCGAATATCTCGGCGCAGATCGGGTCGAGCTTTGCCTCGGTGTAACGTGAGGCGGCGAACGCCATGTCGCGGCTGTACTGTTTGCCGAAGCTCCCCTTGGAATCTATAAACGGGTGAAGAAGCGCCGCGTGACCGCGCGTTAATCGCACCATCGTTTCATATATCGCCATATCGCCGTGGGGATTTAAATGCATCGTCTGCCCCACGATGTTTGCGCTTTTCGTTCTTGCGCCTTTCAACAGTCCCATTTCATACATAGTGTAAAGCAGCTTGCGGTGCGAGGGCTTGAAACCGTCTATTTCGGGTATCGCGCGCGAAACGATGACCGACATCGCATACGGCATATAGTTTTTTTCGATCGTTTCCGTTATCGGCTGATCGGTCGCCGGTGCCGGCGGCAGATCGTCAAACGTCATCTGAGCGGATATTTTCTTTCTCGGCATTGTTTGCTTCTCCTTTCATCAGATGTCGGCGCTTGCAAGATAATACTTGCCGTTGCGGGCGATAAAATCCTTGCGCTCTTCAAGTTCGTCGCCGAGGAGCGTGTCGAATATATATTGCGTTTGGTGCTTGTCCGCTTCGTTTATCTTTATAAGTCTGCGCGTCACAGGGTTCATTGTCGTCTGCCACATCATCTCCGGCTCGTTTTCGCCAAGCCCTTTTGAGCGCTGTATCGTATATTTGGCAGAACCGATGTCTTTTAATATATCGGCTTTTTCTTTTTCGTTATAAGCAAAGAATATCTTATCTTTGCTTGTTATTTCAAACAGCGGCGATTCTGCAATGTAAACCTTGCCCTCGCGGATAAGCGTCGGCAGAAGCCTGTAAAACAAGGTGAGCAGCAGCGTGCGTATCTGGTATCCGTCTTCGTCCGCGTCGGTGCAAATGATTATCTTGCTCCATTTCAGCTGTTCGAGATCAAACGTCGATTCGCCCGATTTGCCTTTTTGTTTTACTTCCACACCGCACCCGATGACTTTCAGCAGGTCGGTTATGATGTCGCTTTTGAATATTTTATCATAGCTTGCTTTCAGGCAGTTGAGCGTTTTACCTCTTACGGGAATTATAGCTTGAAATTCGGCGTCGCGGCCGAGCTTGCATGACGTAAGGGCGGAATCACCCTCAACGATGTAAAGCTCGCGCTTTTCCGGGTCTTTGGAGCGGCACGAAACGAATTTTTCCACTCTGCTCGCCACGTCGTTTGACATTGTCAGTTTCTTTTTCAAATTCACTCTCGTGCTTTCGGCAGTTTCGCGGCTGCGCTTGTTCACAAGCACCTGCGCCGCGATTTTTTCCGCGTCCATCGGGTTTTCCGCAAAATAGACTTCGAGCGTGCGTTTGAGGTAATCCGTCAGTGCTTTTGCGATAAATTCGTTCGTAATCGCCTTTTTCGTTTGGTTTGCATACGACGTTTCAGTCGAAAAACTGCTGATGACGAGCACGAGGCAGTCCTCGATGTCGTTGAAATTGATCTTCGTTTCGTTTTTGTTGTATTTGTTGTTTTGGCTGAGATATTTGTCTATCGCATAAACGAACGCCGCGCGGGTCGCTTTATCGGGTGAGCCGCCGTGTTCGAGATAGCTTGAATTGTGATAAAATTCAATAAGTTGAAACGTGTTTGAAAAGCAAAACGATATTTCGGCTTTCAGGTTGTATTCGGGCAGATCCTCACGGTCTTTTCCGCGTGCTTCCATTTGGAAATATGTTGGAAGAGTGAGGGCATTTTCGCCCGTCATACGAGCGATATAGTCCTTTATTCCCGTTTCATAAAAATACTCTTTTTCATCGAACGTGCCGTCAAGGTTTTCCCAACGGAAGAAGAATTTCAGCCCCGCGTTTATTACCGCTTGACGTTCGAGCATCGTTTCAAAATAAATTTTGGGTATGTTCGTATCGGTGAAAACTTCAAGGTCCGGCTTCCATGTGACGACCGTACCCGTGCGTCGGTCTTTTTTTGCAAGCGGTATACGTTGCAGCTCGCCGTCCGGTTCTCCTTTTTTGAAATGCATTTCAAGCAGTTCCGTATCGTGATATGACTGAACGACCATAAATTCCGACGAATACTGTGTCGCGGCGGCGCCGAGACCGTTAAGCCCGAGCGAAAATTTGTAATTGGCCTCTTCGTCGTTGTTATTGTATTTGCTTCCGGCATACAGCTCGCAATAAACAAGCTCCCAGTTGAATTTCCCCTCTTTTTCATTGTAATCGAGCGGAACACCGCGACCGAAATCCTCGATTCTTATCGTTCTGTTGTTAAAAACGGTAACGTTTATCGTGTCGCCATAGCCCTCTCTTGCCTCGTCTACTGAGTTTGAAAGTATCTCAAAAACAGAATGTTGGCATCCCTCGATGCTGTTCGAGCCGAAAATGACGCCGGGACGCAGACGGACTCTGTCGGCGCCTTTCAGCATCGTTATGCTGTTGTCGTTGTAGGATTGTGCTTTGTTTGACATTTTTTATTCTCCGAAAAATGAATTGTTTGATTTATGGTTGATTTATCCGTGAAATTTGATATAATTATATGTGATATAATATTTTTGCCGCAGGATCGCGCGCACTCGGAAACAATGCGCCGCCAAAATCACGGCAAGTCTTATAAAGGGCATCGTCAGGAACGCGGCACGAAAAAGACAAAATGTCAGTTTTCGATGTCAGATCCGGCAGAAAATAGCCTATTTCTGCCGAGGCAAAAAAAGTCGATAAATATAGATTTTATATATTATACCATATATTGATAGTTTATTCAAGAAATTTTTTTCAAAAACACAAAATAAGGGAGGGGTGAAAAACGGTGAATAAAACGCTTGAAAAAATTTTCGCCGAGGAACAAATCGAATATTTTTCGCCTTTGCCGATTGAAAAATGTCGCGTAAGACGCGCCGATATAATTGAGCGCGCGGGCATGAGAGCGGAAGAGGTGAAGTGCGCGATAATGCTGCTCATTCCTTATTTTGTCGATACGGCGGAAGGGAATATTTCCCTTTATGCGCGCTCGCGTGATTATCACCTTTACTGCGAGGAGCTTTTCCCGCGGCTGTGTGAAAAACTGCAAGCCGCTTTCGGTGGAAAATTTATCGGTTTTGCGGATAAATCTCCGATAGAAGAAACAGACGCCGCCTCGCGTGCGGGGCTTGGGAAAATCGGCGACAGCTACGTTATTATTAACGAAAAATACGGCTCGTTCGTCTTTATAGGTGAAATACTGACGACAGTTTCGCCGGACGTTCTCGGCTGTGATGCACGCGCGGCTTTCGAGCCGACGTATTGCGACCATTGCGGCGCTTGCCGACGCGCCTGCCCCATGGTGAAAGAGGGGCGGGAGTGCCTGTCGGCGCTGACGCAGAAAAAGGGTGAGCTTACTTTCGACGAGCGCGACTATATCAAGCGTTACGGCAGTGCATGGGGATGCGACATATGTCAGCTTGCGTGCCCGCTTGTGAGAGAGGCGATAAAAAACGGTGAAAAAACGCCGATTAAGTTCTTTTGGGAGCAGAGGATAAACGTTTTGACGTCGGAGATGGCAGAGAATATGACGGATGAAGAATTTTCATCACGTGCGTTTGCGTGGCGCGGCAAAAAGACGATACTGAGAAACCTTAAAATATTTGAATAAGACATATAAATCGGATTTTTCGGGAAAGATTATCTATAAAACCGCGGTGAGCGAGAGGAGAAGAACTTACGCCGGCTGACGCGGCGGAATGACAACTTGAACGAAAAACAACTGAAAAAAGAGATAAAACGACTGCGGCGCGAAAACAGATTTTTGCGCGCGCGGCTTTCGGCATACACAGGCGGTAAAAGGGAAAAGGCCGACCGCCGTTTTTACGAGCTTGCACGCGCCGCGGACGTAAAAACCTTTGGGGGATATATAAAAAACGCCGTGAGCGCGTCCGGCGTTTACTCGATATATTCGCGTATATATTTTGCACTGAACAACTTTTTGCGAGCGTCGGCTTTGTTTCGCAGTATCAGGTTTATAATACGACTTGCCTATTCCGGAACCGCCGCATTTGCGGCTCTGACCGCAATAGCGCTCATCTTTCCCGCGGTGCTCGTGTTTTCGGCAATCGGAGCGGCGGTGGCTGTTGTCACTCGCGGAAAAACGATGAAAAACTTTGAGCATGAAATACACGGGCGCGTATTTTTCGTGTTCGGAACGGCAAGGGGAGAGAACAGACGGTGGATTTGTGAAAACGGCACGCTTGTGGAGATAAAAACATCTGTTTCGGCGTGCGATATGCTTGGCTTTAAGAAAAAATCAGACGGCAGGTATGTTGTTCATATAAGCAGTGTAAATTTTGTGATAAAACGCCTTTCGGAAAAGAAAGACGTGCAGATAATAAAAGTATTCTGAAAGGAGAGTGGAAGATGGTACATTTCATATACGGGCGCACCGGCTCCGGCAAAAGCGAATATATCTATTCTCTTGCCGAAAAGTCGGCGGCGGATCGTCGGGCCATAGTGCTTGTTCCCGACCGCGAAGCCGTCATGGCCGAGCGCGCATGCGCGGAACTTACGCATACGGCTGACATAGACGTTGTAACGTTTTCCCGTCTGTGTAACTTTATTTTCAGAAAAAAAGGCGGCCTTTGCGAGAACTATATCGGCAAAGGAGCGAAAAAGATAATAATGTACAACACGCTTCACGCTCTTGCACCGGAGCTGAAACGGTACGGAGCGGTGTCGCGCGGCGACTCGGCGACGGTTGAAAAATTGCTTGCCGCAAGGTCGGAGTTGTTCAGAAACATGATTTCCCCAGAGGAACTTTCCGAAGCGGCGGAGGAATTTTCCGACAGACCGCGAGTATCTGAAAAATTTTCGGATATTGCGTTGATTTTTTCGGCATACGATACGGACGTTGCAAAGAAATGGAAAGAACCGGACGGCGCGCTTTCAAGGGCAATAGCGCTTAGCGGCGATTATTTTGTCGGCGCCGACGTTTACATAGATTCGTTTTTTACGTTTACCAAAGAGCAGTATAAAATGCTCTCCGTCATTTTCCGCACGGCAAACGAGGTGTATATAACGCTTGGTTATTTACCGAAATACGACAGAGAAAAAAGCGCGTTTTTGTCGCTTTCCGAAACGGACGCAAAACTGAAAAGAGAAGCGAAAGAGTCGGGCGCTATAATTGCAGACGACGTGCTTTTTGAGCGCAGCAACAGATATTCAAACGAAGAGATAGCTTTCTTAGCCGAGAATATGTATTCCGTGCCCGGTATCAGCGCAAGGTATGAAGCAAAGCCGGAAAAAATAACAGTTATGAGCTGTGCCAACGTTTATGCCGAGGCTGACGCCGTTTCAGCCGATATTGCCCGGCGTGTGCGCGCGGGCGCAAGATACAGAGATATGGCGATAATAATGCGCGAAACCGACGATTATGCCGGAATCATCGACGCGGCGCTTGAAAAATACGAAATTCCGTATTTTCTTTCAAAAAGAACGGACATCGAAGGCAAGGCGCTGATACGGTTTATTATATCGGCATATGCGTGCGTTACACGAAATTTCCGTTTGCGCGACGTAATAGATTACATAAAAACCGATTACGCCGGCATCACGCAGGACGAGGCGGACTTGCTTGAAAATTACATGACAAAATGGAATATTTACGGAAAGAACTTTACCGACGACCGTCCATGGGTACAAAATCCGCGCGGATATGAAAAGAAACGCTTAGTAGACGAGGAAGAAACGGCAAAGATAAACGCAATAAGAGATGCGGTGCGCGGACCGCTTATGCGATTAGCGGGGGCAATCAAAACCTGTGCCGACGTGCGGGAGCACGCCGTGCTGCTGTATGATTTTCTGACGATGATGAACATCCCGGAAACGATAAAAAACGACGCGGCTCAGCTCAGCGCCATGGGGGACGCAAAAGGTGCGTCGGAGCTTGTTCAGCTGTGGCGGGTATTTTGCGATTGTCTTGACCAAACCGTGATAAGCGCGGGCGAAAAATCCGCTGACGCGGAAGATTTCTTGACGTTGCTCAGAATGTGCTTTTCCGAAACCGACATTGGTGCGATTCCGACGGCGGTCGACGAGGTGCTCGTCGGCGGCGCGGCAAAGATTCGACCGCTTTCGGCAAAGACGGTGTATATTATCGGCGCATGCGACGGGGTTTTTCCGAGAAGACCCGATGACGACGGGATATTTTCGGAATATGAAAAGCGCTTGCTTGAAGAAGAGGGAATAGAGTTTTCGTCAAGACTTGAAAAAAACATGTCCGACGAGTTGTATTATTTCTATTGCAGTGCGTGTTCGCCTTCGGACGAGCTTATAATAACATATCCGGAACACGACCCATCTGGCGCAGTTAAGGGAAAATCGGTTGCGGTAAAGCGTATTGAGGCGATTTTTCCGTTGATCGAAGAACAACGGTTTGAAGACGTGCCCACAACGGATCTTATCTATGGCGTGAACACAGCCATAGAATATGCTATTTCATCAAACGACGAGTTTGTACAAGCGCTGAGAGAGTATTTTTTACATCTGCCGGAGTATGCCGAACGGCTGAAATATTCATCCGAGCCGCTTTTGGCTTCCGAATGCAGGCTTTCGCCCGAGAACGCCGAGGAACTTTTCCGCGGGCGAAACTCGGCGAGCTATTCGCGAATAGAAAACTATATAAAATGTCATTTTCAGTATTTCTGCAAATATGAGCTTGGCATTGCCGACAACACAAAGGCGGGCTTCTCTGACGCAAACATCGGAAACTTTATTCACGCGGCGCTTGAAGCGGCGGCGAAATATGCGGTAGCGCCTGACGCCGACGATGAAAAATTGAAAGTTATAATCGACGGAGCGGCAAAAAAATATATAACCGATATAACAGCTCGCCCGGCCGAGGAATTTCCGCCGCGGCTGAAACACTTGACCGACTATCTTTCGTCGTGCGCGCGGACATTCGCCTTGCGTATACGAGAGGAATTTAAACAAAGCAAATTCAAACCTATGGAATTTGAATTGCCGATCGGTGGCGGAGGAGTGAAGCCGATAAAGATAGAGCGTGACGGTCAAAAGGTAGAGCTTAGCGGCGTTATCGACCGCGTTGACGGCTATGACGCGGGCGACGGGGTACTGTATCTGCGCGTGGTGGACTATAAAAAGAGCGAAAAGAAATTCGACCTTGAAAAAATAGACATAGGGCTCGATCTTCAAATGTTGCTGTATCTCTTTTCTCTGTGGGAAAACGGCGAGGAGAAGTTCGGAATGAAAATTTCACCCGCAGGGGCGATGTATGTGGAAACAGATCCGAGCATGAACAAAGCGGGCGAGTCGGGGGCGGATTCATTGACGGCTGGCACGGTGTCGGGGTTTGTGGTAAAACACGGCGACGACGAGCTTTCGCTTGCGCGTGCGATGGAGCCGAAGCTCGAAGGAAAATACTCGCCGGTGAAACAGTCAAAGGGGAATGACCCGAAAAAGCACTTGCTTGGCGTTGACGCGCTGAATGATCTTAAAACAAACGTTATAAATACAGTGCTTGAAAACGTAAGCGAAATGCGTAAAGGAAACGCTGACGCAAGCCCTGTGACATTCAAAGACAGCGACCCGTGCAAATATTGCACGATGAGGCCGCTGTGCAGGGTGAGAACGAAAGGAAGAACAAGATGAAAATACCCGAAAGTATACTGAAAAAAGTTCAGAAACCCGCCAGATATACGGGCGGTGAGTGGGGGCAGATCGTAAAGCCCCGCGAGGGCATGGCTGCGCGCGTCGCGTTTTGCTTTCCGGACACGTATGAGATAGGAATGTCGAATATCGGCATGAGAATATTGTATGACGTACTAAACAAATGCGAAAATATCGCATGCGAGCGGTGTTTTGCCCCATGGGACGATATGGAAGAACAGCTGCGCGAGCATAAAATACCGCTTTGTACGCTTGAAAATTCCGATCCGCTCTATGATTTTGACATCGTAGCGTTTACTCTGCAATATGAGCTGTGCTACACGACAATGATAAATATGCTTGAACTCGGCGGGGTAGAGATTCTTTCCTCAAATCGAAAGAACGACGATCCTCTCGTGCTTGTCGGCGGTCCGTGCACGTTTAATTCGGAACCGTTTGCAGATTTTGTCGACGCCTGCATAATAGGCGAAGGCGAAGAGGTAATAGTTGAGTTTACCAACCTCTATATCGAGCACAAAAAGGCGGGATTTGACCGAGAAAAGTTTTTGCACGAAGCTGCAAAAATAGAGGGGGTTTACGTCCCCGCGATGTATAAAACCGAATATAACGACGACGGTACGATAAAGAGTTTCGAGCCGATTTACCAGGATGTTCCGCGCACGGTGAGAAAACGCATTATGAAAGATATGGACAAATCGCCGTATCCGGAAAAATTCATCGTCCCGTTCATACAGACGGTTCAGGACAGAATCACCCTTGAAGTTTATCGCGGGTGCATCCGCGGATGCAGATTTTGTCAGGCAGGGCAGATTTTCCGTCCGGTCAGAGAAAAATCCGTCGAGGTGCTGTGTGATCAAGCGAGAAAACTTGCCGACAGCACCGGCTACGGTGAGATGACGCTTTCCTCGCTTTCGATAAGTGACTATACCTGCATTTCAAAGTTGACGGACGAACTTCTCAAATGGACGGACGACGAAAAAATATCGCTCTCGCTTCCGTCGCTCAGAGTGGACAGCTTTACAAAAGAGCTTATGGACAAGATCTCCACCGTGAGAACGGGAACGCTGACGTTCGCGCCTGAGGCGGGAACTCAGCGCTTGCGCGACGTTATAAACAAAAACGTATTTGAGGATGACCTCTATCGCGCGTGTCGCGTGGCTTTCGAGGGCGGCAAATCTCAGGTGAAACTGTATTTTATGCAGGGACTCCCTACCGAAACCGACGAGGATCTAGACGGTATCAACGCCCTTTGTGAAGGCGTTATCGACACGTTTTACAATACTCCCGGGCGAGTGAAAAAAGCGCCTCAGGTGACGATTTCATGCGCTTGTTTCATTCCGAAACCGTTCACGGCGTTTCAATGGGAGCCGCAGTGCGATATGGACGAGCTTCTTCGCAAACAGCAGTATCTCAAAGGAAAGATAATGAACAGAAAAATAAGATATAATTATCACGACGCGACGGTGAGCCGTATAGAGGCGGTGTTCGCGCGCGGCGATAGAAAGCTCGGCGCCGCATTGCTTGAAGCGCACAAGCGCGGGATGCGGTTTGATAGTTGGGAAGAATTTTTCAGCTATGAAAAATGGCTTGAAGTGTTTGACGCATGCTGTATCGACCCCGCGTTTTACGCAAACCGCGAAAGAGCGGAGGATGAGATACTCCCGTGGGATAATATCGACATAGGCGTGACAAAGGAGTTTTTGCTTCGCGAAAAGCACAATGCTCACGCGGGCAAAGCAACGCCTAACTGCCGCGAAAAATGCGCCGGATGCGGCGCAAATAAACTTGGAGGTGAAAGAGCATGTTGTCCGAGCCTGCAAAAATAAGAGTTGAGTTTTCAAAAACGGGTGCGCTTAAATTTATTTCCCACCTTGATTTAAACCGCACGGTTCAAAACGCGTTTTTGCGTTCAAAACTGCCAATATGGTATACGCAGGGCTTTAACCCTCACCCGAAAACCGTCTTTTCGCCGCCTTTGTCTGTCGGCGTTTCAAGCGAATGTGAATTTATGGATTTTCGCATGAACGAAATCGTGCCGGCAGAGGAGATAGTACAAAGACTTAACGCCTCTTTTCCGGAAGGTCTCCGCGCCATCGCCGCATATGAACCGCAAAGCTCGTTTTCTCAAATAGCCTGGGCGGAATATGAAATAGGTTTTGAATGTAAAGAAGATATAAGCGCCAAAATAAAAGCGTTGCTTTCAGGTCCGCTTGAAGTTGAGAAAACCGGCAAAGCCGGCACGAAAACAGTTGATATTTCGCCCGGGACGGAACTTCTCGACTGCGGCTATGACGACGGAATAGCGCATTTGCGCGTTCTGCTTTCGTGCGGAGAGCTTACGTTTGTCGGGCCGTATCTTTTGACGGGATGTATTTCCGACAGGATAGAGGAGCTTGACGGCGCGGAATGTTTCGTTCACAGGAAAGCTGTTTTGCTTGCGGATAAGAAAACGCATTTCCGTTAACAGCATTAAAATGCGGTGCTTTGTAAAAAACATCCGGTAAATATTTTATACATTGGAACACTGAAATAAAAGTCAGGCAGATTTTGCCTGAGAGGAGAAAACATGGTTGAAAGTTATTCTGCGCTCGCGCCGAGATATGACGAGCTTATGGCAGACGTCGATTACGCGGGCTATGCGGATTTTTATGAAAAATTGATTGGCGAATACGCTCCGTCAGCACCGAAAAAACTCGTCGATCTCGGTTGCGGAACGGGAAGCGTTTCCGTTCTTATGGCAAAAAAAGGCTTTGAAGTATGCGGCATCGACATAAGTTGTGAAATGCTCACCGCCGCCTATAAAAAAGCCTCCGACGAGCGTGTGAAAATAATTTTTGCCGAGCAGGATATGACGCGCTTGGACGTCGGTGAAGGTTGGGGCGCGGTTATTTGCTCGTTTGACGGGATGAACTACTTAAAAAACGCAAGGGAACTCGGCGAATGCTTTTTCCGTTCGGCGCAGACGCTGGAACAAGGCGGGATGTTCATTTTCGACCTGAACACGAAGTATAAATATGAAAACGTGATTGACGGCAACACGTTTGTTTATGAGCTGGAAGATTTGATGCTGATATGGCAGAATTATTATAAGCGCAACAGGGGCGTGTGCGATTTTTATTTGACGTTTTTTGAAAAAGACGGCACGGTGTGGCACAGGATCGATGAATATCAAAGCCAAAAGATGTTTTCCGACAAAACGGTGAGAAAATTGCTTGATGAAAACGGGTTTGAACTTATAAAGACCTGTTCGGATATAAACGGTGCGGCAACCGAAAAAACGAGCGAAAGAGTATTTTATATTTGCAGAAAGAAATGACGTGTTCCGAAACATGTCATTTAGCGCGTAACGAAAGCGGCGTAAACATCTTTCGGGTTTCGGCGTCTTTTAAAACTACGCCTAAACATTTTAATGTACCGAAAATGCAAATGAAACGCCGATTTAAAAAAGATATTACAATTAAAAACAGATCAAAGCGGTGTTCGCTCAATCGCGGCGATCGCAGTTTTTCTGGAGGAACAAGAATAATGGAATATAACGTACTTCGCGCGATGACGCGCGACGGCGCGGCGAGGATAACGATAATAAACTCGACGGACATTGTAAACGACGCAATAAAAACAAAAAATACCACGCCTACGGCAACTGCGGCACTTGGCCGCGTTATGACGGCGTGTTCGCTTATCGGCACAATGCTAAAGGAAAAAGAAGATAAAGTAACGCTTACTTTTTCCGGCGACGGCCCTGCGGGGAAGATAATTGCCGTTTCCGATTACAAAGGCAACGTCAAGGGATATATTGAAAATCCGTCGGTAGACCTGCCGCTTAAAGCAAACGGAAAGCTCGACGTGGGAGGCGCCGTCGGCGCGGGATTGCTCAGCGTTGTGCGCGATATAGGAGAAGAAACCCAAACGGGCTCGGTCGAAATAGTTACGGGAGAGATAGGCGACGACATTTGCGAATACTTTGTAAAAAGCGAGCAGATACCAACAGTTTGCTCGCTCGGAGTGCTTGTTGATACCGACCTCAGCTGTAAGGCGGCGGGCGGGGTACTTATACAGCTTTTGCCGTATGCAAACGAGGAAACAGTTGACAAAATAGAAGCAAATTTGCCGAATATAACGAATATTTCCCGCGTGTTCGCGGCGGGAGCGACAAATGATAACGTGCTCGACCTCGCGTTTGCGGGAATAGAGTATGACGTTTTCGACGAGTTTACAGCTGAGTGCAAATGCGATTGTGACAGAGAACGGTTGCGTCAGGCGATAGCGAGTTTTTCTGAAAAGGACATAGACGATTTGTTTGCAGATACGGAAAGTATTGAGGTTTGCTGCCGTTTTTGCGACAAGAAATACAATTTCAAAAAGATAGACGTAACGCGATAACAAAATAAAAAAGCGCCCGCATGGGCGCTTTTTTTATTTTGTTTCTTTTCCGAAAAGTTTGAGAAGGTAATCGAATAACTGTTTTAACCATTCGATAAATCCGCTTGGAAGCTTTACTTCTTCATTTTCGGTTTTATCGTCTGTTGAGGTAGTCGGCTCGGATGGTTTTTCTTCTGCTTCGGGAATTGTCGGCTCCTCAGGTCTCTGAGCCTGCTCACCGCCGAAGTTCATCTCGGGGCGTTGAGTTTGTTCACCGCCGAAGTTCATCTCAGGTCTCTGAGCCTGCTCACCGCCGAAGTTCATCTCGGGTCTCTGAGCCTGCTCACCGCCGAAGTTCATCTCAGGTCTTTGAGCCTGCTCACCGCCGAAGTTCATCTCAGGTCTTTGAGCCTGCTCATCGCCTAAGTTCGTCTCGGGTCTTTGAGCCTGCTCACCGCCGAAGTTCGTCTCGGGTCTCTGAGCCTGCTCACCGCCTAAGTTCATCTCGGGGCGCTGAGCTTGTTCGCTTCCCATATTTGTTCCGGAAGTTTGGCCGCCCGCATTGCCGCCGGGGAATTGACCTTGCTGACCTCCCATGCCGCCCATATTGTTGTTTTGATTGGACGCCATCGCAGTAGCTGAGGCTGTTCCGTTTATGCTGAGAGTGTAAGTTGCGTTTGACGTAAGTTTTTCCGATGCGAAAACAACGTAACCTGCCGCACGGACTGCCTTTGCTGAATAAACGGTGTTGCCGTTTGAATCAAGTATTGCTATCATATCTCCTGCTTTTATTGATACGTTAGACGCACCCGTTTGTTGCATTCCGCCGAAACCGGACAGATTCGAGCCGAACGGGTTGCCGGAAATGTTGCCCATCGATGGTACGTTTTGCGTTTCAAAATTGCCGAAACCGCCTTGCTTTCCGCCCATGTTCACGGGGCCTGTCATTCCGCCCATGCCTGTTGCGCCGAATACTACCGCAGTTCCGCTGATCGTTGCACCCATGCCGGGAGCGCCGACTGCGAGAACAGTGCCGGATGTGATATTTATCGTGCGGTCTGCGTCAATGGGAGAGTTATCGCCGCTTGATGCCGAGAACACATCCACTTTTCCGCCATAAATATTGAATGTTCCGTTTGAGTCTATACCGTCTCCTTTTGCCGCGTCAACATATACGTTTCCGCCGTAGATATTGACAGAGAACGAATAAGAGGTAAGATCGCTGTTGGCGGCGTTTATGCCGTCATCTTCGGCGTGAACGGTGACGTTGCCGGAATAGATGTTGAGCGTTGCCGCCTCGATTCCCTCATAGCTGTTTTTGATGAGGATAACCGGACCTGACGAGTTGTTTTCTCCTATGTTGAGGTAATAGTCGGAATGGATTCCGTCGTCTGCGGCGGATATTGTGATCGAGCCGCTTAAAATGTTGAGAGTTGCTTCCGCATTTATCGCATCGTTGACAGACGCCGTAATGTTGAGGGTAACGTCCTTTATTGTCAGCAAAGCTTCTCCGTCTTCATCGGTTGTCGCGCCGGACTTTATTCCGTTTTTGCCGTTTGACACCACTGTCAAAGCACCGCTGCCGCAAATTGTGACTTTTGAGCCGTCTTTGCATTTGATAACGGCGTTTTCCGCGTTTGTATTTTCCGTGTAGACCTCGTCGTTGTTATATGCTGCGTCGGCTAATGTGTTATATGTTCCCGCCGCAACGATAAGCGTTGCCTCGCTGCTCTTGTTGAATGAGAGCGGCGCTGTGTCGGACGATGTCAAATCAAGTCCATTTAAAATAACACTCACGCCGGTCGTGCCTTTTTTTATTTTAATGCTGCCGTCTTTACATGAGCCGGACACGATGTATGTTCCGGCGCCTTTAATCGTAAGCGCGGTGCCTTCGATCGAGTAGTCCGTATATGAACCTTCCGTTACGGCGATGCCGCTGTCGGAGAAGACGAATTTTGTTGCGTTAACCGCATCGTAGTTTTCCACGGCAGAAACCGAAACAATAAATATCGGAGCCATGACGAGCATCATGATAAGCATTACAGAAATAAGTTTATTTGTTTTTCTTGTTTTCATTGTCTTTTCCTCCTTGAATATGTGATAATGTTAATTCGATAATATTTTAAGCGGCGTTTGTTCGGAGAGAAATACTCCTCCAAGGTATTCTTCCCCCGACATCGCAGCCGCGTATTGACGTCGGGGAATTTAAAAGAAGAGGGTTATCTTCCTTGCACATCTTTTTTCGAAATCCGGTTTTTTCATATGTGCCTCCGTTTTGTTCGGGTGAGGTATCTCCCCTTTGGTGAGTCTTATTTTACTCGGCGCACTTAAAAAAGTTTGAAATCACAAAAAAACTTTTTTAAGGATTTTTTAAGCACGTGGGGGTAATATGTGGTATACTTAAATAAACGAAGAAACAAAAAGGGATTTTCCTTGAATTATATAACACGGGCACGAAAAAATAAATTTGAAAGGCGGAAAAACGTATGAACATACTACTTGTTGAGGACGAGAAGGCACTGTCCAATGCCATAAAGAAAATACTCGAAGGGCGCGGATATTTTGTGGACGCCGTCTACGACGGACTTTCCGCGATAGATTATGCAAAGGGAATGGAGTATAATCTCATTATTTTAGACGTTATGCTCCCGAAACTCGATGGCTTTGAGGTCGTGCGGATACTCCGCAAAGATAATATCGGTGTGCCTGTGCTTATGCTCACCGCGCGAACGATGATAAAAGACAAGGTTACGGGGTTAAATTACGGCGCCGACGACTATATGACAAAACCGTTTGATACAGAAGAACTGTTGGCAAGAGTAAGCGCTTTGACGCGCCGCCGCGGCGAGGTGATGATAGAGGACGTAGGCTTTGAGGATCTCACGCTTGACCTGAAAACCGCGGAACTCAGATGCAACGGTGAATCGGTGCAGTTAAGTAAGAAAGAATTTGAAGTTATGAAACTGTTTTTATATAACCCTAAGATGACTTTCACAAAGGACAATCTGATAATCAACGCATGGGGGATGGAATCAGAGGCGACTGACAACAACGTTGAAGTATATATTTCGTTTATTCGTAAAAAACTGAAATATCTTAAATCTCGCGTGAGTATAAAGAATATTCAGAAAATCGGCTATCGTTTGGAGGTAACGGGTGATGATTAAAGGTTACAGAAAAAGGTTTGTTATAATAAATATGCTGCTTATCGCCGCGGTTTTGGCGGCGGTGCTCGTCGCATTCGGGATAAACCTCAGCCAAAATCATTATTCCGAGCTTAAAAAAACAATGAGTCAGGTTATTGAACCTTTCGGTGCGATGCCGGACGATTTCCGCCCGACGCAGAACGGCGAAAATAAGCCGAACGACGACAGTCAGCCGCCGTGGTTCACAACAGACGAAGAAAAAGACGGTGTCCCGCCGGCACAACCGCAGAACGGAGATGCTCCGCCGCAAAAACCGACGGAAGATAAAAAAGGCGGTATGGAACAGGATAACAGAGATGTTCGCCGCCGCAACGAAAGTATAACCACCGTGTTTTATAATTCAACCGACGACGAAGTTTCGGTGCTTTGGGGTGACATTTCACTTGACGAAGCGATGATAAAAGCGGCGGTAAAGGAAATTGTCGGACAAAAAGAAGAGTTCGGTGAGTTGAAAGATTACGGGTTGATTTACTATAAAGAGGGTGTCGGTTCAACATACAGAATAGCGCTTGCCGACATGGCTTATATTACAAGCCGGACGACGAGAACAGCGATAGAGTTGCTTTTGGTGTTCGTCGTTGCAATGATCATATTCTTTCCGATAAGCATGTGGCTTTCAAAGGTAGCGTCAAAGCCGATGGAGGACGCGATAAATATGGAGCGCGAATTTGTGGCGAATATTTCCCACGACTTGAAAACACCGATAACTGTCATTCTTGCGAACAACAGCATACTTAAAGACAACGCCGACTCGAAAATATCCGAGCAGGCGCAGTGGATAGACAGCACGGACGAGGCGGCGAAAGAAATGATGAAGATGATAAACGAAATGCTCACACTTTCATCGCTTGAATCTGTCGGGCGGAACGTCGGCAAAAGCCCGGTGAGTCTTTCGTCAGCCGTTGAGAAAGCGGTGTTGCAGACGGAATCTCTTGCTTTCGACCGCAAAATAACGGTTGAAGACGATATTCAAGCCGACGTAACGGTGGAAGCGGTTCCGGAATATGTCGGCAGGATATGTAACAGTTTGCTTGAAAACGCGTTCAAATATGAGCCTGACGGAGGACGTGTAGCGGTGGCGCTTTCGGTTGTGAAAAAGAAAGCGGTGTTGAGTGTGAGGAACTTCGGCAGCGTAATTTCCGACGAAGATATGCCGCATATATTCGAGCGGTTTTATCGGGCGGATAAATCGAGGGCGTCGCATCAGGGGCACGGGCTTGGATTGCCGATAATAAAGCAAATGGCGGAACAAACCGGTGCCGAAGTCAGCGCGTCGAGCAGCGCAGAAAAGGGCACCGAATTTACGGTAGTTTTTGAATTAAGCGAATAAAAAAATTCACCCGAGAGGGTGATTTTTTTTACGTTTTCCGGTGAAATTGCGGCGAAAAAGGATATGCCTGTATGAATTTCGACGCGCGATCCGGCGTGCAAAATATAGGTTTGCAAAAACACACAGTGTGTGACAGTATGACAAAAAGGCGGCTCGTCGCCGCCTTTTCGTATTTATTTGTGATTATCCAAAATTACAGGTGTGGTAAATATTCCGTGTGGACGGAGCAAATATTCGGGGGAGAAAAATCTGCCTTTCGGTCGCCACATGCCGGGGTCGGTGTATGAGGGCTTTACTATTGTGTTGTGCAACTGCCCGAGCGTGTTCATTCTGTTGCCGTAAAGGGTGATGTCGACGCTGTGGGAACCTTTATCGAGTTTTCCGAGATAAAGCCTGTTCGGCGGGAACGCAACCATGCCTTCCACGCGTTTTCCGTCGACGCAAACCGATATGGCTGTGCCGGAAAAACGGCGTATTTCAAGCGTTTTCTCTCCCTCGCCCGCATATTCGAGGTGATATGTTATATTTCCGCCGTAAAACGGGAGCGCTTGTTTTGAAATGTCGTCGAAATAAAGTTTTTTCGGTCTTTCGACAATCTTAATATTGCCGCCCGTCATATATACGCCGAAATCACCGAGCAGGTAATATGCTTCAAGCTGAGTCACATCTCCGAAACGAAGCTCTATTTTCAGTTCGTTTTCACCTTTTTTAATGTCAGGCAGTTTTATTGTTTTTATAGCGTCCTCGTCGATATAATATCCGACGGGAGTCATATCGGCTTTTTCGCCGTTGAGGTATACGGTTGAATATTCGATCGATTCAAGCCCGAGCATAGCGCCCGTGTAATCTATGTCCGAACGTATTTTAAAGCATACGGTGACGTTGTCTTTCGGATTTTTGTCTATCGGTTTTACCCATGGCTGCACCATCCCCGCCGTTCTCTGGCGTATGCCGAGCTTTTCGCGTATTTCGACGTCAGCGTCAAGGACGTATTTCGGCGCGTTCATCTCGCCGCCGTTTATCGAGTATGCAGGGCAGTCGAGAAGCAGAACGTTCGGCTCTGAAAGCGTATAATCGCACCCGCAACTCAAAAATTCAGTATTATCAAACGTCGGTTCTTCAAACATAAATCCTTTTTCGCACCTTCCGCGCGCGAGTTCGAGCAGTAGCGAATCGCATCTGCCGCATACCCAACGGAACGTTGTTTTGCCGTCGGCATATTTTGCCGCGAGCGGGCGTGAGGTTCCGTTTAACGTGTCAAGGATCGTCAGCGCCCATTCGCCGCTTAACGTGACGTCATAAGATTCTATGGGCGACGCGTCGTAATCTTTCGGTTCGGTGACGTGTGAAATGAACAAATGGCGCACTTCTCCGTCAACTCTCAGATTATACACAAGGTTGTCCGCAAACTCGCCTTTTGTATTTGCCAAAAGCACTTCGCGTTCCGGTTCGATATATTCAAACAGTTCTTTTTTGTTCCAATCGATCGCGTGGCATTTTTTTGCAAATTCCTTCGCTCTTTCAGACGGAAGTGCGTCGACAAAAGAGGGGATCTCGCCCATGAAAACAACTTTGCCGCCTTTGCAAGCGAATTTTTCAAGCGCTTCGAGCGTTGTAGAACGGATTGTCGTAAGGTTAGGAACGACGACAACGGAGTATTTTTCGTGTCCTACGTTAAAACCGCCGTCAACTCCGCCGAATTGATCGGTGAGAAGCGATTCGGATATGAGGTCGAAATCATGCGAGCCGAATACGAGCCAGTTTATAATTTCATAAAACTTGCGCTGTAATTCGTTCCGTTGAAGATTTGTCTGCGAAAGCGGGCCGAATTTAAGCCAAAACGATTCTATGGGATGTATTACGCCGACATGTACGACGGGCTTACCGCGAGTCATTACGGTGTTCACGCGCGCGAAGTGATCTTCGATATATTTATACTCTTTATACCACGGCGATTGATACCCGATAGACGCGGGATAGTCGCGTTTTGCCTCGCCTTTCATCGATACCCAAAACAGATGCGGTACGCGCACTGTCACTCCGAACGCCGCCTGCCAGTCACCTTGTTGTTTATGACCTTTAAAATCAAAACACCAGTTCGTCACGCCGTAAAGCTCGCTCATCATGCCTTCTCTTCCATACTGCCTTGCGGCGCTTTGGCATTGTTTTGCTGTTGAAAGCTCGTGATGGTCGGCGAGCATATCTATGCCCGGGAGATGTATGGAGCGATATGAGCGCATCGTTTCTCCTGACGCCGCCGTTTGAGTCCACAGCGCCGGTTCCATCATCATATGTCCTGTTGAAAGGATGCCGTTTTTGTCGCACCAATCGTATATCGTGTCGGCAAAAGCCGCGGCGAAGCGTTCCGCCGCATGGTCATGATAGCAATATCTCGCCCTTGATATTTTCCCGTTGGGCAGCTCATACATAAGCTCCGGCAGTTTGTCGAGCAGTGAAAAACCGTAAGTTGCCTTGAACGTTTCGTCAAAATCGGTTGTGTACGGGAGTTTTATCCCGCCGCGCTCGTCGGGGGTGGTAAGAAACGTTTTTATGGTAGATTGCGGCTCGTCGAAGAAAATCGACGGTACGGTTTTGCCGAACTCGTCACCGATTTTTTCTTTATATCTTTCGTGTGTTATTTTTACAAAATCTTCAATTGCTTTTTTGCTTAGCGTATCAACGTATGCTTGTCCGTTATACCAGTTTGTCGGCGCGGCATATTCGACGTATGCAAACAGTTTCATGCCATCGGTCTTATCGCCTTGATTTATTCTTTTGTATGAGCGCATGCAGTGGTTTTCGTCAAATATAACGTCGTAGCATGCGAGCAGATAATATTTGCTCTTCGGCGTGTCGGGGCGGGAATTATTTATATCTTCTTTCACCGTCAGCGTTCCGTCGTTGTACGGAACGTTTGTAATATACAGTGATTTCTGCCGCTTTTCAATATCCTTTGTGTTCATTCCCCCGGCAAATCCGGACGGCCACTTGTCCTCGTCGTAAAGCCACGCCAGCATTTTCTCGTCTTTTGCTTTTTTTACGCATGATGAAACAAGCGCCATGAATTCATCCGAAAGATACGGTGTGGCAAGGCCGACTCGCGGGTGCATATGAAAGCCGCCAAATCCCATTTCCTTTAAATATTCAATCTCTTTTTTCAGAAGGTCTGCCGTCATTTCGCAGTTCCATGCCCAGAAAGGCGCGGCGCGATATTCGCTTGTCGGTGTGCGGAAAAGGTTCATATCCAACTTATCTGTTTTGCTTTGCGGGTATAACATACGGTTTTTCTCCTTGTATCTGTTTATTTTGCCTACGTCGTGCAAAATCATTGCAATTTTAGGAACTGAAATCGTGCAGCGATTAAAGAACAAAGAATATTTTCTCGACCATTGGGGCGTTTGCTCGATTTGATTTTACTATTTTATATTTTAAAAGTCAACATCAAACAATAAAAATAAGGCTATTGATTTTTTAATTTATTGTTGGTAGAATATAAGCAGAAAACAAACTGTGAGGAAAACTAATATGGACAAAACCGTGGTTTCTCTTAATGGCGGGTGGAATCTCGCTTATATGGAAAATAGCATATATAAAACGATAAAGAAGCCGATAACCGACATAAAGTCACTGAAAAAATTCGGCACACATATTCCGGCTGAGGTTCCGGGCGATTTTCTGCTTGAACTTATGAAAAACGGGACGTTGCCGCGGGATATATATTTCGGAAATAACGTTTGGGAATGTCAGAAATACGAGTTTACGCACGTTTGGTATTACACGGAATTTTCGCTCGACGAAGAGCCGACCGAGCGAATGTATTTTGATTTTGAAGGGCTTGACACAGAGGCTGAGATATTTTTAAACGGCACGCTTGTCGGCGTGACGGACAACATGTTTATCCCTCACACGATAAATCACAGCGGGGCGTTGAGAAAGGGCAAAAACGAACTTGTAGTGCATTTTACCCCTGTCATGCTTTCCGAGCGACCGCGCCTGCCGCTTATGTGTAACACGGTGTTTTATAATTTCGAGGCGCTCTATACTCGCAAGCCCATGCATTCATACGGCTGGGACATAATGCCGCGTGTGCTTTCGTGCGGAATATGGAAGCCGGTATACCTTAAAGAGAAGGCAAAAGACAGTATAGCCGAGCTGTATTTATATACGCTGAAAACCGAACCCGAAAACGATTATGCAAGGGTCAGGGTATATTTTGCGCTCGATATTTCCGCCGACGACCCGCGAGAATACA
This sequence comes from Clostridia bacterium, assembly GCA_017446155.1. GTDB lineage: Bacteria > Bacillota > Clostridia > Oscillospirales > CAG-272 > CAG-841. The sequence continues at coordinate 87,254 of JAFSRI010000045.1, read as the reverse complement.
GGTTTACCGTAGACGGTGTTTGCGGTGACAGCGCATTTCACGATGAGGTGTGTCCGCGACATACGGAATATACGCGGCTTGCTTTCGGAATAAAAAACTGCAAGCTGTGGTGGCCGAGAAACCAAGGCGCGCAAAATCTTTATGACGTTGAAGCGAGATTGTGGCATGGCGACGAGCTATGTGACGTGAAAAAAATAAAGCTCGGAATAAGAACGGTAGAGCTTGACCGCACGGACGCCGTGAAGGACGGCAAAGGCGAGTTCTGCTTTAAAATAAACGGTAGAAAAGTTTTCTGCTTGGGCACGAATTGGGTGCCGCTTTCGCCTTTTCACTGCGAGGACGCAGAGAGGCTGCCGAAGGCGCTTGATAAACTTTATGAAAGCGGTTGCAATATGGTGCGCGTATGGGGCGGGGGCGTTTATCCCGATGAGAAATTTTATAATTTCTGCGATGAAAACGGAATTATGGTGTGGCAGGATTTTGCCATGGCGTGCGCCGTATATCCGCAGGACGAGATATTCCGACGCAAAATTGAAGAAGAGGCGACGGATGTCGTCAAATCTCTTCGTCAGCATCCGTCGCTTGTGCTTTGGGCAGGAGATAACGAGTGTGATTGCACCTGCCGTGATTGGACAGGCTTTAAGCGCGACCCTAACGGCAACGTACTTACGCGAAAAATAATTCCCGAAGTTTTGCGCTTTCATGATTTTACTCGTCCGTATCTTCCGAGCTCCCCATATATTTCTCCCGAAGCGCACGCGTTCGATTTGCCGACGCCGGAGGCTCACCTTTGGGGTGAGAGGACATGGTTTAAAAGCGAATATTACAGCGACCCGTCGGTGAAGTTTGCAAGCGAGGTGGGATATATCGGCTTGCCCGCGAGAGCATCGCTTGAAAAATTCATAGGCGAAGATTATCTTTTCCCGAATACCGATGAGGACGGCATGCCGAACGTCCATTGGCTTGCCCACACGAGCGAGGCGCAAGACGACGGGGAGATTTCATACAGATACAGATTTTTCCTGCCGATAAAAGAAGTAAAATACTTGTTTGGTTCTTTACCGAATGATCTTGATTCTTATATTGCCGCAACTCAAATTTCGCAGGGTGAGGCGCTGAAATATTTTATAGAATGCTTCCGCACGAAAAAATGGAACAGAACGGGAATATTGTGGTGGAATCTGCTTGACGGTTGGCCGCAGGTATCGGACGCGGCGGTTGATTGGTATTTTAACGAAAAGCTGGCGTTCAAGCTGATAAAGCGCTCGCAGGCGCCGGTGTGTTTGATGTTTGACGAGCCCCGTGACGGCAAAATAACACTTATCGGGGCAAACGATACGGAAAGCGACGCCGCCGTCTTATATAAGGTTACGCGCATCTCCGACGGCGCCACCGTCGCCGCCGGCGAGATCATGCTTTCATCAAACGAAAATCTGCCGTTATGCAGCGTCGATTGTAACGCCGCCGAATATGAAATGTATTTTATCGAATGGACGGCAAACGGCAAAGAATATAAGAACCATTACGTCACAGGGCACATAGGAATGAGCGCCGAGAGGTATTTATGTGACTTAAACCGTTGTGGAATCGAAACGGATTTGCTGAAATAAACAACATCGTCACCGCCGAAACGGCGGTGACGATGTTTTGATAATGCGAAAAATCGAATTTTTGTGAAAATTTAAAAATGCTTTTTACCGCTAAATGACCGTGGGAGTTTTAATAAGATCAATAGTTTTCTTCTCTTACCTCGAAATACGACTGCGGATGAGCGCATACCGGGCAAATTTCGGGGGCGGATGTGCCGACCACTATATGACCGCAGTTGCGGCATTCCCATACTTTTACCGAGCTCTTTGCAAATACTTCTGACGTTTCGACGTTTTTAAGCAATGCGCGGTATCTTTCCTCATGTGCTTTTTCGATAGCCCCTACCAAACGGAATTTTCTTGCAAGGTCGTCAAAGCCTTCTTCTTCGGCGGTTTTTGCGAAGTTTTCATACATGTCTGTCCATTCATAATTTTCGCCGTCTGCCGCAGCGCCCAAATTCTGCGCCGTGTTGCCTATTCCGCCCAGCTCCTTGAACCACATTTTTGCGTGTTCTTTTTCATTTTCCGCGGTTTTGAGGAATATCGCCGATATTTGCTCAAAGCCCTCTTTTTTTGCGGTCGATGCGAAATAGGTGTATTTGTTTCTCGCCTGCGATTCGCCCGCGAACGCCGCCCAAAGATTTTTTTCGGTTTGTGTTCCGCTGTATTTTGTTTCTGCCATTTTTCCTATCCTCCGTTATTTTTGAGTTTATTTAATTATACCACACGAAAAGCGATTTATTTTAATTAAATGTAAATATTTTCATTTTATTATTGTTTTTTATTCCTTTTTAAAAAACAAGCGTTTTTTGTCGGCGAAATATTTTAAAAAATCGTGTTTTTCAAAACAAAAATAATAATTATGAAAAAATGAAAAATTGTTTTGAAAAAGAAAAATATTGACAGAAAAAACCAAATATGATAAAATTACGGCTATAAAAATCAAAAGGCCTTAAAGCGACGGCTGTAACGGAACAAACGCTTTTATATATTTATACGAGAAGACGGCACGGCACAATGAAAGGCATGTATTCAGGCGAGGAAAAGATGAATAAAACAAGCAGGCTTCTCACACCGGATTTTTTTCCGGATTTTAAATGCAAAATGGGCGATTGCCGCCATGCGTGCTGTGAGGGATGGCCGATAGCGATGACAATGAGCAACTATTTCAACCTGCTCGGAGTGGAATGTTCTGCGGAATTAAGGGGTAGGCTCGATCGCGCACTCGTAAGAGTTGATCATCCGAGCGGTGACGAATATGCAGTGATAAATCCGCGATATGACGGAAACTGTCCGCTTCGCGCCGCCGACGGCAGCTGTGCGTTGCAAAATGAGCTCGGTGAGGCAGTTATACCCGACGTGTGCAGGCTTTACCCGCGTGGGATACGGCTTTGCGAAGGAATGACGGAATGTTCCTGCGCTTGCAGCTGCGAAAGAACGGTTGAGATGCTGTTTGAAAATACCGACAGGCTGGGGTTTATCGAAATTGAAAAAGATATTAAGCCTCCGCGGCTGACTGAGCGCATTACGGGTTTTGAAACATTCGGGCGGTCGCGCGATATTCGTATGAAGTTTATAAGTCTTTTGCAAAAAAGAGAGCTTCCGCTTTCGTCGCGACTGCTTTCCGCAATGGACGCGGCGGAAATAGCCGACAGAATTTTGACGGAAAAAGACGAAGAAAAGCTCGACGAATTTTTATGCCGCGATAATTTTGACGTTTTTTCCGGAACGGAAAGCGACTACGATGAAAAACTGAAATGCGGTTTCAATATAATCGAGCATTTTCTTGAATATATAGACGCGCACAGTGACAGCGTGTGCTCGTGGGGCATGGCGGCGCTTGAAAATTTCAAAAAAGGCGGGCGCGACACGAAAAACTATTTTGAAGCAAAAGAAAGATTTGAGGGGACGTTTGCCGATTGGCAGATAAAATTTGAGAAACTCCTTTGCGAGCATATGTTTTTTACGGTTTTCCCGTTTTCGTTATCGGGCAAGAGCATTTTTGATGAATTTATTGCGCTTTCCGCCGTTTACGGTCTTTTAAGATGTCTTTGTCTCGGAAATTCAGAGATGATAAACACGTCGGAAAAACTTGTTGACGTTTGCTCGGCTGTATTCCGACTTGTTGAACACACAGAATTTGACGTTTTCACCGTGCGATTGTTAAAGCGCCTCGGTGCCGATAACAAAGAAAACATTTTCGACTTTATTATCCTTTAAGTCGGGAATTGTCGCGTTTTGGTGATACAAGATGCGAAAAATGTGAAAAAGCGACGCTTATTGCGGCAAAACGGCGCGTGGGAAGTTTGTCAATATTGTTACAAATCTTCACCGATGCTTGACAATATCACTTTTTCAGCCTAAAATAGTATACAGAGAAATATCATTTGCCAAAGGAGGCAGGATATGAAAAACAAAATTTGTTTATTTACGGCGCTTGCGCTTTTAATTATGTGCTTGTCGGTTACTGTCGGATGTGCCGAGAGAAAACCTATCGAAACGCCGATATTTGACAGCACCACGTCGACGGCGATTCAAACTACGGTCAATGATGAGATTGCAACGACTTTATCCGACGTCGTCACAACCGCGACGACAGCGACCGCCACGACCGCAACGACAAAATTACCGTATGAAACAGTGCCCGCTCTTCCCGAAACGAGAATCGACCAGACGGTATATGAACAACAAACGACGCAGACTGACCGTCCGCCGATAAAATATACGATGAACCCTCCGCCCGTGCGAGAACTTCCTGCGCTTCCGGAAATTCCGTCAGTGCCTGACATAGATATGAAGGTCAGCGTTCAAGAGGGAAACGGCGGGGCAAACGCGGGATATTTGTTCTCTGTCGGCAAGGTTGAATCAATAAACGCCGACGGAACGATGACAGTTACTCTTGCGGGAACCAAAATAGAAAACGCACAAAGGCTGAATTGGACGTTTATTTATCTCGACTTTGACGGAAACATTCGTCGCGCGGGAGATTCAACAAAAGTTACGCTGAAAACAACAGCAGACATAATAGCACCCGTTGTAAAGGCTATCGGCGAATATAAAAAGGCGTATGACGATTTTAACACGACGGTTGAATTTGAAATGTCGGAAGCTGTTAAAACGGAGTATTTTGTAAAAGCAATGGACGCTTACGACGCGTATGAACAGGCAAAAGAAAAAGCTATGGCGGATTTTCTTGACGGTCAATTCTGGGGAGTGGAAAACTCGGCGGTGTATAGATATATCAACGGATATAGATATACATATCAAAAAGAGCCCGATGACGTTACGTTCTATTTTATCCTCAAAGACGGCGAATACTGCGTGCTTGTAAATACGTTTTTTAAGGCATAAATAAAAATATCACCGCCCCGCGCATTCTCTCGCGGGGCGGTCTTTTCATATTGCTGCTCTCAACACCTCAATAAAGCGGTCGATGTCGTCATCTGTATTAAATGCCGAAAAACTTATCCTTACAGCGTCGCCGCCTGTGCTAAACGTTTTATGCGCGAGTGGAGCGCAGTGAAGTCCGGCGCGCGTACAGACATTACTTTCGCCCAATTTTTCCGAAAGAGCGGACGCGGTGATGTCGGCGAAATTGAAAAGCATAACGCCGCCCTCACATTCGGGCAGATATATTTCGGCTCCAAGCCGTTGGAGCTGTGTTCGCGCACGAGCAAACAAGCGCCTTTCGTGCATAAGAATACGTCTGCCGCCTAAACGCTTGACAAACCTGATGCCTTCTCCAAGCCCCGCTATGCCGGGGACGTTCACCGTTCCGGCCTCATATGATTCAGGCGGCTCGCGTCCCATTTCGACGTCGGCTGAACGCGTCCCGTTTCCTCCGAACACGCAAGGGGAGAGCCTGTCGAAATCGAACCCGTCGCAAAATACGCACAGTCCTGTTCCTTGCGGCCCGTACAGCCCCTTATGCCCCGGCGCACACAGCACGGATACGCCGTTGCGACGCATATCTATATCGTACGTTCCGGCGCTTTGCGACGCGTCCAGAATGAACAGCGCACCGTATCTGCGGCACAACTCTCCGATTCTTTCGATCGGCAACACACGTGAGCATATATTCGACGCGTGCAGACAAATCACAATGTCGGCGCCACTTCTTAACTTTGTTTCAAGGTCATAAATCAGCTCGTCGTCGGTACCTCCCGCGTTGAAAAAGTCAAAGCTCGAATGTAACCGAGAACAGAGATTTGTGACGGCGCGATATACGCTGTTATGCTCGATATTGCTCATTACCAGTCGCTCGCCGCCTCGCATTACGCCGCGAAGCGTCTTGTTTATAGCGTCTGTGGCGTTATGGGTGAATATAATGTTTGACGGATCGCTCACCCCGAACAGCCCCGCTGCCTCGACTCGCGCATCGAACACTGCCTCGTCCGCGGCTGCCGCCAACGGGTGTGAGCTTCTGCCGGGATTTCCGCAGTATTCGGTCATGCACCGATTTATCTCATCATAAACACGTGAGGGCTTGGGAAAAGTCGTCGCGGCGTTGTCAAGATAGACAAGCGGCGCGTTTTGTTTATCTTTCATATTACGTCGGAATAGTTTATTCCGGAATAGTACAGACACGACGTTGCGGCTTTAAGGTCGCTTGCACTCACCTCTACTCCGTGCCCGCAACCGCGTTTCGACTGCGACGGGCTGAGGCGTACCACCTTTGCCCTAATACCGTTTGAGGTGAGAGCTCGATGTGCTCTTATGGCTGAGGTTTGAGAATTCAGCGTTATTATGCGTTTTTCCATATTGATCTTTGCCTTTGTTTTGTTTTATCTTGAAGGGCGATTGCCCTTCATACTTACATGATATGCAAAACAGGCAAAAGGGGTTTTTATCTTGCAAGACGAAAGAACAAAACCGGCGTCTTTGCGCCGATTTACGGATGGGACATTTCATTGAGAATAAATGCATAAATTCTTTTTTGACGTTGAACATTTTTTCCTCAAAAACTGCGCCGTAAAGCAGGCGCGATTTGTTGAGCGGAAAGTTAAAAAACGTTGACGGATTATTTTGCAACAGTAAAAAAGCATATTTTTAAACGCGTGCATACGTCAATTTGCATGATAAAATATCAAAATATTCAAACAGAACAAACGTTGATTGATTGTTAAAATTATATAACAAGTGTTAATACAAGGGCCGTCAGCGCGCTTATAAGCGCACCTGAAAAGAACCATATCAAAGCAGACGGAATGTTTATGCGCCGTTTTTTCTCGGCACCGCAAAGCCTAACCAGTCTGTCGGCTTCTTTGAGGAGTGCGCTTTCGGTGGGCTCGGGAGTGTTGTCTTTTAAAAACAAATACGCCTGCTCTACCGTGTCGCTGTCTATATCGCTTACAATCACCATATTCTTTTTATATGCTCTTGTTATCATCTTTTACCTCGTTTATATACTGACCGTTTTACCCCGCACACTGAAAAAAGCGTTGCAGCATGGCGCAGTGTATTACGGCGGATTTATGCGCATAGGATTATTTACCTTGTCAAAAAAATTTATGCAAAATATAAAAAGACGCATATTTTTTGAATTTTTGAAAAACACTTGCCATAAAATGTTAATTGTGATATAATAACGCATGCAGAGCGCAACGCTCGTTATCATTTTGTATGTAATTTTTATTTATATATATTTTCTCAATACGTGCAGAAACTGATGCGGAGTTTTCGGGTGCGTGAGAAAACCGATTTTCAAACAGTCGTTAAAGACGGGGAGTGATGCGGACTTTCTCGTTTTGACGGCGCAAGTTACATAAATATTCAGGAAAGGAAAACCGTTTTTTCAAACGGTTCTTTGGTCATTATGGCAAAAACCAAATTAAAAAAGTTGAAAGTGTTTTCACTGGGGGGACTTGGCGAGATAGCGAAGAATCTCACGGTGCTCGAATACAGCGATAACATTATTATTATCGACTGCGGATTAGGCTTCCCGAGCGACGATATGCTCGGTGTAGACCTTGTAGTGCCTGATTTCACATATCTTGTTAATAATGCGGAAAAAATCAAGGGCGTGGTGGTGACTCACGGTCACGAAGATCACATAGGCGGCATACCGTATCTGCTGCAAAAAATCAACGTGCCGATATACGCCACACGTCTTACGCTCGGTATACTTGAATATAAATTCAAAGAATTTTCGCTCGGTTTCAAGCCTGAGCTTCACTGCGTTTCAGCGGGAGAAAAGATAAAACTCGGCGTTTTCGACATTGAGTTTATTCACGTTAACCACTCAATCGCAGGCGCTGTATGTCTTGCGGTAAAAACGCCGGTAGGCACGGTTATTCATACGGGAGATTTCAAAATCGACTCTATGCCGGTTGACGGCGAGATGACAGATCTTACGCGTTTGGGTGAGCTCGGACGCGAAGGGGTGAAACTGCTTATGTGCGAATCGACAAACGTCGAACGTCCCGGTTTTACGCCGTCGGAAACGAAGGTGGGGCAGTCGCTTATAAGATTTTTTGACGAGTATAAAAACAAACGAATAATAATTTCTACGTTCTCGTCAAACGTTCACCGCGTTCAGCAAATAGTTGATATAGCCGCAAAACACGGGCGCAAAGTTGCGATAACCGGGCGCAGTATGATAAATATTGTCGGCGCGGCAAAGGAGCTCGGATATATGACGTTCCCCGACGGGGTGCTCGTCGATATTTCCGAAATAAAGAAATATCCGCCCGAAAAAATGACGATAGTATCGACAGGCAGCCAAGGCGAGCCGATGTCGGCGCTTTACCGCATGGCGTTTGGCATACACGATAAAGTAGATCTCGGTCCTTCGGATCTTGTAATTATTTCAGCTTCCGCTATCCCCGGAAATGAAAAGCTCGTCGGCAACATAATAAACGAACTGTTCCGCCGCGGTGTAACGGTGCTTAACGAAAGCGTGGCTGAGGTTCACGTTTCGGGGCATGCGTGCGCCGAAGAGATAAAAATTATGCACGCGCTGACAAAGCCCGAATATTTTATACCGATCCACGGCGAGGCGCGCCATTTGTATCATCACAAGGAACTTGCCGAGCAAATGGGCATGGAGCCGTCGCACATATTTGTTTCGGAGGTGGGACGCGTCATTGAAATAGACGCTGACGGCGCGCGATTTGCCGGCACCGTTCCCAGCGGCATTACAATGGTTGACGGCAGCGGCGTAGGAGACGTGGGAAACGTAGTGCTCAGCGACCGCAAGCACCTCTCGCAGGACGGGCTTATAGTTGTTTCCGTCGCCGTCGCGCTCGATATAAGAGATATAATCTCGGGACCGGAGGTCGTTTCGCGCGGCTTCGTATATGAAAAAGATTCGGCGGAATTGCTCGACGAAATAAAAGACGTTGTAAAGGATTCCATCTACGACGCGCTGGAACTGAAAAACTGCGATTTCCCGATGCTGAGAAACAAAATCAAAGACGATCTTTCAAAATATATTTTCTCGCATATGAAACGTCGCCCGATGATATTGCCCATGGTTTTGGGAATGTAAACAAAATGCCGCAGAGGCGCCGCACGTATGAGATGAGGCGCATATCTCGCGTTTGAAAGCGGAAAAATGAATAACCGTTTATCTACGGTATACTTTTTTCAACACACAAAAAATGGAGAAGTCACGAATGAAGCTAATTCCACCTTCTATTGAATACGACGAACAGATACAGGCGTATCGCCAAGAGTTTTTTGCACACGGAGGCTCTATGGACGGTTGCGGATCATTGCGCCGTTTTGACAAGACGCAAGACTGGCTGGATCAGGTTGAATCGCTCTCGCGCGCCGAGACTACGCCCCCGAACCTCGTTCCGATGACGCAATATATTTATGTGCGGGAATCTGACAACAAAATTGTCGGTGTTATTCAAATCCGCCACTATTTCAATGAATTTCTTGAAAAATACGCGGGACATATCGGCTACTCCGTTTGCCCGAGCGAGCGAAGAAAGGGCTATGCCACACAGATGCTTAAACTTGTCCTGCCGGAATGCAAAAGACTTGGGATCGACAAAGTATTGGTGTGCTGTGTTCGGGGAAACGAAGGAAGCAAAAAGACCATTTTGAATAACGGCGGAAAATATGAATCGACCGTGTATTTAAAAGAGCGCGACATTTATTTGGAGAGATATTGGATAGACTTAACGGAATCAGTGTGACAAATTTACCGGTTTTGAGATACAACGAGGGCAGAAAAAGCCCTCGTTATATTTTTAAAAAGAGTTTGATTGTGTCAAATAAAGTCTTTTGTAAATCCGACTGAAAAAAAACATCCGAAACAAAATATTAAAAAACCTCTCCCGCAAAAATGAATAACTTTCCAAACGTTTGGAAAAACTCATGGCAAATGGGAAAAGGGGGAGGAAACAAAATGAAAAAAATAATTATTCCCATATTTATTTTATGTATGTTCATGTGCTTGTCGCTGACGGTAGGCGCGGCAAGTCTTTCGCCCGCGTTTGACGTTATTCGCGCGTCAATGACGATGATAAAGACAGGCGTGGGACAAAACTCGGTGGCGTTCACATCGGCTGATTTTGAGAATTTCGTCGGCGCGACGGTGAGAAACGTAAAGGTGCTCACGCTTCCCGACGCGGAACAGGGAAAACTGATGCTCGGGACAGAGGACATCACGGCGGGGGAAAATATCTCGGCGGAAATGATTGCGGCGATGAGGTTTGTTCCGGCGGGCGAGGGAAGCCGCGCAGTATTTGATTTTACAACCGGAGATAACGACGAAAAATTTGTTTGTGCGATAGCGATGCTTCCGTCGCTTGACTTTTCGCCTCAGGTTGCGAGCATGACCGTGTCGGCAATGGAAAACGTGACGTATACGGGTTTGCTTGACGCAAAGGATCCCGACGGTGATGCGATGAAGTATAAAATAGTGAAGCAGGCAAGACATGGGGCGGTGACGCTCGATGATGAAACGGGAAAATATATCTATTCTCCCGACGAAAACTTTTCGGGTAAGGATAAATTTTCATACGTTGCGCTCGATGAATACGGCAATGTTTCGGATGAAGCCACCGTTACGATAAACGTGGCAAAGAACAAAAGCGGCATAGTTTACGCCGATATGGCGGGTAATGACGCATATACGGCGGCGGTAAATGTAGGTGAAAAGGGAATACTTGTAGGAGAGGTTGTAGGCGGTAAGCGGTTTTATTATCCCGAAAAGGCGGTATCGCGCGGGGAATTTCTTGTAATGGCTATGAATGCGGCGGAGATTCCGGCTGACTTGCCGAAACAGACGTCGTTTAACGACGACGCTTTAATTTCCGACGGAGTGCGCGGATATGTGTGCGCGGCTGAAAGATTGGGGATTATTTTTGGGGTTGAGGACGACGGCGGAAGATACTTTATGGGTGATGAGGCGATAACCGTTTCGCAGGCGGCAACGATAGTTTCAAGGATAATTTCAATTACGGCGGACGCGCAAACCGAGGTGCCCGTCGGGGCGAGCGGCGGCGAGGAGATTACGGACGAGGGACTGTATGCAATGGCGAAACTCGGGTTCTTTTACGGCATGAGTGCAACCGATACGGTGAACAGAGCGTCGGCCGCTATGATCATCTGCAAACTTATCTCATAAATTAAAAATTCTCCCGTGGCGAAATCTTTCGTCACGGGAGAATTTATTTTTATACATATTTACGCGTGTGTTCGTGCGCCGGTTTTGATTTTGACGAACGCGTTTTAATTTCCGACAAGCATAAATGCGTGATAAAACCGACGATTGTAAAAAGCGTCAGATTCTGTCAAATTCGTCAACCGACAAAACGAAAATTACGGCTCCGCCTACGGTGACTTCTTCTTCAACCGAGTGGTTTAACATACTTCTTCCGAGGGCGCTCGCTGAGGGGCCGGTTTTTGTCCTCGTTTTGCAGTATTGTTTGAGAATTTCTTTGAGTTCCCCCAATCGTTCCTCGCTCGTACCTATAAGAAGCGTAGTGTTGCCGACAAGCAAAAATCCGCCGGTGGTGGAAAGCTGTGTTACGAAGAAATCCTGCCCGGTCAGCGCTGTGATCGCCGCGCGGCTGTCGTCGTTATTTATTACTGCCAATACAAGTTTCAAATCCTTTTCCTCCTACATATCATATTTTAATAAATTCAAAGAGCCCTTGTCGAGATTGTCGACGTTTGATATTTCATATCTGTTGTCGTTTGCGTCTTTTATCAGTATTCGCCCGTCATACAACGTTTTAATATCGGTCGAGGTGTTTAATATGTCAAACGAATGAAGTCCGCGGTTCGTTTCGACAGTCCACGTTATGTTGCCGTATTTTTCTTTGCGTGCGACGATACGTTTTATTTTGGGAACTATATAATATTCGTCAAGGCAAGCCTCCACCGCCTCTTTTGAGCCGGGCAGCAGCTTTTCAAGATCGCGTATTATCGCCACTTCGGCGCCTGTTTCATCGATGAGTGAAATATATTTCGTAATGCCGGACGATGGAAACAACCGTATGGGTTCAAGACGTTCATACGTTTTGCCGCCGTAAATTTCAAGCGTCAGCGACGTAAGTCCCGTGCGCGTCATGCGCGCTTCGTCGCCGTCGATATAAAATCCTTTCATTCTGCCGCCCTCCTTTATTCAAAGTGTTCTTTTTCTTTGTCAAGGCGGACTTGGTCTGCCATGGACTGAATCGTTACCAACTTGTAATACTTGCCCTTTTTCGCCATAAGCTCGGCGGGAGTGCCGTATTCGGCGATGCGTCCTTGGTCGATTACAAGAATTTTGTCCGCTTGCCGCAAGGTAGAAAGACGGTGTGCTATCATAAGTGTCGTTCTGCCTTTGATAAGGTTGTTTATCGCGTCTTGAATGAGTTTTTCCGTTTCGGAGTCAACGGCGCTCGTCGCCTCGTCAAGTATCATTACACGCGGGTTGTTGAGAATTGCGCGCGCAATGGAGATTCTCTGACGCTCGCCGCCTGAAAGTCCGACGCCGCGCTCGCCGAGGATCGTATCGTATGCGTCAGGGTGTTTTATAATAAACGAATGCGCGTTTGCAACGTCAGCGGCGGAAATGACTTCTTCTATCGTGGCGTTTGGTTTTCCGTATGCGATATTGTTGAAGATCGTGTCGGAAAACATCATTGCTTCCTGTTGAACATAGCCGATTTTTGATCTGAGATAGCTTAAATCTATCGTTTTTATGTCTTTTCCGTCGAGGAGGATTGTGCCGTCGTAGTTGTCATAAAACCGCATGAACAGGTTTACAAGCGTTGTCTTGCCGGAACCTGTCGTGCCGACAATGCCGACCGACTCGCCGGGTTCTATTGTCAGGTTTATGTCGGAAAGGACGTTTTTGCTCTTGTCAAACGAAAAGCTGACGTGACGAAATTCCACCTTGCCGCGAATAAAGTCCGGACAGTTGCCCGCGCCGTCATCATGCTCGGACTCGGCGTCGAGGATGTCCATTATCCTTTCGGTGCTTGTTAAGGCGTTTTGATATGCGTCGTTGAGTCCCGCAAAGAAGTTGACGGGGCCATAGAACATTGTAGTGTATGAAATGAAAGAAACGAGAAGACCGGCGGAGATTGTGGAGCTGCCCGCGATAACGTTTTTGCCGCCTATGTACCAGATGAGAAGAGATCCGCAGGTGATGACAAACGACACCACATTGGGGAATACGCTCGATATTTTTCCGGCTACGGTGCTTACTCTGCGCCATTCGGCGTTCTGTTTTGTAAATCTTTTAGCCGATCGTTTTTCGTTTGCAAACGCCTTTACGACTCTTATGCACGGAATGCTGTCGGTGAGTATCGACGATACCGCTGTCCATTTTCGCCATATCCTGCGGTAAAACGGACGTATTTTACGCCCGAATTTGCGCGAGGCAAAAACGACAAACGGCACGGGAATAAGCGATAGCAGCGTCAGCTTCCAGTTCATTGAAATCATTATAATGACGATGCCGACAAGCAAAAACAGTTGGGTTATAACGTCCTGCGTTATACGCATGATGAACTGTTGGAGGTTGTTTGTGTCGTTGCTGATACGGTTTATGACGGAGCCCGTCGAGGTTTTGTCATAAAACTTCATCGGCAGGTGCTGGGCTTTGTCGAAAACGTCGTTTCTCAGATGTTCCACTATTCTGTCGCCGCATATTTTAAGAAGTATTCCGCGCACGGCGGACGCCGTATATTGAACGATATATGCGCTTAGCAGGAAAATAACGATCATGATAAGCGTCTTTTCGTTTTTTGAAGGTATGACGTCATCAACCAGCATTTTTGTTATATAAGGCGGAAGAAGCGATACAACGGTTGTTATCATCGACAGTATGACCGATATTGCCAACCGTTTGGTTTCGGGCTTAACATACTTTACGAGCTTGTGAACAAGTTTTCCCTTTGAAGCGCAGTTGATGCAGTCGGCACCGGGATGTATCAGCGGTCTGCCGCATTTGGGGCATGAGCATACAAGACTGTCAAACGATACTTTGACGGCTTCCAACGCTTGTTCGCGCGGTATGCCGGACAATATTTTTTCAAAATAAAGCACTGCGGTATTCATAAGCGCCGTCACGGAATGGGTCGAGCGCGCAAGCTCAACTTTCTCGCCGTTCTTTTTTGCCGCTATAAATACGGCGTTGCCATACATACGCTTTATATACAACCGCTCGACTTCATCAATTTTCACATCAATGACGGCGCCCGTGCTGTCAACGCCTATTATTTCGTCGTCGAGAAACGACACCGTGCTTTCGCCGTAATTGCCGTTAAGTTGCAGGTCGCACACGATACGGAAGAGTTCCTCTCTGCCGCCTACTGCCTGAGATAATTTTTCTTCTATAACTTTGCTTTGGATCGTCTTATTGAAAATCGGTAAGGAGTATTCCATAAATTTTTCCTTATGGGCTTTAAGCCGCTTTTTGAAATAAGAGTAATGTTTTCTGTTGGGTTTTCTATATAATAACAGAAAAAAACGGATTGTCAACATCAAATGCGATTTTTCCGTGCATTTTTTACAAACTTTTTTATTTCCTATCGTGTAAACCATACAAAAACTTGTCTGAAAAGTCGCTTCGCCGCGGCGCATCTTCTTAAAATACGATTTTTTTAAAATTGTTTCCGCAACCTATTGCCTTTTTAAAAACAAGTTTTCAAAAATGGGGAATTGAAAAAACGGTTGACAAAACCCATGTTATGCAATATAATCATAATAACCCACTTAAACGGTAGTTAAATGCTCGAACAAACGGAGGCAACAATGATTCTTTTTGATGTTTTTGTCAAAGAAAATATTTCAACATACACAGCTTGGTTTCGATGTCGGAAATGAGTTATAATTTGCTAAACTATCATAAATAAATGATTAAGTAATAAATAAAACAATGTATCGAACAGACTTTTACACGATAACGCCGTTTTTCCACCGCACAAGCATATTTTGTATACGTGTCATGGAATGATCGCGAGAGCTGTCGGAAAGGCAATTTTCGATAAATACTGTCGAAGAACGGCGAAAACATATTTTATACACAACATACAATTTATAAAAAGGAGATAATTATTATGTCAAAAATATATACATCGGCTGATCAACTTATAGGAAAGACGCCGCTTTTGGAACTTACGCATATTGAAAAATCGGAAAAACTCGACGCAAAAATTTTGGCAAAGCTCGAATATTTTAACCCGGCGGGTTCGGTGAAGGACAGAATTGCAAAAGCAATGATAGAGGACGCCGAAAAAAGCGGCAAGCTGAAAGAGGGGGCGGTGATAGTCGAGCCGACGTCCGGAAACACGGGCATAGGGCTGGCGTCCGTTGCGGCGGCAAAGGGATACAGAATAATCATAGTTATGCCGGAAACGATGTCGGTTGAGCGCAGACAAATAATGAAAGCATACGGTGCGGAACTTGTGCTGACGGACGGCGCAAAAGGAATGAAGGGCGCCATAGCAAAGGCGCAGGAAATCGCCGACTCTACGCCGAACAGCTTTATTCCGGGTCAGTTTGTAAACCAGGCAAATCCGAAAGCGCACAGAGAAACGACGGGACCTGAAATTTGGGACGACACCGACGGCAAAGTTGATATTTTTGTCGCGGGTGTCGGCACGGGCGGCACGGTGACGGGTGTGGGAGAGTATCTTAAAGCCCAAAATCCGGCGGTGAAAGTGGTGGCGGTAGAGCCGGCGTCGTCGGCTGTTTTATCAACAGGCGTCGCGGGAGCGCACAAGATTCAGGGCATCGGCGCGGGATTTGTTCCGGACGTGCTCAATACCTCGGTATACGATGAAATAATAACCGTAACGAACGAGGACGCGTTTGCGACGGGAAAACTCATCGGCAAAAAAGAGGGGGTTCTTGTCGGAATTTCAGCCGGTGCGGCAACGTGGGCGGCGATAGAACTTGCCAAACGCCCGGAAAACAAAGGAAAGAACATAGTCGTTTTGCTCCCCGACACGGGCGACAGATACCTTTCAACGCCGTTATTTGCGGACTGATACCGAATAAATGAAAAAAGACATCAAATATCGGCTTTTTAAGTATTTAAAAAATGTTTGATAAAACAAAAACGACTTATCGCATTTGAGAGAAGGGAAAAAACGTAAAATGATGATTTCGACAAAGGGCAGGTATGCTCTTCGTGTGATGATAGATCTCGCCGAGCATACCGACGGAGGATATGTTCCGATGAGGGACGTGGCGCAGAGACAGGAAATTTCACTTAAATATCTTGAAAAGATATTGCCGTCGCTTGTGGCAAACGGCCTTATCGAGGGTGTTCACGGCAAGGGCGGCGGATATAAACTTTTGCGAAAGGCAGAGGAATATAAAATAGGTGAGATATTGCGGCTGACCGAAGGCGAGCTTGCGCCGGTATCTTGTCTTGAATGTAACGCCGAGCCTTGTCAGCGTGCGGAAGAATGCCGCACACGTCCGATGTGGGATAAACTGAACGTATTGATAAACGATTTCTTTGACTCCTTGACCGTGGCCGATCTTATGAAATGACTTTCGCCGTCGTAAAACGTTATTTTTCGGTGTACACATTAAAGATGTTGAAAAAAACTACCGAAAATGATATGAAAGGGTTTTAAACGATGCGGTAAAACTCTTTTGAGAAAAAGCAAATGTTTTGACGAATTGAAAAGTTTTTTGATATTCACAAAATTCATATATAAGAAAAGGAATTGCATTAAAACTTGCTGACAAATTTTAAGCGTTGAAAAAACCGACAGGCGAGCGCCTGTCGGTTTTAAATTTTAAATATCAAACTTCTTTTTCAAGAACGATGTCGTGGCAGTTTCGACCGATCTTTACCGTCAACTTCTCTATATCAACAAACTTGTTTTGTTCAAGCGAGAAATAATTGAGATATTTCTTGTCTACTGTGATCGTCGCTTTTACCTTTTTATGTGCCGGAACGAATACTTTTGTAAAGCCTTTAAGCTCTATGCTCGGACGGCCGCGGTCGGGCGTATCGAACGAAACGTAAAGCTGCGCCGTTTCCTTACCGTCGACGTCGGACGTGTTTGAAATGTCAAACGTTGCGGTGAGCGTGTTTTCATTCTGCGAAACGGAAAGCGAGGAATATTCATAATTTGAATATGAAAGTCCGTAGCCGAACGGGAAGAGAACGTCAACGTTGTGCGTTTCAAAATATCTGTAACCGACGTCGAGTTCTTCTTCATATACAACGGTTTCGGGGTCGATGTGCGAATGCATTGCCTTGACGTCTTCAAGATGAAGCGGGAACGTTTCGGAAAGTTTGCCGCACGGGTTTGCTTTGCCCGTGATGATCTCCGCTACCGCGCGGTTTCCGCCCTGTCCGCAATAGCCCGCCCAAACGACGGCGTCAACGTCGTCTATCCAATCGGACATATCGACGGCTGAGCCGGCGTATATAACTACGATTATCTTTTTGTCGGGGCATTTTTCGGCGAGATATTTTATTACGCTTATCTCTTCAAAGCAGAGTTTTATCGTCTGTCTGTCGCGACATTCCGTTTCGGTTGTCGACGAATTGCCCACCTCAATTATCGCGGCGTCGCGAACTTGCAGCTCTTCCCGGCAGCTTACTGCGCTGCCGTTCATGCAAGCCTGCCCGCCCAAAACCTCTCTTACGCTTTCGCGGTACGAAGTGTCGATGCCGAGTTCTCTCAGCGCCGCGCCGAGGCGAAGCAGCGGCTTTGACGGTTCAACTTTTGCCGAACCGCCGCCTTCGTAGAAGCTGCGTTCTGGGGCTCCTGTTATCATTACTTTTTCGTTTGTAAGCGGCAAGGTGTTATTTTTGTTTTTAAGAAGAACGATGCTCTCTCTTGCGGCTTTTACAACAAATTCTTCACGTTCTTCCGTCGTCATCGTCAGTTTTCTCTTTTTGCTCTCTTCGCCGCATTTTTCGGCGAGCGCAATAACTCTGCCGGCGGCTCGGTCGAGCATCTTTTCGTCAACGAGCCCCGCCGCATAATCTTCTCTCATCTCTGTTTCTCTCGGCGTGTTGTGCGGCATTTCGATGTCAAGACCGCCGTTGATTGAACGTGACGAACGCCTGACTGCCGACCAGTCGGACATGACGAGCCCGTCAAAACCGAACTCATCGCGGAGAAGGTCGAACATTTTGCCGTTTTCCGACATAAGCGTGCCGTTGAGAAGGTTATATGAGCACATAACCGTCCAAGGTTTTGCTTCCATGGCTATTTGGAACACGCGCAGGTATATTTCGCGCAGAGTTCTTTCATCTACCTCAGATGAGTTGAAAAGACGGCCGTATTCTATGTTGTTGGCACAATAATGTTTTACGCAAGCGCCGATATGTTCTTTTTGAAGTCCGGTGACGAACCCTTTGGCGATATATCCTGCAAGTATGGGGTCTTCGCTGTAATACTCGAAATTTCGTCCGCAGATGGGAAGCCTCTTTATATTTACGCCGGGGCCGAGCACTATATCTATGCCTTTTTCAATACAATCGTTTGCAATAGCGCGACCGTATTCTTCCGCCAATTTCACATCCCAGCTGTTTGCCAGCATTTGCGACGAAGGGTAAGCTATCGAAGGCAATGTGGGGCTGCCGTCGTCTTCAAGCGACTCTTTTGTGCGAAGACCGCATGTCGCGTCCGATACGGCGAAAGAATAGATCTTGCCGTCAAGCGAATAGTTGCTCCAACTGTTTCTTGCCATAACCAAACGGAGCTTTTCTTCTCCGCTGAGTTTTTTTACGTCTATCATATATCCACCTCATAAAACAAAATTTGAGTTAAGTTCAGTTTATCATAAAAATGTTGAAAAGTAAAGCGAATAATAAAAAATCTGGAAGTTAATTTTTCTTCCCGATAAATCGCGGTGATTTTATGATATGAAGGATAAAAAACGGTGCCGACGAGAAAAATTTTGATATTTTTTCGCGCTAAAACCGCGAGTGAATTTATCAAAAAGAAAAACGGGACGTTTTCGTGAAAAAAGCGCCCCGTGTTATTTTAATATTTGCTTATATCAAGCGAAGCGTCGTCCTCGCCTTTTTCGGTGGATTTAATTACAACGTAATATGTGTAGGTCGGGTTTACTTCAACCGCCACGCGCTCGCCGACTTTGCGGCCGATGACGGCTTTTCCGAGCGGAGATTCTTTGCTTATCAGCCCTTTGAGCGAGTTTTGTCTTAATGTCGTGACAAGCGTAAACGTCATATCCTCTCCGTCTTCTTCAATATAAACCGTCACCTTGTCAAATAACCCCACAACGCCGTCGGCAGAGCCTGTTTCTATTACCTTTGCTGTCTTTATCATATTTTCAAGATAGCGTATCCTGCCGTTGTTTTTACCAAGTTCTCGCTTTGCCGCGTGATATTCATAGTTTTCGCTCAAATCTCCAAGCTCCCTCGCCGCGCCGACCTCTGCGCGCAATTTGGGTCCCAAAACATTCTTGCGATAATCTATCTCCTCTTGCATTTTTTGTATGTCTACTTTTGTTAATTCGTCATGCATATTAAAATCGCCTCCAAAACAGTATATCAAAGTATATCACTCATTTATCGAATTGTCAAAGCATTTTGCGTTGACACACATATTTTTTTGTGATAAAATTGTTTTTGAAATTTCATAATACTCGGTATTACGGCATAAAATTACGGATTATTCTTTTTTTGACGGTTTTTGTGCTTTTATAATCGCGGTTGAGATTTTTACCGTTGCAAGAGAGAGCGCGCGCGAACATAACGGACAGAAACAGGCTTAGTCAAAAACGAAAATGCCGCACAAGTATATATAAAGAGGAAAAAATGATAGCAAACTTTCACACACACACATACAGATGTCACCACGCGAAAGGAACCGAGCGCGATTATGTGCTTGCGGCGATAAATGCCGGTATAAAGTATCTCGGTTTCTCAGACCATTCGCCCTATTATTTTCCGGACGGATATTATTCGCATTTCAGAATGAGCCCGGAGGAAGTTGCCGAATACGCGGGGGAGATAATAAAGCTGAGGGAAGAATTTAAAGACAGTATAAAAATATATATCGGCTATGAAACGGAATATTACCCGGAATTTTTTGACAAAACCCTTGATATATTGAATCAGGCCCCATATGATTATCTTATATTGGGGCAACATTTTATCGGCAACGAGATAGGCGAACAGCACACGGCAAAGCCGACGGACGACGCAGGTGCGCTTGACGCATATGTAAATCAAGTGATAGAGGGCATGAGAACGGGCAGGTTTTTCTATCTGGCGCACCCTGATGTGCTGAACATCAGCTGCGACGGCGATTATTATGAAGAAAAAATGACGCTTCTCTGCCAAGAGGCAAAGAAGCTCGATATACCGCTCGAAATAAATATGCTTGGCTTGCGCGAGCACAGGTCATACCCCGACGAAAGATTTTGGAAGGTAGCCGCAAATGTCGGCAACAAGGCGATACTCGGCTGTGACGCGCATGACCCACAACACATAGCTCAGCCGGAAAACGTAGAGCAGTCACTAAGGTGGGCGGACAGATTCGGCGTGGAAATAACAGAGCCGACTGAGCCGATAAAGATAAGGTTTTAAACGGTTGCGCTTGTTAAAAAAGCCGTACAGAACTGTTTGAACGGCAAACGATTCGGATCGTCTTGAAGAAATATTTATCCATGCCGGTCGAAAATAACTGATACGTCAATGAACTGAAACAGAATAATCATTTTAACGACAGGCAAGCTGTTTTTTTTAGAAACAAAGTGTTGAGGAGAGGGGAAAACATGGCAAAAATAACGATAATCGGCGCGGGAATGATGGGCTCTGCGCTTGCGTTTCCGGCGAGAGAAAACGGTCACGAGGTGTGCCTTGTCGGTACACATCTCGACAGGGAAATAATTGAAACGTCGTCAAATACCGGCAGACACCCGAAGTTTACAAAGGATTTTCCCGACGGGGTGAAGTATTATCAAATAGAGCAGGTAAAGAACGCCATAGACGGCGCCGATATGATAATAGGAGGAGTGAGCAGCTTCGGCGTGGATTGGTTTGCCGAAAAAATCTTGCCTATAATCCCCGAAAATATCCCTGTTCTCACGGTGACAAAGGGACTTGTTGATACAGCGGACGGCAAACTTATCACATATCCGGCATATTGGAAAGAAAAGCTCGGCGACAAATGTCTGTCGCTCAACGCTATCGGCGGTCCGTGCACGAGCTATGAACTTGTGGCGCACGATCAAACGGAGGTTGCTTTCTGCGGGGAAGATATTGAAGTTTTGAGAAAACTCCGTTCGTATATGCAGACGGACTATTATCATATCAGCCTTTCAACAGACGTCACCGGCATTGAAAGCGCCGTCGCGCTGAAAAACGGATATGCGCTCGGCATCGCCTTGACGATAGGGCTTAACCAAAGGACATTCGGCCTTGAAAGCGAGTTGCATTTCAATTCTCAGGCGGCGGTGTTCGGACAAAGTATCAAAGAGATTGCGAAACTTCTCGATTTTCAGGGCGCGGGAACGCTTGAAAATCTCAGTGTCGGCGCGGGAGATCTTTACGTCACCGTTTACGGCGGAAGAACGCGGCTTGTGGGTATTTTGCTCGGTCGCGGATTTAACATAGACGAGGCGCAGGCGGAGCTGAAAGGCGTGACGCTTGAATCTCTTGTTGTAGCTCGCCGAGTGGCGAAAGCCGTGAGGAAAAGTGCCGAGCGAGGAATTCTGTCGCTTGACGATTTCCCGTTGCTATTGCATATAGACGATATTCTTCAAAACAAGACGGAAGTAAACATTCCGTGGGATAAGTTCACTTTTGAAAAATAACAAAACGGGCGCCGTTCATTTAGAGCGGCGCCGCTTTTATATTATAAAACGTTCGGAAAAAGCCCGCGGAGGTCTTAGTTGAAATATTTGGAGAACGCTTCTGGAACGGGGGTAAAATCCGTCCTTTTTTCTTTGAGTAGCGTTTCGATCACGCCGAATTTTTCATACGCCGTGTCGATGCCGTCGTTATGCCTCAGCTCTTTAAGCAAAGTCAGCGTCGCGCGCCCGCCGAAGCTGTTCGTCGCGTCTACCATTACTTCCGCGCAAACGACGGGAACGGCCTCGTCAAACTCGCCGTGATATGCGAACACGGGCGTCGATATGAGATTGCGGCATCGCCACGTCATCCCTCCGCTCGCGATGGGAGCCATCGCAGCGAAAAAATCAGGGAACGTCTGTCCCATAGCCCACGTCCCGAAACCGCCCATGCTACCGCCCGTAACGTAAACGCGGCTTTTGTCGCAGTTGAATTTTGCGACGGTAAAGTCGATAAGCGTTTTTACGTCGAACACGATATTATCCCAAACGCAGTTTTCAGGGCATTGCGGAACGAGTATCACCGTAGGATACTCCGCGCCTTCTTCGAGGAGTTTCGGCAGAGCGTGCCGCGCGAGATGGTCGATTTTTTCGCCTCTCTCTCCCGCGCCGTGAAGAAACACGACGAGCGGCGGCTCGGGGATTTTTGCATCGGGATAAAATATTTCAAAATTCATTTTATATCCGTCTTTTGCAAGATATATTTCTTTTTTCATTTTTTCTCCGTATGTTTTTCCGCATTTGTGCGGATGGTGGCTTTACGTTTAAAATTATAAATCATAAGCGCATTTTTTGCAAGTGGTTTTAATAAACCGCTTTTGCGTTATTAAACAATAATTTTTTCAGGCGTAACGAAAAATAGAAATCAAAGAAAACCGGTATGCCGAAAAGCGAGATCAACCGTATGTGATTTTTTGAGGCAAAACGTTTTTTGAATAATAAAATCAATGACACTTGACGAAAAACCGCAATTATGATATTATTAAAACATTATAAGGGAGAAAATTTTCTTAGGAGGTAATATATATGAAAGTTGTACTTATAGCCGATGTAAGAGGGCAGGGAAAGAAAGGAGACGTGTTAAACGTTTCCGAAGGATATGCAAGAAATTTCCTTTTGCCGAAAAAACTCGCGGTAGAAGCCGACAACAAAATATTAAATGAGATAAAAGGAAAAGAAGAGTCGATAGCTCATCAGAAAGAAGTGGAACGCAAAGCCGCCGCCGAAGCGAAAGAAAAGCTGGAAAAGATAACCGTGGTGATGGAAGTTGCGGGAAGCGACGATCGCCTTTACGGGGCTGTGACGGCAAAAGATATAGCCGACGCGGTATCCGAACAATACGGCGTTGAGCTTGATAAGAGAAAGATAAACCTTTCGGAGCAGATAAAGACATACGGCACATATACGGCAGAGGTAAAACTCTATACGGAAATAACGGCTAAACTCACAATAGACGTAAAAAGAGCGACGAAATAAAATCCAAAGGAGAAAAACAAAATGGCTGAAACTCAAAGGACAAAGCCGTTTTCCGTCGAGGCGGAACAGTCGGTGCTGGGCGCCGTGCTGATAGACCCCGAGGCTATATCCAAAGTGAGCGCGGTTTTGCACGGCTCGGATTTTTACATTCCGGAGCACGGCGAGATATTCGACGCGATGAACGAGATTTTTATAAAAGATAAAGCCATCGATATGGTGACGCTTGTTGAAACGCTCGTTTCCCGCGGGATATATTCCAAAGAGGACTGCGTGAGATACGTTAAAGTTATAGCGGAAACTGTGCCGTCGGCGGCAAACGTGATGGACTATGCCAAAATTGTGCGCGATAAGGCGGTGCTCCGTTCGCTTATCGACGCGTCGGATGAAATATCCGAAAATGCATATTCCGCACGCGGCGATGTGCAAATGATACTCGACGACGCTGAACAGAAAATATTTGACCTTTCGCGCACGTCGGACACAAAACAGTTTGTCACGATACGCGAAGCACTCTATCAGGCGATAAGTCAGCTTGACGAACTCAGAAAGAACCCGGATGCCGCGGCAGGTGAAAGAACCGGTTACGGAGATCTTGATAAGTACCTTGTCGGGCTTGTTCCGGGAGATCTTGTCATAATTGGCGCGCGCCCCGGTATGGGTAAGACGAGTTTTGCCATGAATATAGCTACAAACATTGCAAAACGCTCTAAAAAGACGGTGTGCGTGTTTTCACTTGAAATGACGGTATCTCAGCTCGCGTCGAGGATGCTTTCGTCCGAGGCGCTTGTGGACAGTATGTCGATCCGCTCCGGCAAGATAAGCACGGGCGACTATGACCAGCTCGCAAAGGCGGCGTCGGAACTTTCGGAATGCAATATAATGCTCGACGACACATCCAACGTCACCGTCACTCAAATGAAAGCCAAACTCCGCCGTCAGAAAAACCTCGGGCTTGTAGTGGTGGATTATTTGCAGCTTATGCACAGCGACATAAATCGCAAGGACGGCAACCGCGTACTTGAAGTGGGCGATATTTCGCGAGGGCTGAAACTTATGGCAAAGGACTTGGGCGTTCCGATAATCTGCTGTGCGCAGCTTTCGCGCGCGACGGAAAAGAACGGAGAATCGAGAAGGCCGACTCTTTCAGACCTGAGAGATTCGGGCGCGATAGAACAGGACGCCGACATCGTTATGTTCCTCCACGGCGATTACGCCAAAGGCGAGCAGACATCAAACGAGGCGGAATGCGTTATAGCCAAGAACCGTCACGGATCATGCGACGTTGTAAAACTGAGCTGGCTTGGCAAATACACAAAGTTCCTTTCTCTTGAAACGAACAGAGATATGCCTGAGTGATCTATGGATAAAAGATATACAATCTCCGTCTTAAAAAAGGCGGGGGAAAGAATAAAAGACATAAAAGGTGAAATTATTATCGGTTTTTCCGGCGGTGCGGATTCGACGACACTTTTGTCGGCGATGATAAAACTGCTCGGAGCAGAAAAGATAACGGCGGTGCACATAAACCACATGTTGCGCGGAGAGGACGCCGACAGGGACGAAAAGTTTTGTGCGGATTTCTGCCGTGACCGCGGCGTTAAGTTTATTTGCCGAAAAATAGACGTGCGCGCGATTTGCGGCGAAAGCGCCGTTGAAGAAACGGCGCGCAACGTCAGATATTCCGCGTTTGAAGAGGCGGCAAACAAGACGGGCGCAAAATATATAGCGCTTGCCCATACGCAAAGCGACAACCTTGAAACCGTGCTGTTCAATCTGTTTCGCGGAAGCGGACTTTCGGGTATGCGCGGAATACCGTATTCACGCAAATGCGGTGAGGCGACGGTCATTCGTCCGCTTATCGACTGCACGCGAGATGAGATAATGGGGTATGTCGGTGAAAATAACTTGGAATATGTTACAGACTCAACGAACGCCGACACACATTACACGCGAAATTTTATCAGGGCTAACATTGTGCCGAGAATAAAGGAAATATTCCCGAATGCCGAAAAATCGGTAGGGAATATGAGCGACTCGGCGGCGCTCGACCTTGATTTTATCAATCAATGCGCCGAAACGTTCATAAAAGAGAATGTTTCGGATGGCAAAGCCGACAGAGAAAAACTC
This sequence comes from Clostridia bacterium, assembly GCA_017446155.1. Lineage (GTDB taxonomy): Bacteria > Bacillota > Clostridia > Oscillospirales > CAG-272 > CAG-841. The sequence continues at coordinate 61,809 of JAFSRI010000045.1, read as the reverse complement.
GCCGACGCACATACGGCGCTCAGACGCCGCGTTATCTGCCTGCTTTACGGCGGCACGTTGGAGTTAAGCCACATAAAGACGGCGGAAGCGCTTATTTTGCGCGCAGGCGACGGGCGTGAGATAATGCCCGGCGGCGTATATGCGACGGCGCAAAACGGCAAATTTTACTTTTCTACCGAGCAAAAAAACGCTCCGCGACCGGAGTTTTCATTTAAACTTAATGAGGGCGCATATGAGAGCCCGGACGGATTTTATATCTGCGTCGGCGACGGAAAAGCTCCCGATGGCTATACATTGGTAGCCGAAACCGACATTCCGCGGCAAACGCTTGAAACGCTGAACATCAGAAGCCGTCGCGCAGGGGATAAATATTTCTTTTGGAAAATGACGCGCACGATAAAAAAGATGATAGGAAATTTGCCGGATATTGCAAAAAGAATACGCCCGGTGTTCTGTGCGGGCGAGGACGTTATATGGTATCCCGGTTTTCCCGCGGCGCCGTTCGGCAAATACATGGAAAGAGAAATAAAAATCAAATATTACGAAAAAACAACAGAGGTAAACCGAAATGCAAATGAATGACAGCATTGAAAGAGTTTTGATTACGGAAGAAGAAATTCAAACGGCGGTGCGCCGCATGGCGGATGATATAAGCCGCGACTATGAGGGGAAAAATCTTGTGCTTCTCGGAATTCTGAAAGGATCGGTCGTGTTTATGGGCGATCTTATGAAACGATTGTCGATTCCCGTTCAGATCGACTTTATGAAAGTATCCTCATATGGCTCGGGCACAACGTCGAAGGGACTCGTTGACATCATTCTCGACATTCGCCGCAAGGACCTGGGCAACTGCGATATATTGATTATAGAGGATATTATCGACTCGGGCAAAACTTTGTCGTATCTCGCAAAATATCTCAAAGAAAAAGGCGCGAGAAGCGTCCGCACTTGTACCATGCTCGATAAACCCTCTCGCCGCGAGGTTGAATTTCAGCCCGACTATTCGGGCTTTGAAATTCCCGATGAGTTTGTTATCGGCTACGGCCTCGATTATGATGAAAAATTCCGCGCTTTGCCGTTTGTCGGGATACTGAAACGCGAAATTTATGAAAAATAAGCCGGATCAATCGTTACTATTATAAAATGTAAAAGGCAAACGTAAATAATCCCCTGTTATGATAAATAACTATCGTAACAGGGGCTTTTTGTCTTGTAAACTAAGAAAATATGTTATTTATTATTTGGTTTTTAGTATAACACGCGGAGTTTGAAATATTTTGAAATGAAAAGCGTAATTCGGAAAACCGTCAAATCCACTTGCTTGAAAGGTTATAAAACAATCGGGCTAGCGGTAACGATAGTGTTTTTATTCTATCGGCAATTCCAACGTTTTCAGCCCGTATTTTTCACAAAGCGCCGCCGCAACGTCAAAATTAAAACCGACAGCCTTAGTCGAATGTGCGTCGCTGCCGAAGCAAATTCTGCCGCCGATGCGGGCGAGTTCTTTCAGTATTATTTCGTTTGGATACGGCGTGGAGCGCCCGACGCGGAACATGGCGCCGGTGTTTATTTCAAACGCTTTGCCGGCGGCGTTGAGCGTATGAAGCGCGTCGAGGGCACAATCGAGATAGCGCGTGTCCGTTCTGTCGAAAACGTCGTTGTTTTCGTTGAATTTTTCAAGGAGATCAAAGTGTCCTACGATTTTTATTTTTGGTACATCGGCAAACTTTTTGAGCAACCGATAGTATTCTTTACAAAAAGCGTATGGATCGCCGCCGAATGCGTTAATGCCCTCAGCCTGTTCTTCCTTTGTGCTGTCGATGGGCCACCACTTGCCGTTCTTTTCGACAAAATGCACCGAGCCTATTACATAATCGTAAGGGTCGAGAGAACCGAGTGAGAACGCGTCAAATTCAGTGCCGAGAAGAACGGTTATTTTATCTTTATATTTTTCTTTCAGTTGCGGAATGAGGGAAATATACTCTTTCGTTTTTTCTTTTGACATCCACCAGCTTACCTCATCCCCGGCGTAGGCGTGGTCGGTGATGCCGATAGCGGCAAAGCCGTGGTCGATAGCGGAGAGGATCATCTCCTCGGGCGAAAATTTCCCGTCGCTGAAAAACGTATGCGTGTGAAGATCATATTTTTTAAGCATCTTTAATTCCTCCGATAACAAAAAATACTTTATCACAAAAAAATATTACCGTCAAGATGTATTGACACTTTGCCGCGCATAATATAAAATAAAAGCAGAGGTGCAAAATGAAAAAACACACAAAAATCATTTTGATATTCGCGCTGTGCATTGCTCTTGTGTGCGGCGGCGTCGTGCTTGCGGCGAACGTATTCACTGTTAATGCGGTGAGAGAGCGCATAATATTTGTCGAGGAAGCGTCAAATATCGAAAACGTAGATTATATACTGATCCTCGGTTGCGGTGTAAAACCGGACGGTACGCCGAGCGATATGCTGCGCGACAGACTAAGGCGCGGCTGCGAGGTATACGGCGAATGTGACGGCGTAAAAATTCTTCTCAGCGGCGACGGCGCTCGTGACGGATATGACGAGATAACGCCCATGATAAACTTTTGCCTTGAACATGGGGTAAGAGAAGAGGATATAATCGGCGACAGATACGGCGTTTCCACCTATGAAAGCGTCAGGCGCGCAAGAGAAGAGTTCGGCGCGAAAAGAATATTGATAGTAACGCAAAAATATCATCTTTATCGGGCGATGTTCATCGCGCAAAGGCTTGGCGTTGACGCATACGGCGTGGGGGCGGACTTGCACACATATGCGGGGCAGACGTTCCGCGATGTGCGCGAAGTGATTGCACGAACAAAAGATTTTATTGTAACGTTGTTTATAAAATAAAGGAGGACAAAACATGAGAATTTCGGTAGGTACAGGCGGATACACGCACTTTTTCATACAAGATTTGTGCGACCTTATCGACTATTACGCCGATATGGGATATACCGCGCTCGATCTTTCGCTCGACAGCAAATACGACGCGGCGCTTCTTTCGGAAAATTGGAAAATGCCCGCAAAGCGCGTAAAGGCAAAAATGACGCAACGTGGCATGATATTCGGGCAGGCTCACGCGCCGATAGTGGCATATATTGACCAAGCCGGCGATGAGTTCGATAGGCAACTCAAACAATGTATTATTCTTTGCGGATATTTCGGGATACCGTCGCTTGTCGTGCATTTGTTCCATATAAAAGGGTGCACAAGAGAAAGTTACGTGGAAGAAAACGTTAAGTATTTCAGCCGATTTTTGCCGTTGCTCGAAGAATATGGCGTTGACCTTTGTTTTGAAAACCTCGGCGGATATACCGAAAAAGATTCTTACTGCTTTGACGCCGACGACCTGCTTAAAGTTATAAACGCTTTCTCTCACCCGCATATTCACGCCTGTTGGGATACAGGCCATGCAAATCTTACACGCCTCAATCAATATGAAAACGTTGTAAAGCTCGGCGATCATCTGCGCGCGGTACATATTCATGACAATCTCTATCCTATAAGCGAGCCGGACGGACTTTTTACACCTGACGGACACAACTTTCCGCTTTTCGGCAACGTGAATTTTGACGCTTTCATTCAGGCGCTAATCGATATTGACTATAAGGGAACGTTTTCAACCGAAACCGACACCCCAAACCGCCGCGGACACCGCGATTTCAGTCTTAACGGAGAGCCGACGCTGAATTTAAAACCAATACCGTTTAAAATAAGAAAAATGGCTGATGAAATGCTGTTTGAAATTTGCAAATATATGATGCAGATGTACGGCTTGTGGGAAGAAAAATAATAAAAAAGCGATCCGAGAGAGAACAACTCTCGGATCTTTGCTTTGTTGCCAAATTATTAAAACGACGAAAACAAAGCGCGCGGAAAATAGGTTTTTGATGCGGATTGTATTATAAATATAAGAATAATTAAGTTTTTAAAACCCTGAAAATCAACCGACGAGCTTTATTTTTCGCAATTTAAGAGGAAAAGACTTTGCGCTTGATATGCAAAAGCACATTTTATTATAAAGCGTCCTTATGAAAAAACGGCGGGGGAATTTGCCCCTGCCGTTTTATTGCTTTTTATTTCTTTTCAAGTGTTTCAAGATAATTGCAAACGTCCTCAACAGTGTCGAATTTTGCGAGCGCCTCGTCGGGTATTCTTACGTTGTATTCGTCTTCGATAGTCATAAGCAGTTGAAGAATGTCGAGCGAATCGGCGCCGAGATCGGCTTTGATTCTTGACGAGGGAGTAACTTCAACTCCGTCTTCGAGTTTGAGCTGTTCAATAAGTATTTTCTTTACGGATTCAAACATTGCGTGTGTTCCTTTCTTTATTCAGCCGGGTGCTTTGCCGCCTCTATCGCGGCCAGCGACTCGGATATTTTTTCGTTCATTCCGCCGAGCGTCATTCTGTATGCCTGCTCTATGCACTTTGAAACGGCTGTCGCATTACTGCTGCCGTGACCTTTGACAACAACTTTCTCGGCTCCGATAAGGACGCTGCCGCCGTAATTCTGATAATTCATGAAGTCCTTTTCTTTTTTAAACATTTTCTTCATGAAAAGCGCGCCGAATTTATATATGGCTTTTGAATAAATATCCCGCTTTATCATTTTCAGCATTTCCATAGCCGTTCCTTCGGTGGTTTTTGCTAAGACGTTGCCCGAAAAGCCGTCGCAGACGACAAGATCGTATTTGCCGGTGAGAAGATCGCGGCTTTCCATATTGCCGACGAAATTTATAGTTGGGGTTTCTTTGAGCATAGGATATGCCGTTCTTCGCAGATCGTCGCCCTTTTCGGTTTCAACTCCTATGTTGAGCATTGCCACGCGTGGGTTTTCTATACCGTACACACTTTCAAGAAATCTGCTTCCCATTACGGCAAACTGTACAAGCTGTTCGGGTGTTATATCGACGTTTGCGCCGCTGTCGCAAATGCCGACGATGCCGCCGTTCATCGTGGGGAGTATCGGGCAGAATGCCGGACGTCTTATGCCGCGTATGCGACCTATTCTCATCGTCGCGGCGGCAACAAGAGAACCCGTGGCGCCCGTTGAAACCAGACCGGCTATATCGTCGTTTTCACGAAGCATGGAGATTGACTTTATCATCGAGCTATCTTTTTTCAGTCTTATGGCGTCGGTAGGAATGTCTTCACCCGTGATGACGCCCGGCGCGTGAACGATTTCTATTCTTTCGTTTACCGCACAGCCGAGCCTTTCAAGCTCTGTTTTTATCAGCTGTTCGTCGCCGACGAGAATGACCGAAAGATCGTCGAAGTTGCCGAGCGCTATGAGAGCACCCTCGACGTTTGCCTGCGGGCTTTTATCGCCGCCGGCGCAATCAACCAATACTTTCATCGCTTGTATCTCCTTCCGTCAGTTTTTTTATGTATGAACGGCGGCGTTTATGCTGAATTGCCTTAAATCTCTTCCACTGGTTTTGAATGGAAAAGTTTGTTTCAAGATTGAGGTTCGTTTCCGCATATTCTATGCCGTCCTCTTTTAACATATTCATAAGTCCTGCCGATATTGCCGTGCTGATACCGCGATTCATGTATTCCGGCAACACAGCAACAAGCCCCAGATCGAGTATCTTCGGGTGTTTTATTGCGCGAAAAAGTTTTATAATCGCCGCGGGCGTAAGTTTTCCGCCGGATTTTTGCACCGCTTTTGCTATCGACGGGAAACAAATGCCGAGGCAAACGACTTTTTCGTTTTCGTCAAGAATGACAGCAACATGTTTTAAGTCGATTATGAGATAGAAATTTGCTATCATCATTTTTTTCATTCCGTCGGTAAACGGCACCGTGCCGTAAAGGTCGGCGTATGCAACGTCGAGCAATTCAAAAAACTCGTCGCCGTATTTCTTTACGAAATCGCGGACGTTTTTCGCTTTCCCGAAATGGAGATTATATCTGCTCATGATATAATTCGCCATTTTTTCAAGCTGCTCGTCCGGCTCGTCCGGCAGATATATTTTGCTTTCCACCCAATCGACTTCTTTTTCATAGCCGCAATTTTCGATGAGCCTGCCATAGTATTCGGCGTTATACTGCTCTTCAAACGTTGAAAGTTGATCAAACCCTTCAACGAGTAACCCCTCGCGTTCAAGGTCCGAAAAACCGAGCGGGCCGCAGGCGGTGTCCATACCTTGCCCGACTGCCCATTTTTCAACCGCGGCGAAAAGCGCGTCCGCCACCCGCTGATCGTCTATCGAATCAAATCTTGTGAATCTTACGCGTTTTTCATTGTTCTTTTCGTTTGACGCGCTTTGAATAATCCCCGATATTCTTCCAACCATGACGCCGTCGTCATAAGCGTTGAAATATATCGATTTGCACGTGTCGTTATACACGAAATCATCGCGGAACATCTTCTTTTCGTCGCCGTAAAGCGGCGGCACGAAATACGGATTGTCTTTATACATTTTAAGCGGGAATTGCAAGAATTCCCGTTGTTGTTTTTTTGTCGTTACTTTGCAGACTTTTATCATATTTTACACCGTTTATCTGTGAATTGCATGGAAGCATACGCCCATTGAGTTCGGGCCGCAATGACAGCCGATCGTCGGATTGACAATGACCGTTATAACTTCAAGGTCGTCGCCGAACTTCGCTTTGAGAAGAGATTCCATCTCTTGTGCAAAATCGGGGGCGTCGGCGTGCGCGATAAATACGCGGTGACCTTTTACGTCGTCACCGAGCTGTTCAACGTAACTGAGCAGGCGCTCGAACGCTTTTGTTCTGCCTTTTTCTTTGCCGATGCTGACCATCTTGCCCTCGGCGTTCATATAGATTATCGGACGGATGCCGAGCATCGTTCCCATTGTAGCCGCAAGACCGCTGACTCTTCCGCTGCGCTTGAAGAATTTGAGATCGTCGGCAAAGAAATAAACCGCAAATTTATCAACTTCCGTCTTTGCCCATTCGAGAATCTCATCCGGTGTTTTACCGGCTTTTACAAGGTCGCTTACCTCGTAAATAATTGAAAGAGTGAGGATCGATATACCCTTTGTGTCTATCTCATAGAAATTTCTTTCGGGATATTTCTCTTTGAGCTCCGCCACCGCTTTATCCATAACTTCAAAACTTGCCGACATTGCTCTTGAAAAATGAACATAGAATATGTCGTCTCCGTTGGCGAAAACGGGCTCGAAGTATTGTTTATATCTTTCAACGCTTATTGCGCTTGTGGTGGGAATTGTTCCGCCGCGAAGCATATTATAGAACGGCTTTTCGTCAAATTCGGTGAAATCCTCGTAAGGATATATTGTTTTGCCGTCAATACTGTACGGCATGCTTATTATTTTGTAACCAAGCTCTTCGGCTACTTTCTGGGTGATGTCACTGTCTGTGTCTGCAAATAAAACGAGCATATTTTGTTCCTCCTGAAAATTATTCGAGAATTATTATATAATCGTAGATCGGCTGGCCGCCGTCTATCATTATCGTTTCCGTGCGTTTGAACGTTTCGCCCATCGCGGCGTAAAGCGCGCCTGCCTCTTCTTCTGTAACGTCCTCGCCGCAAACGACGATTGCAATGTCGTATGTCCCCGCGCCGAGTGCCCGAGCAAGATCTATCGCCGCAGTGTTTTTATCCGGTTCGTCGAGGTATATCTTGCTGCCTACAAAACCGATATAATCGCCCTGACGGACGTTTACCCCGTCTTTTTCGGTGTCGCGTACGGCTTTTGATACGATGCCGGTTACTACCCCCGCGATTATTTCGTTCATCTCGTCGGTTATCTGCTCTTTTGTTTCGGTCGTACCGTCGAACATCGATATAGCGGCGTATCCTTCGCCTATCGTCTTGCTTGGTATAACGACTACCTCCGCTTTTTCATAAATCGACGCCGCCTGATTTGCCGTCATTATGATATTGCCGTTGTTCGGGAAAACAAATATCGTTTCGGCGTTTATGTTGTCGAACGCATGTATAAAATCCTCAGCCGACGGGTTCATGCTTTGCCCGCCGTCAACGACCTCGTCGCAACCGAGAGAGAGAAACGTCTCTTTTATTCCTTTGCCTGCGGCGACGCTCACCACGCCGTATTTTTTGCGCGGTTTTGAAACTGCCGGGGTGTATCTGTTTTCTATTTTTACCTCGCTGTGCTGCAAGGTCATGTTTTCTATTTTCAGCGTCAGAAATTCGCCGTATTGCTGGCAGTGATTGAGCACCTCGCCCGGGGTCATCGTATGTACGTGAACTTTAACGATCGTCCCGTCTTTGAACGCGACGACGGAGTTACCCACGCTGTTGAGATAGTCTGTAAGTTCACCTATATTGAACGACGAAACGTCGATTTTCGCATTTTGCAAGCGGAGCAAAAATTCCGTGCAATAGCCGAATTCCAAAACACTGTCCTCGGTGAATTTTGAAACGTCAACCGATTTTTTTGTCGTTGTCGCCGCCTCTTCCGGATGTTTCTCTCCGATGGACGTTCCGTCTATTACGTTTTTCATTCCTTCAGCAATATAGACAAATCCCGCGCCGCCGCTGTCAACGACGCCCGCGTTTTTAAGAACGGGCAACAGGTCGGGCGTTCTGTCAAGCGATTTTCTCAGTTCATCGAGAAAATCTGCAAAATATGTTTCATACGTGCTTTTGTCATTTATGTTCAGCCCCGCAAAACGGACGGCGTCTTTGAACACGGTAAGTATCGTTCCCTCTACCGGAACAGATACCGCGCCGTATGCCTCGCCCACACCTTTTTCAAACGCGCGGTGAAGCGTTTTAACGTCTGCCGACTCTACGTTTTCAAGGCTTTTTGATATACCCGCGAAAAATCTGGAAAGAATAACGCCGGAATTGCCTCTTGCGCCGAGCAGCATCCCCTGTGCGACTTTCGCCGCGGCAGAACCGAGCGAGCCGCCGTGTTCCGAGCCGACCGCCGTCGCGCCGGAATCGATCGTCATAAACATATTATCGCCCGTGTCACCGTCCGGAATAGGGAAGACGTTAAGGTCGTTTACGATCTGCTTGTTTGCTTTAAGATTTGCCGCGCCCTCGCGCACCATTTCGGCGAAAAGATTTCCGTCAATTACAGTATATCCCATTCTGCATTTCCTCGCTGTTGTAATAACTTTGTTTTATCTCCTGGAACAAAAAATCATCTTTTCAGTGAAATTCCGTTTCGGTAAATTCTGTTTTCGGGGGAATAAGTGCCGTGCATTTTAAATTTGTTTCTTCAAAGCGTTTACTTTATACGTTTGATAGATAAACGTTAAACCGCACCGAGAGAGCTGCGGTTGATTTTTGCCATTTAGCATTTTAAATTCCCTATATAAAGTATTATAATATTAAATAACAATAAAGCCAATGGGCAAAATGAACAAAAAAATACTGCCGCAAACATAAAAAATGCCTATAAAAGTCGGTGCTTTATACAAAAACAGCATAATATACCCAAATTAATCGATTCAATTTAACCTCATCGTTACTTTTCATCATAAATCGAACACGAACAACAAGTGTGAAAAGCGATGTGGGTTGATTTAAAAACATGCGTTTGATCACCTATTTGTCGGGCAAAGCGTAAAACCTTTAAGTGTTGTTTCGCATCACAAATAATGCGGTATCATAGATTATCCCGAAAATAAAAATACGCGGCTCAATTGAGCCGCGTTTTTTTATTCGGTAAATTCAAGCGAGATCTCGCTTTCGTCGGTCAATATTTCGTCGCCGCCCGGCAGGATAATGTGAAGCGTTCTCCGCTTCGATGATGATATGTGCAAAATATAGCCGTCGCCATGCTTTTTAAACGAAACGTCGATATATCCGCCGGGCACGGGAACTCTTCCTTGAGCGTTTTCAAGCCCGAATGTGTGCGGAGTAATGCGCACCACCTTGTATCCGTCGTCCTCGGGATAAACGCCGAGGATGTGTTCCGAAAATTCATATATCGGCACACTGCTCCAACCGTGACATTCGCTTCGCGGTTGTCCGGGGTTCTCACACCACGTCGTGCAGTGCATATCGAGCATATATCGCCAGCCGTCGAAAAGCTCGTCGGAATAATCGTCGTAAAGTCCCGCTTTTTCAAGCGCGCGGAAAGTGTAATAATTCATCGAAAACGAGCATTTTGAAACGCTTTCATCGCCAAACGCACGTATGATAAGTTCGCGCGCGTCATCGCCCGTGACCGTGTCGGAAAGCACCGCCCACACGGCTGTATGTCGGCTGAAATCACGCCTGCCGGGAACGTCGACATACATTTGCTTTTCCGCGTCGAAGCAGTATTTGTTTATGTTTTGGATAATACGCGATTTGCGCTCACGGTATTCTTCGGCAAGGCCGCGTCTGCCGCATTTTTCGCATACCTGAGCCTGACTTTCAAGTGCCGCCGCGTACATCATACTGTAAACGGTAACGGGTTCTCTCTCAATTCCGCCCGTCGGCACGCCTAACTTCCAGCTGTCAACCCAATCGGTGAACATCCAATACTTGCTCCCGCCGACAATGCCCCGCTCGTTCAGCATTGCCTCAAACCCTTCAAGCGCACGGTCAACTACGCCGCTCATCGAGCGAACAAACTCCGTGTCGCCGGTATAACGCAGATATTCTCTGCTCATCAACACCCAAAAAAGCGTGAACCCCGGTATTATTTGCCTGTGAGTTGACGGGTAGTTTGCCTGAATCATGCCGTCCGTCTGTTGCGATTGCGCCATATCGAAGATGATTTTTTTCTGCATTGAACGATCGTTTGACATTCTGAAAGCGAACAGCGATTCAAGCGCTCCGTCCATGCAGTATTGTTGCTGTTCGTAATACGGACAGTCGACGAATATCTCGTGAGTTGAACATTCTACGGTGTTAAGCGACACATCCCACATTTTGTTCAGCGTTTCGTCAGAGCATAAAAAACTTCCGACGCCACCGTTTTCGGCGGCTTTTTCAAACGGATAAACGTAACGTCTGTGGAATATTTCAACATCGATTCCCGCGTCGTCGGTTTCGATCTTGATAAACCGAAACGCCCTGTACCAGAACGGCGTGAACGTTTTTTTGTTACCGTCGGAGATTACGCTGTCATACGCGCCGAACAAGCAACCGGAGGTGTCGTCGCGCCGGAATTTTTTAGGCTTGTTTTCTCCGTCCGGAAATGCGTAACATTCTGCATATGTTATTTTGATTTCCGCTTCGGTTTTCGCCTTAAAGACAACGTCGACAAACGACGTTGTGTATCTGCCTGCGTCAAACTCGACGCAAGTTTTTCCGTCCTTGTCAGTGTAACGTCTTATTTCTTTCAGTTTTTCGCTTTTGTCCGACGTGAAAACCGGTATCGGGCGTGGGGTAAGAATGTATTTTTCATTTAGCCCGTAGCATGTCGTGGATGCTCTTTCCGGGCGAGGCTCATAATCTTCGATTATCTCCTCGTCTGTCAAAATCTCGTCTTTTGCCACGTCCTCAAAAGGCGCGACGGAGTTGTGTATGCGTTCTCCGCGGCGGAACGATACGGCGTCCGAACGCTTGCATTGCCACGAGGAGTCGGAAAAGAGCAACGTTTCTTCATAGCCCGAGCGCAGTTTTCCGCAAAACCACAGCGCCGGTTTTTCTTTGCCGTAAACGGCGATAAAACTGTCGCCGACGACGTGAAAAACCCTTACCGCAATTTCATTTTCGCCTTTTTTCAGCGCGTGCGCGGCGTTTACCGTTTCAAAATAGCGCATTTCCTCACCGCTTTGACACGGCCCATGAGCAATTTCCACGCCGTTTATATATAAAATATATCTTCTGTCGGCGCAAATATTTACCGAAAAACTTTCGGGCAGTTTTTCGAGTGAAAACTGTTTTGTAAAATAGTAGTATGCGCTCTTTTGAGGCGTTTGACGCGTCGTTATCCAATATCCGTTCATAAACCCTCCCCCGGTTTTTGCCGTGCCGTAATATTCAGACGAACATGTTTAGATTTGTATTTATCGATTATTTAAAAACCGAAAACGGTTTTTTTCAGCATATCACTTAACCCGCGAAAAGTCAACAAAACGGAAAAAAATAAACTGTTAAATTTATAATCCCGTCGGTTAATGAATTTTTAGCGCAGATAATTATTCTTCATGCTGATTTTCGGACGAATAATTTATTGAAAGTGTAAAAATGAAAAAAGCTGACATAATAAATATCAAGGAGGGGATATGCAGATATTTATAACTTTTTTGGAGGGAATAATTTCCTTTGTTTCGCCGTGTATGCTGCCAATGTTGCCCGTTTATATATCATATTTCGCCTCTGACGGCAAGGGCAAGCGAAAAACGGTGGCTGACGCCGTCGCATTTGTTTGCGGATTTACCGCGGTTTTTTGCGTGATGGGCGTTTTTGCGGGAACGATAGGGTCTTTTCTTACAAGATACAGCGTGACGGTAAATATAGTTTGCGGCGTGGTAGTGATAATATTGGGGCTGTCGTATCTTGATATAATCCCGTTGCCGTTTTTCCGCGGACTGAAAAAAGGCGCGAAAATAACCGGGATATTTTCCGCGTTCGTTTTCGGTATGGTATATTCTGTCAGCTTGACGCCTTGCGTGGGAGCGTTTCTCGGCTCGGCGCTGATGCTCGCGTCCACGTCTGCCAGCGCGCCTTACGGAGCGTTGTTGCTTTTCGTATATTCGCTGGGACTCGGAATACCGTTTGTGCTGTCGGCGTGGCTTATGGAAAAGCTGGGGGGATTATTCGGATTTGTAAAAAAACATTATAAAACGATAAATATCGTAAGCGGGGTGTTTTTAATCGTTGTGGGAATATTTATCGCAACCGGTTCGCTTGACCGTTTCCTCTCCGTTTTTTCAGGAGGTAGTTAAATGAACAAATATGCAAAAACGCTTATAATAGCGCTGGCGCTAACGGCTGTTATCGCGGGCGCGTCGATAGCGTATAACGCCGCGATAAAGAGAGCGGAAAATGCGGCTGAGAACAGCACGGAAACGTTGACGGAAGAAATGACGTTGATACCGGAGACGTCATCGACAACCGCAAAGGCGAAAAAAGAAACGACGTCATCTTCCGTCGTGACGGAGCAGACGACGACTTCAAAAGCCACGACTCGCGCGGAAATGCAAAACGACGCGGAAAGCGAGGCGAAGCGTGCCGCGCCGAGTCAAAGGTCAGAGAACAACGCAAAGTGGGGCGACGCGCCTGACTTTACCGTGACGGACGCGGGCGGCAACAGCGTTAGCTTATCGAGTCATCTCGGCAGGCCTGTTATCGTAAACTTTTGGGCGAGCTGGTGCGGGCCGTGTAAAAACGAGTTGCCGGCTTTTGACAGTATATATAAAAAATACGGCGGGGAAGTGGATATTATGATGGTAAACCTTGCCGACGGATACAGAGAAACAGTTTCCGCCGCAAAGAGCTTTATCGCGTCAAACGGATATTCTTTTCCCGTATATTTTGACGTTGATTCGAGCGCACAGACCGCTTATTCCGTGAGGTCGATTCCGAGGACGGTGTTCATATATTCCGACGGGAATGTGATGAGCCAACATACCGGTATGATAACAGAATCGGAGCTTGAAACGAATATTAAAAAACTGATAGGATGAAAATAAAGGACTTGAAAACCGTTTTTGTTTCAAGTCCTTGTTTTTTTATTGTTTTAAATCTGCGAAAATCAACGGGATAACCTTTTCAAGTTCACTTATCGGCATTTCAACCTGCAATCCAATTTTGCCCCCGCTGAAAACCACCGTGTCAAAACTTTTAGCCGATATATCAAAAACGGTTTTAAAAAATTTTTTCATTCCCACAGGTGAACAGCCCCCGTGAATGTAGCCCGTAAGCGGCAAAAGCTCTTTTGATTTTACCATTGCAACGTTCTTTTCCGCTACGGCGGCGGCTGCCTTTTTTAAATCGAGTTCGCTTTCGGCCGGTACGACGAATACGTAGTGCTCGTTTGATTTTCCGACGGTGACGAGCGTTTTGAATACTTTATCCGGATCAAGCCCCAGAACGTGTGCCACTTCCGTTGCACTTATGGCTTCCGTTGCCGAATAGTCGTGAGTGGAAAAGACGGCTTTGTGTTGTTCAAGTATTCTTACAGCATTTGTTTTTTCAACTTTTTTCATTTTTTCCTCGCTTCAAGATGTTGTTTTCTATATTTTTGCTGAGGCTTAAAGCAGATCCCAAAGTTCTTCTTCAATCACTGCCGCTACCGCTTCAAATCCCGCCTTGTCCGTGGCGGAAAAGCGCGAAAGCATGGGGCTGTCTATGTCAAGCACACCTATCGCCTCTCCGTTTTTTCTTATCGGAACAACAATCTCCGATCTTGATTCGCTGTCGCAGGCGATATGTCCCGGAAATTTATGCACGTCGGGCACGAGCTGAGTTTCGTTTTTTTCGGCAGCCGTTCCGCATACCCCTCGCCCGAGAGGTATCTCGATGCACGCGGGTTTGCCTTGAAACGGCCCGAGCACGAGTTTGTTCCCCTCGCGCAAATAAAACCCCGCCCAGTTTATTTGTTCGGTTCTTTGCCATATAATCGCCGCGGCGTTTGCCAAATTTGCCGTCAGATGCGGCACCTCTCGGATCAGCGCGCGCAGGTCAGCGCAAAGGTCGGTGTAATTCATTGTCAGCCCTCCCGTTTCTTTTTACAGGATTATATTATCACATCTTTCCTCGGGTGTCAACACGAATGGAAAAGACGGCGGCACTTCATTCGCCATTGTTTCAATCTGTTTCAGCTGTGCGTCAGCGGTTTTCTGAAAGTCGGAAAAACGCAAGCACGAAACTGTTGTTTTTGGCTGTCAAAACGAGGCTTTCGGCTGTGAATAAGACGCCATAAAGAGCGGTGCTCTCGCTTAGCCGCTATTGCTTTGGCGTATAAAGAAAAGAAAAAATGAAAAGGGAAACGTTTGACGATTTTGTTAAAAAATATTTATAATTTTGTTTAATTGTTGAATTTGTAATTTAATTGATATATAATTACGTGTGGAAAGCGGCGCGGGAAAGAAAACCGTTCCGCAAGAAAAACACCGAGGAGAAAATAAATGAAAGCGTGTATAATACAGCCATACTATTCGTTTGACCCAAAAGACATCGACCGTTGCTTTGACGGTATGATGAAGCTCATCGACTCGTGCGACGACAGCGCGGATATAATCGTCTTGCCGGAATATTGTGATATTCCCGCGGCTACCGAAAATGCGGCGCAGTTCAACGCATCGATTGAAAAATACAACGATGTTGTGATGAAAAAAGCCGTCGAAACGGCGCGTCGCTGTCATGCGATGGTATTTGCCAATTTCGGATTTAAGACAGAGAACGGCTGGCGCAACACGACGTATGCTTTTGACAGAGATGGCAATATAACGGGCAAGTATTTTAAAGCTCACCCGGCGCCCTCGGAGGTAAAGACCGCCGAGCAGGGCGGCAACGGTATGGACTGTACGTACAGCTATCATTATGAGGAACCGTATACCGTCGAGATGGAGGGGATACGATTCGGCTTTATGACGTGCTACGATTTTTATATGTACGAAGGGTTTGCCTCGCTTGCGAGAAAGAACGTAGACGTGATAATAGGCTGTTCACATCAAAGAACCGATACGCACAATGCTCTCGACCTCATCGGCAGGTTCCTTTGCTATAACACAAACGCATATCTGCTTCGCTCGTCGGTGTCGCTCGGTGAAAATTCCGAGATTTGCGGATGCAGCATGGCGGTGTCTCCCAAGGGTGAGATGATTGTAAACATGAAAAACGACGTCGGCGTGGCGACCGTTGAGTTTGATCCGCACGACAAGTATTATAAGCCCGCGGGGTATCTCGGCAAGCCGAAATCTCATTATGATTACATCGACGAGGGCCGTCGTCCGTGGCTTTACCGTCCGGGCGGCAGTATGATGATACCGAATGACGCATACCTGCCTTATCCGCGCATATGTGCTCACAGGGGCTTTTCAACGATAGCGCCCGAAAACAGTATGCCCGCTTTCGGCGCGGCGGTGGCGCTTGGCGCGGATGAAATAGAATTTGACATATGGTCAACGAAGGACGGAGAGCTTGTTTCCATTCACGATTCCAGCCTCAGCCGCGTTTCAACCGGAAGCGGCTTTATATGGGAACACACATATGAAGAACTGTTGAATTATGACTTCGGCGTAAAGCACGGGGATCATTTCAAGGGGCTGAAAATCGTTAAATTCGAGGATATTTTAAAGAAATTCGCCTGCACGACGATAATGAATATCCACGTTAAAATTTGGGATGAGGAAGTATACAGAAAAGACGGCAATCCGCCCGATCCGCAGTATGAAAAGATTGCGGCGCTCCTTCATAAATACGACTGCGAGCATCACTGCTATACGATGACTGTCTCAGACAAGTGTCACAGAGAATTTCACGAAATAGCCCCCGATATTCACCGCTGCGTCGGCTGGGACGGCAACAAGGATCCGCTCTCCATGCCTCGTCGCGCGATTGCGCTCGGAGCCGAAAAAATACAGCTGTTCAAACCTTATTTCGACCAAAGCTCGGTAGATTTGGCGCACGAGCACGGAATACTGTGCAACGTTTTCTGGGCGGACGATCCGGATGAGGCGTGCAGATATATCGATATGGGCATCGATACAATCCTTTCAAACGATTATCTCAATGTTGCAAATGCCGTAAAAGCGCATTTAAAAAGCAAATAAGCGTTTATTACGCTTTTGCCCGACGATTTTCTTTTCGTCCGAAAAAGCAATATTCAACCTCAAAACCGTGAATAATGCGTAAATGAGGATAATATATCGAGCGAAATTTACGGGTAAAAAAACAAACGGGCATATTTTCAATTTATTTATGTAAGAAACGGCGTTTATTCGACAGAAAAAACAAATCCGCTTTCAAAAAGCGTGCTTTTCGCTTTTGCAAAACACGCATAAAAGATATAACGCGATATGAAATATCGCAAAACAAACAGAGGTGTATAAAAAATGGCAAAAAAACAGTTTAAGACAGAGTCGAAAAAGCTACTTGATATGATGGTAAACTCCATCTATACGCACAAAGAAATTTTTCTGCGCGAGCTGATTTCAAATGCGAGCGACGCGATAGATAAACTATATTTCCGCTCGCTCACCGACGACAGCGTTCTTCTGAAAAAGGAGGATTATGAGATACGCATATCCGCCGACAAAGAAGCGAGAACGCTTACGGTTTCGGACAACGGCTGCGGAATGACAAAAGACGAGCTTGAAAACAATCTCGGCACGATTGCCAAAAGCGGCTCGCTCGACTTTAAAACCGAGAACGGCGGAAAGGAAAACATCGATATTATCGGTCAGTTCGGCGTCGGTTTTTATTCGGCGTTCATGGTGGCGGACAATATCACGGTCGAAAGCCGTGTTTACGGCGCAGACGGCGCTTACCGCTGGGAATCGAGCGGGGCTGACGGATATACCGTGACGGAATGTGAAAAAGACACGGCAGGAACGGTGATAACGCTTCATATCAAGCCGGACGCAGACGATGAAAAATACGGGGAGTATCTCGAAGAATATAAGATACGTTCGCTCGTCAAAAAGTACAGCGATTATATTCGCTATCCGATAAAGATGTCTGTCGCGCACGAAAATAAAAAAGAGGGCAGCGACGAATATGAAACGGTATATGAAGACGAAACGCTAAACAGCATGATACCGATTTGGAAAAAAGCGCAGAGCGACGTCAGCGACGAAGAATATGCCGAGTTTTACAGAGATAAGTTCTACGATTATGAAGCTCCGCTGAAAGTTATCCGTCAAA
Organism: Clostridia bacterium; assembly: GCA_017446155.1. Classification (GTDB taxonomy): domain Bacteria; phylum Bacillota; class Clostridia; order Oscillospirales; family CAG-272; genus CAG-841. The sequence goes on along the minus strand of JAFSRI010000045.1, from coordinate 44,066 downwards.
AAACGGAGGGCACGTCAAACTACGAAGCGCTTATGTTCATTCCGTCACACGCACCGTATGACTATTACAGCAAGGATTTTGAAAAAGGCTTGCAGCTTTATTCGAGCGGCGTTATGATAATGGAAAAATGCAAAGATCTGTTGCCCGATTATTTCAGCTTTGTGCGCGGACTTGTCGACAGCGCCGATCTTTCGCTTAACATTTCAAGAGAAATGCTTCAACACGACAGACAACTGAAAGTGATTGCAAAGGCGATAGAAAAAAAGATTGCGTCGGAGCTTGGCAAAATGCTTGAAAACGACAGAGAAAACTATGAAAAGTTTTTCAAGGCTTTCGGCGCCCAGCTCAAATGGGGCGTATACAGCGGTTTCGGCGTAAATAAGGAACTTTTGCAGGATATGCTCTTGTTCATTTCCTCAAATGAAAGAAAGTACGTCACGCTTAAAGAATACGTTTCGCGCATGAAAGACGGGCAGGATAAGATTTACTACGCTTCGGGCGAAACTCAATCGAAGATCGCAACTCTTCCGCAGGTAGAGGCTGTCGTGGGCAAAGGATATGAGGTGTTGTATCTGACGGAGGACATAGATGAGTTTGCATTGCAGATAATGCGCACCTATGACGGGAAAGAGTTTATCAACGTTTGCAGGGAAGAACTTGACCTTTCAAGTGATGAAGAAAAGAAAGAACTTGAAGAGAAAAACGTAAGCTCGGAAGAATTGTTCAAATTTATGAAAGAGAGCATTGGCGACGAAGTGGCGAAAGTGAGATTTACAAACGCGCTTTCGGGTCATGCTGTTTGCCTTTCGAGCGAGGGCGAGCTTTCGCTCGGTATGGAGAAGGTATTGAAGAAAATGCCGGGCGTCGATGGCAGCGGCATCAAGGCGGAAACAGTGCTTGAAATAAACAAGGATCACCCGATAGCGGCAAAACTTTCGGAGCTACTCGAAAGTGATAAAGAAAAGCTGGCGTCTTACAGCAAGATACTTTACGCTCAGGCGCGGCTTGTAAGCGGACTTGCGCTTGACGATCCCGCTGAGATAAGCGACCTTATCTGCGGGTTGATGATTTAAGACAAAACGACATAAAAACCGTCATCTGTTTTCGAGGATGACGGTTTTTTCGGTTACACGTCGTTTTTTGCAAAACATTGTTGCATTTATTCGCCGACGGTATTATAATAATGCGGAAATCATTTTTTTCGGAGGCAATTTTACGGAAACAAAGAATAAGGGCACAGCCGTCGCGGCGTTCGTAAAAAAGAATGCGGTGATGTTCATCGCGCTTGCGGCGGCGTGTATTACGGCGATAATCGTTCCGCCGGACAAAAACTATTTAAACTATTTTGATTTTAAAACGCTTTCATGTTTGTTTTGCGTGTTGGCGGTCGTTTGCGCGCTGAGAAACGTCAGGTTCTTTTATATGCTTTCATATAACGTTGTGCGCTTGTTCAAAAACACGCGCGCAAGCGTCCTTGCCCTCGTTTACATAACGTTTATCGGCTCTATGCTTATTGCAAACGACATGGCGCTGCTTACGTTTTTGCCGCTGGGATATATCGTTCTTTCTACCACGGGCAAAGAAAAATACATGGCAAAAACGTTTATTTTGCAAAATATTGCCGCAAATCTCGGCGGAATGCTTACCCCGTTCGGAAACCCGCAAAACTTATATCTTTACAGTAAATTCAATATTCCCGACGGAGAATTTATCGGCATTATGGCACCGTCGTTTGCACTGTCGGTGGCGCTTATCACCGTTTGCTGCTTTATTTTTATTAAGCGCGAGCCACTTGCGATAGCAGAGGAAAAAATAACCTTGCCCCCCGTGAAAACGGCTATATACATAGCGCTTTTCGCATTGTCGATCATCATCGTTTTCCGCGTGATACCTTATTGGATAGGCGTTGCTGTTGTGTTCGGGGCACTTTTGATACTCGACCGTGACGCGCTGAAAAAAGTTGATTATCCGTTACTTTTAACATTTGTATTTTTCTTTATTTTCGCCGGAAACATGGGCAGAATTGACGCCGTTCGCGGATTATTTTCCGCTGTGCTCGAAAAGAACACGCTTGTGTTCAGCGCGCTGTCGTGTCAGGTCATAAGCAACGTTCCGTCGGCAATACTTCTTTCGCAGTTTACACAAAACTACGCAAAACTGCTTGTCGGCGTCAACATAGGCGGCACGGGAACGCTTATAGCGTCGCTTGCAAGCCTTATTACGTTCAGGGAATATACAAGGCACAACAAGGGCAAGGCGTTAAAATACATTCTTGAATTTTCCGCTTTTAACTTTGCATTTTTGATAATACTTATCATATTCAACAGCTTTATTTGACGGCGTTAGCCGCGTCCGTTTTTCCGAATACGGAAACGGTCGGAAGGGAGCGCTGTGCGTGATCATAAAAATCGTTAACGTATTCGGCGGCATTGAAATATATGCCGCGGCGGGCCGTTTCGGCAAAGCCCCGAAAGCGAAAGCCGCGCAAAAACCTTGCGTAAAAAAATAAAAAGCGACGCGTTTTTCACGCGTCGCTTTTTTGATTTACCATTCGTTGTTCCCGTCGGAAAAATCGTTTCCGCTCCACATTTGCGGATAATAGCTTCTGAATTTGTGTTTCGGCGGCGCGTCGAATTCCATTTTAAGCACCGTTACGCCGCAAATTTTGTCCGGCGGCGAGGGAGGCAGCCCGTGGAGAAGTATCCTGTGTCCGTCGAACGTGAAATCTATCTCTTTTCCGCTGGAAAGATAAGATATTTTCCTTGGTGCTTCCATATATCCGCCGAAGCGCATCTCGCCGTTTTTCGGCCATACCCAGTTCCACAGATAAAACGTTTTAAGGTCTTTATCGGCTGAAACGGCGGTAAGCGTGTTCGCGCTGTAAACGGGCGCCGTGGGATATTTTTCCCCGTACGCGGCAGCTCCGTTTACGTTCAGCCAGTTTCCCACCGTCGTCAGCGTTTCGACCGTATCGGCGGGAACGCTTCCGTCTTGCGCGGGAGAAATATTGAGAAGCAGATTGCCGCCCTTGCAGGTGCACAGGTGCAGATCGCGCAATATTTGCTTCGGCGTTTTCATGAAAGGATGAGCCTGTTCGGCGTCGACGTATCCCCACGCGAGATTGGTAAGCGTCAGGCACGACTCGAAATAGTGATTTCCGTCGGCGGAGATATATCCCTCGGGAGTGCCGAAATCTTCGTCGAGCATACTGCGATTGTTTATAATAATATGCGGCTGGAGCTTGCGCAATCGGTAGTTGCGGTTTATCGAATCCCAACCCTCCGCGCTCGTTATCGGGCAGGAAACGTCATACCAAAGCACGTCGATCTTGCCGTAATTCGACAAAAGCTCGACGTTGAGCGCCTCAATATAATCGGTGAATCTTTTTCGCGCTTCGGCGTCGTTCGCGCACTTCCACGAATCGGGGTGATGCCAATCCATAAGCGAAGAGTAAAGCCCGATTTTAAGTCCGTACTTTCTGCACGCGTCAACGAATTCTCTCACGAGATCGCGCCCGATGAAATTCACGGAATTATACGGGTTTGCCTTTGAATCCCAAAGGGAAAACCCCTCGTGATGGCGAGTCGTGAAAACGGCGTATTTCGCCCCCATCGCTTTTGCCAAAGCGCACCATTCGTCGCAGCAGTTTTCTTTCGGAGCAAAAGATCCTGCCAGCCGCTCATATTCTTTTACCGTGTAATTTTCGTTTGCCTGCGACCATTCCCCCGTTCCGAGCTGAGAATAAAGCCCGTAATGGATGAACATCCCGAGCCGCGCTTCTTTGAACCATTTCATTCTTTGCTCGCGCGTGCTTTCGACAAATTTTTCATATTCGTATCTGCTTATGTATTCCATTATAATATAATCCTCCGATGTATCGGTTTATGATCCGATAAAATGATATCACGGAAACGCCGCGAAATCAACATAAAAACAAAAATATCGCCGCAACGCGAACGTTATGCTTGCAAAATCCGAAGATATATGATATTTTTAATATGTAAAATTTGCATAAGTGAGGTAAATATCATGGCGGCTGTAAACATAGGTAAAACCAGACAGGTTTTCTGGGACGATTATCTTGTGGATACCGAAAAAACCACAGCGTCGGCACGTATGATCCAACCGACGAAGAAAGAATGTGTTTTTGAATTCGATCAAAAAAACGAAACGTTCAGCATAAGCTACCCGTGCGTCGTAAAAGACGAGGCGGGATATAAAATGTACTATCAGCCGTGGATAAAGGAAGGGTTCAAACCATGCGTGTGCGTGATCGAAAGCGTTGACGGCATTCATTGGCACAGACCGCATCTCGACATTTTTGATAATGACCTCGCGGAAAACAACGTTGTGATAGATCAAGTAAAAGACGGGGTTTTTGTCTTTTACGATACAAACCCCGCCTGCCCGAAAGAAGAAAAATACAAAGCGGTGGGAGTGGCAAAAATTCAATATTCCGACGGTGAAGAAAAAACGGCGCTTTGCTGTTATATTTCCTCGGACGGCTATCGTTTTACGCTTTCTCACCCGATGACTCGTTTCGGCACGTTCGATTCGCTCAACACCGCCATGTGGGACGGCGAAAAATACGTTTGTTTTTACCGCAGCTTTCACAATATTATAGGCGTTGACAACAGTGAAATACTCGATATAAGTCAAATATACAGCCACAGCAAAATGTGGAGCTATGCTACACGCGACATCCGCGTGATGTATTCCGATGATTTCAGGCATTGGTCGTTGCCTGAACTTGTTGAATTCGACGACGGAAAGGACTATCCGTTGTATACGAACAATATTCAGATATACGACCGCGCCCCGCAAATGAAGATCGGCTTTCCGGTAAGATATTGCGAGCGCAAGGAATGGACGAAAAACGTGGAGCAGATGACGAGTTACCTGACGAAAAAGAAAGCGACGGAAACGATTGAAGACCGCACCGGGCGCGTCGCCACGGACTGTATCTTCATTTGCTCGCGCGATTCAAAGATGTGGCATAGATTCAACGAAGCGTTTTTGACGCCGGGTTATGAGGAAGAGCACAACTGGATATACGGCGATTGCTACCTCGCATACGGTCTTATAGATTCAGGCAGGGAATACTATAATCTTTATACGATAGACCGCCATTTTTCATTCGGATATTCAAAACCGCTCAACAGATATGAAATAAGAAAAGACGGTTTTGCCTGCTATATGGCAGGCGGCGATGAGGCGACGCTTGTGACTAAACCGATTGTGTTTGACGGCAAAATTCCGCATATAAACTTTTCAACATCGGCTTACGGATATATTTTTATGAGCGTGCTCGACGAGGACGGACGAGAAATTTCCGGCGAGAGTTTTGAGATTTACGGTGACAATATAGACAGGGCGGTTTATTTCGCCGACGGAGAGGATTTTTCGCGCTTTGCTTCGACGCCCGTAAGACTTAAATTCAGAATGAGGGACGCAAAACTCTTCTCGATTAAATTCGAGTAAAAGACATATTGCTTTTCTGGGGGAACACAATGAAAAATTTTGACTCTTTCGGAGTATTGATAGATTGCTCGCGCAACGCTGTGCCGAACGTTGATGGGCTGAAACGGTTTTTTTGCGCAATATCAAAAATGGGATATAATACCGCCATGCTTTATACCGAGGATACGTATGAGGTTGAAAACGAGCCGTACTTCGGCTATAAACGCGGCAGATATTCGATAGAAGAGATAAAAGAGATAGACCGGTATGCCGCCTCTGTCGGAATAGAACTAATTCCGTGCATACAGACGCTGGCGCATTTGAGGACGCTTAAAAAATGGAGAGCATACAGAAATATCGTTTTTGATATAGACGATATACTGCTTATAGATGAGCCAAGGACGTATGAACTGATCGAAAACATATTCAAAACGCTTTCAAAAACATTTTCGTCAAAGCGCGTTCATATAGGAATGGACGAGGCGCATCACGTCGGGCTTGGAAAATACCTCGACAAGCACGGATATACCGATAAATACGAACTGTTGATGAAACACCTTGGGCGCGTGTGCGAGATAGCCGAAAAATACGGCTATGAAAAAACGATGATGGCGGCAGATCTGTTTTTCAGTCTTGCTCCGGGGGTGTTCTGCTCGACGGAAGTAAAAGATTTCCCGCCTGAAATAACCGAAAACGTGCCGAAAAACTGCGGCGTCGTCCACTGGGATTATTTCGGCACTGACAAGCAAAGATATGACGCTATGTTGCTTTCGGCAAAAAAACTTTCAAAAGACGTTTGGTTTTCGGGTGGCGCGTGGACTTGGAACACGTTTTCCCCTCACAACCGTTACAGCATGAAACGCAACGAAACGGCGATAGCGTCGTGCGTTGAAAACGGAGTTCGTCAAGCGTTTTTCACGTTGTGGGGCGACGACGGAGGAGAGTGCGCTTACGAGGCTGTACTTCCGGCGCTTATGCACGCGGCGGCGACGGCGGAGGGAATGAGTGAAACCGAGATGAAGGCAAAATTCCGCGCAATTACAGGCGAGGATTTCGACGATTTTTGCGATATGGACTTGCCCAACTATATTTACGGCGATGACGTCCCCGTCGAGTCGCCGTATTTTCAGCACAGCGCATGCAACTATGCAAAGATCCATCTCTATGACGATCCATTCTTCGGCGCGATGAGCGCAAATCTTGCCTCGCCCGACGCCGACGTGTATACAGACTATGCCAAGCGGCTTTATTCGCATGCCGGAAAGAGCGAAAGATACGGTTTTATGTATGAAACGCTTGCGCGTCTGTGCGATGTGATGAACAAAAAGCTGCTTTTGGCAAAGAAAACGAGGGCGCTTTATTCGGCGCGCGATATGGCGGGGCTTAAAAATCTTGCGGAAAACGATTACGCGCAATGTATAGAGCGAATAAACCGTTTTTACGACGCTTTTAAATTCCAATGGTATAAGATAAACAAAACGTATGGATTTGAAATACAGGAAGCGCGCCTCGGCGGACTCGTGCTGCGCCTTGAAAGTTGCAGAGAGCGTATTTTGGACTTTACAGAAGGAAAAATAACAAATATTGCCGAGCTTGACGAGGGAATTCTTCCTATGGACGACACGTATATCACCTCTTGGAGCGAGATTGTGTCGTCGAACAATACATAAAAAGCGCGCGACTTTGCTTTTTGATAAGCGGATAGAATTTGCTTTTGCCGATGTTTTTATAAAAAAGAGAATACTTTAATAAAAATTTTGACAGTCAAACAGTATTTACATGGGAGAAAAAAATATGGCTATGATTTATGACGGAAAGTATATCGAGGCGCAGAAACAACTGACAAAGCCCGATTATGTGATGTTTGTTCCGAAGCAGCTTGAAGGCGAGAGCGACAACGTGCATTTGTATGTTGTTGAACACGAAAAATACGGCGGGCTTCTCGCATTCTGGACGCAGAGCACATTCGAGGGAACGGGGAACAATCACATTGTTTTTGCCGGAAGCCGCGACGGCGGAAAAACGTGGTCCGAGCCGAAATTCATCTGCGGAAGCCGCGCCGTTTCGCGTGAGGAAGGGCTGGGTGTGGCGCAGGCGTCGTGGGGATTTCCGATTGTAACGCTATCCGGCAGGATATATCTGTTTTATTACCGCGAGATACTCGGCGTAAAGGATAATTCAAGACAGCTGACAGGCGCTTTTGCCGCGATGTATTCCGACGATTGCGGCGAGAATTGGAGCGAAAGCGTCGATATTCCGCAGAGAAAAACATCGTATGACAGCGATGAATTTATTCAGGATAACATTGTATATGAACTTCCGATGCGAGGCCCCGACGGGCGGTATCTTGCAGGTTTTACAAAATATGTAAGCCGTCGTGTTGACGAGGCTTTTCGGGGCGGATGCCGCGTATATTTTTATCGATTTGACAATATCGACGACGACCCGGAGATAGAAGAATTGAAAATCACAACGCTGCCTGATGATGAACGTGGAATACACGTTTACCTGCCAAGCGGAAATATAGGGCGCATAGAAGAACCGGCGTGGGTAATATTGCCGGACGGCAGGCTGTTTTGCTCGATGAGGACGAACCTCGGGAGTGTATTTTATGCGGTTTCTTCCGACGGTGGCGTAAGCTGGACGCAGGCGTCGCCTTTGCGATTCGACGGCGGTGCGCCTTTTACTCACCCGCTTTCGCCTTGCCCGATATATGACCTGCGCGACGGGCGATATATGCAGCTTTATCACAATGCTTTCGACCCCCAAAAGCCGTATTTGCCGCGCGACTCGGTTTACTGCGCCATAGGGTATTTCGAGATCGATTCACCGCAACCGATCAAATTCAAAACGGAAGATTGCAGTTTGTATATGAAACTTCAAAAAGACGCGGACGGATTCGGCACGGATATTCAACTTGCAATTTACGGCACAATGACGCATCAAAATGGGAAAAACATCCTGTGGTACCCGGACAGAAAGTTTTTCCTGCTCGGAAAAGAAATAAAATAAAAAAGGGCTTCGCGCCCCTTTTTATTTTATTGTAATTTCTCTCGCGTCGCCGAAAAACAGCCCGCCTGTGATATATTGCATGACGCCACCGTCGATTGCAGTTTCAAAATTGCAGTGCAGGTGTCCGGCAAATATCGCCTTTATAAGCGGTTGATTTTTTATGTATTCCACGGTTTTTTCGGTTTCTTCCGTGGCGCGCTGATAATCGGCGCGGTCTTTCGGATAACGTGCGCGAAGTTCTTTGGGCGGCTCGACGACGTATGCGCAATCGCCTTTTTTCATTTGTTCTTCCGCAAGCTCTTTTGTATATATGGGGTTATGCATGAAAAGCACGATCGGCAACCCTTTCTCCGCTTCTTTTTTCAGCATTTCGAGCTGTCCGCCGTAAAACTGATAATATGAATCGTCAAGACAAATGAGGTTTATCCCGTTTATTATCCTTGAATAAAATATCATATCGTTTTTAATATGCGGAGCGACAAGCTTCATCTGCCTCGCCTTAAACGGTCCGTCCTCGACGTCGGCTCCGGGCGCCGTACAAAAATCGTGATTTCCGGCGGCATAGATGTAGTCTACCTGCGACAGCGCATCGTCAAGAAAATCAAAATTCGCGCGGGAAAGAAAATCGTACATATCGCCCGAACATGCGACAAGCTCCGCTTGCTTTTTTGCATATTCTATTGACGCCATAAAATTTTTTTCAGGATTTCCCACACCGCCGAAAGCGTTCACCGCGCGCCTGCGAGCAAGATTTGTCAGTTTTTCGCCCTCGTCGTCATAAGCCAAGCAAGTGTGCGCGTCGGTTATGTGCAATAACTTAATTGGAGCTATTGCACCTATTTCAAGCGTTGTGTGCGTTATGTTAAGGTTCATTTTTCACCTCTGTTATATTTGTTATGTTTTTTAAAATGTTTTTCCGAAAGTTTCCGTTGGCGCTCGGCGATTTTATTTTTTTCCGATATAATACGCCGTTGTACGCGACGATTCCGCCATATCCTGACCGATCGCCGTCACGGCGAAAGTAATGCGTTTTTCGAGTTCTTCGGATGTGAGTCGGTATAAAAAACATGTTTTTTCGGTTCTGTCGACGAGCGTATATCGAGGCTCGCTTTCAACCGCTTTATAAACGTTAAACGACGCGTTAGGCGAGGCGTTTTTCCAGCTGAGTTCTATCTCCCGTTCGTTTAATGCTTTTAGGCTTAACGCTGTTACGCTGTCCGGTTTTACAAACCGAGAAAATTCCGAAAGTATATAGGCTTTTCCGGCAACGGTATCAAAGACGAGCACACCGTTTTCGGTTTTGCAGTCAACGGTTTTACCGTTCTCGTCGGTGACGGTGACGCCGATCGTATTCCGGCATTTTATCCGGGCTTTTTTGCCACTGCCGGATTTTACCCTTACCTCGGTTAAGCATCCGTTTTTCCATGTTGCACCCACCGTGAAATTTCCTCGCGCAAGGAGTCCGTCAAACGATCCGTCGAACCATTGCCGCGGTATTGCAGGTATCGGCTCGATGTAGTTTTCGTGGCTTTGCAAAAGCATTTCCGCAATTCCGGCGGTGCCGCCGAGGTTGCCGTCGATCTGAAACGGCGGATGAAGATCCCATAGGTTAGGCGCGGTATTGCGGTTGAGCAACTGTTGAAGAAGCAGATATGTTCTGTCGCCGTTTTTTGTCCTTGCCCAAAGGTTGAGCCTGTGCGCCACACCCCAACCGGTTGCCTTGTCGCCGCGTTCGGTAAGTGTTACGATCGCTGCGTCGAGCCACGCGGGCGTCTCGGCGGTTATCAGGTCGCCGGGATAAAGCCCGACGAGGTTTGATATGTGTCTGTGCGTGTATTCACCGAGATCGCCGTAATACTTTTCCTGACGGAATTCTTTTATCTGTCCGGATAGTCCGACGATTATCGGATCGTATTTATCAATTTGCTCAATCACGGTTTTAAGTATCGAGTATTCTTCGGTAGATAGAAGCGAAGCGTCATCGAGATTTATTCCGAGTTCCTTTGCGGCGCGAAGCGTATTATAGTTATTCAAATAAGCAAATGTTTGCGCGTATGTGGTACCTGTTGTGTAATACCATACGCCGTCTACATATTGTTCCGGCGAGTCGCAGTATTCGACGAGAAAATGCCCCTCTCCATCGTCTTTTACGCATTTCGTTATATATCTTGCCGCGTCCGCAAGCAGAGGGAAAACGGTGGTTTTGAGCAGTTCTTTATCTTGTGTGAAACTGTAATATTCCCAGAAAAGCTGCGTTGTAAAGCCGACGTTTCCGGCGGATCTGTCCCCTGACACTTTGTTCGGACCGCTGCTTATGCCGATGCACCAGCCGTTGCCGCCGTCTTTTCCGAAAACAGAAGGGTTAAATTTTTCGACGTATTCGTCCGCATAACTTTTCGTCGCCGCCATATATGCACGATTGAACGCTACATATGCTTCAAACGTTTCGGCGATGTTTGTCGAAAACGCGGGCCAATAGTTCATCTGAACATTTATATTATGATGATAGCCTGATATCCACAGCGGCTGACGATATTTATTCCACGCGCCTTGAAGATGTGCGGGCAATGTATTTTTTCGTGATGAGGCTATTAGCAGATACCTGCCGTATTGAAAATAGAGAAGTTCAAGGTATCGACTGAGTTTACCGTTTTTATATTCTTCAAGCAGATGGTCGGTCGGTTTCGTCAGGTCTGCGCGGTCAAAATCAAGCGCCGCGCGGACATTGTCGAAAAGCGAAGAATAATCTTTTAAGTGTTCGGCTTTCAGCGTCGCATAGCCTTCTTCAAAACTTTCAGATGATAGCTTTTTCAGTATTTTTTCAAGATACTCGCTCACTTTTCTGCGTGCGTAGGCGTAATCTCTGAATTCTGTCGGTTTTTCAGTGGCAGGGGAGGTGAAAACTTCGCTTTCGAGTTCATAGTCGGTGTCAAGTGTAAGGATTATGTACGCTGACGTCGCCCCCTTTACTACGATAGTACCCTCGTCGTCTCCCGCGGCGTCTACGGCTGTCGCAGCGGTTACCGTGCCACCGTTTGTATATATGCGGAACAGCCCGCAGAAGTCCGTGCCGTAATATTCGTAATTTCCGGAAAGTTCGATACAACCTGCGCTTTCTTCGATCCACGAAACTACCTTGCCTGTTTTTTTGCATCGATCGCCTTCGTGCGTCATATAGGCTTGTTTCCACGGGACTACGGGACGGAAGGTGAAATCAAGCGCGCCTTCTTTTGAAGCGTCGAGTCGTATCACAAGAGCGCGGTCCGGATATGAAGTAAAACATTCGCGTGTAAAAGTTACGCCGTCGTATTTGTATTTTACATAAGCTGTCGCTGTTTTGAGATCAAGCCCTCGCTCATAGTCGGTCACCTTTTCATATTTGTGAAACAAGTCTATATAAAGCTCCGCAAACGTATTCAGCCCGCCGCAGAGGTGATTATCCGATTTCAGATATGCCGTGCCGATCGTTTTTTCCGCAACGGTAAATTTTTCAATTTCTGTTCTTCCGAAAACGTTCACCCCGAAATATCCGTTACCGATCGGCAACGACCAACGCTCCCAATCGTCGTTTGCGTTTTTTTCTATCTTCGACGGACTGCTGTTCATGCTGTCGCCCAGATTTTCAAATATTCCCTCTTTATCATGAATGGCGGGCTCGGTGTATTTCAGTTTGAGCGGGAAATCGTATATTGAGTTGTCTGTCATGGCTGCGGGGCTCCTTTCAATCGTCCGGCTCGAATAAGCCGTGTATAAGGGCAAATTAAATCACGGTTAAGGATATTTTTCTATTGTTCGATCGCTTTATTTGTGCTGAAAAGCCGTTTTCGGTTCGATCGGAACACGTCGTATTATTTGAGTTTTCTTTAACCGTGCAAGCTTTTTGGTTAATGATCATTTGTCGATTTTCTTGCGCGATCTGCCTGCGTTTATTGCAAATTCGCGGCTGACGTTTATCAATTCCATTATTTTTTCGTCCGGTACGGTGCCGTCGAGTATTATACTCACCCAGCTTTTATGATTCATGTGATATGCCGGATATATCCCGGGTGTTTTCAGTGCTTCGGGGGTTAAATCCTCACCCGCTTTTACGTTCATCACATCGACCACCGGTATTTTTTCTTCGTCGTCGCTTTTCTCTTTTGTTGCGCTGTTTCGCTTTACGGGCATGATCAGCGCATACCATTTTCTGTTATTCGGATACCTGAACACCGCCGCTTCTTTTAACGTTTCAAACGGATAGTCGGGTTTTTCGTCGTATGCTTCAAAAATGAATCTCGCTATCCTGTTTGACTGAGGGAATGAAAACTCACTGTCCTCAAAACAGGCGGCGCAAATGCGTTCAAGTATCTTTGAATACGCTTTTCTTACTTCGCCTACAAATGCTCCGACGCGCGCTTCGATATGAAGCGGCAGATATTCCTCGTCCGCCGCAATATCGGTGACTTTGCCCGTGACGGTTCCGCTTTTGTCTATCGATATATCGGCGCGAAACTCACCGCCCATTATCTCTTCGCCGTATGTGTATTTTTCTCCGTCAAATTTAAATCCGAACGGAGCAAGTGTTTCAAACTTCGGGCTTTTGCGGGTGAATACGTCGCTTTCCAAACTCATTTAATCGAATCCTCTTTTTATCTTTGTCTCTTTGTGCTTTCGTATGAAAACTTTTCGCAAGAATATTTTTCGTTAAATCGATCCGTCAAAAAATCCGCGTTTTTCGACGTCGAAAAAACTTTCAATTACGATATTTATTATACAGCATTTCGGCGTAAAATCAAGTGGTGATTATCATGAAGTCGTAAAAATACACAAAGCAAAAAAGCATTTTTATTCGCCGGGATTTTCAGATAATATTCCGGGAATTGCGGGAGTTTCAGGCGGCTTGCCTAATACCGCTTGACAAAGCGCGTGATATTTGATAAAATATATTCAAACAAATGTTCGACAGGAGGCGCACGATAGTGGAAGGGAAAACATATATAGCGATAGATTTAAAATCATTCTATGCGTCGGTTGAATGCCGCGAAAGAAATCTTGACCCGATGACGACGAATCTTGTCGTGGCGGACAGAAGTCGAACGGAAAAAACAATTTGCCTTGCAGTGTCGCCGTCGCTTAAAAGATACGGCATTCCCGGTCGACCAAGACTGTTTGAAGTTGTGCAGAAAGTAAAGCAGATAAACGCCGCACGAAAGTCAAAAATCAAAGGCGGCGAATTTACCGGAAAATCTTTTGACGCGATAGCGCTGTCACGTGATATTTCACTGGAAGTAGATTATATCACAGCTCCGCCGCAAATGGCGAAATATATGGAAAAAAGCGCCGAGATCTTCGGTATATACATGAAATACGTGGCGCCGGAGGATATGCATGTTTACTCGGTCGACGAGGTGTTTATCGACGCTACGCAATATCTGCGGGCAAATAAAATGACGGCGCGGCAGTTTGCGATAAAAATGATACGCGATGTGCTTGAACAGACGGGCATTACCGCGACAGCGGGGATAGGGAGCAATATGTATCTATGCAAAATTGCGATGGACATTGTTGCAAAGCACATTCCTGCCGACAAAGACGGGGTAAGAATTGCGGAACTTGACGAGATGACGTATAGGCGGCAGTTGTGGGATCATAAGCCCATAACCGACTTTTGGCGCGTAGGGCACGGATATGCGAAAAAGCTCGAAGAGTATGGCATGTATACCATGGGCGACGTGGCGCGATGCTCGGTGGGCGATGAGAACGGTCGATTCAACGAAGCGTTGCTGTATAAGTTGTTCGGTGTGAACGCAGAACTTTTGATAGATCACGCGTGGGGCTGGGAGCCATGCACGATAGCCGATATAAAATCGTACAGGCCCGAAAACAACAGTTTGAGTTTGGGGCAGGTGTTGCCGTATGCGTATAATTTCGACCGCGGCAGGCTTATAGTGTGGGAAATGACCGATTCGCTCGTGCTTGATCTTGTAGAAAAGAAACTCGTGACGGATCAAATGGTGTTGACTGTGGGATACGACGTTGAAAGTCTTGCGGCGGGCAGCACATATGTCGGGGAAATTAAAACCGACAGATACGGGCGAAACGTTCCCAAAGAGGCGCACGGTTCGATAAACCTCGGCGAGGCGACCTCGTCTACAAAACTGATAACCGAAAAGGTTATGGAGCTTTACGACAGGATAGTTGACCGCGGACTGCTTGTGCGACGAATGTATGTTGTGGCAAATCACGTTATACCCGAAAGCATGACGCAAAAAAATCGGGAATATGAACAGACGGATCTGTTCACCGATTATGAGGAACTGAAACGCAGGGAAGAAACGGCGGAAGCGGCAAAGAAAGAGGAGCGACGCTTGCAGGACGCTGTTATAAGTATTAAGCACAGATACGGCAAGAACGCGATACTTCGCGGAACGAATTTTATGGAAGGAGCGACAATGCGCGACCGGAACGGACAGATCGGCGGGCATAAAGCGGGCGATGGGAAAGTATGACGATATAATACAGTTGCCTCATCATGTGTCAAGCAGGCGCAAGCATATGTCAAATTACGAGCGCGCGGCACAGTTTTCGCCGTTTGCGGCGCTGACCGGATATGAGGATATTATCTCTGAGACGGCACGGCTGACTGACGAAAGGGTGGAATTGAGCGACGAATACAGAGAGGCGATAGAGCGAAAATTGCAGAAAATATACGATAATCTCGAAGAAGACCCCGAGGTAAACCCCGAGGTAAACATAGTATATTTCAGCGCGGACGAAAAGAAATCCGGCGGGAAATATATCACCGTTTCAGGCAGGATAAAATATGTCGACGAGATAGAGCGAACGATAGCCATGCGCGGTGGAGATAAAATATATATCGACGATATTTATGGAGTGGAAATTGTGAAAAGCGGCGAAAAAGCCGACGATTGACGGGAAAAAAAGAGAAAAACGGATATGAAAAAATTTTTGAATGCAATAGCGGCGGTAATGACGGCTTCGGTTTTGATGATAATGCTTGTTTCGTGCGGCGGCGCGGCTATGGAATATGAAAAAAACACCGACGGATATTATATGATCTCGCAGCACGAGGCAATGAAAATAATGAAAGAAAAGACGGGGTATATTATCGTTGACGTGAGAACTCAAAGCGAGTATGACAGCGGACACATAAAGGGTGCGATATGTATTCCGAACGAAACGATAGGCTCAGGTGAAATAGAGTTGTTGCCCGATAAAAACGCAACGATACTTGTTTACTGCCGAAGCGGGCGGAGAAGCAAGGAAGCGGCGGCAAAGCTGGCGGCGGGCGGCTACACGAACGTTTATGAGTTCGGAGGAATAATAACTTGGTCGGGCGACGTCGAGTGATTATATTTTGTGAGATAATCTTAAAAAACAGTTTATATGTGGTTTTAAAGGGAGAAATAATAAAAAATTAACACTTTTCATATTGATTTTTACCTTAATTTGTGTAATTATATTTAATTGGACAAAAATGTTTAAACCTTAACGGAGGTATTATATGACAAAGGTTGATATATTTTCGGGATTCTTGGGTGCCGGTAAGACGACACTTATAAAGAAACTAATAAAAGAAGCGTACAGAGGCGAGCAGGTCGTCGTTATTGAAAACGAATTCGGCAAGATAGGTATTGACGGCGGTTTTCTCAAAGAAGCGGGAATACAAATAACCGAGATGAACTCCGGCTGCATTTGTTGCAGTCTTGTGGGTGACTTCGGCAAAGCGCTGGCGAAAGTAAAGGCGGATTACAACCCCGACAGAATAGTTATCGAGCCTTCGGGCGTAGGAAAACTGAGCGACGTTATAAGAGCCGTTCAAGACGCGAATATAGCCGACATGGAGCTGAACGCCTTTACTACCGTTATCGACGCATCGAAATGCAAGATGTATATGAAAAACTTCGCGGAATTTTATCGCAACCAGATAGAATTTGCGTCGTCTGTCGTTTTTTCGCACACAGACGGTATCCGTCAGGATAAGCTTGACGACGCGGTGAACATCGTAAGAGAAATAAACACCACAGCTTCTCTTATTACAACCCCGTGGGACGACATCGACGGAAAGACGATCCTTGAAACGATGGAAAAGAAGAACACACTTGAAGCCGAGCTTGAACATCTGCTTGAAGAGCAGAAGAAAAAAGAGGCGAGCGAGCATCATCATCACCATCACCACCACGACGATGAAGAATGCGACGATCCGGACTGCGAGTGCCACCACCATCATGACGACGACGATGACGATGACGAGCATGAGCACCATCACCACCACCATGACGACGATGACGATGACGAGCATGAGCACCATCACCACCACGACGATGAAGAATGCGACGATCCGGACTGCGAGTGCCACCACCATCATGATGACGACGATGACGAGCATGAGCATCATCACCATGATCACGACGCCGACGAAGTGTTTTCAAGCTGGGGCGTTGAAACGTCCGATAAATTCACGGAAGAATTTGTCGAGGACTGCCTCGATGAGCTTATCACGGGGCGTTTCGGCATGATACTCCGCGCAAAGGGTATTATTCCTTGCGATGACGGCAGTTGGATACATTTCGACTATGTTCCCGGCGAAAAGGATATTCGTCGCGGTTCGGCTGATGTAATAGGTAAACTGTGCGTTATAGGCACCGGTCTTGACAAGAAAGAATTGGCGGAGCTTTTCCGCAGGAGCAAATAAGGAGAGAAAAATGGATATACCCGTATATCTTATGACAGGGTTTCTTGAATCGGGCAAGACAAAATTTTTGCAGGAAACGCTGGCGGACAAAAACTTCTTTGACGATAAAAAGGACAAAACGCTCGTTATTCAGTTTGAAGAGGGCGAGGAGGAGCTTGATCCTTCGGGGTTTGCTCCCGGGGACATATTCTGTGAGATAATAGACGACGCCGAAAAACTGAACAAAAGAACGCTTGCCGCACTTCAAACAAAATATAAGGCGACGAGGGTCATAATCGAGTACAACGGCATGTGGCTGCTAAAAGATCTTGTGGCGGCGTTCCCGGATGAGTGGTTTATATATCAGGAGATAACGTTCTCTGACGCTTCGACTTTTGAAGTTTACAACGCGAACATGCGTAATCTCGTCGTTGACAAGTTTACAAACGCCGACCTTATCGTGTTCAATCGCTGTGAAACGGACACTAACCTTGAATTGTTCCACAAAATCGTTCGAGGTGTGAATCGCCGCGGGCAGATCCTTTATGAAAGAACGAACGGGCAGATAGCATATGACGATATAGAAGATCCGCTTCCGTTCGATATTACTGCCCCCGTGATAGAGATAGACGATCGGGACTATGCGCTTTTCTACCGCGACCTTTCGGAGAATATGAACAGTTACAATGGCAAGACCGTAAAATTCTGCGGAACGGTGAACAAATCCGACAGATTGCCGCGCAACGGTTTTGTTATCGGGCGACCGATAATGACGTGCTGCGTCGAGGACATCGCTTTCAGCGGGCTGTTTTGCGAAAACGGCGCCGATAAAGTGAGCGCCGAAAAATGGGTGGAACTTACAGCCAAGATAAACGTTAAAACAAGCAACGTTTACGGCAGAAAAGGGCCGGTGCTGAAACTTATCGAATCGACCGAAAAGCCTGAACCCGAAAACATGGTGGCTACGTTTTATTGATAAAAAAAGCTGTCAGGCGTATCAGCGCTTGACAGCTTTTTGGGTTTTTATTCGGTGCAAGCATTTGTTTTACCATATTGAACCGATTTATAGCCTTTTGAACCGTCTGTAAATGTGCTTTTTATTTGCTGTGAATTTGAATATGATCTTATAAGCATATCATATTTCGGATCGGTTGGGAAATTCGGTTCAGGCTTATAAACGGCTTGCAGACGAAATTGACTTTCGTTTATATTTTTCTTTAATATTTAAAAACAAGCGAGAAAAAACATATCCGAAAACGACTAAATATTAAAAGAAGAAACTCATCAAAACCAAAGGAGGGAAAACCATGAAAAGAACTATCGCATTTATTCTTATGATTACCCTTATTTCTTTGACGCTTTTATCGTGCGGGGAAGATAAGCCGTTGACAGCAAAGGCTTTAAACGGGCGTTATACTCACCCGAACGACAACGGACTTGAAATAGACAGTTTTACGATAAGTCTTGTCAGCGACGGGACATTTTCTTATCACACATCCCTTTTGAGCAGTTATTTAGGCATTGGAAAATACACGATAGACGGAAATGTAATCACACTTACGGAGGAATATACACCGATTTCTTCAGATAAAACGATTTCAGATATAACACTTTTAAAAAAGTTCAAATTCAAATATGAAAACGGTAAACTCATCTTCCTTGCAAACGAATCGGATTCGTTTATGTTTGCAACCCTGCCTGACGGCGCCGTGTTTGAATATACGGGAGATCCGGCAGTAATTAAACAATAAATAAGGTTTAAAAAATGAAACTGAAAAAATCTTCCCGCGGTACAACAAATGAACGTATCACGGGAAGAATTTTTTTCAAGTTATAAATGACGGTCAAATCAAATCGGCGTAATATTTTAGATTATCAAAGCTCGGCGTGAGCTTGCCCGCCTCAATATCTTTTATCAGCTCCACGGTCTTGTCGTTGATCGGCGTCGGGCTGTTATATTTTCTGCCGAAGTCACTTACGACGCCGTTTATGGCGTCTACCTCGCACTTCTTGCCTTTTTCAATGTCTTGAAGCATACTCGCGCGGATGAGCCTGTGCTTTTTTATGGCAATGGGAATTATGAAAAAGCTGATCTTTTGTTTTATTGCCGAATGATAGTCGAGCAATTTAACAACGTCCTTTCCTTGTATCGGTTCTATCTTTATTCCGCCCTTGGCGCAAAGGTCGATTATCTCTTTTATAATTCTTTGCGCGAGAAGGCGCGACGTTTTGTTGTCGGCAACACCGCCGAAATCACAACCGCAAACGGTTGAAAGACCGCTGAACGCACTGTTGACGACAAGTTTGCTCCATCTGACTCCAATGAAGTTGTCGTTGAGCTCCACCTTGCCCATCAGCGAAAGAAGTCGTTTTATCTCTTCAAAATGAGCGCCGTTTTGGCTTTCGCGGTCAAGCGCGCCCAGCGCGAACACAAGAGAGTCCGCTTCGCTTGTCAGCTCCACAACACCGGGTGACACCATCTGCGCGCCCCAGCCGATAGCACAGCCGAACGTGCGTTTTTCGCCGATAATTTCCCCGATAAGCGGCTCGGGGAGTCCGTTTTGCGTAGTGCAGATAACGCCGTCGTCAGTCAGATATTCTTTTAAAAATTCAACAACGTTTCTGTTGTCGAGCTGTTTTGTCATCAAAAAAATAATGTCGTATTTTTCTGTCATTTCGCCGGGCGTTAGCGCATGGACTTTTTGAGTAAAATCCGCCTTGCCGATGATTTTCGCTCCGTTTTCATTCAGCGCTTGAACATGCTTTTCGTTTCTGTTGACAAGGTCAATGTTGTCCCCCGCCTTTGCAATATACGCTCCGAGCACGGTTCCAAGCGACCCCGCGCCGTAAATACATACTTTCATGGTTATTCCTCCCGTTGCGGTTTTCTTATTTATATTTTACCTTTTATGGGGAATTTGTCAATAGAAAAGGACGTTTTTCGGCGTTTATTACAACTCTGTCAAGAAAGATCCGTTTAACCTCAATTCCCGAAATCTTTGATTTTCCAAGAATTGTTTATAAAACGAAACGTGAAATGCCTGCGGCTTATTCGGGATATTATTTGCGGCAAAATGTTGAGATAGAGTTGATGTCAGGATTTTCGTTGACAAAACAATTTGTGTGTGATAGGATTAAACCGGAATAACACGAAGACTGAAAAATGTCCTTATAGGCGGACAAAGGGAGATCGGAAAAACTTTATTTTATCCCCACGTCAATGCGAATAAACAAATAAAACAGGTGAGAAAACATGGAATTGTCAATATCTTTAAACTATTTAAAGCCGCGCTTGAACGCAGATGAACAGAGGAGCACGGAAGAGATAGCGGATATATGCCGCAGAGCGGGATTTAAGTTTGTCGACTATACGCCGGAGTTTTTAAGCGACGAATGGGAGCGAAATGCATACCGCGATCGTGAGATATTCGAGCGCGCGGGGATCACGGTCGAGCAGACGCATGCGCCGTTCAACCGATATTGCAAGTATGACGATGAAATATTCCCGACGTACTTTTGGCGTGTGTTTGAGGCTTCAAAGATAATCGGTGCAAAATATGTTGTAGTTCACGCCGACGAATACCGCGTAAGCGGCAGATATGACGAACGTGAAATTGAAGATTTTACTTATGAATATCTTGCGCCTTACGTTGAATATGCTGATAAAAACGGTTTAATATTAGCTGTTGAGAATGTTTTTGAGGACAACTCGCGCCGTTGGCCGCAGGTTGACGGAAAATCGCGGTTTACCTCGCGCGTAGAGGAATTGAAGGGCATTATCGAAAGATTCAACGCGCCGTCGGTCAAATGTTGTTGGGATTTCGGCCACGCAAAATGCGCTTTCGGCAGCGACGGCATGGTTGACGCTTTAAAACATATCGGAAAATACGTCGTTTGTACCCATGTTCATGATAATTATTATGAAAAAGATTTGCACCTTGTGCCGTTTCTCGGCGACACGGATTGGCAAAAAAACATGGCTTGTCTTAAATCTTTCGGCTATTCGGGCAAGCTCTCGTTTGAATTTGCTTACGGCAAATTGCCGGACGGCGTCGCTGATGTTTGGGCGAAATACGTTTATGAAACGGGTAAATATTTGATTAGAATGTTTGACGGAACATAAAAAAGCAAATTTGTTATTATGACTAAAAAATCGGGCGTTCATAACAATAAAGTTATGAACGCCCGATCTGTGTAAAAGTTATATTTGTTTTATCACATATTCGTTTGTATCGAAGTTAACTTCTACCATCGTTCCGTCGGAAAACGTCGTTCTCTGGCGGCGGTAATCGTCGGAGAGGAATTCGTGCTTTACCATTTCGCAAAGCGCGAGCTTCTCGGCGCTCTCGCACGCGAATTTGACTTGTTCGAGCTGCTCCGCCGTCGCGTCTATCGGACAGTAGACGGGATCGCCGTTCAGTATCGCGTGCGTATACGCGCCGTCCTTTCCGGAAATGCCGAAGCCGCCGAACTGACCTTTCAGTCCTATCCACGGTATCACGACGCAGTCGTGATAGACGAGATTCGTCAGCGGTATCGGTATGCCGCGCGACTCGGCGGAAGTCTTGTCGCTCAGACTCGACGTGTAATACGGCGCGTGATGGCACAAAACCATCGACGGAAGCACGCAGTCCATTATCTCCTCCGACGACGGTATTATGCCCCTGTCGGTCAGTATGTCGAAACAGTGCATCCTGTCCCTCGCGCACTGCTCGCGCGTCGTCGGGTGGTCGGGGGAAAAGTTTTCATCGAGATCCGCGACGGAGAAAACGTCGAGATACGCCGCGTCGATCTTGATTTTGAGCTTGTCAAACTCAGCATAATTTCGCCTGACGTAATCGACGGCTCTTGTCGAGCATAGATATGAATGAACGCCTCCCGCCCAATATGTTTTGCGCGGATATGTGCCGTCTATTTTAAGCGTGGCTTCGTCATATGAAAAGTCGGGGCCGTCGAGATAGTAATCTCTGTATTGATCGTGAACGCCGAAAATATATCCAAGCTCTCGCGTCGTTTCGCTGAGCTTTCTCATCCCCTCCGTGCCGCCCGCCTCTTCATTCGGCGGAAACGGCGACGGGTGCAGATTGTCATATCCGCGGACGCCCCACCCGTCAAAATGTGTATATGCCTTTTCAAGTCCCTTCGCTTTCAGCGCCTTCAGTTCTTCCGCGCGCTGCGAGAACGGAACGCAGGAGTGATTGTTTTCGGGATGCTCTTTATCGTATTTATCGCAGGTCGGCATAACATTGCGGCAGATGCCGGTGTGGATTATCGGGCAGCCGAACAAATTTTGAACGTTTGGATTTTTAGCAACTTTTTCTTTTAGTGTCACAAGCTTTCCGTTTTCTTTAACATATGCGCGGTAGCATTTGGCAATGACGTTATAGTCGCACGGATCTCTGAAACGGAAGATCATTTTTCTGATATACGACATTTTGCCAAGCGACGGACGGAACAAGGGCACGACTCTGTCCTCGTCGAGCTGATATTTTGCATCATACGGGGTGTCGAATATAGCGGCGTATCCCGCGCCGTTTCTCACCTGCCCGTAAAGCGGCATATATGCGTCGCGGCCGAAAATGTCGCCGATGGCTATTTTTATCCTCGTCCCCGCGGGAACGAGCGTTCCCTGCATTCTCGGGAGTACGGTATACCCCTCTCCCGCTTTTGCGCCGAAATCAAACGGGGCGGGATACGACACGGTTTCTATTTCGCCCTTTTTATCGCCGTCGACGCGCAGCTCGAAAATAATATCCTCGGTTGTTGCGTCAACATAAACGTGAGTCATGACGGAAATTTCGGTTTGCGGTATATCGTAATACGCTCGCACACCGTCATATGTTCCCGTTTTTGTTATTTTTATTTCTTTCGGCTGTGGGAACTCAACGATCTTGCCCGAAGAAAAGCAAACGTACGGTTTTTTTGTTATCGTCCATGTTTCGCTGTTTTTGAGCACGACCGCATATTTAATGTTCTCCGCGTCGATTTTCAAAGAAAATCTATTGCATTTTATCTCATGTATCGGCATATTGAGCTCCTGTTATCTGTTCCCGACGAAAAAATATAATCCGTCGAAAAAATGATTTATACGTCAATTATACACTAAAACGCGACCCATGGCAACACAAATAAAATAAAAGTGACAAAGAAATTTATTGATGAGTAAAATCGATTTTTAAAATATTCTTTTTTGATATTATCTGCGCCGGATTATAAACCGATAAATTAAAAACGGCGCTTTATACGGACATGTTTTCGAAAACTTTTTTCGACTGAAAATAAAAGCCGTTTTCAGCCAAAAAACGATTGAAATATTTGCGTGTTTGTGCTATTATAAAAACGCTTTAAGAAAACACATTACATAAAGGAAAGATAATATGATTTCGCTTGTTCTCTCTTTTTTGGTTTTAATCATAGGTTACGTCGTTTACGGCAAGGTAACCGAGAAAATTTTTTCTCCTGACGACCGTCCGACGCCGGCTATTGCCATAAACGACGGCGTCGACTGTGTGCCGATGAAAAAATGGAAGGCGTTTTTGGTGCAACTGTTGAATATTGCGGGTACAGGCCCGATTTTCGGCGCGCTTATGGGCGCGGTGTTCGGCCCGGTTGTGTTTTTGTGGATAGTGTTCGGTTCTATTTTGGGCGGCGCGGTGCACGATTATATGAGCGGAATGATAAGTTCGCGGCATCAAGGCACATCGATTGCGGAATTGTCGGGTACATATCTCGGCAAAGCGGCAAAATGGATAATGCGTATTTTCTCAGTCATCCTTTTGGTGCTTTGCGGCACAGTGTTCGTAACAAGTCCGGCGGGACTGCTCGACAAGCTGACGCCCGATTGGATGAACGGCACGTTTTGGTCTGTTATAATTCTTGTTTACTATTTGCTGGCTACGCTTCTTCCGATAGACAAACTTATCGGAAAACTTTACCCCGTTTTCGGCGTATTGCTAATCGTTATGGCTGTCGCTGTCATGGGCGGAATAATCTTTTCCGGCGGTAAATATACAATTCCCGAATTGTCATTAAAAAACCTTCATCCGGAAAATACACCCGTTTGGCCGTATATGTTTGTCACGGTTGCGTGCGGCGCCGTGTCGGGTTTTCACGCGACGCAGTCACCGATGATAGCCAAATGCATAAAATCCGAAAAAGAAGGCAGAAGCGTATTCTACGGCGCGATGATAAGCGAGTCGGTGATAGCGCTCGTATGGGCTGCCGCGGGAGTTTCATTTTACGGAACGACCGAACTGTTAAACGAAGCGCTTAAAGGCGGCGCATCCAACGTTGTTTATGAAATTTCAACAGGTGTGCTCGGCGTTTTCGGGGGCATACTCGCTGTCGCCGGCGTTATCATTTGCCCGATAACATCCGGGGACACCGCATTTAGAAGCGCAAGATTGATCTTGGCAGAAACGTTCCGCATGGATCAGAAAAAAATAAAAAACCGTTTGCTTATCACCGTTCCTTTGCTTGCTGTCGGCGGAATACTTACTTGGTTTGCGATTGCAAACGACAATGGCTTCCAGATAATATGGCGATACTTTTCATGGAGCAACCAAACGCTTGCCATGATCGCACTTTGGGTGTCGACGGCATATTTGGTCAAAGAAGGAAAATATCGCTTAGGCTCTCTTCTTACGGCGCTTCCCGCTTCATTTATGACAGCGGTCAGCATTACATACATTCTCATGGCAAAGGAAGGGTTTAGATTGAACCAAACAATCTCTTACATTGCGGGGGCGTTTGCGGCGGTAACGCTGTTTGCGGTTTATATGTTCGCTTTGATACGGAAAGAAAAATCAAAACAATTAATTCAAAACAAATAAAATAACATTACGGAGAGAAGAAACAAAATGGATAAGACAACAAAACAGATGAAAATATGGCGTTTGACAGCCATAACGGTTCTGTGCGCGTTGATAGTTGTAAGCTTTCTTTACGCGCTCGGCGTGGGATACAAGACGGCAGAACCAAATGTTGAAAAAACCGAAAGCCTGTCGCTGTGGAACGACGGCACTGGCGCAAAGAAACAGCTTGTGGATTTTGTCACGTCCGTCACCAAAGAGGGCGGCGATGATTTCATCCCCGTTGAGGATCGTATCGCCGTGTTCGATATGGACGGAACGCTTGCCTGCGAAACGTTCTACACTTACTATGACACAATGATGTTTATTGAATATTGCTTAAACGATCACCCTGAGCGCGTTTCAGATGAACTGAAAGAAGTAGCGGCGTCAATAAAGCCCGGATATGTTGCCGACGAAACGCTTGCAAGAAATTTCGCCAAAGCGTTTGCAGGAATGACCGTCGAGGAATTTTATGACTATGCCGTAAGTTTCGGACAGAAAAAGACGGCGAGTTTCAACAACATGAGATATATCGACAATTTTTATCTGCCGATGGTGGAACTTGTCAAATATCTTTATGAAAACGACTTTACGATATATGTCATCAGCGGCACGGAACGCACGACTACAAGAGCGATTGTTGCAAACTCGCCGATAAAAGATTATGTTTCTCCGGAGCACGTGATCGGAACAGATTTTGAAATAAAACAAAAGGGACACGAGGATGAGTCGTCTAATATGAACTTCAAATATGAAAACGGCGACGAGCTTGTATTGACCGGCGGCTTTATTCAAAAAAATCTCAATGCAAACAAATCTATCTTGGTCGAGCGCGAAATCGGTAAGCGCCCGGTTCTTGCGTTCGGCAACAGCGGAAGCGACACGAGTATGATGAATTATGCCATAGACGAGAGAAATCCCCATAAGGCGCAGGCGTATATGATAGTTGCCGACGATAACGTGAGAGAATGGGGCACGCAGAATTGGGAAACAAAATCGGCGGACTATATATCAAAGGGATTTACGCCGATATCCATGAAAAACGATTTTGCACAAATTTATCCGGACGGAATAACGAAGGCGGCGCAACAGTATATACCCGCCGACGTGCAGTACGTTGAAGAAACCGGCAAGGCGGCGTGATATAAAAATAAGATTTAAGCCTTAACAGCGGAAACGAGATGTTTTAAACTATCGTTTCCGCTGAATTTTTGTTGCATATAAGAATTTATTATGATACACTGAAAACAGATAATGTGAATTTTAAACTTTTTTAAAAAAATATAAGAGGTTTTTATGATCGAATTTGATTTCAAGCTGCCTTCAAGAAATATAAACGACACTCATAACGGAACATATAACAATTATGAAATGGTTTTGCCGTGCGCTTTGACGACCGACAGCCCGAGACCGGGGCTATTTCTGCATCTTTTGCATAATCAAGTTTCTGACGAGCGCCGCTTGCTTTTTGTTGACGGACGCGTCATTGCCTGCTGCAACAACTGGATACGAGATTACGTTCATATGATGAAGGCGTTCAGACACTGGGAATACGATTTGAGGTCTTTTTTGCAATATATAATTGAAATGCAGACAGACGAAGGGTTCTTTTTTGAACTTGTAAAGCAACTCGACGATATGCACTGGTCATACGTAGGGCAGGAATGCAGAAAAATTTTCCCGGATGACAACGTGGCCCTTGTTCGTCTTGAACTTGAAGCCGACGTTGAATATATTGTGGTTGAAGGAGTTTGGCAGTATTATCGTGCGACGGGCGATTTTGAGTGGGTAAAATCAATACTTCCTCGGCTTGAAAAAGCGATAAATTATATGACATCATCTCCTAAACGGTGGAATGACGAATACGGCCTTGTGGTGCGCCCGTTCACGATAGACACATGGGATTTTACAAACGATCAAAAGTCGCAGACCGACAGGCGTATACATGACGATGAGCCTATGTCAGCCATGCACGGCGATAATTCCGGTGTTTATGAAGCAATGAATATTCTTGCATTTTTCAATGAAAAAGCAGGGGAGCATACAAAAGCCGACGAATGGAGAGCTCGCGCCGAAACGTTGAAAAACAATATGTTTAAATATCTTTGGAACAGTAAGTTCTTTATTCATCAGCTCCACATAAATCATAACGGCATTGACGACAGGGAAGCAGAGCGGCTTTCTCTTTCAAACGGATACGATATTAACCGCGGCGTAACAGACCTTAGTCAATCCCGTTCAATTATCGAAGAATATATGAATCGCAGAAAAACAACGGCGGCGTTTGCCGAATGGTTCAGTATCGATCCCCCGTATGAAAACTTCAAGGGATATTCCGCCGGCAGATATGTAAACGGCTCAATATCTCCGTTTACCGCGGGGGAGATAGCGCTTGCGGCGTTTAATTACGGATATGAAAATTACGGATGGGATATTATTTCAAGATTTATTGATATTTCCGAAAAAGATAAACAAATCTGCTTTTTATATTCACCGAATGACCGCGGCGCACAAAACGGTTCAGGCCCAAGCGGATGGGGCGCGGCTTCATTACTTAACGCTGTTGACGAGGGGCTGGCAGGTGTTGTGGATAAAGACTGCCTATATCGCGAAATAAACTTTTCGCCGAGATTTGTTGTGTGTCCTCATCGTGAAATGAGATATATTACGGGGTATGAGGTTTCACACAAGTTTGTTGATATAAGATATGTAATAAAAGACGACGGAATGAGATATGATGTTTATTCGGAAGCTGAAAAAATCAATTTTCACATTCTTTTACCGAATGGAAAATCATGTCGAGATCTTTTTTCTGATGGCGAGAAAATCGGGTTTCAACTCTCTCACATCGGCAATTCGCAATATGTAGATTTTTCATATGCGCCGCATGGCAAAGTGATCGTGGAAATACTGTTTTGATCACGCAAATACGAAAAAATGATATTAAAACGGTGACAGAAACGGGAATCGGACTTGTTAAACGGTGAGAAATGATTGACAGGAAAGTGTATCGTTGTGACCAAAGCAAAATTAAATAAAAAATCGAGTGTTCATAACTCAAATCCGTTATGAACACTCGACATGGTCTGAGTGACCGGAGCTTTCACAGCGGCCGCAACGTGAACCCCCAATATTCGCTATGCTCATATCGGGGAACCCCTACAACCGCGAACCCCAAACGCTCGTTTCACTCGCATTTGGGAACCCCGCGCCGTCTATGGTACAAACTTGTTTTTCTTGCCGCCGCGATAATATCCTACTGAAGTCGCAATTTGATAATAAAACGCTGCAACATGCTTATAGATAGCGGCTTCAACAATTTATCCCATTTCAGTTGGGTCACTCATCATGGATTCGTCCATTAAAACCGCATTACGGATGGCGGCGTCTTCAATATGAATTTTCGGTCGTGCTCGTTTTTTAGGATTTGTCTGCTTTGTTTGTCGGTGTTCCGTCGTTGTTCTTCTTTTTGATCACGAAGTATACGGTTATGCAGATCGCCGCAACGCACGCTACCGAAAGTACGATCCACAGCCATGCGAGCGAGCTCGTTTTTTCATCCTTGTATGTAAGAGCATACGTGGAGAATTTATCCGTCTCAAACGATACGGTATCTCCTGTGGACTGTCCGAGAACGGTCGCTTCGCCGTCGTGAACACGAACCACGTAGAACGTTCTCGTTACATTCGGATCTGTGCTGCGGAGTTCCTCCGGAACGGTGATCGTGACTTTGACCATGTTGCCGTTTGTATCATGGATCGCAACAACGTCGCTCTCGCCGACTTTCTTGAGCAAGGACAAATCGAGATACATACCGACCTTTGTCCCCGAATTTTCGGCCTTTTTTTCGACTTCTGCCTTGTCAGCCGCGGGAACGTCTTTATTGTCAACGGCGATGATTTCGATATAAACCTTTACCTCTTCTCCGTCCCTAAGCGCTTTCTTTTCTTCCTCGGTCAGAAGAGCGTTCGCCTCGCTTTCGCCCATGTTTTCAACGTCGGTTTCGGGTGCGCCTTCTTTGATTTCAACACCTGTTTCAACCTTGTTGACGGAAATCGTGAACGTTGCGCCCGTGAAGCTTATCACATAGTTGCCGTCTGACGCAAGTGTGCCCTGCGTGATGGAGTACGTACCTACGATTTCACCGGCTTCTCTTGCAAGTGCACCCGTCAGCGTATCGCCATCGACAAGACCGTTTACGGTGTACGTCAGTTCGGGATCGTCCGTCCCGACGGGCTTCTTCTGATCGTTTGCCGTAACGACGAGCGTCTTTGCGCCTATCGAAAGATCGGCGCCCGTGAAGCTTATCACATAGTTGTCGCCTGCGGAAAGTGTGCCCTGATTGATGGAGTACGTTCCGACGTTCTCGCCTGCTTCTCTTGAAAGCGCGCCGGAGAGTGTGTCATTTCCGACAAGTCCTTCAACTCTGTATGTAAGCGCGGGATCTACGTCGCCGTATGTCTTTGTCTTGCTGTCAGCCGTTACGTTGACTGTCTTTTTGCCGACTGTTACGGTAATGCTTACATCGTTTACCGTGTTGTAATCTACCGAGTCGGTAGGCGTATATTTTGCCTTAAATGTGTTTGTGCCTATTTTGTCAACCGTTTCAGTTGCATTTACCCATGTCCAGCCGGAGGGAAGCGCTATATTGGCGAGAGTATCGCCATATGTGGCTGTGAGTCCGGTGGGAACTGTATATACCGGGTTGACTTTTGATACGGTTATTGACAAATATACATCCTTTATCGTGTTGTAGTTTTCTGTGTCTTCGGGAGTAAATGTTGCCTTATATCTGTTTGTTCCCGCATTGCCTACGCTTGCGGACGGTATATTCCACTCCCAACCTTCGGGAAGTTTTACGGATTTGAGGCTATCGCCGTATGACGCCGTGAGTTTAGTGGGTATCGTGTATTTGGGATCGGCTTTGGCAATTTTGAAATCTGCCGTCGCTTCGCCGCCGTTGTAGTTTGTTGTCGCTGAAATAACGGCCTTAACGGTATATTCACCGGCCTTGGTAGGTACGGTGTTGCTGAAATCATCGCTGCCCTTTTTCGCATAACTATATGCTACGTCGCCTTTACCTGCGTTGCCTGTAACGGAAGGCTTGTTTGCCTCTTGGCCGTATGTCCAGCTTTCGATTGAAACGGACGGCGTAATGTTTGCGCGATTTACTTTGACCGTTACGTCAATGTTTTCAACTGTTTTGTAGTTCGCTGTATCGGCAGGAGTAAAGATCGCCTTGATGGCATTTGTTCCCGCATTACCAACACTTGCGTCAGCGTCTGCCCAAGCCCAGCCGGTCGGGAGGGTAACGCTTGAAAGTTTATCGCCGTATGTCGCCGTAAGTCCCGTGGGAACTGTATATGTCGGAGTTGCCTTGTTTACCGTAACGGAAACGTCAACGTCGGTAACGGTGTTGTAGTTATTCGTATCGGTAGGGGTAAAGACTGCCTTGAACGTGTTTGTTCCTGCGTTGCCGACAATCTGCGAGCCGTCAGTCCAGCTCCAGCCGGTGGGGAGGGTAACGCTTGAGAGCGTATCTCCGTATGTCGCCGCAAGTCCCGAGGGAACTGTGTGTGCCGGGTTTGCCTTGCTTACCGTTACGGAAACGTCGATGCCGGAAACGGTATTATATATAGCCGTATCAGTCGGCGTGAACGTCGCCTTGAACGTGTTCGTTCCGACGTTGCCGACAGTTTGTGTGCCGTCAGCCCAGCTCCAGCCGGTGGGGAGGGTTACGCTTGAGAGCGTATCGCCGTATGTCGCCGTAAGTCCCGTGGGTACGGTATATGTCGGGTTTACCTTGCCTACCGTAACGGAAACGTCGATGTTGGAAATAGTATTGTAGTTTGCCGTATCAGTCGGCGTGAACGTCGCCTTGAACGTGTTCGTTCCGACGTTGCCGACGCTTGTCGCCGCGTCATCTTGCCAAGCCCATCCGTTTGGAAGAGTTACGTCGGAAAGCGTATCTCCGTATGTCGCCGCAAGTCCCGTGGGTACGGTGTAGGTCGGGTTTGCCTTGCCTACCGTGACGCTGACGTTAATATCTGAAACGGTATTGTAGTTTGCCGTATCAGTCGGCGTAAATGTCGCCTTGAAGGTATTCGTTCCCGCGTTGCCGACGTCGGTGTTCGAATCATCCACCCATTGCCAGTTTCCGGCAGTATTGCCTGACGGGTTCTTGCCTGCAAGCGCCACGTTTCCCAATGTCTGACCGTAGGTTGCGGTCAAGCCCGTAGGAGCTGCGCAGGTCGGGGTGGCCTTTGCGATCTCGTAATCTACGCGGGCTGTCTTTTCCTCGACCGTGATCTTCGCGGTATACTTGCCTGCACCGGTCGGAGCGGTCGCGCTTTCCGTATAGGTCGTGCCGTCTCTTCCGACATACTTTATATCCGTCTCCGCTATCTTTTTGCCGGTGGCGGCGTTAAAGTCTGAAAGCACGGTCAGGGTTGCGGCTGCGCTTTTGCCTGCTTCACCGTATGTCGACAAAGTGGGCTTATTTATAGTCAGCGTTACCTTTTTATCTGTCAATTCGCAGCCGTCTGCAGAGCAGGATGCGGTGATTGTTGCGCCGTTTGCGGAATATGTGAAGTTGTGAATGTGCGGTTCTTTTACGGTAACGCTTTTTTCCGCGGTCTCACCAAAATCGTATGCTGTGCCGTTTTCACCTATTGCTGCCGCAACCTTGGCTTTGATTTTAACCGAACCCGACTCGGGAATACCGGTTGCAGGATTAAAGGCAGTCCATGTCGTGCCATTATCCGTACTGTAGAAATAAACCACAGCACCGCCGCCGGGGTTATCGGTAACCGACATGCCGTTAATGGCTTCATCCTTCGTAACCTTCTCCGGTGCCCCGTCAAGCTTAGGTGTAATCGCCGTGGGGGTGATTCTGTTTAAAACATAAGTTGAGAGAGGTGCCTCGTAGCTGGCCCCCACCAGCTGATAATAATAGGGCAGAAGACAAAATGCATGAGTGGGCACATTTTCTATATCCGGCAATGATTTATCTTGAAAGATATAACTGTATCTGCCATTCGGATCAGTACTTGATTCATATAATACGGTGCCGGGGGTCACTATCGGTGCCATACCGCCACTTTTACTATTTTCCCATATTTCACCAAGTTCCCATCTACTTATCGATGTATATATGTTAGCAGTTTTATCAACCGAATAACCCAGGTGTACTCCGCGTTTGCTTGCGTTGGCACTGCTTAATACTATAAAATCATCCGGTGCAGTCCACTCATATCTTTCATTTTTGAAGTATTTGCTATCGATACACTCCACTTCTACTCCGTAGCACACAGTAAAAGGATTGTTACTGTATATTGTATCGCCTTTGAAAATTTTCAGGTCTTGAAGTTGATCCAGGGCGTAGACATCCGGATCCCCTGTCAGACCCAGTCTTTTAATAGATACTGTTACATCATTATTTTTGCCCCAAATAGACGAAACTTTCATCCTAATGCTATCGTTTGCGGGAACTTCAAGACGCTTGATATAACCCGAACGCCCCATACTATTTTTGTCCAATTCTACGGACCAACGATCTCCGCCTATACTGTATTGAAACCAAATTTTGATAGTTTCGTCTGTGCTGTTGACGAAGTTAAGATAACCGGTTCTTGTATTGTCCGGATGACCGTATATCGTAACGTCAAATCCGGTTCCCGTCTGATTGCTGATTTCAAATATCGAATCATAGGTTACAGTTAACCCTGGAATATCAGTGGTAATCACATTGTTATTCGCGTTATCCGCGTATACCGGAATCGCAAAAAGCGACATCAGCGTCGCCATTAAAACGGCGAGAAACGCAATCGTATAGCGTTTGGATCCTTTCATTTTGTTAGCTGTTTGTTTCATTGATGCCTCCTTGATTTTTGTATTCTTCGCCGCGCAACGCGCGAGTGAAGAGGGAAGATATATTATATACATTCATAGTATTATAATTATAAATTATTTTTCTTTATTTTTCAAGTGTTTTCAAAAGCTTTTCCCAAATGGAGTATTTTTTGTGCGAAAAATACCGAAAATGGATTTTTTATAATATGAATTTGTCAAAAATGAGAAAAAAGCGACTCGGCAACGCACTTCACCGGGAAAACCGTTTTTTCAATCTTCGTCACATCGTTCACCGTCCCGATTTGTCTTGACAATGCTTTGTCTTTTATTCTATTTTTCGTCCTGCATTCTATCTCCGAATGTGGTCAAACATGTGGTCAACCACATATCGAGGCCGCAAAATGAAAAACAAAAAAGTCCGAAAGTTAAGCAACCATCGGACTTCTTATGGTCTGAGTGACCGGAGCTTTCACAGCGGCCTCCAC
Source organism: Clostridia bacterium (assembly GCA_017446155.1). GTDB lineage: Bacteria > Bacillota > Clostridia > Oscillospirales > CAG-272 > CAG-841. The sequence continues at coordinate 10,731 of JAFSRI010000045.1, read as the reverse complement.
CACCCAAATACCAATTTTTACCATTTTTATTGGGATTATCAAGCGATAATTTCGATAATTTTTCTTTATTTTTAAGTATCTGTCTATGTTTTTGATTTTCCGTGTGCAAAATTGATGTACCGGCACTTTTTTATTTGGTGCAATTTTCAACTAAAGTTGCACCAAAAAGTTGCACCAAATAGGCTTGTTCAAGTAAGAAAATTATAAGGCACTTGTACAGTTTTGCCAATGCGATTTTTGATTATTTAATCAGTCTAAAAAGTCGCGAGATGTTCCCGCGGCTTTTATTATTCGTTTTCTAATATCCATTTCAAGAGATCTTCGTATTTCATTGTGCCGTCGGCAACCGAAAGTCCGACGCGCGCCACTTCTTCATTCGTCGGGCGGATCTTAATTCCGTTTGTTTCAAGAAACGTCAAAAGTATATACATTCCAATACGCTTGTTTCCGTCGACAAATGCGTGATTTGCAATAAGTGAAAATCCTATACGTGCGGCTTTTTCTTCTTTTGTAGGATATAGCTCTTTTCCGTCGAATGTCTGAAACGCCGATTCGAGCGCGCTGTCGAGCATATCGACATCGCGGATATTCGGATCGCCACCCGTTTCTTCAGTTATGAGCTTGTGAAGCAAAAGCACTTTTTCCTGACTGAATTTTATCATTTTGCAAGTTCCTCAAACGCATGTCGATATTCTTTTAAAACGCGCGTAGCGACAAAATCGATCTTTTCGTCGTCGGTCATTTCTATCTCGTTGTCTTTCTCGATGTCGATGAGCCTATATTTCGGTTTGTTGTTTTTGAATATGATGACCGAACCAACGCGGTCAACGGTGCGTGCGACTTTGGAAAAGTTTTGGTTTGCTTCTGAAATAGATACTATTTGATTTGTGTTCAAGTTCATCGGTAACCTCCGTAAAACACTCATTTGATTATATTATACACACAAATTAGGATATTGTCAACCTAAAATATATTTTAAATATTTCCCAAAGTGCCTGTTAGGGCGTATAAATATGTAAATCAAGTGAATTAGATAATAATTTGTTTTCAGATTTTTGCTCCAAATTTGATATGAGCAAAATATGCGAATGTAAATTTTGATTAAGATCTCATACCGTTAGCGATCCACTGATATCCACAAAACATGTTAATATTTATTCCACTAAGTATATTATCCTTTAATTCATCTATCATTTTCGAATATTCATTAAAATCAGAGCAATCATATTCTTCTTCAAAAAAGTCATCATATTCTTCGTCATACACTTCTTTGTAGTACGTTTCTCCTGTTGAATACATCCACGCCAGTATTTCTTCATCTGACATTTCGTTTCTTAGTGCATGGTATAGTTTGCTGACGGAGTTGCTCGCAAGTAAAGTCAATGCTTCGTTTGTGCTTGTAAGTAAATCGCTTTGTTCGCTAATTATGTTGTTGAATACAAGCATTTGACCGATTTCAATTTCTGAAATATAGTCATAAACATTTTCATCAAAATCTGGACTATCATCAATATCTCCTTCGACCCAAGTAATATTGTAGAATTCGCAATATGAATACACAATTGCAAGGGCAAGAAAGACAACATCGCAATATTCATGAGAATTATTGTATGTGGTTAACCCTTGGTTTTCCAGTGTGCGCCAAGCTTTTTCATACCAAAACTTCTCTTCCTCCGATGTCCATATTGTGTATTTGAAAATATCGGATAAATCGTTAAACTCAACTTTTTGCATTTTTATCTCCCCTTAGCATTTTAACAAAGGATTATAAAACAATTTCAAGATTTATTATAATTATTATAAGGTTATTTTTACTTTCAGTCAACATCGAAAAAAGATTTTATAATATAAAAGAACCTTAATTATTGTATTATCATAGTGATTTGATCCAATCCGCATTCAATTATATCATTTTTGCAAAAAATGATGCAATTAAGCCTTGACATGATACAATTAATTCTGTATAGTATTTATACAGTAGTAAACAAACGACTTCAAAATTGCAGGGAGTAATTATGAGAAGTTTTAATTATAAAAATCAATATAAAAATCTTTTGTCTGCCGATATAGTTGCTTTGCTTTCGCAGATCCATGAATACAAGGGTAGACAAACGTTATTTGCTACAGCTAAGCATGGTGCGTTGACAAATATGCTTGAAATTGCTAAGATTCAAAGTACGGAAGCGTCCAACAAAATCGAAGGCATTGTTACCACAAGCGAGCGACTGAAACAGCTTGTTCGTGAAAAAACAATGCCGGAAACGAGAAGTGAAAAAGAAATCGCTGGTTATCGTGACGTTTTATCTACTATTCGTGAAAGCTATAACTATATTCCTCCGCGCCCGTCGATGATATTGCAATTGCATCGTGATTTATATAAATACAGCGGAGCATCGATTGGAGGGAATTATAAAAGTAGCGATAACGTAATTGCAGAAGAGCATGATGACGGAACGAGAACGATCAGGTTTGAACCTGTTCCTGCATGGGAAACCCCAGAGATAATGAATCAGCTCTGTGATGCGTTTGAAACAGCGATAAATGATAGCGAGATGGATCCATTGCTCATTATTCCAATGTTTGTTCTCGATTTTCTTTGCATTCACCCTTTCAATGACGGAAATGGCAGAATGAGCCGCCTGCTGACATTGCTTCTTCTTTTCAGAGCAGGATATGATGTTGGAAAATATATAAGTGTTGAAAAACTAATTGCCGACAGCAAAGAAACATATTACGAAGTATTGCAGGAGGGCGCTTTTGCTTGGCATGAGAGTAAAAACGATTTTGCCCCATTTGTACGATATATGCTCGGCGTTGTCGTGGCGGCGTATCGCGAGTTTGAAAGCCGCGCCGCGCTGATCGTTGACAGTGATTTTTCAAAGCTCGACAGAGTGAGAGAGGTTATCAAGGGCAGGATCGGACCGATCACGAAATCCGAAATCATGAAAGAGTGTCTGGATATCAGTCAGATTACAGTGCAGCGCGCACTCGCCGACCTTTTGAAAAACGGGCTGATCGTTAAACTCGGCGGCGGCCGCTATACAAAATATGTGTGGAATTATGAAAAGGAGTAATTGAAATATGATTACCGGCGAACTGAAAAACAAAATCGACAGTTTATTGGAGATATTTTGGACAGGCGGTTTGACAAATCCGCTGGATGTGATCGAGCAGATCACCTATCTGATGTTCGTCCGCGATCTTGACGACAGCGACAACCTTCGTGCAAAAGAAAGATGTGCTCAGACGGTGGGAAAAGCCGTTAAAAACATTTGAATATATATAACTGACTAATTATTCTTTTGGAGGCAACTATGTTCAATCATCACGATATAACCCGCAACGCATTTATGTTGCACGGTCCCCTTGCTCACCACGGATATGACTGGTGGTGGCATTCATTTACGGCGCAGGACGTCGAGACAGGAGAAGACAAGCCGTTTTTTGTTGAATTTTTCGTTTGCAATCCGGCGCTTGCGGAGGACGAGCCGATCCTCGGACAACTTCCCGAAAACAAAGCGGCGGGGAAGCGCCCGTCGTATCTTATGGTCAAGGCGGGATGCTGGGGAGATGGAAAATGCCAGCTCCACCGTTTCTTTTCATTAAAAGACGTCCGCATTCACGGTAGCGCGCCGTATGAGGTCGAGTCGGCTGACTGCTACGCATCCGAAACGGCGCTTCGCGGCAGTATAAGCATTTCCGAAAAAAATGCCGCCGAACACCCCGAATGGATGTGCGACGCGGGAGAAATGGAATGGGATCTCGCGATAGATAAACAAGTCGCGTTCAACGTCGGATATGGTGCGAGCAAGCCGCTTCGCGATGCCGAAGCGTTTGCAATGTATTGGCACGCCGAAGGAATGAAGAGCGCATATAAAGGCACTATCACGTGCAACGGACGCCAATATACCGTTACCCCCGAAAAGAGCTATGGCTATGCCGACAAAAACTGGGGACGTGATTTCACAAGCCCGTGGGTGTGGCTCTCGTCGAACTGTCTTAAAAGCAAATTTACCGGAAATATGCTCCAAAACAGCGTTTTCGACATCGGCGGAGGTCGCCCGAAGATCTATTTCGTGCCGCTTGACAGGCGGCTGCTCGGCGTTTTTTGGTACGAAGGAAAAGAATACGATTTTAATTTCTCGCACGTTTGGCTGAACGTCAAAACCGAGTTTTCGTTTGAAGAAAAAGACGACATCGTTTTATGGCACGTGCGTCAGGAAAATAAACACGCGGTGATGGAAACTGAGGTGTGTTGTAAAAAAGCAGATATGCTTCTCGTGAATTACGAAGCGCCGGACGGCTCAAAGAAGCACAACCGCTTGTGGAACGGAGGCAACGGCGTCGGTACGGTCAAACTGTATGACAAAGTTGACGGAAAGCTCAAACTTGTCGATGAGATCGAAGCGACACACATAGGCTGTGAGTATGGGGAATATGACGAATGATTATTTCAGCAAATTGGAATTTGCTGGGGAAAATATATAATGGATCAATATATGCGAAAAGAGGAAGAATAATATGAAAATAGCTCATTCAAGTCCATTTGCAGGGAAGCCTTCGATCAATACTCCGTCGATATTCGGCGCGACTACCGGTAAACCGATATTGTATCGTATACCGGTGACGGGAATACGTCCGATCAGTATAACGGCAAAAGGACTTGTTGACGGTCTTGTGATAAAAGACGGGATAATATCCGGGACAGTAAAAACCGACGCGAGTTTTTTTGTTTATATTACGGCAAAAAACTCACAAGGCTTGACGACGAAAAGAATAAAATTCATAATAGCAGCGGACACTCGTCTTCTTACTCCACTTATGGGTTTTACAAGCTGGAATGCGTTCGGCAGTAAAGTTTCGCAGAGCATTATGGAAGAAACGGCGCTTACGCTAATTGAAAGCGGACTTGCCGATTATGGATACAGTTATGTAAACATAGATTCCGGTTGGCAATACAAATATGGCGGTGAATTTGATGCCGTAATGCCCAATCCGAAATTTCCGGATATGAAGAACTTTTGTGAAAAGATACATTCAATGGGACTTAAATGCGGAATTTATTCAACGCCAATGCTGAAAGCATGGGGGTGTCCCGAAGAGTATGAGTATATACCGGGTTGTACGAGAGGAGAACCCGATCCGCTTTATGCGTGCAGATGGCCGATAGGAGTTGAGAAGCTCGAAAAGAATAACGTAATACAATGGGACGAATGGGGTTTTGATTATTTGAAATATGATTGGACTCCGTGCGACCCGACTCACGCGGATAGAATGAAAAGGGAACTTCTCAAAGCCAAGCGTGATTTTGCCATGTGCGTAACGGTAAACGCAAAAGAGTGGTATTGGGAATATTGGAGAAAGAATTGTACATCGTGGAGATGCAATGGCGACTCTCTCGATAGATGGGATAAGATAAAGGCGTTTTTAGACGGTATCGATGTATGGAAACCGGCGGTGTGCGGAGGGCATTATTTTGACCTCGATATGATGGAAACTGGCGCTACGGTGTGGAACGAAGGAAAGACAAGAATAACCGAGGAAGAAGCGCTTTTTGCTTTTTCTATGCGCGCATTTTTCCAATCGCCCATTCAGCTGAGTTGTGATCTTCAAGCTATGAGCGAGTTTGAATTTGATCTTTATACAAACGACGAGGTTATCGGGATAAATCAAGATGCGCTGTCGGTTTTCCCCGAAAGAATAATGGAAAATGAAACAAAAGACGTGCTTGTATACAAGCGTAAGCTTGAAAACGGCGATACGGCGTATGCAGTATTTAATATGTCTGAAGATGAAAGCCGGCAAAAGATCTGTTTTGACGGATGTGTTACGGTGCATGATCTTTGGTTAAAGAAGGATGTAGCAAAATGCGAAGAATATACCTGTTGCGTCAAGCCTCACTGCGCCGCGCTGTTCAGGACGTCGGTATACAGATAAAAAACGCAACCCGCCCTTGTTACACGTTGATTTTCAACGGGTAAAAAAGGGAGCAAGACAGTTAATTTGAAAAAACGCAGAAAGGCTTATGTCGACATATGTTTCTTATCTTTCAATAAGGGCTTCGCGTCATAAAATCTATGCAATCCATTCGAGTTTTGAGCATGAATGTTTTGTTTATTATCATGGCTCTTTTTCTTATACAATATATCCGTGATGTTCAATATGGAAAGGAGATAAGCTATGACACTTGAAGAACTGAAAATCCGTCAGCTGACAAATCAATATCTGCTCGCGCCTGCGGACAAGCTGACAGTGATGCGCGACCTTTGCGGAGTGCAGGCGCAGTTTATGACGAACGCTTTGCACTCACTGAAAATCCGTACAAACGACTATGACGAGCAGACCGTCGCCGAGGGGCTTGTGAAAAACTGGTCTGTGCGCGGCACGGTTCACGTGTTTGCCGAAAGCGACCTGCCGCTGTTTATCCGGTGCAACAACGGCGCGGATTATCGCAAAAACGAATGGCAGGGATATTCCTATATGAAAAATCAGCGTCCGTGCTGGGCTTTGACACCCGAACGGCAGAAATATCTTGCGGCTATCATCATCTCGGCGGTTGCGGAGAGGGCATACACGCGCGACGAGCTGAAGGAGCTTTGCCGCGCAAACGGGATGACAAAGCTCGAAGAGGATTGTATGTTTGAGTCATGGGGCGGCGGTATACGCGAGCTTTGCGTGCGCGGCTTTATGAATTATACGGTGCAGGAGAAAAAGCAGTATATCGCCTCGCCCGAGTTTTCTCCGATTCCCGAGGAAGAAGCAAAATTTGAGATAGCGCGGCGGTATTTTACGAATATTGCTCCCGCTACGATACACGACGCTATGTATTATACGGGCGCAAAACAGGCGGAGGTAAAGAATTGGCTTCGGGAATTGCCCGTCGAGTCGTTTGACTTCGGCGGCAGGACATATTATTACATACCGAACGGGAAAACATACGATGGGGACATTCCGCATTGCATTTTCCTTGCGGGATTCGACCAGCTTATGCTCGGGTATCAGAAAAAGGAAAGTATCTATTTAAAGCCCGAATATCTTCGCGGCGTATTCAATCTTGCGGGTATAGTTATGCCGCCCCTACTCCTCGACGGTGATGTGGCGGGAATATGGAAAAACAAAAACGGGAAGCTCGAAATCAAGTGCTTCCGCAGTCTTTCGCAAACCGAAAAAAGCTATATAGAGCAGGCGGCAGATATGCTGTGGGGCGATATAAAAGAGATAAAATATGTTGATGAAGGATGACAGCATTTTTTACACCGCCGACTGTGCAGAATGGCGGGCGTGGCGCTGAAGGTCATCAAAGATATCGTTTGATGCGCAAAGGAGGCATTTATGAAAAACAAAATTCCAATAGCCCGCTGTCCGAACTGCGGACGGACGGTTCTGTATTCGGACGATCCGCGCGACAAGCTGACTGTGACAGCCGCTCGGACTGCTACTGGATGGATTATGAATTTGAAGATATAGGAAGTTTTGTGACAAAAACAAGAGTGAAATGGGGCCTTATGATATATTTAATGAGTTTTCGAATGCCTACAAGAGAAAATGAGGAAAATTATTTTTCAGGAAATTTCAAAGTCAAAAGAACCTGCTATACGACCTATTATCCGTTTAAACTGTTTCAGTATCGCGAACTGCCCGAGTTCTTTTTTTCGGACATCACGATATTCTGTGGCAATAACGGGAGCGGTAAGAGCAGTATCTTGAATATCATTGCTGAAAAGCTGACTCTTGAGCGAAGCACCCCGTTTAACCGCTCCGACTTTTTTGATGACTACGTCGGCATGTGTGACTATCAGTTAGAGCGAGCGATTCCGACGGGGAGCAAGATCATCACGAGCGACGGCGTTTTTGAAAAGGTGCTTGATATTCGCCGTATCAACGACGGTATTGACAGCAAAAGGTCGGATTTGATCCGGGAATATATTGCGGAAAACAGTCCGGGTGCAGCGCCGAATCTTTTTCAGGGATTGGATGATTACGAGCGGTGGAAACGGGTCAGCGATATGCGAAACAAAAATCGCAGTCAGTCCCGCTTCTTGAAAGAAAACCTGATGCGAAATATACAGGAGCGTTCAAACGGCGAGAGCGCACTGTCATACTTTGTTGATTCAATTCAGGAAAATGCGTTGTATCTTTTGGACGAGCCGGAAAACAGCCTTTCTCCGCAAAATCAATTGCAACTAAAGTATTTTATTGAAGACTCGGTGAGAAATTACGGATGTCAATTTGTTATTTCCACTCACTCTCCGTTTCTGCTCTCCCTGAAGGGTGCACACATATACAATATTGACGAAACACCGCCCGTCGAACAAAAATGGACGGAGCTTGCGTGCGTAAAAGTATATCACGACTTTTTTGTCGAGCAGGATGATAAATTCCAGTGATCGAAAGTGAGCCATCCTCCCGTCGGTGAAAACGGGAGCTAAGCAACTTTATTTTGTTTTCATCTGGTTGAAGAAAGATAGAATAGTCATCTCTTATAATCCATTTTTCAAATTCATCCATATTCCAATTCTCAAATAGTTTCTTGCCAGTGGCATCAATTATTTCACAGGCACTTTGGTTACAAAGTAATTGTCTTATTGGAACATCACAATAATGTATGGGCATAAATATCTCCTTTCACAAGAATGAATTGATGACAGAAAAGCAATTATAAACACATATGAAAATGGATGAAAACAAAATGAACTTGTTATCACTTTTTGAAAATCAGTAAAAAAAGCAAAACAAAAAAGTCCGAAAACATAGTGTTCATCGGACTTTTTTTGGTCGGAATATTCATAACGAAACAGCTGAAACATATTCTTCACCCAAAGCCGCCTCAAACGAGGCGGCTTTTGGCTATGCCCGCCCAAAAGGTGGGCATAAAAAGATTAACAATTTATAATATCAATATATTTTTGAGATAGTTTAAAAGATTTTATTTTGTTGTTCGCAAAGCTTACATAAAGATCTTTACCAAAGCGGAAAATATTCAGTTCGAGATAAATATAGGGATATTTTTCGACATAAGCTCTGATTGTGCAAACGTCTTCCGTGTCATTGCCGTATGTTCCGAAATCAAATGAAGCTAAAATATCTTTAATATAACATGCTTCGCCCGATGGCAATATCATCTTTTCATTTATCATATGATATCCGGTTTTAAGCAAAAAATCGTCGCTTTGCGGATCATGGACCCCATTCGTTAAATTTTCATTTGCATCATGATAACTGTAAATAAAGTCCGGCTGTTTGTCGGAGCTACTGATATAATAAGTTGAAGTTTTAAGCATTATAATAGATGTAAGTGTTCCGGCTTCGATTAAATCATTGTCAATGTCTGGATCCAAATGAAACCAAACGCACGTCTCAAAAGGTTCGACATACTTTGAATCAACCGAACTGTAATATTTTATGCCGTTATATCTTACCTGTTCAGTAAAAAAATCTTGTGTAAGGCTTTTCTTTTGGCAAGATGTAGATAAAAATAAAATAATAAAAATTAATACAAAATTAATAAAATGTTTGCGTTTCATAGTATCATCCTCTTAGAAAACAAATCTCCCAAAAAGCCCACTGTATTAGCAGTGAGCTTGTTATATGTTGTTACATATTCTTTATTAATTCCCTTAGTGAGTCTGTGCCACGTTCCATAATTACAACTCTTGGGGTAAACCCTGCGACATTTTTCACGTCTAAATCTACATTGCCTGTTTTTAGGCAATCTTCCAAAAACTTAATATCTTTTTCACGCTTTTTTATAAATGCACAATGACAAAGAGTAAAGAATCCGGTGTTTTTATATCGTTTGTCTTGAATATTAAGTGACGCACCTTTTTCAAGAAGTTTATATCCAACCTCTACTGCTCCGTCAAAATCCATACGCCAAGCAAGATAATGGAATTCATTCCCGTTATTGGTTATTACATTTACATTTGCATTATTTTCAAGCAGTTCCAATGCAATGTCCATTCTGTTTTTTGAGGAACTAATACAGCACTCGAGCAAACTTGAGCCGTCATAAGAATCCTTCTCATTGACGATATCTTTAATTGTTTTCTTCTCAATTTTCATTTTTTGATAAAATTCATCCATTGTGCCCAACGAAATTATTGCACAATAATCCGCTTTTTCAATATTCATTTAATAATTTCTCCATTCAAATTTATGACTTCTGTTTGTACTTGGAAGTTCCGGACGATAATTTGCAGGATTTCTGTACCAGGCGAGAAACTCATCATCGGTCATATAGCCATCCATATATTGTTGATGTCTTCTCGAGTATTCTTCACCTGGAATATGTCCCATATCCCATTGTCCATTTCGCGGCAATGATCTATCCCATGTTATTTCCACTTTTGTTGGATCAATGACTTTCCCTTCTGCGTTTTTTGCATTTTCCCAAACCTGCTCCACCTGTCCTTTGCCATAAGAAGGTCTATGATCAGCATATCTTTTAACACTTGTATCTTCATCCATGTCGATACAGCTCTTATATGGTTGAGACTTTGTTTTGGTTTGAGTCTTACTTTGCTGATGAGAAACAATTTTCTGGTCTATTGCGTTTGCCGCTTCAAGACCTGCTCCATAAAGCATACCGATACCGCAACCAATTTCGGTGTTTATCATGGCTGTTTCGCCATAATCGGCAAATTCATCCCATGTATCGCATTTTGCACCTGCGTCTGCAACTGAATATGCGAGAGATGTTGCAGAACCGACAAATGCTGCGGCAGCGATTGT
>JAFSRI010000044.1 GCA_017446155.1 Clostridia bacterium | reverse complement strand
TATCACCGCTTGTGCGAGTGCTTTTTCCCGCGGCTACGATCACGGCGGAGGTGTTGTAGTCGAAAAGCGACCGCTTGGCTTCGCTTAACAGAGTGCGGCTGATTTTTCTTAAAATTTTCATTTGTTTTATCCTTTTTACCATCTTTTCGATTGTATTATATCAAATAAAACCTATTTGGGCAATAAATACATTAAAAATTTTAATTTTTTTTAAAAAATCTTCAAAAAAAGTATTTAAATAAATTAAAATATATATTATAATATATTGCATAGGGACTGAACGTTATATTTTTGGAGAAGCCGACATGGACATTTTAAAGCAAATATTCGGAATAATAGCAGATCAATTTAAGTCGATTCACATTATCGTAGATATTATCGACATTGCCATTGTATCAGTAATCATTTTCGCCGTTATAAAATTTATTCGCGACAGACGCGCCAGCCGTTTGGCACTTGGCGTTTTGTTCATCGTTCTCATGATGGCAATAAGCGAGCTTCTCAACATGCACGCGTTAAAGTTCCTTATTTCAAACATTATTCAAATAGGTCTTATCGCACTTGTGATCATTTTCCAGCCGGAGCTCAGAAGCGCCCTCGAAAAATTCGGAGCTGTATCGTTTATAAAAAACATCTCTGAATCCAAATCGTCGGCGTCAAAACACCGTGTGATAACCGAAATTTGCGAAACGGCAAGCGAGCTTTCAAGGGAATACACCGGCGCGCTTATAGTTATCGAACGTTCAACTCCCCTCGGCGACATTATTAAAACCGGTACTCTCGTAAACGCCGATGTAAACGTTTCACTTCTTAAAAATATTTTCTTCAATAAAGCCCCATTGCATGACGGTGCGGTCGTCATTCGCGGAGGAAGGATATACGCGGCGGGATGTTTTTTGCCGCTTTCGACAAACGAGGACATAATAAAAGATCTTGGCACAAGACACCGCTCAGCCATTGGTATGAGCGAAAACAGCGACGCGTTGGTGATTGTTGTTTCGGAAGAAACCGGGACAATCTCACTTGCCATTGACGGACAGCTGAGAAGAAATTATGATTACAATACTCTTAAAAACGAGTTGTCGAACCTTCTCAAAGACGATGAAGGAACAAAAAAGCGCAAAAACGAAAGCAAATAAGCGAGGAGGAGAAGGCTATGTCATTCTTTGATAAATTATTCAGAAAAGGCACGTCCGACGCGGAGGACACACGTCGCAAAGAGGACGACTATGAAGTTAAAAAGAGCAAAAAATCGGATATTATAATTGCCATAATATCGGTTGTTTGCGCTATTATTATTTGGATATATTCTATTTGTGCCGGAAACGTGGTTTTGAATTGATGAAAAGCAAATACACAGAACAGCGTTATACCGTAACCGGTGTATCGCTTCCGATAAGAGCTTCAAAGGACGAAGTTTTCGGCATTGCCGAAAAAAGTTTTTTGAAGTTCTTTTCAAAAGATGAAATAAAAAATATAAAAATTTCAAAGCGCTCGGTAGACGCAAGAAACAAAAGCGACATTAAGTTCGTCTATAATGTTTCAGCAGTCATACGCTCTTCAAAAAATTACAGCGAAGAAAGACTCAAATCTCACGGAATTACCGTTGACAGACGTGCTGAGATCAAGCCCGTTGCGGGGAGCGAAAGCCTGAGCGCACGACCTGTCGTTGTGGGTTTTGGCCCTTGCGGAATGTTTTGCGCATATTATCTTGCAACATACGGTTACAGACCGATTGTGATCGAGCGCGGCTCTGATACATTAAAGCGTTCGGCTGACGTATATAATTTCAAAACGCACCAAATTCTTAACACTGAATCGAACATCCAGTTCGGCGCGGGAGGTGCGGGGACGTTTTCAGACGGAAAACTTATGACAAGAATTAACGACCCGTTTTGCGCGGAAGTTATTGATACATTTCATAAATTCGGTGCGCCGGACGATATATTGCTTGAAGCAAAGCCGCATATCGGAACGGATCATTTGTGCGGCGTGGTTGACAGAATGAGAGATGAAATCATCAGCCTAGGCGGAGAGATTTTTTTCGATACAAAGCTGACGGGAGTCGAGCAGCATTTGGGCAAAGTAACAAAGATATTTACGACAAACGGCGAATTTAACTGCGGCGCGCTTGTTCTTGCAATAGGTCACAGCGCAAGAGATACGGTGAAGATGTTGCAATCGTGCGGCATTGACATGACTGCAAAACCGTTTTCGGTAGGGGCAAGGATAGAGCATCTTCAAAAAGACATCGATTATGCGATGTTCGGAAAAGAAAGTGACAGCGGCATTCTTCCGCACGCAGAATACGCAATATCGGCGCATATAGGGCAGCGGGGTGTTTACACTTTCTGCATGTGCCCGGGCGGAGAGGTAGCGGCGGCAGCGTCGGAGGAGTTCGGAATAGTAACAAACGGCATGAGCAATCATGCGAGGAACGGCAAAAATGCAAATAGCGCCGTATGTGTTTCCGTTTTGCCGGAGGACTTCGGCGGAAGTATAGACGGGGCGATGAACTTTGTAAGAAACATCGAACAGGCGGCATATAAAGCGGCTGCAAATACTTATTTTGCACCAGCGCAAACAGTCGGCAGTTTTTTGGGTAAAACGTCAAAGAACGAGATAACGTCTGTTGTGCCGACGTATATGAATGGAAAAGTCAGCATGGTATCACTCGACCGTGTATTGCCCGAATTTGTTTCTTCTTCGCTTAAAGGCGGTATAGCGGCGCTTGAAAAGAAAATAAGAGGCTTTTCGGCAAACGAGGCTGTTCTTACTGCGCCCGAAACCAGAACGTCGTCACCCGTACGTATAGTACGTTCTGAAACTTTCCTTTCGATCGGGTTCGAGAATATTTACCCATGCGGGGAAGGCGCAGGATATGCAGGCGGTATAACGAGCGCGGCAGTTGACGGAATTAAATGCGCGATAAAAATAATTGAAAGATATAAGGCAAATTAAGGAGGCGGAAAATATGTTTGACAGCGGCAAATGGAACGTACTGACGCAAGACGTCGGGCAAGTAAACAGGCTTTGCAAAGAGCTGTCTGTTCCCGCCGTTTGTGCGCGTCTTCTTATAAACCGCGGATATTCTATTCCGGCTGACGCGGCTAATTTTTTAAACAAGTCCGACGCTATGTTATACGATCCTTTTCTGCTTGCCGACATGAAAAAGGCAATCGAAAGAATTGAGCATGCGCTTGAAAAACAGGAAAAAATAACGATATACGGCGATTATGACGTTGACGGCGTAACGAGCGTTTCTATATTATACATGTATTTATCCGGCCGCGGCGCCGACATCGACTATTACATACCGACAAGAGATAACGAGGGATACGGACTGAACACTGCCGCCTTCGACACTATAAAATCCAACGGCACGAAACTCGTCATCACAGTCGATACAGGCATCACCGCGATAGATGAGATAGACTATGCAAACTCAATCGGGCTTGATATTGTAGTGACCGACCACCATCAATGCAGAAGTGAGCTTCCGAGTGCAATCGCCGTCGTCAACCCCAAACGCCCCGACTGTCCGTATCCTTTTAAAGAACTTTCGGGCGTCGGTGTGGTTTTTAAAACGATTTGCGCGCTGGAACTGAGCGACGTAAACGGCGGTGAATACAACTTATATACAATAAAGGACATGTGCAAACGTTACATAGACTTGGTTACGATAGGTACGATTGCAGACGTTATGCCGTTGACGGGAGAAAACAGGATAATTGTTTCTATGGGGCTGTCGATTTTGGCACACACAAAACAAATAGGTATAAACGCCTTATTTCGCGCGGCGGGAATAGACGGAACAAAAAGATAACGTCCTCCGTTATCGGTTTTACGATTGCGCCCAGAATTAACGCAGCGGGAAGAATAGGAAACGCGTCAAGAGCTGTACAGCTGTTTTTAGCCGACTCAACCGCACTTGCCGACGTCATAGCCGAGGAGCTATGCAACACAAACAGAGAACGGCAATCTCTTGAAAATGAAATATACACGGACGCAGTTGAACAGCTTGAAAAAAATCATGATCTTCATAAAGAAAGCGCGATAGTTCTTTCAAGCGACACATGGCATCACGGTGTAATAGGTATTGTTGCGTCGCGTCTTACCGAAAGATACAATCTTCCGTCGGTTCTTATTTCATTTGAAAAATCCGGCGGAGAAGAAAACGTCGGCAAAGGCTCCGGAAGGGGTGTAAAAGGGCTGAACCTGGTTAAAGCTCTCGCGTCGTGCGAAGATCTGCTTGCTAAATACGGCGGGCATGAACTTGCGGCGGGTCTGTCGATTGAGCGTGAAAACCTTGACGAGTTCAGAAAACGGCTTAACGAATATGTTAAAGAAAACATGGATACGGAAGCGGCAGACGCAAAAACACCCGTCGACGCAAGGATCTACCCCGAAGATATAAGCGAAGAATCAATTGAAAGAATATCGTTGCTCGAACCTTTCGGGGCGGGAAATCCAACGCCGACGTTCGTGATGAGAGATTGCATTATAACTTCCATAAACTTGTTAAGTTTCGGCAAGCACTCAAAGTTCACAGTTGTGTGCGAAGGCGAAGCGTTTACGGCACTGTTCTTCGGAACAAATATCCAGCACGAAGGATTTGCGGTAGGCGACGAGGTCGATATTATGTTCAGTATGGACATAAACGAATTTCGCGGGCTTAAAACAGTTCAGCTTGTCGTGCGTGATATGGATTATGCCGATTCATATAAGCAAAAGGTGATGGCGATACAAAAAGAGTGTGCCGAAATAATTGACGGAAGCAGATCTCCTATGGACGCCGAAATTCCGGACAGAACCGAATGCTCGAAAGTTTACGGAGAGATAAAAAATCTTTTGCCGACGGGAAAAGGCACTTTCTCTATAAAAAAACTTGTTTCATCGCCGGGCACGCCGTCTATGTTTAAAACAAGCGTCGCTATAAAGGCGTTTGAACAGATAAAACTTATGTCGATTGAGCGAATAACCGACACGGAATATCGCGGAGAAATAATAAAGCACAAAGAAAAAGTTGATCTTTTTTCCGCGCCGATAATGAATGAAAGGAGGGCTGACAGAGATGTTTGAAGGAATTGACCGATTATTATTTATTATTGAAAACACAAAGAAAAAATATAATATCGAAAAGATAAACAAGGCATACGAATATGCCAAAACATTGCATGAGGGGCAGTTTCGCAAAAGCGGTGAAGCATACATTTGCCATCCGATAGCAGTGGCTGAAATTGTCGCCGGTTTAGAGCTCGATACGGACTCGATCTGCGCGGCGCTCCTGCACGATACGCTTGAAGATTGCTCGGACAAGGTAGACCTTGTGACGATTAAAAAAGAATTCGGAGAGCAGGTTGCTGAGCTTGTCGACGGGCTTACAAAGCTCGTTCATATACCGTTTGACGACAGGGAAGAAGCCCAAATGGAGAGCCTTCGCAAGATGTTCCTTGCAATGGCAAAAGATATTAGGGTAATATTTATTAAACTCGCCGACAGGCTCCATAATATGCGCACACTCGACGCGCAACCCGAGGAAAAGCGCAGAAGAATAGCGCTTGAAACGATGCACGTATACGCGCCTCTTGCGCACCGTCTCGGTATGCAAAGAATAAAACAGGAACTTGAAAATCTTGCTCTTTGTTACCTTGACCCGATAGGATATGAAGAAGTTAGCCAAAGCATTGAAAAAAAATTCGGAGAGAACAGAAATTTTATAAACAATACAAGAAAACTCATCCATGATAAAATGGAGGAAAACGGCATCGAGTGTACGCTCGAGGGAAGAGTCAAGTCTGTTTATAGCATGTACAGAAAAATGTACAAGCAAAACAAGAGCTTTGACGAGATATACGATTTCTACGCAATACGTATTATCGTCAACACCGAGCTTGAATGCTATACTGCGCTTGGATTGATACACGAAATGTTCAATTCCATGCCGGGAAGGTTCAAAGATTATATCTCTATTCCGAAACCGAATATGTACCGTTCGCTTCACACAACGGTAATCGGACGCGACGGACTTCCGTTTGAAGTTCAGATAAGAACATGGGAAATGCACCAGATTGCCGAATACGGTATCGCGGCGCATTGGAAATACAAATCCGGCGACAAAGGTAGCGGCGATCTTGACAGAAAACTCGAGTGGATCTCAAAACTTATCGAAAATGAATCGAACACAACAGACCCCGATGAGTTTATTGACGCGTTAAAGATTGATATTTTCCAAGATGAAACGTTTGTTTTTACACCCCGCGGCGATGTTATAACGCTTCCGCAGGACTCAAACTGCATCGACTTTGCTTATCACATTCACTCAGAGGTCGGCAATCGCATGATAGGCGCAAAAGTCAACGGAATGATAGTTCCGATAGACAGAAAGCTGAATAACGGCGAAATAGTTGAAGTAATTACGTCGGCGGCGTCAAAGGGTCCGAGCAGGGATTGGCTAAAAATAGCGCGCACAAGCGAAGCAAAAGCGAAAATTCGGGCTTGGTTTAAAAAAGAAAAAAGAGCAGAAAACATCGAAGCCGGCAAGGCGGAAATATATTCGGAGATACGCCATTTATATCCTACTCAAACGCCGACAGACGAGCAGTTGAAGCAAATAACCGACAACGTAGCTCAACGCCTCGGCATGAATACCTCAGACGACCTTTTCGGTATGCTCGGCTACGGCGGCATCACGATGTCAAAGGTATCGACAAGACTAAAAGAAGAATTTGAAAAGGTTGTTCTTCCTGAGCCTGAAATTGTCATAACCGACGTAAAACAGATACAAACCGTCCAGCGGCCGCGCTCTTCAAGTTCTTACGGCGGAATAATCGTTGACGGTGTTGAGGGATGTCAGGTAAAATTCGCCAAGTGCTGCAACCCATTGCCCGGCGACAGCGTGGTTGGATTTATTACAAAAGGCTACGGCATTTCGGTTCATAAAGTAGACTGCCCGAATATTCTGACGCACATGTCAAATGAAAACGACAGGTTTGTAAACGTCGAATGGAAAGAAATTCCCGATGACAACAAAAACGCACAGTATGAAGCGATGATGAAAGTAATAGCAGAGGACAGAATATCAATGCTTGCCGATATTAGCGTGGCGCTCGCGGAAATGAAAGTTTCAATTCTTCAAATAAACTCTCAAAAACGCCCGAACGATACGGCAATTATAAACATTTCCGTCGCGTGCAAAAATCTTGCGCATTTTAACAGCATCATGGCAAGGATGAAAAGCATCAAGGGCGTTGTAGGCGTTGAACGCGGATACGGAAAAACGGGAGGATAAAGCAAATGAGAGCTGTTATACAGCGAGTAAGTTCTGCCACGGTCATATCAGACGGCGTGCTTACCGGAAAGATAGAGCAAGGATTTGCGATTCTTTTGGGCGTTAAAAAGAGTGATTCAAAAGAGGACGCCGATGTACTTGCCGCAAAAATTGCAAAACTTAGAATTTTTGAAGACAAAAACGAAAAAATGAACCTTTCTTTGACAGACGTAAACGGCGGCGCCATTGTCGTGTCAAACTTTTCGCTTTGTGCAAATTACGCTCACGGAAACCGCCCTGATTTTTTGTTAGCTGAAACAAAAGAGCGCGCAAACGAACTTTACGAACATTTTGTAAAAGAGCTGAGAAAATATATCCCGCACGTTGACACCGGCGTTTTCGGCGCTTATATGCAATACTCAATACAAAATGACGGTCCCATAACTATTGTTATGGATAGCGAAGTATTATTGAAAAAGGAAAAAATACAATGAAATTAACCGTAAACGGGCCTATAAACGAATATTATGTTCAAACGCTTTGCCTACTGTTCTTTCCCGGCTCGAAATTCTCGAAATCCGACAATGCGGAAAACGAACCGCAAGCAAACGTTACCGTTTACACAGTAAACGGCGGCGCTACGGCAAAAGTAGATCTCACAGCCGCGGGGAAGAGCGTTATAAAAGAATATACAGAACCTGAAAATGGGAAATGGGATGAGAGAACTCTCTGCCGCGTCGCATGCGGAAAGGCTTTCTTTGCCGCCGGAAAAGCGCTTCTCGGCATCACACCCCAGTGGGGAATACTTACAGGCGTTCGACCGGCAAAACTCGCTTTGCGCGGGCTTAAAAGCGGTGAAACAAAGACTGATGTAAAAAACAGACTGACAAAGGAGTATCTTCTCAGCCCAAAGAAAGCGTCGCTTGTAACCGATATTGCATATGTAGAAAACAAAATAATATCGCGACTCGGCAAAAATACATGCAGCGTATATATCTCTATCCCGTTTTGTCCATCGAGATGCAATTACTGTTCTTTTGTCTCGTTTACATCTGCCAAACTGCTTTCGCTTATCGACGATTACCTTATCCGTCTTTGCGAGGACATTAAATCGATTTTTTATAAAATTCATTCGCTGGGTCTGACCGTATCGACGGTTTACATCGGCGGAGGAACACCTACAACGCTTAGCGAAGATCAACTTAGAATTTTGCTTTCCGTTATTTCGTCATGCGTCGACGTTTCATCGCTCGAAGAGTTTACGCTCGAAGCCGGCCGCCCGGACACAATAACCGAGGGTAAGCTGGCGGTTATAAAAGAATACGGCGTAAACAGAACGAGCATTAACCCCCAAACACTGAACAACGCAGTGCTGGAAGCGATCGGACGCCGTCACACGGCGGAAGAGTTTTTTGCGGCATATGAAACGGCGCAAAAGTCAGGCATTGAACATAT
The DNA here is from genome assembly GCA_017446155.1 of Clostridia bacterium. Lineage (GTDB taxonomy): Bacteria > Bacillota > Clostridia > Oscillospirales > CAG-272 > CAG-841. Next base: position 4,951 of record JAFSRI010000044.1, on the reverse strand, counting down.
AAACACCGACCTTATCGCCGGACTTCCGTATGAGGGATTCACGAGCTTTTCAGAAACGGTAGATAAAATTGTAACGTTGAAGCCTGACAACATAACCGTTCACACCCTTTGCATCAAAAGCGCGGCGGAATTTGCCAATAATAAATCCGAAATATGCAATCCATACAGCGACACGACAAAATCTGTGGATTATTCAAGACTTGTGTGCAAAAATTACGGCTATATTCCATATTATATATACAGACAGAAAAATACCGTGGACAATCTTGAAAACGTCGGGTATGCGCTTCCGGGAACAGAGGGTAAATATAATATTTACATGATGGAAGAAGTTCACTCGATTTTCTCGGTAGGTGCCGGCGCGGTAACAAAGCTCGTTGCGGGTGAGGGTGAAAACATAGAACGCATTTTCGACTACAAATATCCATATGAGTATCTCTCGGATAAAGAGGGCGAAAAGTGGAAAAACAAACTCGACACAATAGACGCTTTCTACAAGCAATATTTTTTATAAGAGGTATTAAATGAATAATATCAACAGATCTTTCTCCGATTTATCAGAAATGGAAACATATATCGCCGATTGTGAAGAAAACTTCTTCTCACAGGTAAAGGCAGCGTCGCTTGCAATTTGCGGCGACAAATCCGTAAAATTCATTCTATTGTCAGGGCCGACGTGTTCCGGCAAGACAACAACAGCGGGGAAGATATGCGAGGAGCTTGAAAAAGCGGGGAAGAACGTTAAAGTTATATCGATTGACGACTTTTACCTTTCCAGGGATTTTATAAACGGCGAAAACATTGATTTTGAGTCTGCCGAGGCGATTGATTTAGATTATTTTGCGGAATGTATAGAAAAACTTTCGGCAAAAAAGCCAACACAGCTTCCGGTGTTCGACTTTGTAAGCGGGGTGCGCACGGGTTATGTCAACTTTACACCGACAGACGACACGATCATTGTTTTCGAGGGAATTCAAGCGCTTTATCCCGAAATTGCGTCGCTAATCCCGTCTGAAAGCAGAAAGATAGTGTTTGTCAATGTTTTTAATGATTTTTATGCTTACGATAGAGCTTTTACGCGCGAAGAAATTCGGTTTTGGAGAAGAATGATAAGAGATTATAAATTCCGCGGCGCATCTCCGGATACTACTCTGAAACTTTGGCAAAACGTTGTTGCAAACGAAAAGAAAAATATTATACCGAATATTCCAATGGCAGATATTAAGATAGATTCGTTTTTGCCGTATGAAATAAACGTTATCGGACGGTATTTGACAAAAGAGATAACATATGATATAAATAACAAAAACGAAACTTTGCTTTGCGATACGTTCAGGCACATTTTTGATACAATACCTCAGATACCCGGTGAGCTTGTTCCGAGCACGTCCGTTTTCAGAGAGTTTATCGGCTGACGGAATATTTGAGATAAAAAACGAATAAGATTTTATGTAAAAAACGCGTATTTATTACGTTTGGGTGGTGAAAAAATGCAGAAAAAGACCGGCACGTCGTCAAAACTCGTTGCAGGTATTATAATACTCACTATATCGAATATTTTTGTCAAAATTATCGGTGTACTGTTCAAAATACCGCTTCACAACCTTTTGGGCGGAAGAGGCATGAGTTATTTTAACGCCGCCTATACGATATTTACAAACTTATATCTTGTTTCAACAGCCGGTCTGCCGCTTGCCATCTCTCTTATGGTGTCGCGAGCACACGCAAGAGGCAGCCGAAAAGAAGTAAACAGAATCTTTTATACCGCACTTGTTTTATTTCTTATATTAGGCGTCGCCGGAACGTCGGTTATGTTTTTCGGCGCGGATGTTTTGGCGTCATTTACAGGTGCGCCGGACGCTTCGCTTGCAATAGCGGTAATTGCCCCAACATTGTTTTTTATATGCATTTCAAGCTCTATAAGAGGCTATTTTCAGGGACATCAAAATATGCTTCCGACGGCAATTTCAGAGGTTATCGAGTCAGCGGGGAAGTTTGCCCTCGGAATTTTGTTCGGTATTTGGGCAACAAGATCCGGAAAAAGTATTGAGGTCTGCGCCGCATATTCCATCGCCGGCGTGACAGTAGGAGAGGCGGCGGGAATGGCTTTTTTGATATTTGCCCGCGTTCTTCACAAACAAAAATATGACAGTGCGCTTGATACTGACACGACGCCGATTCCTACACCGAAAGAAATACTGAAAAAATTGCTGAAAATCTCAATTCCCGTAATGATAAGCTCCGTGGCGTTGAATTTGACAAACACGATTGATACATTCACGATTGTAAATCTTACAAAAAAGTATTTTCCAATAGAAATAGCTGAGGAAATGTACGGCAATTACACCTCACTTGCAATTCCGCTTTTTCATCTTCCGTCGGCATTTATTTATCCGATTTCAACGTCGATTGCGCCGGCACTATCCGCCGCAAAAGCCAAAAAAGACAGACGAGAACTTGATTTTACGGTTTTTGGAGCATTAAAGTTAGTAACAATAATTTCCATTCCGTGCACAATAGGAATAGCCGTGCTTTCAGGCCCGATTCTCAGGTTGCTGTTCTCAAATAAAGAGGCCGTTGCGTTTGTTGCGCCGCTGTTGTCGATACTCGCACCGTCAATATTTTTCTCCGGAATTTTGACGATAACTTCATCGATTTTACAGGCAAACGAACATCAAAGCAAGCCGATAGTATCCATGCTTTGCGGAATTATAACGAAACTTATTGTCAGTTGTGTGCTTTTGAATATTGAAAGCATAGGTATTTACGGCGCGCCGATAGGAACAGTAGCCAGCTATTTTGTAATGAGTGTTATCAACTTTGTTTTCGTCGTCAAATACGTCGGGATAAAGGCAAAATCTGCCACAATAATACTAAAACCGCTTGCGGCGTCGCTTATATCAACGGCGGTTACAATAGCGGTTTATAAGCTGATTGCAAACGCAGGCAGACCAAACGTAGCTACGCTTATGTCTGTAATTGCAACGGCAATAGTTTATTTTATATTATTATTTATAATGAAGGAATTTACCAAACGAGATATTTTGCTTTTGCCGAAAGGAGAAAAAATCTATTCGCTGTTGTGTAAGATAAAACTGATGAAAGAAGAAATTTGATAACACTTGTTTTTTACGTGCAATAATCTTGAATTTTTGTAAATTAAATTTTATAAACATAATTCTAATAATAAGTAATCAATAAATATAATAAGGAAGAGTTGAAAAAATTATTTCAATAAAACCGGCAGGTATAATAGTCGTCCGAATAATAAAAGAAACAGATAAAGATAAAACAGAAAAGAAATAAAAGTAAAAAAGATAATTGACCAACAGAATGCAGTGTAACTTTTTGTATTGTTCAACAAACATATAATAACCAATACTGAAAATATTAAAAATGCCGGCTGAATACCGGCTTTTTGCATTTATTTGCCAATATCGTGTTTTTCGTGTTCCCCGAATTATATAAAACTTGAATTTTGTATAATTAGACCAATCAAAAAATATAGCCGGATAAACCATTAAGGAAATCACTCCCCTGTCTTTTATCCGGCATTTTTATTGTTTACCGAGCTCACACACGCACATTCGCGTCAATTAGAAATTAAATGGATATGTTTAAATAGAATATTTAAACCTTTCCGGTTAGCAACAACTGTTCGATAATTTTTAAAAAAATTATTCTGCCGTTTCGTCGCTTGCGCTGTTGTTTTGTTTTGGTGTCGTAACTACGCTGATGTTGTCGCGGTGATATTGTCTGATATACTGCTGTTCCCCATCGCTGAATTTTACTTTCACAATACCTGCTAACGGCACTGTCTCACACACAACTCCGCGCCCGTCAGGCGTATCAACGATAGAATCAACCTTCGGCGTTTTGCGTATCTCTTCTTCATAAACGTTGTGTTCGTATCTTAAACAACACATAAGCCTTCCGCACGCACCCGAAATTTTCTGTGAATTGAGCGAAAGATTTTGCTCTTTTGCCATTTTTATTGTAACTTGGCCGAAATCGTCAAGGAATCTTTTGCAGCAGAACGGCATACCGCAAACGCCAAGCCCACCTATCATTTTCGTTTCATCGCGTATTCCTATTTGCCTCAGTTCTATACGTGTTCTGAACGTTGCCGCAAGATCCTTTACAAGTTCGCGAAAGTCTACTCTTCCGTCTGATGTAAAATAAAACAAAAGCTTGGAATTATCAAACGTATATTCACATTCAACAAGCTTCATTTCCAGCCCGAAAAACGCTATTCTTTCAAGGCAAATATCAAACGCTTCCTTCTCTTTTTTCTTGTTTTCCGCGTTTTTATTTTTGTCCTCGTCCGTTGCAAATCTTATAACTGCACGCAATGGAAGCACAACTTCTTTTGCTTCAACTATTTTATTTGCAACCGCTACGTTTCCGAATTCAAGCCCGCGTGCCGTATCAACTATAAGATCGTCGCCGACAGACGCACTTATTCCGCACGGGTCAAAATAATAGACTTTACCCATATCTTTAAAACGAACTCCGACGACCTCGTATTCCGTTTTTATGTTTTCCTCGATAATATTATTATCCATTTTATTTATCCTTTCCGTTCTCTTTATGCGGCACGCCACAGCATAATTGCAAGAGACGCCGCGGCAAGCGAATAGTTAAAATTAAACGATGCGTCAAATTTGAGTCCTTTCAGAGCGTTTATCGAATCCATAACCGTTTCCATTGTTATATTTTCCGCAAATATTTCCGCGTCCTCATCAGAAAAAAATGCTCCCGCGCTACGGCCGCTTGATTTTGCATTCAGTATATCTCTGTACGCAAGCAAGAGATAATCGGTTAGCTGTTCCAGATTTTCTCTTGCAGTTGACGCTTTAAGAACCGTATTCAGCATATCAAAATATGTGTTTTTTCGGTTTTTACCGGCTTGTATACTTATTATTTTATTCGCGTTATCATAAAACTCGTG
>JAFSRI010000043.1 GCA_017446155.1 Clostridia bacterium | reverse complement strand
TTTTCATAGATTAAATCCTCCAATTTGTGTTTGTTATCTCGACTGGCAGGTCGTCGTAATTATATCACAAATTGGAGGATTTTTCCTCACCGGTTAACCTTTACTGAACCACGCGACTATCGCGTGGTTTTCGGTGGACAATGAAAAATATCCGCCTGCCACGGCGGATATTTTTATTGATTTAAATGTGTAAATATGATATAATCATAAAAAACACAGGAGACGCGTATGTATATAATTCGTTTTTCCACGGGCGACACGCTTGAAATGAAAAAGGAGCATCCTTGCGGCGGGAATATGTTTTATGTTCTCGGGGTTGGTTCGGATATTAAGATCAGATGCCAAAACTGTGCAAGGGAAATGACGGTGCCGAGAATAAAACTTGAAAAGAATATTAAAAAGGTGATTTCAGCCGCCTTTGATGACAGCATCGAGAAAAAACAATAAAAACGCTTGTCGCGCACTTGTTTGCTATTGGCAAAAACCGATGTGCTTATATTTTTATCAAGGGAAAAACAGAACGTTAAACATTTTTTAATTGAATTTTATAATTATTTACTTATTTTGTAGTATGTAAATGATAAATTATATAGTAACTCATTTGTTAAAAATAATTTTATAAAATTATTCAATTTTACACTTGCAATATTACCGTAAATGATGTATCATTAAAATAGCAAAAAATACGTTGTGCCGTTCGGCGGTAAGGCACAGCGCAAAAATAAAACCACATCCGCCGGGAAAGCGTGATAATCATGGTTAAATTGATAGTTGGCAACAAGGGAACGGGAAAAACAAAAACACTTATTGATATGGTAAACGAAGCTGTTGAAACATCCAACGGCGCCGTTGTATGTCTTGAAAAGGGAGAAAAACTCCGCTATGACGTAAAATATCAGGCAAGACTCATCGACGTTTCCGAATACGGAATTTCAGGGGCTGATCAGCTCTACTCGTTCGTTTGCGGCGTATATGCGTCAAACCATGATATTACTCATATTTTTATAGATTCTGCAATAAAGATGTGCGACAACACGGTAGAAGGACTTGCTTCGTTTTTGCGCAGAGTTTCGCCTACGGTTGACAAAGCCGGTATAGCGCTTGTGCTTACATCGTCCATTTCCGAGGACGAACTTCCCGAGGACATCAAGGCGTTTCTTTGATTTAAAATAAAGTTGAAACGCGTTTTCGTACTTTTCGGATCGAACGCGTATTTCATATTCGACAAAAGGGGACTGAAAAATGGATAAGGAAAAACTTGCTTCTCTCGCGGAACGCGTTAGAAACGGCGACAATACAGCCATGGATGAGCTTTTTTCCGCCACAGCAAAATCTATCTATTATTATTGTCAAAAGGTAATGGGCGATCCCAACCCTGACGTGATGCTCAATAAAATATACAATTATGCCGAAAAAAACATATCGGCATATCCTCAGGGCGACGATTTTATGTTGTTCCTCAGATATATCGCGTCGAGTTTTTGTGCAGAAAAAATGGGGCTCAAAGGCAATGGAAGCGAGTATTGGACAACGGAATATTCCGACGGTCTGCCGGATGTGCAAGAGGTAGAAACGGAGGATATTATCAACACTGTTGTATACAGTGAAGTAATAAAATTTGCTGTACCGCAGATGTTGTCCGAGCTTTCTCCGAGTGACAGGTTTTGCGCTTATTCGTATTATTATTTTAATTTCTCCCCTGAACAGATAGCGTCAATAGCCGACGTGCCGGAGGCTTCCGTTCAGTCAAGAATGAAAGCGATAAGGTTCGGCATAAAGACAAATATGAAGTTCTATTCAAATCTTCGCGAAGAAGACGCCGATGACATTAACTTCTCGCGTCAACTTATTCAGTCGTTTATCTTGGGCGACGCCGCACGGCTTTCGTTTGCAGCGGTGAGAAATGAAGATATTGACATTGACAAGCGTTTTTTAATGCCGAAGCAGGGCGATTCGGTCAAATCCATGAATGATTTTATGGAATATAAAAATAAAATGGATGAGCTGAATCTCCGCAAAAAGCAAAGACAGATAGAAAGTGAAAATAACAAAAAGAAAAAGGACAAGAAAAAAAGTGTTATTTTCATTATTTTAGCCATCGTGCTTTCGCTTGCCATAATAGGCGGAACCGTTTATGCGATTTTAACTATAATTAAAAACAGCAAAGAAGTTCGCGCTTCGTCTATCTTGTTTGAAAATATGGAGATAACGGTAAAAACGGGCGAAAAAACGGTGCTTACGCCAATATTTACCCCCGGCAACGCCGAGCATAAAGAGGTTGTTTGGCAATCTGACAACGAAAAAATTGTTTCTGTTGACAAAGAAACCGGTGAGATCACGGGCATCTCTACGGGAAGTACATATGTTCGCGCAAGATCGACTCATTATAAGAAAGACGGGAAGTATCTTGAAGCCGTCTGTCTTGTAAACGTCAGCGAAGAAGTGTTCGGACAGCTTAAAACCTTGGCATTTTCCGAAATGCAGCTTTCGCTCGAAATCGGCGAAAAACATACGCTTGTGCCGATTTATTACCCGGATGACGTCGAATATAAGGACCTCATTTGGCAAGTACAGGACGAAAGCATTGTTTCTCTCGACAGCACGACGGGGGAGATTACCGCGCTGAAAACGGGAAATACGCTTGTGCGAGCAATTTCAAGTTATTATACGGACGATGATGACAATTTGATTATTGCTTATTGCAATGTTAACGTTTATGAGAAAATAACTTCAATAGAAACAAAGGTTCGCGGAACTACAATTGCTCCCGGTGAGAAATATCAAATTGAACTTGACGTTGTGCCGGAGTCGTCAAAGAAAAACGTAAGTTTTATCTCACGCGACACCGACATCGCCACGGTTGATGAAAACGGCGTAATTACGGCGGTGGGATACGGGGATACGCTTATAACAATTAAGAGTAATGATTCTCAAATATCTGTTTTTACCGTATTTACAGTTACCGTTGAAGATAAAAAGGTTGAGAAAATCAACGTAAAGACAAAAGAAATATCAGTAAAAGTTAACGAAGTGCTTGACGTTAAGGAATTTTATGATGTTTTCCCGGCAGACGCAAAAAACAAAGCCGTCGGGTATGAATGTACTGCCGATAAAGAAAAATATTATGAGATAGAAGGGATTTTTGGTTTTTCACAAGCCGGTTCATATTTAATATTTATAAAATCAGTCGAAAATCCGAATATACATGATTATATCAGAGTGATTGTAACAGAATAACATAAATAAAACTCCGATTGAAAAATCGGAGTTTTATTTATGCTTTAATAAGCTCATCAGAATATTTTTTAATAAGTTCTTTTTCGCTGAACGGTATTTTTTTGCCGTTTATCAGTTGATACTGTTCGTGGCCTTTGCCGGCAAGAAGTACAATATCGCCTTTTTTTGCCGTTTTCACGGCATATTTTATTGCTTGTGCGCGATCGATAAACGTAATATACGGCGTTTCACCGATATTGCTTACAATGTCGGCAATTATGTTTTCGGGAGGCTCGCTGTCGGGATTGTCGCTTGTAATAATACAAAAATCTGCTGCTCTTGCGGCTTTTCCAAGCTCTGCTCGGCGAAGTTGAGTTCTGCCGCCAACGGATCCGAAAAGACAGATCAAGCGATCCGGCAAAGAGCTTCTGAGCGCGTTAATTGCGGAACGCAAACTTTCACCGTTGTGTGCATAGTCGATGATAAACCTTGCGCCGGTGGAGTTCTTAACTTCTTCAAATCTTCCGGGAACAGAAACGTCTTTCAGGACCGCAGCGCATAATTTTTCGCCTATTCCGCATATTCCGGCGAGCTTTACGGCGCATAAAGCGTTCATTACGTTAAAAGCGCCGGGAAGAGGGATGTCAAAACGAATACCGGCATAGTCGAACTCTGTGTGAAGTGCGTATTCGGATTGTGAAATATTTTTCGCATCGTCAAGCGAGTATTCAACATGGGTTGAAATGCATGCCGATTTAAACTCTTCATAAAATTTGTCGTCACGGTTGAGCACGGCGATGTCACAGAGCGAAAACAGCCTTTTTTTACAGTCTTTGTAGTTCTCAAAATCGGGATGTTCACCTTTGCCGATGTGGTCAGGCGAAAGATTTGTCAATGCCGCCGCAAAAAAACGAATGCCGTGAATTCTGTTCATCAAAACCGCTTGTGATGACACTTCTATCACCGCATATTCACAGCCTGCGTCTTTCATTTTACGAAGTATTTTTATTAGTTCAAGGCTTTCCGGCGTTGTGTTTTGAGTTGGAGTTGTGACGTTTGATATTACCGTTCCGCACGTACCCACAGTACCTGTCGGGCGGTTATTTCTGTTAAGTATATGCGACAGCATATATGCCACGGTCGATTTACCTTTTGTGCCCGTAATTCCGATTACTTTCAGCTCTTTTTCGGGATGGTCATAAAACCATTCGGCAATTTCCGCGAGCGCTATTCTCGTATTCGGCACAATGATTTGTATTAAGCCAAAAAGAAACGGAAGTCTTTTTTCGCAAACGAAAATCCGGCAACCACTTTCATATGCCTGTCTGTAATAATCGTGTCCGTCGCTCATCTCGCCTCTTATGCAAACGAACACCGCGCCCTCTTTGGCAACTCTTGAATCATTGCATATTTCTCCGACTAAAACAGAGCCGATACCATTGGGGTAATCGGCTTTATCATATTCTGCTATATAATGATGTTCAAGCAAGAGTTGTGAAAGCTGTTTCATTTTTTCGTCCTTAGTTTTATGTATTGTAGATGTCGTCAAATCCGCATGGAATTGCGCCGCATAGAGTTATAGCGTTTTTTGCCAAAACCGAAAGAGAGTCTATCATTTTCTCGTAGCCGTATACTCTTTTTTGCGGAATAAGCGACAACTCAGTACAGCCGAGAATAATGTGGTCGCACCCGTTTTTAAATAAATGTTCAACAATCGCGTTAAACGCCTCAATATCCGGCGGCGATGATTGCTTTATGCTTTTGTAGATAATATCCATCAACACTTTTTGGTCGTCGTCCGCAGGAGATACATATTCCATGCCGAGCCGTTCACATTCGTGTTTATACGACCCCGATATGAGTGTTCCGTCGGTTGCGAGAACGCCGAGGCGGCAAGCGCCTTTTCTCTTTGCATGTTCGGTTGTTTCACGAACAATGTTCAATACATTGACAGGCACCGCCTTTGACAGTTCGTCAAAAAAATAATGCGCAGTATTGCACGGTACCGCTATAATTTCCGCGCCGGCATTATAAAGTGTTCTAACTCCTTTTATCATCGCGTCGAGAGGAGATTTATCACTTTTTCCCGTAATAAAACTCGTTCTGTCGGGAGTTGACGCGCCGCTGAGCACAATTACGTCGAGATGGTCTTGATCGCGTAAAGCAAGGGTATGCCTTGTTATAAGCTCGTAAAAATACACGCTTGCCATCGGTCCCAGACCGCCGAGGATCCCCAGCGTTTTTTTTGATTTATCCATCGTTTTACCTCTGCGGATATTTCTTATACTTGCTGAAATATTTTATGTTATGTGCGTAAATATAAAATGATCTTAACGGATTTTTCATATCCGGCTTATAGAAAAGAGTAGAGCTTTCGGCGGGAGTATTCTCCATTGAAAGCACATCTTTCTCGGCTTTTGTGCCTTTAATATATTTATAAACGATCTTTTTGGGAACAGTATGCCAAAATATCTTTTTCTCACAAATTTCTCTCTCGTCCGGCAGAGCGCCTTTCCGATCAAACACAACGCTTTCGGCAACGTTTTGACCCGCCGCCGTTACATAATAGTTGCTTCTGCCTTGGCGAAGATTTATTTCAAAAACTTTGAATTTATTATCTCTTTCATCGAATTTAATATCGAAATTTGAAAAGCCGACGTAGCCTATATCATCGAGGAAATTACAAAGAACATCGGTTATTTCGGGATGCTGTTCGGTTATCACCGCCACATGATTTCCTAACCCTTTCGGGGTGTGCTCTTCGAGCAGAACGTGACCGAGGCACGCTCTTTTTACTTTGCCGTCGGAGCCAGAATAGCATGTGAGAACATACATTCTCGAATCGTCGCCGGGGATAGTATCCTGCAAGATAACCGTACTGTCGTAGCCCGACGAATATATGTCTACGAGTATTTTCTTAGCCTCTGACGGCGTTTTGGCTGAATATACCTTTTTCATATTCGGAAAAGGATTTTTCCAATATAATGAAGAGCGCGACGGCTTTATAATTATCGGGTAATTGAAGCCAATGTCGCCGAAAAGCAGGGAATAGTCGCTGAATGACGAAAATATCACGGTTTTTGGATGAGGTATACCGAATTTGTCGCAGATATTATAGAATGAGTCTTTTGATTGCAAAAGTTCGGCAAGCCTTTCGCCTATACAATGGCAAAAGTAATATTCGGCCAGTGCCTCTCTGTTTCTTATTATCATTTCGGCATACTCGTCCGTACATCCGAACAGATACAGTTCTGCGTTTCTTTGCTTTTTCGCAAAGTTCAAAAGCATTTCAACCGTTTTTTTATCATCTGAAAGATTTTTTACAACGGTGAACTTCACTATACTGCTCATTGACGTTGCGCCTAGTTTATATTTTCCGAAAGCGAAGCTTTTTACTCCGAAAGCCTCATGGAATGCTCTGGCAACGCTGTAAGCGTTGAGATCGGCTCCAAGCAAAACGGGTATAATTTGTTTTTTCAAAATATTAGCCTCTTGATTGTTTTTTATTATTATTCCACTTTTTTCTCGTGACACAGCGTTTTATTGAAAAAAACAAATGCGTCGGAAGAAAAATCAAACTGAAATGTCGATATTATGTTTTCCGGTTGTGCTTTTGGGAATGGAGAACGGAACTGGCGTTTTATCGAAAAGACAGCGAGACGTTTCGCTTACTCTTGCAAAACCGAGCGGCTTTTTTATATTGACGTTAAATTCAGCCGTTGAGGTTCTGAAAGTATATGAAAACTCGGTCTTATCAAGCGGAACGACGGGGGAGAGCACAATGCTTTCATCTGTATATGAAATGCCGAGCATTTCAAACGTTGAAAGCGCCAGCCAACTTGCAGTGCCCGATAGCATGGGACCGATGTTTTCGCCGGTTTTACTGTTGTTATATTGTGTACAGAATCGCGGATTTCCGCAAAGCACATAAGGGTTTTGCATTGTTCTGTACGGAACGACAAGTCCTATTACCTCAAACGCAAGCCCGGAAAGTCTTTTTGCCAGGTCCTCGTTTTTAACTTGTTTTGCGGCTTTCAGCATCGCGCAGGTTGCCATCATCGCCGCATGCTTGAATACGCCGCCGTTTTCTCTGTCGCCGGGGAAATAATTTGTGGCGGAAGTGCCGACTTGAAGTCTTTCAAGAGCGGCGGAAGTGCAGAGGCGAAGTCCTGCGGGTGTCATAAGGTGCTCTTTGACTTTGTCAAGCATAGAAGATATTTGATCTTCTGTCGCCACATCGGAAAGGATCGACCATGAGAAAGAGTTGAGATAATATGTTCCGCCGATACAGTCGCCGTCGAGTCCGTCACCTGCCGAGCCGAGATATTTATATTTTCTTTCGCCGCCGATAAACGCGCGGATAAAATAACCGTTTATCCAACAGGTATTCTGAATTTTTCGATATAGCTCTTCGGAGAAACGAATCAAATATTCATGCTCTTTATCTCTACCCGACATTTTTGCCAAAGCGGATGTTTGGTCTATTGATAATTTGAGCAAAAACGCGTTCATTACACTTTCGGAAAGGTCGTTTTCAAACGGTGTACCGTATGGCTTTCCGCTTTCTTTCAGCTGAGCTAAGTATCTGCGTTTCTTTTCCGGGCCGTCGATGTAATCTGCGTCAAGCTTTAAGCAGTCGTTCCAGTCGCCCCTGTCAATAAGCGGCAAACCGTGCTTGCCGACGGAAATTTTGCCGCTGTACTCGATTGCTTTCATAAGAGTTTCAAATACGGAGCGTTCATCACCTGTGTCGCAAATCTTGCATTTTTCCGAGAGGAAGCCGACGTCGCCCGTCGTTACGACATATCTGTAAACAGCCTGCGAAAGCCAAAGCTGGTCGTCGGAGCATACACCGGGTTCTTTTCCGGAAGAGTAGAAATTGTGGTTTGCATATCCCATTTCGCAAACGTTTGTCACCCAAGATTTAAGCATCGTCTTTACAACGTCGGCTTTGCCCATTGAAATGAAGTAATAAAGACCCGCTTCAAGATCTTGTATCTCACGAAAACCTATCTCTCTGAACGCTTTTTGCGTCCATGCAAATGAACGTGAAACAAACGATTGATAATAAACTTGGAATGGTAAATTTGAGCCGACATATGAATCGAACACACTGTCGGCGGTGTTTGTCTTTACATATCCGCAGAAATCATCAAAGAACTCAATCGATTTTTTAAACGATTTTTCAAGCTCGCCGTCTTTTTTGTATTTTGTTAAAAGATTATCGAGCAGTGGCAAAAAATATGCGTCGTCGCCGTTTTTTGCAAGCGTCATTCCGACAAGTTCAATCAGCTCCGCGCTTTTGCCGCTTTTTATGCTTACCGTTTTTTCCATTGCAAAAAACGGCACTATTTTGCTCGCCTTTTTCGACGTCAGCTTGTTCACACCCTCCGGATAGTTTAAAGATCCGTTGCCGATAAATTCAGAATAGCTCGTGCAGTAGCCGTCGAAAAATCCGCCGTCACAGATAAGGGTAGCAAAACGTTTGTTTGGAGCAAGGTATTTCGGGTTCGGCGAGGGAACAACGGCTACCGGTGTATTTCCGTCGCGGATGACGCCGCCCTCCCACGTTACGCTTGCATATATTATATCGTTCATCGTCGATTCCGGCGTGCAAAGCCCGAACATACCTGTTGCTACGACTTTGATTTTTCTTTCTGCGGAAGTAAGATTTTCAATAACAATCTTTTGCGCCTCAACCGCCTCCGGCATATCGTCCTCTTGCGGAAGAATAAATACGGTGCGTGTTATTTTAAGCCCGCATTCCGTTTCATATTCAATCGTCGTGCGGTTTCTTTCGTGTTTGCATACGGCATTTTTAACATTGTCGTGAACGTTTGCCGAATAAAAAATTTGCCTACCGTTTTCAACAATGTAAAACTGACGGTTTACCGGGTCGCCGTTTTCCTCGGGCACAAGGGTAAATCTGCTTGCCAGCACTTGCCTTGCCGCACCGGATCTGAATGAACCGCGACCGAGCGAGTCTACGGCGCTTTTCGGCGTTGTGAGCATCGGGTCATCATAGTCGCATCTATTGCCGATCAGAAGGTTTATGTCAAAATGAAGTCCGACTTTGGGAGATTTTAAGTCTATTATATGCGCGCCGTTCTCGTCTATATATCCCGCGCCGCAAACGACTCTTTTATATATTTCATTTAATATTTTTTCCGTCTTTTCATCAAGCATTTTTTCGCCGTCGTTTGTAAAATGCTTTACACCTTCGCCGAAAACAAAGAGATTATCATTTTCTGAATACGGTGAAAGATATTTACACATATGTTCGCTGTTTGTTATGGCAAAGCAAACGGGAGCTTTAAACGGCAAGCCGCTTATTCCTATCGCGCGCGTTCCGGCGGCGTTTGTAAATTCCGCGTCGTCGGGAATTACTGAAAAAACGGTGTTTATTCTTTCTTCCGGTGTGGGAAGAATATCTCTTGACTTTTCTCTTATGAGTTCCATAAAAAATTTCCTTATCGGTGTTTATCGTTTGGCGGCGCGTTATTACGGCTCGCCGAAATAAAAATATTTCAGTAAATGTTTATTAAATATAATATATCACATATTCCATCATTTTACAAGATAAAAATAAAAACGGCGGTCTGAAAAACAGACCGCCGTTTTTATGTACTTAATTATTTCTCGTGGGGAGCTTCAACAGGGCAAACGCCTGCACATGTTCCGCAACCGATGCACTGATCGGGATCGATTACGTAAACGCCGTCTTTTTCTTCAATGCAGCTAACGGGGCAATTATCAGCGCAAGAGCCGCACGCGATGCATTTTTCGGGATCGATTGTATATACCATATTGTTTCTCCATTCCGACGGGGTTTTAGTCCGTCTTTTTTATTGGTCTATAATATTGTATCACAAAACGAAAAAAAGTCAAACATTTTTTTCAATAAATACACGTTTTTGTTGAAAAACATTCGCCAAAGGATGCAAAAACTGTGATATTCAGCAGTTTTCAACGATTTTTTTCATATCGTCGAGTTTTGCGAACATGTCTTCGGCAAGTTTAAGCTGTGCTCTCGCACGAACAAGGTTATGTTTGGGATAGCCGATTTTAAAATACGTGTCACCGTTGAGGTAATCACCGAGGAAGCGAAGCACCAGCTCGTATGTGAGGATAAACGACGACATCGGGAGCAAACTCTTTTCGTATTCGGTAATACCGTCACCGACGCCGCAGAGAAATCCTTTTGTGTATTCTTCGAACAAGTCGAGGCGCAGATAGACTTTGTCAAGGTCGGGTTCGTCCTCGGCTGAGTTGCACGCGGCAAAGCGGATGCTGTCGCCGAAATCATAAAGAAGAGAGCCGGGCATTACGGTGTCAAGGTCAATTACGCACACGCCTTCGTTTGTTTTGTCGTCCATCATAACGTTGTTGAGTTTCGTGTCGTTGTGCGTTACTCTGAGCGGAATTTTGCCTTCGGCAATTCCGTCTACGATTATATGTGCGTATTTTTCATATTTTTTTATCGTTTCTATCTCTTTTACACATTCTTTTGCGCGTCCGGCCGCGTCAAGCTCGACAGATTTCATAAAGTCATTATAGCGCGAAACGGTGTTGTGAAAATTAGGTATCGTTTCAAAAAGCGTATCCGCGGGATAATCTGCGAGTTGGCGTTGGAATTTTCCGAACGCTTTTGCGGCATTGAACAAAAGTCCGGGAGCGTCGGCGCTTTGATGGGCGGACGCACCCTTTATGAAATTATACATTCTCCAACAACCGTCCCAAAGATAGCCGCCGTTTTTACACTTTATAAGCGTAAGCGCCTCGCGCGAGGTGTCGCCGCCCGCTTCTGTCACTTTTTTCTTTATGTGTTCGCAAACGCCGTTGATATTTTTAATAAGTTCGTCAACTTTTCTGAAAACGTTGGTGTTTATCTGTTGAAGAAGATATTTGTCCTTTGTTCCGTCGGAATGGACCCAATCGACCGCGAACGTATTGTTAATATGTCCGTCTGTGAGTTGAGTGAAGCCCGTTGCTTTTCCGTCAATTTCAAAATCCGCGCTTATTTCAAGCAGTTTTTGATTTGTGGGTGTTGTCATATCTATTTACCTCTGTTAAATTTTATATGCTGCGCGGAGCAGCTCTATCTCGTGTTTATAACCGTCAAGCTCATTGGGCGTTTCCAAAATAAACGGAAGCTCCCGCAAAGCCGGATGATTTATAACGCGACATAACGCCTCATAACCAATATATCCGTTTCCGATCTTTTCGTGCCTATCTTTTTTCGCTCCAAGCGGATTTTTGCTGTCGTTTATATGAATTGCTTTAAGTTTTTCAATTCCTATAACGTCGTCAAACTCTTTTAAAACACTGTCAAGGTTTTCCTTAATGTCATATCCGGCGTCCCAAACGTGGCAAGTGTCGAGGCAAACGCCAAGTTTATCTTTAAGTTCGACGCGACGGATTATTTCGGCGATTTCTTCAAATCTTCCGCCAACCTCGCTGCCTTTACCTGTCATCGTTTCAAGCAATACCGTCGTTGTCTGATCTTTTGTCAGGACGGCATTAAGAAGAGAGGCGATCTCTTCGATTCCAACATCTATCCCTTGACCGGTATGACTGCCCGGATGAAAATTATAATAGTTGCCGGGTGTATATTCCAGGCGCAGAAGATCGTCTTTCATCGTGTCGGTTGCAAACTCGCGAAGATGATCGTTCGACGAGCAGGGATTAAGCGTATACGGCGCATGGGCGACAAGCTGAGAGATGCCGTTCTCGGCAGCTGTTTTTAAAAATTTTTTGACGTCGTTTTCGTCAATGGCCTTAGCGCCTCCTCCACGTGGGTTTCGCGTGAAAAACGCAAACGTATCGGCGCCGATGTAAAGCGCGTCTTTGCCCATTTGCGTGTATCCGCCCGACGTTGACAGGTGACAGCCGATTTTAAGTTTTTCTCTCATCACACGTTGAAACGTATAACGACGATGTCCCCGTCTTTGAATACGTAATCCTTTCCTTCGCTTCTTATAAGGCCCTTTTCTTTTGCCGCGTTCATCGATCCGCACGCAACGAGCTCGTCAAACGAGATAACTTCCGCGCGAATGAAGCCGCGCTCCATATCCGAATGGATTTTTCCCGCCGCCTGCGGCGCCTTTGTTCCTTTTACAATCGTCCACGCGCGGACTTCTTTCGGCCCTGCCGTAAGGAAACTGATATATCCGAGCAGATGATAGCTTGCGCGAATAAGCGCGTCAAGGCCGCTTTCCTCGATGCCGAGATCGCTTAAAAAAGCCTTTTTATCGTCGCCGTCGAGTTCTGCAAGCTCGGCTTCTATCTGCGCACAGATGGATATAAGCTCGGCGCCCTCGCTTTTTGCAAGATCGGAAAGTTTTTTATAGTTTTCGCTCTGCTTGAATGCGTCGCCTATCATATCTTCGCTTATATTCGCAACGTAAATCACCGGCTTCATCGAGAGCAGAGAAACGTCGGCAATCTTTGCCTTTTCATCATCTGTCAGTTCCACCGCGCGGGCTGAAATTCCGTTTTCAAGCGCGTCTTTAACACGGTTGAGTATATCGAGCTCATCCGCCAGAGTTTTATCGCCCTTCATCGCCTTTTCCGTGCGTAAAATGCGCTTTTCAAGCACTTCAAGATCGGAAAAAATGAGCTCGAGGTTTATAGTTTCAATATCGCGCAAAGGGTCGACCTTGCCGTCAACGTGAATGATGTTTGAATCTTCAAAGCATCTTACAAGATGAACAATGGCGTCAACTTCGCGTATATGAGAAAGAAATTTGTTCCCCAATCCTTCTCCCTTTGACGCTCCGCGGACAAGTCCGGCTATATCTACAAATTCAATGACCGCCGGAGTGTATTTTTCCGGGTGATACATCTCAGCCAAAACGTCAAGGCGTTTGTCCGGAACGGTAACCATACCTACGTTCGGTTCTATCGTGCAAAACGGATAGTTGGCTGATGCCGCGCCGGCGTTTGTTATTGCGTTAAAAAGTGTACTTTTGCCGACGTTCGGCAAACCTACGATGCCAAGTTTCATATATATTTTATCCTTTCGTTCAGAAAAGTTTTTTACTTATTTTTTATTTCACCGTTGCACGGCGAACGATATTTATTATCAAATATGTAAACATAAGAACACCGAAAACAGCGAGCAAATAAAATTTAACATCAAAAATCTTATTAAATATCGCATATATAATTCCCGCTGAAGAAAACATCAACATGCTGAATCCGAGCAAACCTTTCTGCCGAAATACAGATTTAAGGTACTTTTTTCTCTCTGTTTCATAAACTTGCAAATCGCAATTTTCACCGGTTATGCGATATATTGTTTCGCTACCTTTCAATATCGGGTTTGCACCGAGTGATTTTTTCAGCGTCATCTCCGTTTCCCACATTTCTGTGTCTTTCAAAAAGTTGTATGAGACAAAATAACGCACATTTTTAGGTGACGACGGCGAAAACTCAAACCAATATTTAAATATTCTATGTTTTAACATCCAGCCGCTTCTTTCAGCGTTTTCAAGAGCCTTTTCGAGTTTACTGTAGTTTGCTTGAGAATAGAAAATGAATTTTTTCATTAACTTCTTCATTCAAAAACCTTTCTTCAAGAATATCAACAAAATTTTTGTGTAGTTAATGGATCGTCTGTTAAGAGTATACATATTTGATTGATGTCTGCATTCATTATATTTTAACTCATTTTTATAAATAAGTCAATCTAAACAACGCAATTTATGAAAAATCTAAGTTATTTGTTTACAATTTATCGCAAAAATTTGAACGGAATAATAAAAATTCAAAAACAAATGTTTAATCTTTAAAAAATATTATTTACAAAAAAAGTCTTTGATGGTATAATAAACTGGCAAAAAAATAAAATGAAAGGAATGAAAAATATGAATCAGAAAATTCTTGTAATAGATGACGATCCGAACATTTGCGAGGCGATAAAGTTGTATCTCGAAAACGACGGATACGAAGTTAAAACGGCAAACGACGGCGACGCGGGAATAAAGACGTTTAAAATATATGACCCCGACATAGTATTGCTCGATATAATGATGCCGAAAAAAGACGGCTGGCAGACGTGCCGTGAAATAAGAGAAATTTCAGGTAAGCCGATTATTATGGTAACCGCAAAGGGCGAGGTATTCGATAAAGTGCTCGGACTTGAACTCGGTGCCGACGATTTCCTTGTAAAACCGTTTGATATGAAGGAACTTTCCGTAAGGATAAAGGCGGTGCTTCGCCGCTGCCAAACGGCGGAAAGTAAAGGCGATGACGAAAGCGTTAAATTTGACAATCTTGAAATTTCGCTTCAAAAATATGAATTGAAACTCAACGGCAAAACGGTTGACGTCCCGCCGAAGGAACTTGAACTTTTGTATTTTCTTGCGTCCAACTGCAACAGAGTATTTACAAGAGATCAACTCCTTGATAAAGTGTGGGGATTTGACTATCTCGGAGATTCGAGAACGGTCGACGTTCACGTTAAACGTTTGCGCGAAAAACTGGAAGGCGTAAGTGACAAATGGACGCTGAAAACAGTATGGGGAGTAGGGTATAAATTCGAGGTATTATAATTGTTTCCGGCAGGTCGAAGATCTGCCGTTGAAATTTTTGTTTTGAAGGAGAAACTCTTTTGAAAAAAAGTATTTTTACCCGCTATCTTTCCGCATTTCTGCTCATTGTTTTTATTAGCTTTACGTTGCTGGCGCTTATCGTTTCGTCGCGTACCGTGCGAAGCTCGCATGACAGAAGCCGAATCGTGGCAAACTATACCGGAACGTATATTTCAGAATATCTCGTTTCGGAAACCGAGAAAATTTTCCCGCGGACGGGCGCGTTTGAACAATTCATTTATCAAAACAATTCCGAAATTTCGACCATGATAAATCTTCTCTCGAAAAACGCCGAGAAAATGACGATTTTCGTTACCACACCTAACGGAAGAATACTGCTTTGCACTGATAATCTATATTCGGGTAAAATAAACGATGACAACGTTTTGGAAGCATTGACAAAAGACAACGGTTCGGAGGTATTTTCGGAGCTGTATTCGGACATAGGCGGAACGCTTGACAGTAAATACGGTATACTTGTTTTTCCGATGAAATATGACGACAACACGTATATGGGCGCGCTTATCGTATGTTACAGCGCGGGAGTGTTGGACGAGCTTTCGGAAAGCACGATAAAGACGATTGTCCTTGCAAGCCTGTGGGTTATGATAGCGAGTTTTGTGGCGATTTATTTTATTAGTGAAAAAATTGTTGCGCCGATAAAAGAAATGAGCGTGGCGACGAAACGTTTTGCGGCAGGTGAATTTGACCGCAAAATACCCGTTGAGGGAAGCGACGAGATAGCCGAGCTTGCTACGGCGTTTAATTCCATGGCGGAATCGCTTGCTAAAACGGAATATATGCGAAGCAGTTTTCTTGCCAACGTAGCGCATGACCTGCGAACGCCGATGACGAGCATTTCCGGGTTTATAGACGGTATTGTAGACGGTGCGATACCACCGGAAAAACAGCCGTATTATCTCAATCTTATAGCTGATGAGATACGGCGTCTGTCAAGGCTTGTTTCCAACCTCCTTGATCTATCGAGAATGGAGGCCGGAAACAGAAAATTCGAGAAAACACCGTTTGATATATGCGAGACGGCGCGAATAATAATTCTGACGTTTGAAAGCAAGATCGACTCAAAACATTTAAATGTTGAGTTCGACGCACCCGACGAGCGCCTTTACGTTTTTTCCGACAAAGACGCCATTCATCAAGTGCTTTACAATTTGTGCGAGAACGCAGTTAAGTTTTCATACGACGGCGGGCTTTATAAAATAACGATAAAAGACGTTGGAAATTCTGTCGAGGTGTCGGTTTACGACGAGGGCATCGGCATTTCGAGCGAGGACTTGCCGCATATTTTCGACAGATTTTATAAAAGCGACAAGAGCCGCGGACTTGACCGTTCCGGCGTTGGTTTGGGACTGTATATAGTTAAATCGATATGTGACGCGCTCGGCGCACAGATTTATGTAGAGAGTGAAAAAGATAAATATTGTTGTTTTACATTGACCTTGCCGAAATACAGAGGCAAGTTGCCGCAAGGCGGAGCAGATAAACAACGCAACTGAATAAACACGGAGGACAGCTTTATATTATGATCAAATTTTCACCATCACTGCTTGCGGCTGATTTTTCAAAGCTCGAAAGTGAAATAAAAAGAGTTGAGGCGGCCGGCGCAGATATGCTCCATCTCGACGTTATGGACGGGGTGTTTGTTCCGAATATTTCATTCGGATTTCCCGTTATAAAATCCATTAGGAAATGCACGGATATTCCGTTTGACGTTCACCTTATGATAACGGAACCGGGCAGGTATATAGACGTCGTCTCCGATGCCGGCGCGGATATTATCACGTTTCATTATGAAAGCTGTGAAAATCACCTCGAAGTGATAAACGCCATTAAAGCACATGGAAAGAAAGCGTGTATGTCCGTAAAGCCAAAAACGAATGCCGAGGTTTTAAAACCTTATATTCCGTATCTCGATATGATACTTATAATGACAGTTGAACCGGGTTTCGGCGGGCAGGCATTTATCGAGCATACAGTCGAGAACATGCGCACTGCAAAACGCCTTTGCAAAGAAATCGGACGCGAAGTTGACATCCAGGTTGACGGCGGGATAAATCCCGTAACGGCAGCCGTGTGCGCCGAAGCGGGAGCAAACGTGCTTGTTGCCGGAAGTTCGGTTTTCCGCGCGGATGATCCGAGAAAAGTCATCGACGAAATGAGAAGGTCAGCGGAAGCAGCGCTGTAAAAATCGCACAAAAAAGAATCGCCGTTTTTCGCGGCGATTTTTGCTTTTATTTATAGACAAAACAAAACGAATGTGATATAATAAATTCATCTTTTTTAGTTTATACCATTTTCGGAGGATAATTTTTTATGTGGTTTATTTTTGCTGTGATCTGCCTTTTGGGTTGGGGTTTTGCCGATTTGTTTTATAAAAAAAGCTCCGATTCCGGCGACAAACACAGCCATTTGAAAATTGCGGTTTGGGTTGGTATAGTCATGGGGCTTGCGGCCGTCGCTATACTTATTTTCGTACCCGGCGCAACATTCTCGTTTTCAAATCTGCTCATATATTCGCCCGCGTCCGCGATGTACATACTTTCCATGATCATCGGTTATGCGGGTATGAGATACCTTGAAATATCAATCGTATCGCCTGTTCAGAATGCTTCCGGCGCGGTTTCTGCCGTTATGATGGTAATATATTTCATTGCAATAGGCAAGATTTCAGACATTGGAGAAGAGCTTGACTGGTTGTCTATTGCCGGAACGGTAGCTATTTGCATAGGAATGGTACTGCTTGCGGTAACTGAAAGAAAAGTTGCTCTGAGCGAAAACCCCACAGCTCCGAAAAAGTTTAAAACCGGCGCCGCCGCACTTATTTTCCCTATACTTTATTGTGTTTTTGACGCACTCGGCACATTTGCCGACGGCGTAATACTCGAAGGAAATTCATATTTCGGAATTAAAACCGTAAGCCATGAAATGAGTGAATGGGACGTTCTGGTTGCATATGGAATAACGTTTTTCCTCGTCGCCGTCGTTTGCTGGATAATCATGGCTGTCAAGGGTGAAGTGTACAACCCGATAAAAGACAAAGACAAAGCGATTGCCGCTTGCTTTGAAGAGTTCGGTCAGATTTTTTATGTATTCGCACTTGCGGACAAGCCATATTACACGGCGCCGATCGTCGCGTCTTACTGCATTGTTTCGGTTATTTTGTCGAGAATTTTCCTCAAAGAAAAACTTACAAAAAAGCAGTATGTCTGCATATTTATAATTATAGCGGGCATCGTCGCCATGGGAATTGCCGAAGGGTTGGCGGAGCTCGGAGGGGAATAAATTATAATTCATTTCCCGTTGAATTGTTATCTCATCGGAGGTATCGATTATGATTGAAAAAAATGAAAAAATAATAAAAAACTGTGCCGGAACGCTTGGTGATTTTTATGCCGACAGCGAAATTTTTCACAGCACTGACGACGGAATTCACCCGTCGCGCGACGATATTATTTCAATTCTTTTAGATCTGAGAAAAATCGTTTTTCCGGGATATTTCTGCGGCGGTGAATATAACTGTGCCGAGTCTTACAAGACTTTTGCCGAGAAGCTGCTTTGCGACGTCTGCCATAGGCTCAGCGAACAGGTAAAAATCGCAATGCGATTTGAAAACGACGGCGAATATTCAGAAGAGCAGATAGACGAAAAATCGGACGACGTATGCCGCGTGCTTTGTTCGGAGTTACCTTCAATTCAGCAAAAGCTGGAAAAGGACGTAAAGGCAACGTTCAACGGCGACCCGGCGGCAAAAAACACCGATGAGATAATTATTTCTTATCCGGGAATACTCGCAATATTCACATACAGAATCGCGCATGTTTTCTATAAAGAAAATGTGCCGCTCATTCCGAGAATAATGACCGAATATGCCCACAGCAGAACGGGCATTGACATAAACGCAGGCGCCGAGATAGGTGAAAATTTTGTAATAGATCACGGAACCGGTATAGTTATCGGCGAAACAACCGAAATCGGCAACAACGTAAAACTATATCAAGGTGTTACGCTCGGCGCTCTTTCCACAAGAAAAGGACAAGAGCTTTCGGGAGTTAAGCGCCACCCGACAATTTGCGATAATGTGACGATTTATTCCGGCTCTACCATTCTCGGCGGGAAAACGGTAATAGGCGAGGGAGCGATTATCGGCGGTAACGCGTTTATCACGCAATCTGTACTTCCGAAAACAAAGGTTATAGTAAAACCGTCCGAACATATTTTTAAGACCGATGAAACAAACGTTGAGATCGGCCTTTGGGAAATTTAAAAAAAGGGCAAATTAAACATGAATAATAAAATCAACACCGTCGTGTTTGATCTCGACGGGACACTCCTCGACACACTGCAAGACCTCCGCGACGCGGCAAACCATACGTTTGAAAAGTATTCAATACCGCAAATAACGCTTGAACAAACAAAAAACGCTGTCGGAAACGGTCTTACCGTTATGATGAAACGCGCCATTCCTCAGGGCGAAGCTCACCCGCAATTCAATAACATACTTGCGGATTTTGTCGATTACTATAAATCCCACGCTTGCGTTAAGACAAAGCCGTATGACGGGATCACGGACTCTATTAAAAAATTCGCTGAAAACGGGTACAAATTGGCTATCGTTTCAAACAAGCCCGATATTTCCGTAGTAGAACTTACCAAATATTTTTTCGGTGAATTCGACATTGTGGCGTCCGGCGAAAATGAAAAAGCGGGAATACCGAAAAAGCCTTCTCCCGAGATGGTGTTCACAGCGCTTAAAAGACTCGGCGCAGAAGCGACTGACGCCGTGTACGTGGGAGATTCAGACGTTGATATTCTGACAGCGCAAAACTCCGGCATGCCTTGTGTTTCTGTTTCATGGGGATTCAGAACAAGAGAACAACTTGTTTCGTTCGGCGCAAAAAAGATAATAGACAGCCCGGCCGACCTTTATGATGCGATAAATGATATGGTTTGAAACACAAATTAAGCGTTTTTGAACTATTTTATCGATTAAATTTTTAGAAAACTATTTACAAATTTTGTTTTATAATATAAAATTAAAAAAGCAAATATTAAAATGTTTTTGCAAGTTCAACACGGGGGTGGGAAAAATGGACGTACCGGCATACAAACGTGTGCTTATTAAACTGTCGGGAGAGGCGCTCGCCGCCGGATGCGACGGGATACTCAATTTTGATTATCTGAAAGAAGTTTGTTCGGTTATCAAAAGATGCGTTGATATTGGAACGCAGGTGAGTATAGTCGTGGGCGCGGGAAATATTTGGCGCGGCAGGCAGGGAACGGATATGGACAGGACTCGCGCCGATCATATGGGAATGTGCGCTACGGTGATAAACTGTCTTGCGTTGCAGGACGTGCTGGAACAACTGGGGGTTTCAACAAGAGTCATGACAGCGATAGAAATGAAACAGTTTGCCGAGCCGTATATAAGAAATAAAGCGTTGTCGCATCTTGAACACGGACGCGTCGTTATATTCGGCTGCGGAATCGGATCGCCGTTTTTCTCAACGGATACCGCGGCGGTTCTAAGAGCCGCCGAAATAGACGCCGACATCGTGTTGCTTGCAAAAAATGTTGACGGCGTTTATACAGCCGACCCGAAAAAAGATCCCACGGCAAAGAAACTTTCTAACATCGACTATATCGATATTTTAAGTCACGGACTTGCCGCGCTCGACTTTACAGCAACATCTTTCTCAATGGAAAACAAGATTCCGATACTGCTTTTCGGACTCAACGATCCGGAAAACATCTACAAAGCGGTATTGGGAGAAAAAATCGGAACAATAGTAGGAGGAACGGAAAAATGAAAATGGACACAAAAGAATTTGAGAGCAAAATGGAAAAAACGATAGCATCTCTTGAAAACGATTTCGATGGAATAAGAGTAGGCAGAGCAAATCCCAATGTGCTGAACAAAATCAAAGTGGATTATTGGGGCGTTCCCACACCCATAACGCAGATCGGCGAGGTAAAAGTTCCAGATGCACGCACGCTCCTCATAACTCCGTGGGAATCAAACATGCTTAAAGCCGTTGAACGTTCCATCCTTGAAAGCGATCTCGGAATCAACCCTCAAAACGACGGAAAGAGCATTCGCCTTGCTTTCCCGCAACTTACGGAAGAGCGCAGAAAAGATTTGCAAAAACAGGTGGCCAAGCTCGGTGAAGACGCTAAGGTTGCCGTGAGAAACATCCGTCGCGACGCAAATGAAAAGAGCAAAAAAATGCAGAAAGCGTCAGAACTTACGGAGGATGAACAAAAACAGGCTGAAAAAGATATACAGACTCTCACCGATAACTTTATCAAAAAAGTAGACGACGCGGTTGCCAAAAAAGGCAAGGAGATAATGGAGATCTGACATATTTCGTAAATGACCGCTCCTTTTCGGGGCGGTCAATTAGTCTGTATCATAAAAGGGGAGCATTAAAATGGAAAAAACCGTTATTTCCGCAATAAAACATATCGCTTTTATTATGGACGGAAACGGCAGATGGGCTAAGGCAAAAGGTATGTCGCGCGAATACGGACATAGGGAAGGTGCAAAAACTTTCAGAAAAATAACGAGATACTGCGGAGATATAGGTATCGATTGCGTAACCGTATATGCGTTTTCGACGGAAAATTGGAAAAGACCGCAAAACGAAGTGGATGCGCTTATTAAAATTTTCAAAAAATTCATTTCCGAGGCAAAACGAACATATAAAGAAAATAAGATGCACGTTATTTTTCTCGGAAACAAAGACGCATTTGACGAAAAAATGCGCGCCTCGATGATCGAGGTCGAAGAAATGTCAAAAGAATATGAAAGAAAACTCTGCGTCGCACTCAATTACGGCGGAAGAGCGGAGATCGTTGATGCGGTAAACGCTATTGCAGCAAGCGGAAAAGTAAAAATAACCGAGGACGATATTACGGAAAATATTTATTCAGGTTGCTGCCCTCCGCCGGATATGATAATCAGAACAGGCGGAGAGAAACGTTTGTCAAATTTTTTACTTTGGCAGTCATCGTATGCGGAGTTGTTTTTTACAGACACTCTGTGGCCGGATTTTACAACAGACGAGCTTGACGGAATGATTGAGGAATTCGGCAAAAGAAAAAGAAGATACGGAGGAGTGTGAAAAAATGAAAAAGAGAATAATTACAGCCACGGTAGCGCTTGCGATTTTTATTCCGATACTTATTTTTTCGTCAACAACGGTAGGGAAATATACATTTACGACAGTAATGGCGGCGCTTGCCGTAATAGGTATTTTTGAGATTGCCGGCTGCATAGGGCTTCGCCGTCAGTTCGCGGTGATGATTCCAACTTACATTTACGCGGTCGCTATAATGTTTCTTGTTGTGTTCATGCCATCGCACACGTGGACGTTTAAAATTTCTTTGGCAATGTCATTTGTCTATATTTTTTATGCGTTTTGCTATTCCATGCTTTCAAGCGGAAACATAAGAATGGGGCAGACAAGTGAACTTGTCGCAGTTTCCGGCTATATTTTCTTCGGACTTTTGTGCATAATACTCCTCAGATACACCGAAAGCACATCTATATACGGCGAGAAACACATCTATACCGTGCTTGGCAAATATCTCTATTTGCTTATATTTATCGGCGCATGGTCGACGGATACAGGCGCGTATTTCGTGGGAGTTGCAATGGGCAAGCACAAATTGATACCCGACGTAAGCCCCAAAAAAACGGTAGAGGGCGCGATAGGCGGTCTTTTGGGATGCATTGTGGGATTTTCGATATACGGCGGCGTGCTTGCTATTTTCTATAACGTAAAAGTTAATTGGATAATGCTTATTGCCGCGGCGCTTGTTATAGGTGTGGTTGACCAGCTGGGAGATCTTATCGCATCTTATATCAAGCGTGAAAGAGGAATTAAAGATTTCGGCAATCTTTTCCCGGGACACGGCGGCGTGCTTGACCGCTTCGATTCGGTAATTGCAATAGCGCCGTTTATGTATTTCATCTCTATCCTCTCTCCAATTCAGATTTTTGCTTGATATGAATGAACAAAAAACATTATCGGTTCTCGGATCAACGGGCTCAATCGGCAGACAAACGCTTGACATTGCCGAGAGAAAAAATATAAAAGTTGAATTTTTGGCGTTAGGAAAAGACGTAAAAACTGCCGAAGAGCAAATAAGAAAACACAGCCCGCTTTTTTGTGCCGTATGTAATGAATACGCGGCAAAAAGCCTTGCCGTGTCAGTTGCGGATACAAACACAAAAATCCTATTCGGCAAAGACGGCATTGAAGAGGGTCTGGGGCTTACAAAAACAGACATATGTATAAACGGTATCGGCGGTTTCGACGGGCTTTTTCCGACACTTGACGCCTTGAAATACTGCAAAAGAGTTGGGCTTGCGAACAAAGAATCGCTTGTCGCAGCGGGAGAAATCGTTTTACGCCACGCAAAGCAGACGGGCGCCGAACTTATTCCGGTTGACAGTGAACACAGCACAATATTCAGGTGTCTTGCCGGCGAAAAGCCGGAAAGTGTAAAAAAACTTATTTTGACATGTTCCGGCGGCGCGTTTTTCGGAAAAACAAAAGATGAACTTAAAAACGTTACGGCGGCTGACGCAACGCTTCATCCGAATTGGAAAATGGGCAAAGTTATCACCGTCAACTGCGCAACGCTCATAAACAAAGGGCTTGAAGTGATAGAAGCGTCGCGGCTGTTTGGGCTACCTGGAGAAAAAATAGACGTGGTTATCCATCGCGAAAGCATAATCCATTCACTGGTGGAGCTTAACGACGGCTCGATGAAAGCATTGCTTTCGACGCCTGACATGAGAATACCTATTCAATATGCCATAGAATATCCGGAATGCACCAAATCCCCGTGCGACGCGCTCGATCTTGTTAAAATCGGCAATTTATCATTCGCCGAGCCCGATTGCAAAACGTTCCCGCTCCTTTCACTCGCTCGAAAAACGCTTGACATGGGCGGGGTAATACCTTGCGTAATGAATGCGGCAAACGAAATCGCGGTTGACGCGTTCCTCTGCGGCAAAATATGCTTTTGCGATATTGAAGGTATTGTCAAGGAGGTCACGCTTAATTTTAAAAATATTCAGTCGCCTACGCTTGACGATATTTGCCGCGCAAATGACGATGCGCGCAGAAAGACTTTGGACATAATAAACATAATGGCATAAAAATTATTTCGATACCACCGAAATTTTTATAAGGAGAAAAAATGCTTTACGTTTTAATAGCAATTCTTTTGTTCGGAATACTCATCTTTATTCATGAATTGGGACATTACATTTTTGCCCGCATTTTTCATGTTACGATAAATGAATTTTCGATAGGCATGGGGCCGAAGCTCATTTCAATAAAATCAAAAAAGACCGGAATCGCATATTCTGTCAGGCTTTTGCCTATCGGCGGTTTTGTAAGTATGGTCGGCGAAGATGAGGAAAGCGACGACCCGAACGCATTGAACCGAAAACCCGTTTGGCAAAGGATAATCATAACGGCGGCGGGGTCGCTTTCAAATATTCTGCTCGGCGTCATCGTCGTTTTCGTTACGGTTGTTTCATCAAAATACCTACTCACTACAACGGTGGCGGATTTCAGAGAAAACGCCGTTTCCGTGAATTACGGTCTTCAAGCCGGTGACACTATCGTGTCCGTCGGCCCGCGAAACATTCATATAGCAGACGATCTTTCGATTGCCATAAGCAGATATGCCGACAAACCGATAGACGTTGCGATAATAAGGGACGGAAAAAAGACCGTGCTTAAAAACGTTGTTTTTCCGACGCAGGAAAATCAAGGAGTCGTGTTCGGAACACCGGATTTTTACGTTTATTCAACAGATAAAACGTTCGGCGGCGTGATTAAAAACACATTTTACAGTTCGGTGGCGAAAATAAGATTGATATATGATTCGCTGTATGATCTTATATCCGGCAAATACGGCTTTACGGCGCTGTCTGGTCCGGTTGGAGTTACCGAAACGCTTGCAAACGCCGCAAAAGAGAAGGATTATTCATATTTGGCATATTTATTTGAAGTTATAGCAATGAACTTGGGCGTTATGAACCTTCTCCCGATCCCCGCCCTTGACGGCGGGCGACTCCTGTTTATGCTCATCGAGCTTATTACAAAAAAGCGCGTTCCCCCGAAAGCCGAGGGTATAGTTCACTTTATCGGCATTATTATTCTTTTGGCATTTATGTTCGCCGTAACGTGTAAAGACATCATATTCTTGATAAGGAAATAAAATGGATTACAATTTAATAAGACGAAAAACAAAAAAGATAAAAGTCGGAAATCTGTTCATTGGCTGTGACGCACCGGTGTCGGTTCAGTCAATGCTTAACACGGACGGCGCCGATGCCGAAGCATGTATTTTGCAGGCGAAGCGGCTGGAAGAGGCGGGATGTGACATAATTCGTATGTCAGTGCCCGATATTTCATGTGTAAAAACTTTTTTTGCAATGAAAAACGCGGGGATCAAAGCTCCGCTTGTTGCTGACATACATTTCGACTTTAAACTTGCGATAGAGTCCGCGTTTGCCGGGGCGGATAAAATAAGGATAAACCCGGGCAACATCGGCGGTGACGAAAATGTAAGACAGCTTGTCTACGCTTGTAAAAAGAACAATATTCCCATTAGAATTGGTGTAAACGGCGGTTCGCTTGAAAAAGATATTCTGCAAAAATTCGGTTCGCCAACGCCTGACGCGCTTGCGGAAAGCGCGCTAAGACACGCCGCGTTGCTTGAAAAATTTGATTTTGACGACATTGTAATTTCCATAAAATCAAGTTCGCCATTTGTTATGGCAAAAGCGTGTGGAAAAGTTGCCGAATCATGCGAGTATCCGCTTCACATTGGTGTGACCGAGGCCGGCTCAGGTGAAGAAGCAATCATAAAATCATCTGTCGGTATCGGCTCGCTCTTGCTTGACGGTATAGGCGACACGGTGAGGGTGTCACTGACCGACGATCCCGTAAAAGAGGTTAAAGCGGCAAGGATAATTCTTTCGTCGCTCGGATTGCTTGAAGGAGGCTCGGTCGACGTTATATCATGTCCGACGTGCGGGCGAACAAAGATCGACCTTATACCGATATGCGAATCGCTTAAAACGCGATTTGCGGGCCTTGATACGCACGGAAAAAATATCAAGGTTGCAGTAATGGGGTGTGTTGTAAACGGCCCCGGAGAAGCAAGAGAGGCTGACGTAGGCATTGCGGGCGGAGACGGATGCGCCGTACTTATCTCCCACGGTGAGATAGTAGGGAAGATCCCGGAAGAAAAAATAGCAGACGTTTTATTTGACGAAGTAGTAAAACTTATTGACGGAAGGTAAAAGAAATGAATCTTATTCAAAGGTTTGAAAGATATAACCCGGACGGGCGTTTCAGAAAAATAATGGAAACAGGCTCAGTTGTGTCCACCCACGTTGACAGAGAAAAGAAAATTGTTAAGGTTGACGTTGCTTTTTCTGAAATTCTTTCAAAAAAGAAAGTCCTTTATCCACTTGAAAACGCAATTAAAAAGGCTTATTCCATTTCATCCGTCATTATAAATCCAAAATATCCGAAAGAGTTTTTCACGCCGTCTTACATAAGCGAGATAATAACAGAGGCACAACGGCGACAGTTCATTTCCGACCTGTTTTTACGCCACTGTAAAGTATATCTTCAAGACGATGAGCTTATGATAGAAACAATGTTCGGCGCGGGAGGGGCGGGGCTGCTTGACGATTTTCGCGCAGGAGATAAAATAGCGGAGCTTATTTTCAACGAATTCGGCATAAAAATTAAAGTAAATGTTATTTCCTCTGAAATGCCGGATGAAAAACTCGAAAAAGAACTTAATGCAATAAACGAGGAAAAAATAAGCAGATATTACGCGGAAACCGAGCGCAAAACCGAAAATGCGAAAAAAGTTGCCTCTTTTGCCGAAGAGGTAAATGACGTTTACACAGATGACAACGGGCTTGTACACACCGGCAATTCCGTATATGATATAAGCTCTGCCGAAACACTCGTGGGTTCGGAAATCGACCTTTCCGTTCTGACGCCTGCCGGAAAATGCAACGACCCGAAAAAAACCGTTGTTATTTTGGGCGATATATGCTGCTTTACGGTAAAAGAAACGCGCCGCGGAAGCAAAAATATTTCGTTTGTAATATCAGACGATCAAGGCTCGGTATCCGTCAAATGCCGCGGAAAAAAAGCCTCGGAATTTGCAGAGTTTTATGACGGCGAAAGCGTTGCGATTGCCGGCAGTCTTGACTATGACGATTTTGACGGGGAACTTGTGTTGACGCCTTTGTCGGCTATGAAAATAAAAAAGATCCTTCGCGCGGACAAGCACGAAGGAAAAAAGCGCGTTGAACTTCATCTCCACACGAATATGTCCACAATGGACGCCGTAATGTCGCCATCGCAAGCGGTGGAAACGGCATATCGTTGGGGACACGCCGCCGTCGCTATAACCGACCACGGCAACGTTCAGGGCTATCCGGAAGCAAGAAAAAAGATAAAAGCACTGAAAAAGAAAGCGAAAGAAAAAGCCGAGGCCGAGGGAAAACCGCTTGATTTTAACTTCAAGCTGATATACGGCATGGAGGGGTATCTCGTTGACGACGCGGCAAAGGCGATATATGGAGAAGGTGACACGAAATTCGACGATGAATTTGTAGTTTTTGATATTGAAACAACAGGACTTTCGCCGATCTCGTGTAAAATAACCGAAATTGGCGCCGTCATCGTGTGCAAAGGGGAAGTGCTCAAAGTTTTCTCGACATTTGCCGACCCCGAATGTCATATTCCCGATGAAATAACAAAACTTACGGGAATCACCGATGATATGGTTCATGGCGCCCCGTCACAAAGCGACGCCGTAAAAGATTTTATAAAATTCATCGGAAACAGAACGGTCGTCGCGCACAATGCGTCGTTTGACATGAGTTTTATACGTCGAGCGGCGGAAAACGCAGGTATTGAATTTGACCCGCCATATCTCGACACGCTTTCGATGTCGAAATTTCTCAATCCCGACCTAAAAAATCACAAGCTCGACACAATAGCCGACCTTTATGGCTACGGCGATTTCAACCATCACCGCGCAAGCGATGACGCGACCGTAACCGCAAAAATATTCGCAAAAATGGCGGAAAAACTGGCGGATGAAGGAATATACACCGTTTCGCAAATGTCTGAGGCAATGGCTGAACGCACCGATCCGTTAAAGCTGAAAACACATCACGTCATAATTCTCGTAAAAAACTACGTCGGGCTTAAAAACCTTTACAAGTTGGTGTCATATGGATATTTAAAATATTTCAAGCGCCACCCGAGGATACCGAAAACGGTACTCGCAGAGATGAGAGAAGGACTTATCATAGGTTCGGCGTGTCAAGAGGGTGAAATATATTCGGCAATTCTCGACGGTAAACCCGCCGAAGAAATTGAAGCTCTTGCCGATTTTTATGACTATCTTGAAATTCAGCCTCTTTCAAATAACGAATTTTTGATTGAAAAACGTGGACTGACAACCGAAAACTTAAAGGATATAAACCGCAAGATTGTCGAGCTCGGTGAAAAAATCGGAAAGCCGGTTGTCGCAACGTGCGACGCGCACTATCTTGAAGACCACGACGGAATATGTCGTCAAATACTTCTCCGCGGGCAAGGATTTGCCGACGGTGACAGAGATTCTCATCTTTATTTCCGAACGACGGATGAAATGCTGAGCGAATTTGCATATTTTGGTTCGGAAAAAGCATATGAGGTCGTGGTTGAAAATCCAAATGCAATAGCCGAGCTTGTAGAACCGGATATGATGCCGTTTCCCAATGACGCCGAAAAAGCATATACGCCTACAATGGAGGGAGCAGAGGAAGAACTGACGTCGATCTGCTATGAAACGGCAAAGTCCATCTACGGCGATCCGCTGCCCGAACTTGTATCAAAAAGGCTGGAAAAAGAGCTGGATTCTATTATAAGTCACGGTTTTGCCGTACTTTATATGATAGCGCGAAAACTCGTTAAATTCAGTGAAAGCCAAGGGTATCTTGTCGGTTCGAGAGGTTCGGTCGGCTCATCGTTTGTTGCGTCTATGGCGGGAATATCAGAGGTAAACCCTTTGCCTCCGCATTATCATTGCCCGAAATGCAAACATTCAGACTTTTCCAATCCTGATGGAGTAGGCTCCGGATTTGACCTCCCGCCGAAGAATTGCCCGAAATGCGGCACCCCTTACATGACAGACGGCCACGATATACCGTTTGAAACGTTCCTCGGCTTCTACGGGGACAAATCCCCGGATATTGACCTCAACTTTTCCGGCGAGGTACAGGGGAGAGTGCATAAATACACAGAAGAGCTTTTCGGTAAAGAAAACGTGTTCAGAGCCGGAACGCTCGGAACTCTTGCGGACAAGACCGCATACGGTCTTGTCGCGGGATACTTTGACGACATCGGCGTTCCGATAAATCACGCCGAAATTAACCGACTCGTTTCGCGATGTGTTGGCGTAAAACGCACGACCGGGCAGCATCCGGGCGGTATCGTCGTTGTTCCGAAAGAATATGAAATATATGATTTTTGCCCCGTGCAGCACCCGGCGGACGATCCTTCGTCGGACATTATAACGACGCATTTTACGTTCAACGACATGCACGATATGTTGCTTAAACTTGACGAACTCGGGCACGATATTCCGACAAAATACAAATATCTTGAAATGTTCACACACACAAGCGTTCTCGACGTTCCCGTGGGTGACCCTGAGGTTTACAAGCTGTTCAATTCCACCGAGCCTCTCGGCATAACGCCGGATGACATAGGCGGAATACAAGTGGGCACGCTCGGTATACCGGAGAACGGTACCGATTTCGTTATTCCTGTGCTTGTAAAAGCAAAGCCTAAAACATTTGCCGATTTGTTGCAGATAATGGGCTTGACGCACGGCACGGACGTTTGGGCAGGAAACGCTGAAACTTTGATTGAAAACGGAACGTGCGACTTGGCGTCAGTCGTTGGAACGCGCGACAGCATAATGCTTCGCTTGATCAAATATGGTCTTGACAACAAGGACGCGTTCGACATCATGGAAAAAGTTAGAAAGAACAAAAAAGGCGCGCCGTTACCGGACTGGATGCTCGACAGAATGCACGAACATAACGTAGACGAGTGGTATATCGAGAGTTTGCAGAAGATAAAATACATGTTCCCGAAAGCCCATGCCGCCGCATACGTTCTTAGTGCCATACGAATGGCGTGGTATAAAGTTCATATGCCGCTTGAATTTTATTGCGCTTATTTTTCTGCCGCCCCGGACGGTTTTGACGGCGAACTTGCCATGCGAGGCAAACACGCAATAACAAATACGCTTGAAAGGTTGAAAGAAGAGAAAAATTCGGGACTTTCCCAAAAAGACGCGGCGACGTATTCAGCCATGCAACTTGCAAACGAATATCTGGCTCGCGGATTTAAGTTTCTTCCCGTTGACCTTTATAAATCGGATTCACGTCTGTTTCTTCCCGAAAACGGAGCGATTCGTATTCCGTTCTCGTCGTTGTCGGGTGTCGGCGTGTCCGCCGCTCAAAACATTGTTGACGCGCGTGACGCGGGCGGGGAATTTCTTTCAGTGGAAGAATTGAAACAACGCGCTTCGGTGACAAAATCCGTCATCGAAACACTTGATAATAACGGAGTATTCAAAAATCTTTCCGAAACAAACCAAATTACATTCAGTTTTGATTTTTCCGCTGACGACGTTCAACTTCCCGCGCAAAAAGCCAAGCCCGAAAAAAGCGTGGCAAAAACCGAAGAAAAGCCGGAAAGTCAACCGGAAGAAGCAAGTCAGCTTTCATTTTTCTGAAAAAATTGACTTTTCACGCAAAAAACTTCGCTTTTTTCAAAAATTTTATAAAAAACTATTGAAACCGCCATTTTATTTGGTATAATAAAAACGTATAAACCGATATATCGGTGAAATAAAAACATTCTAAGAAAGGAATTTAAAAATGAACAAATCTCAACTTATTGATGTAGTTGCCAAAAACACCGGACTTAAAAAGAAAGACGTAGAAACGACAGTTTCAGCACTTGTTGACGCAATCGGCGCCTCTCTTGTTGCAGGAGAAAAGGTACAGGTATCAGGTCTTGGAACATTCGAGGTAAAAGAAAAAGCCGGCAGAACCGGAAGAAACCCCAAAACACAGGCTGTTATTGAAATTCCCGCATCAAAGAGAACAACTTTCACAGCAAGCAAAACACTTAAAGATTCTGTAAACAAATAAGTTAAATATCATCTATTCAAAGCCGCATTTTGCGGCTTTGAATTTTTCGGAGGAAAAATGCGACTTGACAAATTTCTGAAAGTTTCAAGGATAATCAAACGAAGAACAGTTGCCAACAATGCCTGTGACGCGGAACACGTCAAAGTAAACGGCAAAGACGCAAAAGCGTCGTATAACGTCAAAATCGATGACGTTATCGAGGTTACAATGGGCGAGAGAACGGTAAAAGTCCGAGTAAAAGACATAAAAGATTTTACTTCAAAAGACGAAGCATCCTCGCTTTACGAAGTCATAAACGAATAAAACGGCTCCTTGCATCATATTTATTTATAAAATGACGCAAGGAGGTTTTTTATGAACACAGTCGAACAAAACGGGAAATCGACCATTACGCTGAAAAACAGAGAGGCACTGACGCTTGACGGGATAGAAGACGTTGTCAGTTTCGATGAAAACGCGATATATTTGATTACCTCGGCCGGGAAACTCATAATCGAGGGGAGCGGGCTTCACATTTCGTCGCTTGACGTTTCATCCGGCAATATGACGGTTGAGGGGTATGTTACGGCGATGATATATAACGACCGCGACAAAACGAAAAAGAACGGGCTGTTTTCACGAAAATGACCGATTTTTTTTATGACAGCTGGACGATGTTTTTGGCGTTTATCCTATCGGGTGTTTTAACAGGCATAATATATGACGTTTTCAGAATACTTCGCATAGCACGGACAACAAACACTGTGCCTGAGGGAAAATTATTTGAAAAGATCAAGCCGAAAAAACCTTTTCCCAAAAAGGAAAAACGCCGAAAACTGTTTAAAGCCGCGGACAAGACCTTGATATTTTTCGAGGATATACTTTTTTGGCTTACCGTCGCCGTAATACAAACAGTTTTTATTTATTATTTCAACAACGGCGAGGTAAGGCTTGATTTTTTCTTTTATTCGGCACTCGGCTTCGGCGCATATATGGCATCGATTGGGAAATTCGTCGTTTTTTCAGCTAAAAAAATCATTTTTTTGTGCCGATGCTTGATTTTTTATGCTTTGTATATTATAATGTATCCAATAAGAGTTCTTTTCACGGCTTTGTCGAAGGTTTTGCATAGGATACTTAACAAATTCGGCGATAAAATCGTGCAAAGGCGCTCGGAAAAAATCAAAATGAAACTACTAAAAGACGCCGAGTACGGTTTTGGAATTTAAAAAGGAGGGCTTATGAACAAAAAAACAGGTCTGTTCTCAAAAATTGTCATAGCGTTCCTGCTTGTTTTTTCGCTTATAACTATAATAACCCTTCAAACTCAACTAAGCGACTTGAAAGAACGCAAGGCGGAACTTTCAGCGCAACTTGACGAGTACTCCGAAAACGTTGAGAGAATGAGATACGAGCTTTCCCTTACAAAAGAAGAATACATTGAAA
>JAFSRI010000042.1 GCA_017446155.1 Clostridia bacterium | reverse complement strand
TTGTCCGCGATATCCTGTATCGTGATCTTATCTATGTTTTTGCTCTCCGCCACCTCGCGGAAGGACTCTGTCAGTATGTCTTTTGCTGTTTTGCGTTTCACTCTGATTACCTCACAATTCCCGATTTCTTGTCGTCTATTAAACCGGCAATGCATGAACATTTCTACCGATAAAAACAGCCGTGACGACCCGACTCTCACAACTTACCCCTCAAACGCTAACTTACCCTTCAAGCTGCAAAATCGGTATAATAATAAGAGCAATAATGTTAATCCAATCTTTAACTTCCATATAAAAACTCCTTATCTATGTTTCATCCCCACATATTAACTATGACAGTTTCAGCCACATTTATAATAGCTTTCAACTTCCCAAAATTAAAACAATATTAAAATTGGAAAGTAATGTTATTTTAGCCAGTCAGCAATATCAATAATCTTTATGCCTTCATATTGGTACTCATCGTGACGTGTCCTCGCAATGATCATTTTAGGATAAGCGTCCTTGATTGCGAGTAAAGGTGATACTTCCAGTTCAAAAGTATTCGGATCGCTGATATTGTCGACCACCTGAATATAGATTTTTTCATTCCGTTTAATAGCTACAAAGTCAATTTCTTTTTTGTAAAGAACTCCGACGTAAACTTCATAGCCGCGTCTTAAAAGTTCAATAGCAACGATATTTTCGAGCACTCTGCCATAATCGAGATTTTTCGTTCCAAGTTCCGCATATCTGAAGGTATGGTCGCTCAAATAATATTTATCGTTTTTTGTTTTATTGCTTTTTCATTCAGAAAAACCGGAAATGTTTTTAAAATCACTTAATAATAATTATCTTAATTCATAATACCGAGCAATATTGTTCCGAGAGAAATCAATGCCTCGAAAAGTTATATTTCAAACTCCGAATACACGCTTATCTTCCCATTGCATATGATTTTTTTGTATTTTGCCCCCGAAAGATAATCGGTGAGTTTAGCGTCGTCGGTGAATGCCGCCGTCGGCGTTTCGACAGCGTGTGAAAGCACCATTGCATGAAGCCGTGAGCAAATTGAAAACTCCGCCCCCGCCATAAGCTCCGCTACCTCTTCACCGTAAAGCCGCCGCGAGATAAACTCGCCGCCTGTTCTGTCAGCCAAATATTTGCAAATCGCCGTGTCTTCGTCCTCGTGCATTGCGATAAAAACGGGCGTAAGAGTTTTTTCACATTTCAGTTTTGCTATTATCTCATAAAGCTCGCTTGCCGCGTCGTCTTCAAAATATTCGTCGTATTTGTCATCCAGTCTTTTCGGCGCAACGACGAAATAATCTTTCGGTTCGGCGCCGACGGTTGCCCTAAGCGCCCCCGATGACGGGATGATGTTCTCCACAGGATCCCTTACGCGAATAATTTCACCTATATTTTCATTGAAATAATCCCTAAATGATCTGCATAACTCAAACGACGTTTCATCTCTCAGCGTTATCTCATCCGCCAAGGCGAGCGCGTCGGCTGTTCGTTTTTTGTTTTTTTCCCATTTTATCGGGCCGATGCCGTTTGCGTAAATATTCACCCTGCATCCGCATTTTTTTGCAAGTGCAATCATCTTTGTGTAATACACAAGCGAAAGCGTACTCGTCCTGTCTTGCAGCAAATTCCCGCCGCCGAAAATAAACTCGTCGGTGTTTTGAAGAACCCCTCTCACTCTGCAGTAATCCATTCTCGCAACGGCGTCAACGCAAAGCTCGTCCGCCGTCTTTTTCGGCTGATGAGACATAACGCAAATCCGCGCAGACGGGGTTTTCTCACGCAGTTTTTTCACGATGCATTTGAGCATCGTCTCATCCCCCACGTTGTCAAAGCCGTAATAGCCGCATATCGTAAAGTCGTATCTGCCGATGCGTTTTATCTCGGCAAATCTTTCATAAACGCCAAGGTAAATATCTGTCATGCGTTTTACCGAATAATTTTCACATACGATTTTTCTGCCATAAGAGGCGATCGCCGCACGTTCTTCCTCCGACATTTCAAAAATTTTTCTAACGTCATTAAGTTCGTCGCCTTGCATATCAAGCACGCCGCGCGCACAGAAATTCGTATTAACGCATTTCTCTTTTGTTTCTTCCCCGAAAATTCCGATATATCCCTGCCAACCGGCGACAACCGTCGGTATTTCGCACGCCATAGCCTCCAAAGCCGCGCGCGAAGGCCCGATAAACACGTCTGCACACGGCAGAAGCTCCGCCACGTCTTCTCTTGCGCCCAATAGTTTCACGGCTTCTCTTTTAAGCTCTCCGTTGACAGAATCCGCTTCTTTTTTGGCATAATCCATCTCATTTCCGTCGCCTGCGATCACAAGCACCGCGTCGGAATATTGTCTGCCGGTCTCGCGCATAGCGGCTATAAGCGATATTGCCATGTTACACGCCGGGCTATCAAGACGGCTGACGTGCATTATCACCCGCTGCCACGGCTCGACGCCTATACTTTTCAGTATCTCCCTGTCTTTCTCTCGCTTACAAAAAGTGCTCGTGTCAACTCCGTTCGGCACGACGGTTATCCTGTCAAACCCCACGTCATATTCTCGCCGCAAATAATCGCGTATATCGTCGCTTACGGCAAAGGCGTGCTCGCCCCAGTCGCTCAGCGCCCTTAAAACGTTCGTAACGTAAAAATCACCGTGCGCAGTGGTGAGAAATCTCACACCGTATTTGCGCGCTATCCTGCCGCAAACAAACGCGGGAAGTCTTGCATGTGCGTGAACTAAATCAAACCCGCCGTGTTTTATCAGCTTATCCATTATAAAAGTTGATTTCGTAAGAGCCGCCGGCGATTTTTTATCGAGAGGCGCGTGAACGCACTCAATACCCTCTTTTATCAACCTCTCTTCATATACTCCGCCGGCAGACGCCAAAACTACGGTATGCCCGCGTCGATTGAGCTCTGAGGCAAGCTCGGCTATGTGCGTCTCCGCACCGCCTATACGCATACCCATAGTAACAAGAAGTATTTTCACACGTTTCACCTCCCGATCAAAATTTCACTCCCGAAGAGTATTCCCCTCCCCGGGAGTGATTTTTCAAATTATGTTTTTATTTTTTAAGAGCGACAGCCGCTTTTGCCTTTGCCGCTATGTTCTGAGCCGTAAGGCCGTATTCTTCAAGAAGTACGGGAACCTTGCCGGATTTTCCGAATTTATCCTCAACGCCCACTCTGAGAACCGGAACAGGCAGTTTTTCGGAAAGCGCCTCACATACCGCACCGCCGAGACCGCCGATTACGTTATGTTCTTCCGCCGTCACAACAGCACCCGTCTTTGACGCGCTCTTGACAAGAAGCTCGGTGTCAATAGGTTTGATTGTATGGATGTTGATGACCTCGGCGTCGATGCCGTCGGCTTTAAGCAATTCTTTTGCTTCAAGCGCTATGTGAACCATAAGACCTGTCGCAACTATTGTCACGTCCTTGCCCTCGGAAAGAACGATGCCCTTGCCGATTTCAAATTTATACGTTTTCTCATCGTAAAGATACGGTACCGCCGCACGGCCGAATCTGAGATATACCGGGCCTTGATGATTTATGGCTGCCTCTACCGCCGCATACGTTTCAAGACCGTCCGCGGGGCAAATGACCGTCATGCCGGGGATAGTGCGCATAAGCGCGATGTCCTCATTGCACTGATGCGTCGCGCCATCCTCACCGACGGAGATGCCCGCGTGAGTCGCACCGATTTTAACGTTTAAATGCGGATAACCGACAGCGTTTCTTATCTGTTCATAAGCTCTGCCCGCCGCGAACATTGCGAAGCTCGACGCAAACGGAATCTTTCCCGTTGTGGCGATGCCCGCAGCTACCGCTATCATGTTGCCCTCCGCAATTCCGCAATCGAAATGTCTTTCGGGGAATTTCTTTTTGAAAACGCCCGTTTTCGTAGCTTCCGCCAAGTCCGCGTCAAGCACTACCACGTTTTCATATTTCTCGCCGAGCGCGGTAAGCGCGTCGCCGTATGCCTGTCTTGTTGCAATTTTATCTGCCATATCTGTTCCCCTCCTCAGTTATTTTTTGCGGTGAGTTCAGCTACCGCCTGCGCATATTCGTCGTCGTTCGGAGCTTTGCCGTGCCAGCCGACTTTGTTTTCCATAAACGAAACGCCCTTACCTTTTGTGCAGGTGCAAATAACAGCCGTCGGTTTGCCTTTGCAAGCCTTAGCGGCTTCTGCCGCCGCCTCGATAGCTTCGAGGTCGTGACAGTAGATGCAGATAAAGTTCCAGTTGAACGCCTCGAATTTTTTGTCTATCGGCGTCGGATCTACAACGTCAACGATCGGTCCGTCGATCTGCAAGCCGTTGAAGTCAACGAAAATGCAGAGATTGTCAAGTTTATAATGGGCGGCAAACATAGCCGCTTCCCAAACTTGACCTTCTTCAACCTCGCCGTCACCGAGAACGGCGTAAACTCTGTAATCTTTATTTGAGATCTTGCCCGAGAGCGCCATTCCGCAAGCCGCCGAGAAACCGAGACCGAGCGAACCCGTCGTCATATCTACGCCGGGGGTGTGCTTCATATCGGGATGTCCTTGAAGGAAGCTGTCGGCGCTTCTGAAAGTTTTAAGAAGTGCCGTGTCGAAATATCCCCTGTTTGCAAGCGCCGCATAAAGGGCGGGCGCCGTATGTCCTTTTGAAAGAACGAATCTGTCTCTGTCTGCCCAGTCGGGATTTTTCGGGTCAATACGCATTTCTTTAAAGAAAAGGTATGAGAGAATATCCGCTATCGAAAGTGAGCCGCCGGGATGGCCGGATGACGCCGCGTGGACCGCTTCGAGAGTTCCCAAACGGATCGCCAGCGCTTTTTCTTCAAGCAGAGTTTTTGTCGCTTTATCCATCTATTTTTCCTCCGAATTGATAAATTATTATTGCCTTTATTTGCGTTCGATTATTGACGCAAAACACTAATTTAGATTATACCCCCTCGCCGCCTTTTTGTCAATAAAATAATGTTAATAAAAATATGTTCCCGCGTTTTTTTGCTCTTTTCTCCGTCACCTCGGCACAAAGCGCATTTTCGTTCGATTACGAAAACTTTTACCGAAAAAATTTTGTAAACGATCATGCCGGTTTAAAAAAACGGCAAAGAAATTTGTTTGGGCGATAGTCCCGCTTTAATTTGATTTTCGTCCTTTTTCTTAAACGTTGGTGGATTTAAAGTATGTTTTTGTTTATTTAACTATTGTAATATTAAAAAAATAGATGTATAATATAATTTGAAAATGTGTTTATACACAAAAAATAACGTTAAAGGGAAAAAATATTATGGAAAGAACACTTGTAAAAGGCATTTTTGAAGATCCCTCCGAATACGGCGGAAAACAGATAACTGTCGCCGGCTGGGCAAGATCCATACGTTCAAGCAACGCATTCGGGTTTATAGAACTCAACGACGGAAGTTGTTTTAAAAATATTCAGGTAGTATTCGAGTCTGACAAGCTCGACAATTATAAAGAGATCGCCTCTCAGAACACAGGGGCGGCGCTCATAGTTTCAGGCACGCTCACCCTCACCCCCGAAGCGCCCCAACCGTTTGAAATAAAGGCGGAAAAAATTGAGGTTGAGGGAACGTCAACGCCCGATTTTCCGATTCAGAAAAAGCGCCATACGCTCGAATATCTCCGCACGATCGCACACCTCCGTCCCAGAGCAAACCTCTTCAACGCCGTGTTCCGCGTTCGTTCGGCGGCGGCGTTTGCAATTCACAAATTCTTCAATGAAAACGGTTTTATCTACGTTCACACGCCGCTTATCACCGTAAGCGACTGCGAGGGCGCGGGAGAAATGTTCCGCGTAACGTCCCTTGATCTCGACAATCCGCCGAGAACAGACGACGGCAAAATCGATTTTTCCAAAGACTTTTTCGGCAAAGATTCGTTCCTCACCGTTTCCGGCCAGCTCAACGCCGAGTGTTTTGCTCAGGCATTTGCAAAGATATA
Organism: Clostridia bacterium; assembly: GCA_017446155.1. Lineage (GTDB taxonomy): Bacteria > Bacillota > Clostridia > Oscillospirales > CAG-272 > CAG-841. The sequence goes on along the minus strand of JAFSRI010000042.1, from coordinate 74,666 downwards.
TACGTTCGGCCCGACGTTCCGCGCCGAAAAGAGCTACACTCAGCGTCACGCGGCGGAGTTCTGGATGATAGAACCCGAGATTGCCTTCTCCGACCTTGAAGACGATATGCGCTTGGCTGAGGCGATGACAAAATCAGTCGTCGGATATTTGCTTGAAAACTGCAAGCAAGAGCTTGAATTTTTCAACAAATTCGTCGATAACACCGTACTTGAAAGATTGCACAACATTGTCGAAAACGACTTTGCCCGCGTATCATATACAGAGGCGATTAAACTGCTTGAAGAAAGCGGAAAAGAATTTGATTACAAGCCCTTCTGGGGTTGCGATATGCAGACGGAGCATGAAAGATACCTCTGCGAAGAGATATTCAAAAAGCCCGTGTTCGTCACCGACTACCCCCGCGAGATAAAGGCGTTCTATATGCGTTTAAACGACGACGGCAAGACCGTTGCCGCTGCCGACATGCTTGTTCCCGGTGTGGGAGAGCTCATCGGCGGTTCTCAAAGAGAGGAAAGACTCGACAAACTCGAAGAAGCATATGCGCGCTTCGGGCTCAACCCCGACGACTACTGGTGGTACACTGAGCTTCGCAAATACGGCGGAACACATCACGCCGGATTCGGTCTCGGCTTTGAAAGACTCATCATGTATGTCACGGGCGTATCGAACATCCGCGACGTGGAAGCATTCCCGAGAACAACAGGTAACGCCGATATTTAAAAGATCGGAGAAAGCTCATGCCTAAAAGCTATAAAAAATTGGCGCTCTCCGAGCTGTATTTCAAGCTCGGAGAACTTTATAAAAGATATGAATCTTTTCGCGCGAGGGGCTTCAAGCTCGATATGTCGCGCGGAAAACCGTCGCCGGAACAGCTCTCCCTTTCAGACGGGCTGTTTTCCGTGATCGACGAAAAAAACTGTTTTTCGTCCGACGGCACGGACGCTCGCAATTACGGAACTCTTGCGGGGTTGGGTGAGGCTAAGCGAATGTTTGCCGAGCTTTGCGGCGTTGATGAAACGCAAACGCTTATCGGCGGCAATTCAAGCCTTGAGATGATGTATGATGCAGTCGTGTGCGCCATGCTCTTCGGTGTGGATGAAGAAAGCCCGCCGTGGATAAAACAAGGCAAAATCAAATTTCTCTGCCCCTCTCCGGGTTATGACAGGCACTTCGCAATTTGTCAGGCGCTTGATATAGAGATGATACCCGTCGCCATGACCGACGACGGCCCCGATATGAACGAGGTCGAACGGTTCGTCGCGCTTGACAGAACCGTAAAGGGAATTTGGTGCGTTCCGAAATATTCAAATCCCACGGGCGCCGTTTACAGCGATGAAACGATACAACGCTTCGCCGCCATTGACGCGGCGGCGGGAGATTTCAGAATATTCTGGGATAACGCCTATATCGTTCACGACCTTTACCGCCCCATCGGACAAAAAAATATTTTCAGCCTTATACGAGGCACAAAAAACGAAAACACGGTATATGAATTTGTTTCAACGTCAAAAATGACGTTCCCCGGTGCGGGCGTCGCCGCTATGATCTCATCGCAAAAAAACATTTCATATGCTCTAAAACATCTTGGCGTAAAAACAATATCATACGACAAAATAAACCAACTGCGCCATGCGCTGTTCTTTGCCGACTCAGACTCGCTCTATCGCCATATGCGCCGCCATGCTGAGCTGCTCACCCCGAAATTCGAGCTTGTTCTCTCTGTTTTGTCAGAGGAGCTCGAAGGGCTTAATATCGCCGAATGGACGATTCCGAAAGGCGGATATTTCATCTCGCTTGACGTTTTGCCGCACACGGCGCGTAAGGTATGGGAACTATGCAATGACGCGGGGCTGAAATTAACTGACGCCGGCGCAACGTTTCCATACGGCAAAGATCCCTTTGACCGAAACCTGCGGATAGCGCCGTCATATCCGAAGCGGGATGAGCTGAAAATCGCCGCCGAAATACTTTGTGTGTGCGTAAAGCTCGCCGCGGCGGAAAAAATAATACATGATAAAGAGGCTGACAATGAAGATAGCAGTTCTTGCGGGCGGGCTGAGTCCGGAAAGGGACGTTTCGCTCTCATCCGGCGCCATGATCGCCACCGCACTTTCAAAGCGCGGCCATACCGTCGCATTCGTCGACGTGTATCGCGCGATAGATGAAACAAAAGTTGAAAAAATGTTCCGCAAAAACGGGGAATATACGTTTAAAATTCCCTCAGCTCCCCCCGATCTCGACTCAATAAAGCGCGAGTTCGGCGAAGGAAAACGCCTTGTCGGGCGAGGAGTGGTACATCTGTGTGAGGCGGCGGACGTCACGTTTCTTGCTCTTCACGGCGGAGCGGGTGAGGACGGGCGAATTTCGGCGCTGCTGGAAACGCTCGGAATAAAGCACACGGGCAGCGACTACGCCTCGTGCCATCTGGCAATGGATAAGGCGCTGTCAAAAGCAATGTTTCGCCAATCGGGCATACCCACCCCCGACGGCGACGTCTATAACGGCGAGTCGCTCGATACTATTCCGATTCCCGCCGTTGTAAAACCCGTCGGGTGCGGTTCAAGCGTCGGAGTTTCGATAGTTGAACGGGCGGAAGATCTGCAAAAGGCGATAGATTTTGCCGCGGAGCAGAACTGCCGCGTGCTTGTTGAAAGAAGAATTGTCGGTCGCGAGTTTTCAGTCGGGATTCTGAACGGCAGAGCTCTGCCGGCGATAGAGATCATACCCAAACATGGCTTCTACGACTATTCAAACAAATATCAAGCCGGCGCAACAGAGGAGATCTGCCCCGCGGATTTGACAGACGAGCAGGCAAGAAATCTCGGTGAAAAAGCTCTTTCGGCGCACAATGCGCTCGGGCTCGGCGCTTACAGCCGCCTTGATTTTATCCTTGAAGAATCCACCGGAATATTCTATTGTCTTGAAGCAAACGCTCTGCCCGGCATGACGCCGGCATCACTTCTTCCGCAAGAAGCCGCGGCTGTCGGTATAAGCTACGGCGAGCTTTGCGAAATGATAGCGCAGGCGGGCATTTGAAAGAAAGGAAGTATAAAATGAAAGTAATAATCGGCATTGACGTCGGCGGAAGTACGACAAAAATCGTTTCATCATACTGCGGCAAGATAAACTCCCCCGAGTTTGTCCGCGCAGACGATCCGCTCACGTCGGTCTACGGGGCGTTCGGCAAGTTCACAACAAAAAACGGGCTTGGGTTGAGTGACATAGAAAAGGTAGTGATCACAGGCGTCGGCTCGTCATATATTTCAAAGCCGCTCTACGATTTGCCATGCGTCAAGGCTGTCGAGTTTGACTGCGTTGGGCGCGGCGGGCTTTATCTTTCAGGCCTTGACGACGCCGTAATCGTCAGCATGGGAACGGGAACGGCAATCGTTCACGCAAAGCGCATGGGTGATAACGTTAAAACAGAATATCTGGGCGGTACCGGCGTCGGCGGAGGAACACTTGTGGGGCTTTCAAAAAAAATGCTCGCAATGGATTCCGTCGATCATATCGTTTCCCTTGCCGAAAAAGGCGATCTTGACAAAATCGACCTTCGCATAAAAGACCTGTCGGCAAAAGATTCTATCTCTCTTCCGCCGGAAATGACCGCCGCCAACTTCGGCAAGGTTTCATACATTGCCTCAAACGCCGACATAGCGCGAGGAATAATAAACCTCATATTTGAAACGGTAGGCATGATGGCAGTATTTGCCGCAAGAAAAGAAAACGTTAAAAACGTTGTATTCACCGGCAATCTTGCAATCATTCCGCCTGCTCAGGAGATATTCTCCGCGTTCCGCCGCAATTTCGGCATAAACACAATCGTGCCTGAAAACGCTCAATTCGCCACGGCGATAGGTGCCGCGCTCGCAGGCTGAAATAAACAAAAAATCCGCATTAACTGCGGATTTTATTTTTTCTTCTTGTCTTTCTTTGAAATGTGTTCTTTTAAAATCAAATTGATATATTGAGAAAGCGGCCTGCTGTCTTCTTCCGCCTCTTTTTTAATCACGTCAATGACATCACTGTCGACCGTTATACTCAGTCTTTCCTTTAAAGGTTTCATAAAGTCGACCCCCACTCGCATATTATTTAAATTATTATATCATATAATCATATTTAATCTTGACAAATATGATAAAATCATATAAAATAATACCGGGTGTGATAATCTATCCCCGATATTGCACCGAAAAATCTATTGGAACAATTTTTAGATTTTAAGAAAAAGTCCGTCACCGACGGATTTTTTCTTTATTATATGTTGAAAAATGTTTTTTATTTGATACATTAGAATTACCGCACAACATAAAAGTGCTTAAAGTCGGCACCGTTTTTATTATATGTAAAAACACGGGCTTTTTTCGCGCTTTTGTTAAGTTGTAAACGACTTTTGCGGTAACGGTTAAAAGCATTGCATTTTTCGGCGCGCCTTTCAGCGCACTTTAATTTTGCTTGTCTTTACTTATCGGCGTCTACACATGTCGAACAAAGAAAAAATCCGCCTAAAAGACGGATTTTTTTCGTTTTCAAGCACATAATAAAAATAAAAAAGGATTAGCAAATGAATTTCAGAACCGACCTTGCAAGCGAACTCCGCGATGAAGCGATGAAAACATATGCCGATGAAAATCGAGGCGTGCTCGACGGCGTAAAAGAAAAAACGACGAACTTGTCACACGATATTTCCGTGTGTGAGATAGAAATTACAACCGACGACGGCGCAAAACTTATCGGAAAGCCGATCGGGCGCTATATCACCTTGTCTTTCCCGTTTTCAAACCCGGACTATGAATCGACCATGGCGCTCATCGACGCCGCAAAAACCGCGCTGCTGTCACTTATAGATTCGCTCAAACATAAACCGCACAGCGCCATGTTCTGCGGTCTCGGCAATCGTCTTCTCTCCGCCGATTCCATCGGTCCCCTTTCTGCCGACGGCGTCATCGCCACCCGCCATGTAAAGCGTACCTCACCCGACGTTTTTGAAAAGACAAATCTGTTTGATATGACATCTCTTTCTCCCGGCGTAACCGCACAAACGGGTATTGAAGCGTTCGACACGATAAACGGCGTCGTTTCGCGCGAAAAGCCCGATCTGCTTATCGTCTGCGACGCGCTCGCTGCAAGAGAGACCGCGCGCCTTTCGCACACGATACAACTTTCCTCATGCGGAATTTCCCCCGGTTCCGGCGTTGGTGGCGGCCATTGTGAGATAAGCGAAAACACCCTCGGCATTCCCGTCATATCGATCGGCGTGCCGACGGTCGTTGACACGCAAACGCTTATTTTCGACTCTCTCTCCCTCGTCTGCTCCGATGAAGAAATTATTTCATCCGCCGCCGAGCGCGCAAAGGGAATGTTTGTTTCCCCAAACGACATAGACGTCGTTTCAAAACGTCTTGCGTCTGTCATATGCTGTGCCGTCAACGCCGCGTTTCAAAAAGAATTCTCATATCAAGAGCTGTTGCTTTTGTAATAAAATCGGACTTGCCCCCGTATATATTGTTTTGAAAAACAAAAACTGCGAGGTGTAAAAAATGAATCAGCTTCCCCCTTCAACCGACGAGCAAATGATGCCGTATATAAAACAGACAAAGCGCTCGGGCACCGTGCGCGCGATATTTATAATCGCCGTCGCCGCTATTATCATCGCGTGCACCGTTTTGATATTGCAACATACCGACTTTGGTAAAAACATCATCTCATCACTTTTCGGGGCAGGAAAAACTCCCGTCGAAACAAAGGACGCAACACCTACACAACCTAAGCCCCAAAAGAGCATTTATGACTTTGACTATTCCCTACTCCCCGCGGGAGAGCACGGAATCGTTCCCGCCGACCTTTCCGCGCTCAACGCCGAGCGCTTGTTTGACAATCCGCAAAACAAAGAGCTCACCGACGACATTGCGGCACTGACAAAGCTAACCGACGGAAAGGTAAGGGTGCTTATCGTAAACACTCACCCGTATGAAGCATACACGGACGAGGTGAAAACAAGCTACGGCGACGATTTTTCGGTCGTCGGCGGCGACAACACCGTAAAAGAACTCGGACGAAAGCTTGCGCTCGCTCTTATTGACCGCGGCATAGGCGCCGAATATCTTGATACGGAGATAACGTCCGGCGCAGGCTCATATGCCAAAGCAAAAGAAAAAATATCCGAAAAACTGCTTTCAGAACCGGATATTCTCTACATATTCGATATTCACCGCGCCGTTCTTTCCGACAGCGCCGAAAACCTCCTCCGTCCCGTAACCGAAAAAGACGGCAAACTTTACGCGCAAATGAATTTTGTCGTCGGCGGCGGCAATGAAAACTACATCGAAGAAGTAAAAGCCGTCAACACTTTGACAAAACAAATATCGGAAAATTTCCCCTCTCTGCTTATGCCTGCGGAAATTTCCCCCTCGAAACTCAACCAAGACGTTCCCCAAACCGTGTTCACTGTGGAAATAGGCTCCTGCGGCAACACATACGGTGAAGCACAGAACACCGCGGAATATTTGGCGGAAGCGTTCGGAAACGTTGTGAAAAGCGAAAGCTGAAAATGCATTCGACCGGCATATCAATCGTTTTCAGCCGTTTTCAGCTCTTGACAAATAACGTCGTCGCTTTTGATGTTGTGCCAAAAACCGAAAGTCATTTAAAAATCATATCCGAAAAAATAAGCCCGCATTTGCGGGCTTGTTTTACATAACTTTAAAACCTATCTCGATAAGTCCCAAAACGAACCTGAACATATCGCGTGAGGTTTCAAAAACCTTTTTTGAATAATTTACAACGAAATGAAACGAAAGAATCCTATCGTCGCGCGAATACCACACGGTTTTTTCATTTGCGCGCGCAACGGCCTCTGTCATAAAAGATCAACTCCTTTATATGGAAAATAAAAAAGCAACCGGTGAGAAAGTTGCTTTTCTTTTTTTATTTACATTGCGTTGAGCATACGGGTATATCTGCTCTTTTTTCTTGCGCCGTTGTTCTTTGCAAGAAGTCCGTGAGCAACTGCCTGGTCAACTTTTCTTACAGCAACTGTGTAAGCCTCAGTTGCGGCTGCCTTATCGCCTGCGTCAACTGCGGAAAAGAACTTCTTTATTGCAGTTTTAAGAGCCGATTTTGCCATCTTGTTTTGAAGAGTTTTCTTTTCGATGACAAGAACTCTTTTTTTAGCCGACTTGATGTTTGCCATATGTCCACCTCCTTAAATAATGTGTTTCGCCGTCATTTCGGGTTTGAGAGGGAACCCTACCGCGACCTTGAAACGATGTTTGCCATAATATAATATCACCAAATAAAACAAATATCAAGAGTTTTTTTCAATTATTATAAATTTATTTGAGTTTTTTTCTTAAATAACGGCATTTTCGGCTCGTCGCCCGCCATCATTCGCCCTATTGCCGACGCATACGCAAGCAAAACGGCGATGGCAAGCGCAATAGGCACCAGATTTTCGAGAAAAGCGTTTACAAGCGATATTCTCGTTTCCTCAGCTACGAACGTAAATAACGGCAATCTTCTCGCCAAGAATGGGAACACGCATGAAAACGTAATCACTCCGAGCGAAATAAAGCCTGACACCGCGTACATCGCAAACCCAACCGCCAAGCACGCAAGCGCCATTATCGGATTCATCACAAGGCATACGCCGACGGCAACGGCACCTGCGCCGCCGCCTTTGAATTTACTGTAAAGCGGAAATATCTGCCCTATCATGCAGAACAGCCCGCAAACGCCCACATACCCGTCGCCGGGCATTAGCAATAATCCCAAAAGCGCGCATAAAGCGCCTTTCAGTGCGTCAAGCGCGGCAAGTCCGATCGCGCGCCACACGCCGATCGCCTTTATCAGCCCGACAAGGTCAGGAAAGCAATTCGCCTTTTTTGCCGCACCCGCCATGAAGTTAAAACTGCCGACAAGATAAGAGATCACCGCGCACGCAACTATTCCCGCGATGTAAGCCGCGCCGGAATTCATCATTCCGAACACGCCCGACGTTATAAGTTTTGCAAACATAACAATCAATCCTTCTCATCTCCGCGTTCGCGGATGATAAACCTTATCGGCGTTCCTTCAAAGCCGAACACTTCTCTGAGTTTGTTCTCGATATATCTTTGATACGAAAAATGGAAAAGCTCCGCGTTGTTGCAGAATATAACAAATGTCGGCGGCTTTGTACCTACCTGCGTCATATAGTAAATTTTAAGGCGCTTGCCTTTGTCTGTCGGCGGCTGAACGCGCGTTATAGCGTCATTGAGCACGTCGTTTAGCGTTCCCGTCGAGATGCGCATACTGTTTTGTTCGTTTACGGAATTTATCAAATCAAACAGTTTGTCCACTCTCTGTCCCGTCATAGCCGAAATGAATATTATCGGCGCATACGGCATATATGCGAGCGCCGTGCGGATGTCGTCGGTAAATTCTTTTACCGTGAAATTGTCTTTTTCGATCTTATCCCACTTGTTTACAACGATAACGGCGCCCTTGCCGCCCTCGTGGGAGAGTCCCGCAATCTTTTCGTCCTGTTCGGTTATTCCCTCCGAAGCGTCTATCATTATAAGGCACACGTCGGCGCGTTCTACCGCGTTGTGCGCGCGCAAAACGCTGAATTTCTCTATTTTATCATATACCTTGCTCGACCGTCTTATTCCCGCCGTGTCGATAAACGTATATTTGCCGTGTTCGTTTTCAACCTTTGAGTCGATAGCGTCGCGCGTCGTTCCAGCAATGTCGGAAACGATCATTCTATCCTCGCCGAGTATTCTGTTGACAAGCGAGCTTTTGCCGGAATTAGGCTTTCCGATGACAGCGACTTTAACGCTGTCGTCCTCTTCCTCGTCGTCCTCATATTCGGGCGCGAGTTCAAGTATCTTGTCGAGCAGATCCCCCGTGCCCGTTCCGTGAAGCGACGAGAGCGCGATCGGATCTCCGTCAAAGCCGAGCTCGTAAAATTCATAATATTCAAGCGGAAGCGCGCCTATCGTGTCGATTTTATTTACCGCCACGATGACGGGCTTTCTGCTTCTCAGCAACAGATTTGCAATATCTCTGTCGTCGGCGGTGACGCCTGCGTGCACGTCGCACATAAAGATAATGACGTCAGCGGTATCTATCGCAATATTTGCCTGCTCGCGCATTTTTTTCTTTATCGGCTCGTCTGTTTTCGGCTCGAAACCGCCCGTGTCGATAAGCACGATGGGCTTTCCGTTCCATTCCGTTTCAAAATATACTCTGTCGCGCGTAACGCCGGGAATATCCTCAACTATCGAAACGCGCTGACCTGCTATTTTATTAAAAAGCGTGCTTTTGCCGACGTTCGCACGCCCCACTATCGCCGCAACCGTTTTTGCCATATCATTCTCCTATCATTTTTGAAAACATTTCCCAGCCGTCGCTTGAACACTTCGTTATCTTGACGTTCAGTTTTTCCGAAAGCTCACCAAGCGACATTCCGCAAAGGAACAGATCTCCCTCATATCTCAACATACATTCGGCAAGTAAAAGCTCCTCGCCCAGGTCTTTTCCGTCGAGCTGCTTTGCAAGATCTCTACCTGTAATAAGCCCCGCCACCGTCACGCTTTCTCCGAAAAATTCATTTATTATTTTATATACTTTTATTTTAACCTGCGGGAATCTCGCCGTTATCTTTTCCGCCAAAGAACAAATAAATCCATATGCCGAAACTCCCGTGGCAATCGAAATATTTCTCGCCTCGGGCTGTCCGTTATAGTCGTCAAACGCCTCGTCGAATTCTTCCCTCGACGACGTTATCATTCCAACTCCGTTCTCAATTTGCGGATACCCGTCGTAATATTCGCCGTCATGGAGTTTTCTTCCCGCCGAGAGATAAAACTCATCGGAACAGAAAAACAACTTCTCTCCGCGTTTTCTCTCACATTCCTCGGCAAACGCCTCCACCTGCTCTATCACTCGCGCGGCGTCGTCGGAGTCAAACCCTTCAAGCCGGCAAAGTCCCTCTCTGTGTTTTGTAAGTCCCACCGGAACTATCGAAACGCTTCCGATATGATCTATCTCGGAAAGTTCCCTCATGCTTCGGTCAAGTTCTTCTCCGTCATTCAGCCCTTTGCAAAGCACTATTTGAAAATTCATCGTAATTCCGCCCTCGTCGAGCGTTTTGATATAATTCAACACTTTGCCCGCGTTCTTGTTTTTCAGCATTTGACATCTCAGCTCGGGGTTTGTCGTGTGAACGGAAATATTTATCGGCGACGTTTTCATATCGACTATGCGCTTTATATCTCTCTCGCCGAGGTTCGTCATCGTGATATAACTCCCCTGCAAAAATGAAAGGCGCGTGTCGTCGTCTTTAAAATAAATCGTGTCGCGCATCCCTTTCGGGTTTTGGTCAATAAAGCAGAACACGCAGTTGTTGGCGCATCTGCGCTTTTCGTCCATAAGAAACGACGAAAAATCAAGTCCGATGTCATCATATTCGTTCTTGCGTATCTTCACCCTATATTTCTGCTCTCCGCGTTTCAGCTCCAAATCGAGCGCCCGCTCGCAAAGATAAAACCTGTAATCGAGAACGTCGTTTATTTCCCTGCCGTTGACGGAGATAAGCACGTCGCCTGCAAATATTCCCGATTTTTCCGCTTTCGAGCCGTGCTCTACCGCTGTTATATTTACCATAAACGTGCTCCCTCAAAAAACAATTCGGCAGGTATGGAAAACCATACCTGCCCCAATTGCAATCAATCGTCTGTTTTAATAACTTCCTTGCCGTTGTATGTGCCGCATGCCTTGCATACTCTGTGTGCAAGATTATATTCTCCGCATTTGGGGCATTTTGTCATGCCGGGAAGATCAAGTTTCCAGACGCTCGAACGTCTTTTGTCTCTTCTTGCTTTCGAGACTTTTCTCTTCGGTACTGCCATTTCAGTAACCTCCCATGAAAGATTTTTAACTACGTAGTTATTTTGCCGACGGATCGTCTTTTTCGAGTAGCGATCTCAGTATCGCGAGTCTTGGATCTCCCTGCGTCTTTTTGCAGTCGCAGTCTCCCTCGTTAAGATTTTTCCCACACCTCGGGCAAAGCCCGCGGCAATCCTCTCGGCAGAGGACTCTCGACGGCATATGGAAGATGATCTCCTCCAATGTCGGCGTCGCTATATCGAGTTTCATATCCTCAATGAAGATATAATCGTCGTTGTCGCGGGAAGTGTCTCCCGTGGCTATGCTTTTTTCAAGCGACAGAGCAAACGAATAATCCGCGGGTTCGGCGCACCTTGCACAGGGCGTCGTAAACTTTATGTCGGCGTCGATTTTCAACACCATATATCCCGCCATATTCTTTACCTGCCCGACGAGCCGAATAGGAAAATCGAACTGAACGTCGGGGTAAAGCTCCGTCAATACGGCGCAATCCTCTTTTTGAAGCGGAATATCGAAATCTATACTTGTTTTGCCGTCAGAGATGATCGGCCTCATATCCAAAAGCATACATTTCACCGCCCGTTTATCTGTTGCGCCATAGTACAGCACTATAAATTATACAATATTAAATTCCGTTTGTCAACAATGATTTTTGTTTTTTTATGCGACAAACACAAGTTTTTTTATATTTTTTTCTCGAAATAGGTCAAAAACTCACCTTACAACGATATTGAATATCTTATTTTTGACGTAAATCTCCTTGACTATTTGCTTTCCGTCTATCGCCGCGGCTACTTTCGGATCCGCCTTCGCCACCGCTTCTACCACGCTTTGATCGGCGTCGGCAGGAACGGCGATCGCGTTTTTCAGCTTTCCGTTTACCTGAACGGCTACGGTTACGGTGTCGTCTTTTGTCTTTGCCTCGTCATATTCGGGCCATTTTGCAAGCGAGCAAAGCCCCTTGCCATCTATCCTCTCCCAAATTTCCTCGCTTATGTGCGGAGCAAACGGACACAGGAGTCTTGCGAATATTCCAAGCTGTTCGGTCGTTATAGATCCGTGATCGCAGACGTCGTTGAGCAGCGTCATCATTGACGCTATCGCCGTGTTAAACTTCATCTGCTCTATATCCTGCGAAACTTTCTTTATAGTTTTGTGGAAATTCGTTTCAAGGGCGTTATCCTTTTCGTTTCTGCTAAGGAACAACAACCCCCATACGCGTTCAAGGAATCTGCGGCAACCCTTAACACTGTTTTCGGACCACGGCGCCGCCATCGTGTAATCGCCCATAAACAGCACATACGTTCTGAGAACGTCCGCTCCGTAAACGTCAACCACGTCGTTGGGATCGACGACGTTGCCTTTGGATTTTGACATTTTTTCACCGTCCGGGCCGAGAATAAGTCCCTGCGCCGTGCGTTTTGCATACGGTTCGTCAACATCCACCGCCCCTATATCGTAAAGGAATTTGTGCCAGAAACGCGAATAAATCATATGGCGCGTTACGTGCTCCATACCGCCGTTATACCAATCTACCGGCATCCAATATTTCAGTTTTTCCTTGTCGGCAAGCGCGTCCGTGCCGTGCGGATCGCAGTATCTGAGGAAATACCACGAACTGCCCGCCCACTGCGGCATCGTGTCGGTCTCGCGTTTTGCCGGCTCGCCGCATTTCGGGCACTTGCAGTTTACGAAGCTCTCTATCTTGGCAAGCGGGCTTTCACCGTCTGTTCCCGGCTCGAAGTTTTCAACGTTTGGAAGCTTCAACGGAAGCTCCTCGTACGGAACGGGTACCATTCCGCAGTGCTTGCAGTGGACGATCGGTATCGGCTCGCCCCAATATCTCTGGCGGTTGAACGCCCAGTCTTTCATCTTGAACTGAACGCCTGCCTCGCCAATACCTTTTTCTTTAAGAAATTCAACCATTTTGGCGATGGAATCCTTTTTGTTCGTCAAGCCGTTGAGGAATTGTGAATTTACCATTTCCCCGTCGCCGGAGTACGCTTCTTTTTCAATATCTCCGCCTTTAATTACCTCAACAATGTCGATGCCGAACGTTTTTGCAAATTCCCAGTCGCGCTGGTCGTGTGCGGGAACAGCCATTATAGCCCCTGTGCCATAGCCCATCATAACGTAATCCGCTATGTATATCGGAATTTCTTTTCCCGAAACGGGGTTGACGGCTGTAAGTCCTTCGAGCTTGACGCCCGTCTTGTCTTTTACAAGCTGTGTGCGTTCAAATTCGGTCTTTTTGGCACATTCCGCTTTATAGGCGTTTACGTCGTCAATATTTCTTATTCTGTCGGAATATTTTTCGATGATCGGGTGTTCGGGCGCGATTACCATGAACGTCACGCCGAATAGCGTATCGGGGCGCGTTGTATATATGCGGAGCTTATCCTCAATGCCGGAAAGCTCGAAATTCACAAAAGCGCCGGTCGATTTGCCTATCCAGTTGACCTGTTGCTGTTTGATATTCGGCAGATAATCGACCTCATCCAAGCCCGAGAGGAGCTTGTCGGCGTATTCTGTTATACGCAGATACCATACCTCTTTTGAGCGCTGAACAATGTCCGAATGACACACGTCGCATTTTCCGCCTTGGGAATCTTCGTTTGAAAGAACTACCTTGCACGACGGGCAATAGTTTACAAGTGTTCTGTCGCGGAAAGCGAGTCCGTTTTCAAACATTTTAAGGAATATCCATTGCGTCCATTTGTAATATTCCTCATCAGTCGTGTTGATCTCTCTCGACCAGTCGAACGAAAAACCGACGCGTTTGAGCTGAGATGTAAAATGTGCGACGTTGTCCATTGTAACTTTACGCGGATGAGTGTTCGTCTTTATCGCATAGTTTTCGGTGTTGAGTCCGAACGCGTCCCAACCGATAGGGAAAAGAACGTTGTATCCTTCCATTCTTCTCTTTCTCGATATCACTTCAAGTCCGGAATAAGCCTTTATGTGTCCTACGTGCATTCCCGCACCCGAAGGATACGGAAATTCTACCAACGCATAAAATTTCTTTTTGTCCGAGCCGTCTATCGCCTTGAACGCCTCTTTTTCCTCCCAAATTTTCTGCCATTTGGGTTCAATAGCGTTAAAATCGTATACCATAGGTAAATTCCTCCGAATAAAAATATGTGAAATTAAATTGCTCTATCATTCCTCGCTCAGTTGAAGCGGAATCTCTTCTGCGTCAGCCCACAGTTTTTCCAGTTTATAAAACTCGCGCTGGTCGCGGTTGAATATGTGAACTATCACATGTGCAAAATCAATAGCCACCCATGTGCCCGCCTCATATCCCTCGGTTCCAAGCGGCGTTATTCCAAGCTCGCCCATCTTATATTCCACCTCGCCCGCCAGCGACTTTATCTGGGTGTTCGACGTTCCCGAGCATATTACAAAATAGTCTGTCAGCACGGTTTTATCCCTTACCGATAGCAATTTTATATCTCTCGCTTTCTTTTCATCGAGGATTTTCACTATCTCCATTGCCATCTGCTCGGAAGTCAATACGGTTTCGTTTGTTTTTTCGGTATCCATATCCGTTTTTTTGTTCCTTTCCCGGCTTGTGCCGTCGATAAATTATTTTCGCAAAAATTGTTCTCAAAAAATTTATGAATTATAATATTCGTTTATATACGCGTTCTCTTCATTTACGCTGTCCGTAAAGAATCCCCGCGGGTCAAATGCGCCGTCGTCTATGTCGCTCTGCAAGACGTTCAGATACTTGTTTATATCGTTTGACGCGCCGCGGCGATTTAGCACATAATAAATCCACATGCCGTTCGCCGGGTTCATAACGGTTGAACCCGACAACGTTATAAACTTTACGTTCTCGTTTGGCACGGCGTACACATCGCGCGCCCTTGCCACCGCCTGAGTAAGCGACAGCGACGTGTCGACCGAGCCAATAAGCTCTCCTATCAGCTTTACTGTCGTTTCGATATTCAGTTTTTCTTTTACCTGCTTTAACATCTCTTTCATAAACGCCGCGCGTACGTTCACTCTGTCAATATCGCCTTGCGAATATCCCTTGCGGAATCTCACAACGCCCTCGGCAGCGGCGCCGTCAAGCAGTTGATAACCGGCTTTCAGATGAATATGCAGGTTCTGCTCTTCGTCGTCATAGTCCATGTCGCGCGGAACGTCAAAATATATTCCGCCCACGGCGTCAACTATCCCGCGGAAAGCCGCGGTGTCAACAAGCATATAATAGTCGATCGTTATCCCCATGTTTTCTTCAAGCCTTCGGCACAGGTCTTTCATCGCTATGTGTTTTGCGCTCGACGAGCGCGTGCCGATGCCTATTTCATGGTTATATGCCGCCGCGTAAATGGAGTTGATTCTCGTAATATTCAAATATCCGCCGACAGATTTGTTTATATATGTGTCCCTCGGAACGGACACGACGTTTATGATGTGATTAACCGCGTCAAGCGAAACGAGCATTAGCACGTCCGTACTGTTTGATACGTTGTCAACGCCCGCCAGAAGAAATGTATAATAGCCTTTTTTTCTTGCCGTCGGGTCGACGTTTACCGGTGTGGAATCGGTCGTTGTTACGTCACTTGTCGCGTCGTTTTCGAGCGATGCGGGCTTGTAGGTGGAAAGAAACAGCACCACAAGCAATACCAATATCGCCAATATGCCAAGCGTTATAAATAAAACCGACCTTTGCGAGATTTTGTCGTTATTTTTATTTTTGTTGTTTGTATTCACTTTAAAGACCTTTCCGCGCTCACAGCAGACTGTTCCATGCAAGAATCATGCGGCAGTCGATGTTCCGTCTTTTTTCTGTCAGAAACGTTACCGTATAGCCTATTATGTCGATCACCGCTTTGTTTAACAGCCTGTAAAGCGCCGCTTTGTCGTTTTTATTTATTTTTCCGCATTCTTTATACAAATATTCCCGCATTGCGATACAAGAATTATATTTTCTTGTCGGCTCTATATAGTCAGCCACAAACAGCAGCTTGTCGATGTTCGACATATCCTCTTTTCCGGTAGTGTGCGCCGACATCGCGCCGAAAACAACGTCGTCTACAATTTCTTCTCCGAATATTTCCCTCGCGAAATACGCGCCCGTATCCTGATGTATCGTCGGCATAGGCTCTTTGGCGTTTTCGGGCGATCTCAACCCGTATTTTTTGCAAAGTTCTATCTGTTTTGCACCGCTTATATCCTTTGTTATGTCGTGCAGCAGCGCCGCTGTGCATAGCTTGTCGCGGTCGTTTTCATCAAGCCCGTACATGTCCGCCAGCCGTTTACATTCTTCAAAAACACTGCAAGTATGTGCAAGCCGACTTTCACTTTCATATTTTCCTATTTCTTTTTTTATTTTAAAATACTTTTCTTCACCGATCGGGTTCATCTGTAAAGTTCCTTTTCTTCAATATATTCCGTAACGTCGTCCCCGACATAAGCCGATACGTCCTCGCCGTTTTTTATCATCTCTCTTATTGCGGTAGAAGAGATAGGCACGGAAACGCCGGCAAGCGTCATAATCTTCGCGCCGTATCGATTTTTAAAATATTCCGTCTTGACTTTAAGCGCCGCGTTTTCTTCCGATGTCGGCGAATATCTTTCGCACACGGCAACGGTACACATCTTGAAAATTTCTTCAAACCTATACCAGCTCTCAAAGTTCATCATCATATCCGTGCCGCAAAGCAAAAACAACTCGTCTTTTTCCCCGAGCGCCGTCAGCGTGTCAAACGTATAACTCTTTCCTCCGCGCGATATTTCAATATCAGACACTTCCGCCCTCTCGCCGAGCGCGGCAAACGCCAGCCTCGCCATGTTAAGTCTGTGTTGCGGAATATCGGCCTCCGCCCTGTCTTTATGCGGCGCTATATACGCGGGAATTATGAGCAATTTATCCAGCTTGCATTGCAAGATAAATTTTTCAGCCGAGGAAATGTGCCCTATGTGCGGCGGGGAGAACGTCCCGCCGAAAATGCCGAGCCTCATATGTGTTTTATCATCAAGCTGTAATTCTTTTTTGTTCTCGATTCGCGATAAAGCACAATTCTGTATCCCACAACGCTTATCACGTCTGCTCCGAGCCTTTCGGATATTTCATCCGCCGCCTCGCGCGGTGTGTATTCGCAATTTTCAAGAGTTCTTATTTTTATTAGTTCCCTCGCTTCGAGCGCGTCATACAACTGCTTTATCAAATTGTCGCCAAGTCCGCCTTTGCCGATCTGAAAGATCGTGTCCATGTCGTTTGCCTTGCCGCGAAGAAACGCCCTTTGTTTACTCGTTATCATTTTTACCTCAGTTTTTTTGTATTATTTCTTTGAATTTTTCAGCAAAATTTTTCATAGCGCAAGCTCTGTGACTTACCGCGTTTTTTTCATCCTCAGAAAGTTCGGCGAACGTTTTTTTCAGCGGTTCGTAATAGAAGAGAGGATCATATCCGAATCCGCCCTCGCCGCGCATGTTTTGAAGAATCATCCCGCGGCATTCGCCCCTGACAGTAAATTCAGTGCCGTCGCTCAGCACACAACCGATAACCGATACAAACGCCGCGCATCTGTTATCCGCATTTTTAAGCGCGTCAAGCAGTTTTGCGTTGTTTTTTTCATCATTTGACGGCTCTCCGGCATATCTTGCCGAATATATTCCGGGCGCGCCGCCGAGCGCATCCACGCAAAGCCCGGAATCGTCGGCAATGCCGATGTCGCCGAGGTTCGCGGCAACTCGCGCCTTTATCAGCGCGTTTTCTTCAAACGTTTTCCCATCCTCAATTATATCCTCGTCATATCCGACATCCGAAAGCGTAAGAACGTCAGACTGACAGAGCTTGGAAAACAGCGCCTTTATCTCTTTTGCCTTGTGTGCGTTGTGTGTTGCCACAACGATTTTTATTTTATCCATTGCCGAACAACGCCTCCACAAACTCATCCGGGTCAAAGTGCTGCATATCGTCGATCTTCTCTCCTACGCCGATATATTTTACGGGTATACCAAGCTCGTGACGAATTGAAAACACAATACCGCCCTTTGCCGTTCCGTCGAGTTTTGTAAGCACGATGCCCGTTATTTTTGCGGCATTCTCAAATTCTTTTGCCTGTATTACGGCGTTCTGCCCCGTGGTCGAGTCGAGCACGAGCAATGTTTCTCTCACACAATCGGGAAGTTCCCGGTCGATCACTCGGTTTATTTTTTCAAGTTCCGCCATCAAGTTTTTCTTGTTGTGCAGTCTGCCCGCTGTGTCAACTATAAGCACGTCCGCGCCGCGTTTTTTCGCGGCTGCCGCCGCGTCAAAAACAACAGCCGCAGGGTCGGAGCCCTCGTTCTGACGTATAAGTTCAACTCCCGCACGCTCCGCCCATACGGCAAGCTGCTCCGCAGCTGCGGCGCGGAACGTGTCTGCCGCCGCAAGTATCACCTTTTTTCCGTCGGCTTTAAGAGAATTTGCAAGTTTTGCTATCGTCGTCGTCTTGCCTACCCCGTTTACGCCTATAACGAGCACCGTGGTCATTTTTCCTTCTTCAAATTCTATCTCTCCGCCGTCGCCTATCATCTCGCGCAAAATAGTCACAAGTTCTTTTTTTGCAAGCTCGCCGTCGGTAATGCGCTTTGTTTTCAGCGTGTCGCGAAGTTTGTCAAGAATAATCTCCGTCATCTCAACACCGACGTCCGACATTATAAGCAACTCTTCCAACTCGTCGAAAAGATCCTCGTCGATCCTTACAAAGCTCTTGAAAATGTTTTCGATTCCGTCCGAAAGCGCCTTTTTCGTCTTGGAAAGTCCGGCTTTGAGTTTTTCAAAAAATCCCATTATATCTCCTTATGAATGTTTAATTCAGTTTTGCGCCCGTGCGCGCTTCGATCTCCGAAACGTCGAGCATAAGTACGTCGGATATACCCTTTTCATGCATCGTCACACCGTATATCCTGTCTGCCGCGTCCATCGTGCCGCGGCGGTGAGTAATGACGACGAATTGCGTCTTGTCGGAATAATTCTGCAAATACTGCGCGAATTTGTCTACGTTTACCTCGTCCAGCGCCGCCTCAATCTCGTCGAGTATACAGAACGGCGACGGGGTAACTTTAAGTATTGCAAAATAAAGCGCTATCGCCACAAACGCCTGCTCGCCGCCCGAAAGCAACGACATATTCTTTATTATCTTTCCCGGGGGAGCGACGTTTATTTCTATTCCTGAATTGAGCACGTCTATCGTGTCGGAAAGTTTCAGCTCCGCATGGCCGCCGCCGAACAATTGAGAGAATACTTCTCCGAAATTCTTGTTTATGCTGTCAAACGTCGTCTGGAAGTCCTCTTTCATATGTTCTTCAAGAGAAATAACTATCTTGTATAACTCCTCTTTTGAATCGCGCAGGTCTTTCGTCTGCGATGAAAGCAACTCATATCTCGCTTTTACTTCTTTGTATTCTTCAATCGCGCCCACGTGAACGTCGCCCAACGCTTTTATCGCGTTTTTCAACTTGCTCTGACGCGAAACAGCCTCATGGCGCGTCTTTTCGGTTATTTTTTCCGTTATCTGCGCCGTCGCCTCGGAATATGTTATCTCATATTCGTCCCACAAAAAAGAGATGAGTTTATCCTGTTTTTCGGTGGCACGATTGAATGCGGCTTCCGCCGTCGTATATTCCCTGAAAACAAGGTCGCGCGTGTGTGAAACTTCCTTTTGTTTTGTCCGCGTTTCGTTAAGCCTTCGTTCTATGTTCAGGCTTTCGGAAGAAAGCCTCGACTTTTGGCTTGTCACCGCGTCTATCTGTGTCTGAGTTTCAGCGGCAGTCATTTCACATTCTTCGATTATCCGCTTTTTCTCTTTAATTTCGCTTTCGGCGGCTTCACTTATCATCGTCAGCTCCTCGGCTTCGCGGGAGTTTGCGTCGATCTTTTCTCTGCAAACGGAAAGTTCCGCCTCACGCATTTCGACGTTCTTTTCCTCAACCGCAAGCTCGACCGAACAGTCGGCGGCGCGGCTTTTCAGCCCTTCAAGTCTACCCTCGGCGGCAACGCGTGCGTTCTTTACGTCGCATATGTCCTTTTCTGCCCGGGCAAGTTTTATTTGGCAAGAAGAAATAGTTTCGTCACACGCCTTTGCGGTGTCACCTTCGTTTTCGGCGTCCGCCATCAGCGCGTCATACTGACCTTTGAGCTGCTCTCTCGACTCCGCAATCACTGCCTTGTTCGATTCGAGTATCTTCATTTGCGTCGTTTCGGCGTCAGCCAGCGTCTTTATCATCGACTGCGATCCAAGCATGGCTTTTTCTTCGTTTTTAATGTCGCTCAGCGCCTTTTCGTTTGCCGCTATCTCATCGTCGGTTTCGGCGCTTTCTTTTTCAAGCGATTTTATCTCGTCGCCCAAGCGGTCTATTTGCGCCCTGCGCGAAAGCATCTGTGCGTCGCCGGAAACCGACCCGCCCGTATAGCTTCCTCCGGCGTTAATAACCTGCCCGTCAAGGGTGACTATTTTATATTTGAAATCGAGTTTTCTTGCGATAAGCGAAGCGCTGTCCATGTCTGACGCCACAATGATCCGTCCCGTCAGATAATCTACGATATTTCTAAACTTCGCGTCACACGACACAAGCGTATTCGCAACGGCAACATACCCGTTCATTCTGTCGATTCCAAGCTTCACCCCGTCAAGCGGCGAGCCTTTCATCGTCGTCAGCGGATAAAACGTCGCGCGTCCGGCGCTTTTACGTTTAAGGAACGAAATCGCCGTCTTGGCGCACGCCTCGTCGTCTACAATAATATTTTGCAGCGACTGCCCGAACGCCACCTCCAATGCCTGAGAATATTTCTCCGACACCGTGACAAACTGCGAAACAGGCCCGTAAATCACGGGGTTTTTTCCGTTTTGGTCTTTTATATTGCCCTGTTTATATTCGCTCATCACGAACCTTACCGCCCTTGAATATCCTTCAAGCAGCTCTTCCATTCTGAGAAGGTTCGCTATCTGATGTTTTCGCTGGGAAATTTCAAGGAACAAATCGTTTTTCTGTGAAGCAAGACGTCTGGCAAGCACTTCTTTTTCTTCTTTACGGCGGCTCACCTCGGCTACCTCGCCGCTCGCCGCGTTTATCTTTTCTTTATATCCCTCAATTTTAGCTTTCGCCTTTGATATTCTGTCGTCAAGCAAGGCGATGTCGTCGTCGTGCTTTGCCATTTCCACTGAAATGTCGGCGGCTTTTTTCAAATCGCTCTCTCTTTGCGTTTGCGCCACCGTTCTCGACAGTTTCGCTTCCACCTCGGCTCCTCTCGTCGCCTCGCATTCGTCGGCAAGTTTCGTTTCCTCGGCTTCAAGCTCGTCAATCCGTTTTGATACGCTCTCCGTTTCTTTGTTTATCTCGTTTTGCAAAGAAAGCAGCCCGTCTCTTTTTGCTTTCGCTTTGTCAAGGGAGGAGGTGCGCGTCTTTTCCTCGGCTTTCAATGTCAAAGCCGCGTTTTGCTTTTCTTCAAAAGAGCTTTTCGCCTCGCTCAGCCTTGCGCTTATATGTTCAATATCATTTTCAGCGAGTTTCTTTTCCGACTCGCACTCATATATTTTCTCCGTCCACGCGGAAATATCGTCGCTCACTCTCTCGCTGTCGGCTTTGTTTTCCTGCAAAGCCGAAAACAGCTCGTCACTGCGGCGGTCGAGGTCGGCAATATCGGCGTCGGCTTTGTCCAGATCGTTTTTCGCCGCCGCCAGCTTCATTTCAAACTCGCCCGCTTCAGCCTTTGCCACGTCTATATCATATATCGAAAGCGAAAGGTCAACCGTTTTTTTCTCATCTCTTATTTCAAGATATTTTTTCGCTTTTTCCGCCTCTTTTTCAAGCGGCCCCACACGCGTTTCGAGTTCGCTTTCAATATCCTCCAACCTTACAAGGTTGTCCAGCGTCTGCGCAAGTTTTTTCTCCGCGTCCTCTTTCTGGTGACGATATTTCGCAATTCCCGCCGCTTCCTCGAATATTGCACGTCTGTCCTCGCTCTTCGACGAGATTATCTCGGCTATTCTGCCCTGACCGATGATCGAATACCCGCCTTTGCCGAGACCGGTATTGAAAAACAACTCGTGAACGTCTTTCAGTCTTACCGGCTTGCGGTTTATAAAATATTCTCCCTCTCCTGCGCGATAATAACGGCGAGTTACGGTTATTTCGTCATAATCGGCCATCGAGGCAATCTTTCCGTCTTCTTCGCTGTTGTCAAGCGTCACGGAAACCTCGGCAAACCCCATTGGGCTTCTCTTTTGCGAACCGGCAAAAATAACGTCCTCCATTTTCGAGCCGCGGATGCTTTTCGTTGACATTTCGCCCAGCACCCAACGCATTGCGTCCGATATATTTGATTTTCCCGAGCCGTTCGGTCCAACGACCACGGTAATACCTTGGTCGAAATTGACGACTGTCTTGTCGGGGAACGATTTAAATCCCTGCATTTCAAGTGATTTCAGCCGCAACCTTTTCACTCTCCTTTACACATTTGTCTTTATCATTATCTCAAATTCATCAAGAGCCGCGTCACCTATGATTTTAAGAGATTTCAGTTTATGTTTTTCTTTCAGTTTCTTTTTTGTTTCGGCATGATAACCGGCCGCGTTCGATACTCGCCGCGGATTGACCTTTATCACCGCGTCGCCGCCGCAAACGCCGTCAAATTTCTCCGTCAGGCGTTTTTCAAAATACCGCGAGATAACCATTTCGCCTATCGCCTCGCAATATTTGCCGCACGCAATCTCTTCTCCCGCGCAAAGCGCCTCGCTCGATTGAAGCCCGATGCGAATAACGTCAACGCCTGAGTCGACAAAAATTTCAAACGCTCCCTCGCTTCTCTCAACGGCATCGTCGCGCGACAGCGGAGTATATTCTCCGCGCTCCGCCATTCTTGCAAGTTCCGTGCCGCAAAAAACAACGGTCGGATATATCCTTGCGGCTTTGGCGCCCATATCGACTATCGCCCGCGCCGTTTCTTTTTCATCATCCGCGCTCGACGACGGCAAACCTATCATCATCTGTCCCACAAGTTCAAGCCCCGCGTCAACGATCATTCTTCCGGCTTTTACGGACGTTTCCCTGTCGTGCCCGCGCTCACACACGCCGAGCACCCTGTCCGAGCAGCTTTGTATTCCGAGCTCCACGCTTTTCACGCCGTATTTTTTCAGTATTTCGATTATTTCTTCGTCGATATAATCCGGGCGGGTGGAAATACGTATCGAACTCACCCTGCCGTCGTCAATAAATTCTTTTGCCACCGATAAAAGAAATATCATGTCCTTGCGCTCGATGCCTGTAAAGCTCCCGCCGAAAAACGCTATCTGCGCCTCTTGCTTTTCATTATCAACGCTTTTAAGCGCGTTTTCTATCTCGCTCCTGACTTTTGTAAAATCCGGCTTGTCATGTCCCGAAATCGTCCTTTGATTGCAAAACACACACGCGTGCGGACAACCCATATGCGGCACGAATATCGGAATGTTTACGTGTTTTTTCATTTATTCAAAATTCGTCGCGCCGAACAATTTCAGCGCTTTTCTCGCCGCGGCTTTTTCGGCTTCTTTTTTACTGTGTCCGACGCCGGACCCTATCACGTTGCTGTTCACCATAACGTCGCAATAGAATGTCTTATCGTGGTCCGGTCCCTCCTCGCCCGTGATAACGTATTCGAGCTTTTCACCGGGCGTGTCCTGAACTATCTCCTGCAAAAGCGACTTCGGATCTATAAGTTTTTTCGACGACGAGATCTCCTTCGCCGTATCGGATATTATCGATAAAACGAACTTTTCGGCACTCGCGTCGCCTCCGTCGAGGTATATCGCGCCGACTATTGCCTCAAACGCATCTTCGAGATTTGAATCAAGATCCCGTCCGCCGCCGTTTTCTTCCCCATGTCCAAGGAACAAATATTTACCTATTTCAAGTTCTCTTGCGAATGTTGCGAGCGTTTTCTGCTCTATAAGCTGCCGCCGTATATTTGAAAGATCCCCCTCGTTCCTTTCAGGGAAAGTCTTATACAGATATTCGCTCACTATTTTCGAAAGCACCGAATCTCCGAGAAATTCAAGGCGTTCATTGGAGCTTGTCCGCGCTTCGTTTGAATAAGACGAATGTCTGAGCGCCTGCAACAAAAGTTCCTTGTCTGAAAAACTGTATCCCAGCTTTGCTTCAAGTTCCGCGGCATTTTTCGGATAAGCCTCATTTCTTTGAGTCATTTTTTCCTCCGTTGGCAAGCTGCGCTAGCGGGTCGAGCACTTCAAACGCCTTTTCTATATCCGAGGTGACGTCGCTCTTTGCGTATTTTTCAGCACAGATAAGCGCGTTCTTTATGGCGTTGCTGTCAGAACTTCCGTGCGCCTTGACTACGGGCTTTGTAAGTCCGATCATCACCGCCCCGCCGTATTCTGTGCTGTCAAAGCGACGTCTTATCTTTTCCATCGCTTCGAGCACCTCTTCGCTCGCGTTGCCCGCTGCTTTGATCGCGGCCATTGCCGCGTCGGTTATATAATTGCTCAGCCCTTCGCTCGTTTTAAGTATCACATTGCCCGTAAAGCCGTCGCACACGGCGATGTCGCACTTGGCATAAGGCAACTCCTGACCCTCTACGCTGCCCACAAAGTTGATATACTCGTCGCCGAGCATAAGCTCTCTGGCTTCAAGCACAAGCGGCGTGCCCTTGTGTTTTTCTTCTCCGTTGTTTATTATCGCCACCCTCGGCGCTTCAAGCCCGTAAACTTTTCTCATGTATATCGAGCCGAGATATGCAAAATGCACAAGATAATCGGCTGTAACCGTAACGTTTGCCCCGCTGTCGATAAGCATCACGTCGTTGTCATAAGGCATTATCGTCGCCAGCGCCGCGCGTCTTACGCCCTTTATCCTGCGGACTATAAGCGTCGCGCCCGTAAACAGCGCCCCCGTGTTTCCGCACGAAACGCAGGCGTCGCCCTCGCCCTGCGCGAGCAGTGTCAGTGCCTTTGCCATCGATGAATCTTTCTTCTTCTGCACGATACACATCGGCCCGTCTTCCATCGTTATCACGCCGTCACTGTGAACTATATCAAAATCGTTTTCATCGGCGCCGTGTTTTGCCAGCGCTTCTCTTATCATCGTTTCATTACCTACAAGCACTATGCGAGAGCTCACGCTCTCTTTTGCCATTATCGCCCCGCGTACAATCGCCTCCGGGGGATTATCGCCGCCCATTACGTCGAGAATTATTTTCATAATTTTACCCCATAATAAAGTTTTATAATATATTATATATCAAGTAATTAAATATTTCAATATGTTTCGACGCAAAAAAGCAACTTGTGCATAAATCTGTTCTCAACAAAACCTCATTTGCGTTTTCGCTTCTCGCATTTTCTCACGATTTGATATTTCTTATAAGCAATCTTTAATTGCCGCCGCAATAAAAATATTATTTTCATATAACCGAAAAGCAACGGCATATGCGTGTTTACGGCTTTTATCGACAGAAACCGCTTTTCATATCTGCCGATTTTATACTGTCAAAGCAGGCAAGCCGATGCATAAAAACAAAAAACAGCCGACGGAAATTCCGTCGGCTGAATTGTTATTAAAACTCTTTATATCCGCAATTTTCATCGGCGCAATAAAGACCTTTTTTAGCTTTTTCAAAAAGCATTTTGCCGCATTTCGGGCATTTTTTATCGGTGGGAAGATCCCAGCTTGAAAAATCGCACTCGGGGTAATCTTCACAGCGGTAATAAAGATTTTTACGTCTGCCATATGCTTTTACGATTTCTTTGCCGCATTTCGGGCATTTTACGCCGATAGGTTCAAGTATTGCCTTAGTATATCTGCATTTCGGGAAGTTTGTACAAGCATAGAATTTTCCGAAAGAGCTTTGACGTATAACAAGCTCTCCGCCGCATCTCGGGCATTTAAGGTCGGTTTTCTCAGGTTCTTCCTTCGGTTTTTCAACAACCGTACCCTTCTTGTCGAGCTTCTTTGTGTTTTTACATTCGGGGTATCCGGGGCAAGCGGCGAAATCGCCGAATCTGCCGTGTTTTATCACCATTTTTCTACCGCATTTTTCGCAGATTATGTCGGATTCCTCGTCCGGAATTTTCACCTTGCTCTCTGAGATCGTCGCTTGTGCTTTATCGAGCGTCTTTTCAAAATCGCCGTAGAAATCGGTCAATACCTGCTCATACGTCGTTTCGCCTCTTGCAATCTTATCAAGCTCTTCCTCCATATTTGCCGTAAACTTATAGTTTACTATCTCCGGGAAGTTCTTTTTCATTATTTCGACCGTCGCCTCGCCGAGCGGAGTTGAGATAAGCGCTTTTTTGTCGCGTTTTACGTATCCGCGTGAAACGATTGTGGTGATGGTCGGCGCGTACGTGCTCGGGCGACCGATACCTTTTTCTTCAAGAAACTTAATAAGCGATCCTTCGGTGAAATGTGCCGGCGGGTCTGTGAAATTCTGCTTGGCGGAAAGCGATTCTTTCAAAAGCGTTTCGCCGTCGCTGAGTTCCGGCAACTTGCTTTTCAGCTCGTCGCTTTCATCGCTGTCGTCGTAGACAAGCATATATCCCTTGAATTTCACAATATATTCGCTCGTTTTGAAAACATATCCCGCGCATCCGATGTCGGCTGAAAGGATTTCAAGCTCGGCGTTTTTCATTTGGCTTGCGATGAATCTGTCCCAAATCAGCTTATACAGCTTATATTGGTCGTTTGAGAGCGCCCCCTTTATTTTTTCGGGCGGCAAAGTCATGTCCGCGGGGCGAATTGCCTCATGCGCGTCCTGAGCGGACGAAGCAGATTTATAAACTCTGCGCTTCGACGGATAAAATTCCGCACCGAAATTCTCCGTAATGAAGGTTTTTGCCGCGTCAGCCGCCTCGTCGGAAATTCTCAGCGAGTCGGTTCTCATGTATGTGATGACACCGTGGGTGCCGCCGAAAGCAGATCCGAGATTTATACCCTCATACAGTTCCTGCGCCACCATCATTGTCTTTTTCGACTGGAACCCGAGCCGTCTTGCCGCTTCCTGCTGCATAGTAGACGTCGTGAACGGCGGCGCGGGAGATTTGCTCTTTCTGTTGTTTGCGTGCGAAAGCACTTTAAAGTCGTTGCCATCGCATGCGGAAGTTATTTTATTTGCTTCCTCTTCGTTGTTGAGTTCTATTTTGCCGTTTTCGTCGCCGTAAAAACGAGCCGTTATCTTATTTCTTTTCTGCGTTTTGAGAGAGGCGTCCACCGTCCAATATTCTTTCGGAACAAACGCCTTTATCTCAGCTTCTCTTTCAACTATTATCCTCGTCGCCACCGACTGAACTCTTCCCGCAGAAAGCCCGCTCTTCACGGTTTTCCACAGGTAAGGGCTTAATTTATAGCCCACAATTCTGTCAAGCGTTCTTCTCGCCTGCTGGGAATTTACCAGGTTCATGTCTATCGCCCGCGGATTTTCTATTCCTGCAAGCACGGTTTTTCTTGTTATGTCGTTGAACGTAACTCTGTTCGCGTCCTCGGGCTTTATGCCCAACACCGTCGCCAAATGCCACGAGATAGCCTCGCCCTCGCGGTCAGGGTCGGTTGCAAAGAACACCTTGTCGGCGTTTTTCACGTCTTTTTTCAGCTGATTTATCAGCTCGGCTTTGCCTTGTATCGTTACGTATTTTACGGTAAAATCATGTTCGGTGTCAACTCCAAGCGAGCTTTTCGGAAGGTCCCTTACATGACCTTTGGACGCCACCACCGAATATTCTTTTCCCAAATATGAGTTTATCGCCGGCGCTTTATACGGCGATTCAATTATCACAAGATAATGATGCATCTTCGCACGATTGCCCTATGGCACATCTCCTTATATATTTTTCGCTTATGCGTCGATTGCCATTATACACAACCGCGCATTTTCTGTCAAGTAAATTTTTTATGACCTTTCATAACTTCCGCCCGGAAGCGCGGAAATAAGCCCGTAAATTTCAAGCGTTGTCAAAATGCTAAGCAGCTCCCCCGTTTCCACGGGAATGTTGTTTTCAAGTGCCGCCGCGCGTATTTCGTCGGAGGTCATTTTTCCGTTCATTATACGGAACACAGCCTGTTCTTGCTCCGTAAGATAAGAAATATCCGGCTCGTTTCTCTTTTTCGGCGTTGCGGGCATTGTTCTCTTTTTCGTATATCTCGGCGGAGGCGGCGCTTGATCGAGTTTCATATCCGTCGCCGCAACTCTTAATTTCTGCGACGTGACAAAACGGTTTTGAGAGATATTTTCGGTAAATATTCTATGCGGATACAACAGTTCATATTCTTCAAGAATATCCTTGCCCGAAAGCGCTATCTTCGCGCCGTTGCGAATAAGGTCGTTTGTACCCTCGCTCGCCTGCTCGCCTATTCTGCCGGGAACGGCAAACACGTCGCGTCCCTGCGACATGGCTCTTCCCGCCGTAATAAGCGCACCGCTGTGCCTGTCGGCCTCAACCACAAGCGTAGCCTGACATAGCCCTGATATTATTCTGTTTCTCACGGGAAAATTCTTTCCGGACGGCTGAGTTCCCGGCGCGTATTCGGTTATAACCGTTCCCGTCATCATTATCTGCTGCATAAGGTCTTTGTTCTGCGGCGGGTACGCCGTGTCGATGCCGCATCCGAGCACGGCTATCGTGTGCCCTTTGACCGACAGCGCGCCGCGAGCGGCATAGGCGTCAATTCCGAGCGCCATGCCGGAAACGACGATAGCGCCGCCCTGCGCCAGCTCCGCGCCGAATTTGTATGCGGTTTTCTCACCGTATTGCGTGCAGGAACGTGTTCCCACAACGGCAACGAGAACGCTGTCGTCTATCTGCGGAATTTTGCCCTTGTAATAAAGCAATATCGGCTTTGCGTGTATCGAGCGCAGCCGTTCGGGATATATGGTGTCGTCGCAAGTCATGATGGAAACGTTCGTGCGGCGGCAATAATCGAGTATTCTTTTACAAAGCTCAATATCCTTGTCCAACAGTGCCTTTTTCAGTTCTTCCGATATTCCGCCCACCGCCGATAAAGCCTTGTCGTCGGCGTCATACACGGCTTTCGGATCTTTGAACTGTGCCAAAAGATACGTTCCGCTTTCGCTTCCGGCGCCGCATCTCAACGACAGCCATATCCAATAAATCAACCGTTCCATCCGTTTCCCCTCCGTCAAATTTTTTTATGTTCCCACATCAGTATCGCCGCCGCTACCGAGGCGTTGAGCGACTCGGCGCTGTCCTCTCTCATCGGAATAAAAACACTGCCGTCGCAAGCGTCTCTCACACTTTTCGACACGCCGTGCCCCTCGTTGCCGATGACAAAAGCCGTCTTTCCGTCCTTCTCGGTTTCTTCGGCGCGCAGAGCGTTTTCGTCAAGCATGGCGGCGTAAACCGAATAGCCGTTATTTTGCAATTCTTTTATGTTCTTTTCAATATCTCCGCGCTCCGTCGGAACTCTGAAAACAGATCCCATCGCCGCGCGAACAGTCTTGGGGTTATACACGTCGGCGCACGTGTCGCTGAGGTAAATCTTCTCCACTCCGAACGCGTCGGCGCAGCGTATCACCGTGCCGAGATTTCCCGGATCCGAGAGCGCGTCGAGAATTATTGAAAGCCCTGTCGGTTTTCGTTTGGGAGCAAGCATCCTCGCAACCGTGAACACCCCCTGCGGAGCGTTCTCCGTCGTCAACTTCTCAAAAACGGAGTCGCTCACCTCTACCGTTTCAAACTCACCCGAAAGCTCGTCCCCGTAAGCGTCGATGGCGGCGGCGGTGACGAAAACCCGCACAATATTCACGTTTTCGCGCTTTGCCTCGCGCAAGAGTTTTATCCCCTCGAAGAAAAATTCTCCGCTCTCGTCGCGGCATTTCTTCTTTTGAAGGGCGCACGCCTCCGATATTTTCGGGTTTTGCCTGCTTGTTATCTTTTCCATACGTCGCCACCCCATTGTCATCAGGATTATTTTATTTGCCTTTTTAATTAGCAAAAACCAAAGCATATTTCAGCTTTGGTTTAAGAGTTCGTATTTTATTTGTTGAGTGCGTTCTTTGCTGTTTCAACGAGAGAAGCGAATGCTTCTTTATCGTTTACTGCAAGCTCTGCAAGCATCTTGCGGTTGATCGAAACGCCCGCAACTTTAAGACCGTGCATAAGCGTGGAGTAGTTTACGCCGTTAACCTTTGCCTGCGCGGAAATTCTGGTGATCCAAAGGGATCTGAAATCTCTCTTTTTGAGTTTGCGACCTGCGAAAGCATAGTTGCCGCTCTTCATAACGGCTTGTTTAGCCATTTTGAAGTGTTTGCTCTTGGCGCCCCAATAACCTTTTGCGAGTTTGAGGACTTTATTTCTTCTCTTGCGCGTCATCATCGCGCCTTTTACTCTTGCCATGTCTTTATTCCTCCTGCTGAATTACTTCTGAATGAGCGTTTTTACCGTAGCTTCAAACGACGGGCTGAGGTATGCGTTGCGTCTGAGCTGTCTCTTGCGCTTCGGTGTTTTAAGGCCGAGCTTATGACGGCGGTTCGAGCTGTTCATTTTTACTCTTCCGCTTTTCGTTACGGAAAATCTTTTCGCTGTCGCGCTGTGTGTTTTGATCTTGGGCATAATGATTTTTTCCTTTCGATATGACTTTGCGGCAAGCCGCATTTGTTTACTTCTTCGCAACGGGCGAGATTATAAGCGAGAGCTTGCGCCCTTCCATTACCGCTTTTTTCTCCGTCGTGCCGAACTCCGAGCACGCCTCGACGAATTTATCCATCATAGCTGTGCCGAGCTCCGGGTGGAGCATTTCTCTTCTTCCGTTGAATTTTACGACCGCGCGCACTTTGTTTCCTTCTTTTAAGAACTTCAAAGCGTGGCCGAGTTTGGTGTTGAAGTCATGCTCGCCGATATTGCACGAGAGCTGAATTTCTTTAACTTCCACCACCTGCTGTTTTTTCTTTGCTTCCTTTTCGCGTTTTTCACGTTCAAACCGGAACTTGCCGTAATCCATTATTCTGCAAACCGGCGGCTGTGCCGTGGGTGCAATCATCACAAGGTCGCTTCCCGCTTCTTCGGCGAGCTTGCGAGCTTTTGCGGAATCGACTATTCCGAGTTGTTCCCCCTCTTCGCCGATAAGGCGCACCTGAGGAACGTTTATCTCTTCGTTGAGAAGGTAATCTTTCGTGCTTATATCCGGCACCCCCAAAAAATAAAATAAGCGGAAAACGATACCGTTCCCGCCGCAACAAAATTCCGCGCACTCCGTGCCGGAATGTTCATTATTTACCGTAACTCGCCGTGCGGTACGGTGAAAGCGGGACCGCTTTACTTCGTTTTGCCCAAAAAGTATAACATAGCTTTTCGGGTTTGTCAATAGTTTTTTTCACAAAATTTTACGGCGGAGCGAGGTTTTTCGCTCCGCCGTGCCGTTCTTTCAGAACTGAGCCGCCTCTTCTTCGGTGCAGAAGTCGCCGACGTCCTCGGTTTTCTCCGTCGTTTCCGCGGTTTCGGCCTGTTCAGCCGTTTCTTCTCCGCAGCAGCACTCCTCGTCACCGCCGCAACAGCATTCTTCTTCGCCCTCTTCCGCGGCTTCGGTGAATTTTTCCTTTGCCTTGTTTGCGAAATCTTTTGCCTTTTCAACCGTTTCTTTCGCCTTCTTCACGCCCTCGTTTGCAACGTTTGCAACGTTGGTTTTAAGCGTTTCAAAGTCCTCTTTCGTCGGCTTGCCGGCGAGCTTTACCTCAACGTTGTGAGTCGTTTCGTTCGTTTCTTCGTCTTTTTCTTTCTTTACGTTTACGTTAAGCAAAAGCGAACGGAATTTGTATGTGTTGTTTTCTTTGTCTATCTCAACGTTATACGGTGTGAGAAGTACCGCTGCCGCAACAGCGGCAAGAAATCCAAAACCTTTTCCCATGATTGTATATCTCCTTTATTTAAAATATTGATGACAAAAACGTTATAACCGTCAGCACGGCGAAAAGCCAGAACCCGACGTTAGCCCACACGGCCGCTACGCTGAGCTTTCCGCTTGCAAGTTCGTAATGCGCCGGTTCGAGCGAAATCTTCTTCCTCACTCTTATGATAAAGAACACAACTCCGCAAACCACAAGCGCTATCGTCAAAAGCAAGTAAAGCATCCTGACTATCGCCGGCAGAACGAGCCCCGCCAACCGAGGAATAAGCTCCTCTGTCGCAATGTCCGCGCCTTGCATTATATCCGACGCAAGGTCAATCAGCCCGCTTGAATAATTTGCAACAAGCGCGCTTATCACTCCGAAGAACAGGTTTGCCGCCGCGTGAAGCGAAACGGTATACCACAAATTTCTCGTTTTCGAGTAGACGTATCCGAATACAAGTCCTATTCCGAACGCATAGAAGAATTGGCTGAAATTTCCGTGGAACAGTCCGAAGCACAGAGCCGAAATGAATATGGCGAATTTTTCTCCGTAGCCGCGCATCCTGTCGATAAACATTTTTCTGAATATCAACTCTTCAACCACGGGCGCAATCACAACGGTTATTAACGCCGGAAGCCGGAACGGGTCCTCGCCGAGTATCTCATCCACGACGTCGCGGATGTTTGTTCCGGGAAAGAACGAAATAAATGAGTTGATGATGTTTCCGACTATGTTTCCCAAATACATCACCGCCGCCGTTACACAAAACAGTTTAAGCCATTTTCCGAAAGTTATACTCTGCTTTTCCCACGCGGGACCTTTCTTTGCGAACAGCAATACTATTACCGCCACGGGAAGTCCGACGCAATACATCGGAATTACCGAAAGCAGCAGATTTATCCCGCTGAAATCGATCAGTTGCGGGAAAAACGCCTGAATTATTATCACCGCTGCCGATTGGAAAATCACAGCCGCAACAACAAATGCAAAAATCGAACCGAATATCAAAGTAAAATGTCCGTACGTTCTTCCGAACGATATTTTTTCCTTTGCGGGTGCGTCGGTCGTCGCCGAAGCGTAGCTTTGTTCTGCCGTTAAACCGCTTTCACCCTGCAAATCGTCGTTTGCGCTCTTCTCACCGGAATACGTTTCAAACGCGCCGTCGCCTTCAACCGCTGAGGTTTCTTCCGACGAGGTCGATTTGTCTGTTTCGTTTTGATTATCTTCCGCCGGTTCCTCTTCGACAGATACATTCTGTTCGTTTTGCTCCGTTGCCTCCGCCAAAGAAGCCTGCGCAACCTCACTTCGTTCGGTTTTTGCCGCGTCGTTTTCGGCGACGCCCTCAACAGGCTCGGTTTGCTCCGTCACTGCTTTATCGTCTGCGGGAAGTTCATTGTTTAAATTCAAATTGTTTTCATCCATAATAAATTTCCCCTTGTTTGTATTGTACCTTACATGTTATCACACATTTAATAAAAAATAAAGACTTATTTGTAAATAATTTTTTTCTATGTTTAATTTTCGTCAAAATCGCGCCGAAACGCCCGAAATATTCGGTGCGGTCAATGCCGGATGTCAGCCGTATACCGAGCAATATATACCGCGTAGCCCAATATACCGTCGGTTTTCCGCAATGTCTTGTTTTTCTTGACCCATCACCTTGCGCGCCGAAATCGCTGAAAAGATAATACTGACATTTAAAATTTTTATTCGTTTTTGCCGAATCCAAAAAGCAATACCGTATGAGGTCATCCGCCTACGCGTCGTTTTTCTTATCAAAACATTCCCCGGCAAGCATACAAATCTCAACTCGCGCGGATTTAATGATATTTTATCCTGAAACGATATTGAAAAACCGCGTTTTTTATGATAAACTTTCTGTAATCGATGAAAAATCGAAAACAAGCGCGGATTTATAAGCAAAACAGTATAAACAGGAGATAATCATGAGAATTTCGGGACTTCAAAAACTCACCTTGCTCGACTTCCCGGGCAAAACAGCCTGCACCGTGTTTTTTTACGGTTGCAATTTCAGATGTCCGTTCTGCCACAATGCGTTTCTCGTAACCGAAAAAGACGACGGAAACGGAATTGACGAGGAAGATTTTTTTGAATTTCTCGAAAGCCGTCGCGGCCGTCTTGACGGCGTGGCGATAACAGGCGGCGAGCCGATGCTGCAAAAAGGTCTGCATGATTTTATATATAATATAAAGAAGCGCGGTTTTGCCGTCAAGCTCGACACGAACGGAACGTTCCCGGAGAAACTCGCCGCGTTGATCGATGAAGGCCTGCTCGATTATGTCGCCGTCGATATAAAAAATTCAAAGGAAAAATATCCGCTTATAACAGGCGTCCCCGCCCCCGACGTTGAAGCAATATGCCGCACGGTCGAGCTGCTCAAAACCGATCGCGTCGACTATGAATTTCGCACGACGCTCGTGCGCGAATATCACACCGAAGAAGATATAGAAAATATCGGGCGATGGATCACCGGCTCAAAACGCTGGTTCCTGCAAGCGTTCAAAGATTCAGGCAACGTTATATCGGCGGGACTTGACGGTTTTTCTTATGACGAATACCAACATTTTATCGACATTGCCCGACGTTTTGTTACAAATGCACAACTGAGAGGCGTTTAATCTATATTTTGTGACAAAAATCGAGCAAATACGAAAAAAACACAAGATATTGTGTTATCTCCTATTGACAAACACATTTTGTTGTGATAATATGTTATCGCATCAAAATTTTAAGTCGGCAAAAACGAAGCAGTTTACCGCCGAGGCTTGTCAATAGGAGGTTTTTTATGTACCAAGTAATAAAGAGAGACGGCAAAGTCGCGGAATTTGACATTTCCAAAATAACAGTCGCCATAACGAAAGCGTTTGAAGCGCTTCAAAAGGAGTATCATCCCGGCGTAATAGATTTTCTCGCGCTCAAAGTAACGTCAAATTTCGAGCAGAAGATCAAAAACGGCACCGTCTCCGTCGAGGATATTCAGGACAGCGTCGAGTCCGTTCTCATTCAAGCCGGCTATGACGACGTTGCGAAAGCATACATTCTCTACCGTAAGCAGAGAGAAAAGATCCGCAACATGAAATCGACGATCCTCGACTATAAAGAGCTTGTCAACAGTTATGTAAAAGCCACCGACTGGCGTGTAAAGGAAAACTCCACCGTAACGTATTCCGTCGGCGGTCTTATCCTTTCAAACTCAGGCGCCATCACCGCCAACTACTGGCTTTCAGAAATTTACGACGAAGAAATAGCTCAGGCTCATAAGAGCGGCGATTTCCACCTCCACGACCTTTCAATGCTCACAGGCTATTGCGCCGGCTGGTCGCTCAAACAGCTAATTCAGGAAGGTCTCGGCGGCGTAACGGGCAAAATCACCTCCGCTCCCGCAAAGCACCTTGCCACCCTCTGCAACCAAATGGTAAACTTCCTCGGCATAATGCAGAACGAATGGGCGGGCGCTCAGGCATTCTCGTCGTTTGACACTTACCTGGCTCCTTTCGTCAAGGTAGATAACCTCTCATATGACGCCACAAAGAAATGCATCGAATCGTTCATTTACGGCGTAAACACCCCGTCCAGATGGGGCACGCAGGCGCCGTTCTCGAATATCACCCTCGACTGGACCGTGCCCAACGACCTCGCAGAGCTCAACTGCATCGTCGGCGGCAAGGAAATGCCCTTCCGTTATAAAGACTGCAAAAAAGAGATGGACATGATAAACAAAGCGTTCATCGAAATAATGATCGAAGGCGACGCCAACGGCCGCGGTTTCCAGTATCCTATTCCCACGTATTCAATAACAAAAGATTTCGACTGGTCGGAAACAGAAAACAACAAACTTTTGTTTGAAATGACGAGCAAATACGGCACGCCGTACTTCTCAAACTACGTAAACTCCGACATGGAACCCAGCGACATCCGCTCGATGTGCTGCCGTCTGCGTCTTGACCTCAGAGAACTCAGAAAGAAATCAGGCGGCTTCTTCGGCAGCGGCGAATCCACCGGTTCCATCGGCGTCGTCACGATCAACCTTCCCAGAATAGCATACCTCGCGGCTGACGAAGCCGACTTCTACAAACGCCTCGATCACATCATGGACGTTGCCGCGCGTTCTCTCAAAGTAAAGAGAACCGTAATAACAAAACTTCTCGACGAAGGACTTTATCCGTACACAAAGAGATACCTCGGCACATTCTCAAACCACTTCTCAACGATAGGCCTTGTCGGCATGAACGAAACCGGCCTCAACGCTAAATGGCTCCGTAAAGACATCACCCACGAAGAAACCCAGCAGTTCGCAAAGGACGTTCTCAACCATATGCGCGAGCGTCTTTCCGACTACCAGGAAAAATACGGCGATCTTTACAACCTCGAAGCTACCCCCGCTGAATCCACCGCATACCGTCTTGCCAAGCACGACAAGAGAAAATACCCCGACATCATCACCGCCGGCACCGAAGACGCTCCGTATTACACAAACAGCTCTCACCTTCCCGTCGGCTACACCGAGGACATCTTCTCTGCGCTTGACATTCAAGACGATTTGCAGACGCTCTACACCTCAGGCACGGTATTCCACGCTTTCCTCGGAGAAAAGCTCCCCGATTGGAGAGCCGCCGCAAACCTTGTCAGAAAAATATCCGAAAACTACAAGCTCCCTTACTATACGCTTTCTCCGACATATTCGGTGTGCACCGAGCACGGCTATCTCGTAGGCGAGCAGTACGCATGCCCGATTTGCGGCAAAAAGACGGAAGTTTACAGCCGTATAACAGGATATTATCGCCCCGTTCAAAACTTCAACGACGGCAAAGCGCAAGAGTTTGAAGAGCGCAAGGAATACGTCATCGAGCGTTCCGTTCTCAAACACAAAGGCGTTCAGCATCCGGACGAAAGCTGCAACTGCGAAGAGAAAAAAACGACCGACAGCGCAACACTTCTCTTCACCACAAAAACTTGCCCCAACTGCAAAATAGCAAAATCGCTCCTTGAAAAAGCAGGCGTCGAGTATACAAACCTCTATGCCGACGAGCACGCGGCAGAAGCGACGGAGCTTAAAATAACGACGGCTCCCACGCTCGTTGCCCCCGACGGCACAAAATACAAGGGCGTGTCGGAGATAAGAAAATACATCGAAACACTTGCATAAACTATGTACGACATAATAATAATCGGCGCGGGGCCGGCGGGACTTACCGCCGCCCTCTACGCCAGAAGAGCGGGGAAAACCGTTCTCATAATCGAAAAATCCACGTTCGGCGGGCAAATGACATTCTCGCCGAAAATAGAAAACTTCCCCGGCTCGGCGGCTATCAGCGGCAATGCCCTGGCGGATCAAATGGTAAGCCAAGTGCTCGAACACGGAGCTGAGGTCGAGCTTGACGAGGTCGTCGGCATCGAGGACAGAGGCGCGACAAAATTCGTCAAAACAACCTCAGGCGGTTTTGAAACCAAGACGGTGATAATCGCCGTCGGCGTAAAGCATAGAAAAACGGGCGCCGAAGGCGAGGAAAAATTCCTCGGCGACGGCATATCGTTCTGCGCCGTGTGCGACGGAGATTTTTATGCCGGAAAGGAAGTAGCCGTCATCGGCGGCGGCAACAGCGCCTTGCAAGAGGCGATACTTCTTTCGGAAAAATGCACGAAAGTGACAATGGTTCAAAACCTGCCGTATTTCACGGGAGAGGCGAAAACACTTGAAGTGCTCAAAGGCCGCCCCAACGTCGAATTTATCACCGACGCCGTGGTAAAGAGCTTCAACGGCGATGACGCCATACGCTCGGTGACGCTATCTCACGGCGACGGAAATGAGAGCACGCTCAACATCGACGGTGTGTTCGTTGCGATAGGGCTTATCCCGTCAAACAAAGCGTTTGAAAACGTCTGCGGACTCGACACATACGGCTATGCCGATTCCGGCGAGGATTGCAGAACGAAAACCGCGGGAGTATTCGTTGCGGGTGACTGCCGCTCAAAGAAAATACGCCAAATAACGACGGCGGCGGCTGACGGGTCGGTCGCGGCGCTCGCGGCGTGCAACTATATCGATATGATGTAAAAACTTCGGGGAGAAAAAACTTCTCCCCGATTTTTTCCGCCGAGGCGTCAAATCATTCGTCAAAACGTCACCGGTGCGGCTTTGACCGTATTATTTAACCTCATTCCGCGAAAACCTGCCGTAGATTTGCGTTTTATTTATCGGGCGAATGTGAAATTGACCTTAATTTTGCCGTTCACAATCATATTCTTCCGCATTACCGTTTTGCTGTGACCGCACGGCATTTTTTAATTGACTCGTTGACAAAATATATGTACTATGATAAAATCATAATATAAAATCGTGATAGATGCGATTGTTTTTTAAGAAAGGCACAATCTATGAAAAAAGTTATTACTCTGCTTATAGCGGCCGCCATGATAGTAAGCGTTCTTGCTCTCGCGGCATGCGGCGAAGCGAAAAACGAAGAAACATCAACGACAAAAGGAACGGAAACCGACGCCACGACGCCGAAATCTTCCGAAACGGCGACGGAAACGACAACCACTGCCACCGAAACGACGACGGCAACCGAAACGGAAACCACCTCTGCAACGGAAACCACAACCGTAGCACGCCCCGACGTTGAAATTCCGACCGCAGTCGATGAAACGCTGTCAAAAGATTCTATAAAAATCCTCGCTATCGGCAACAGCTTCTCCGAGGATTCCATGAACCACCTCTACGGCATACTTCACGACATGGGCGCAAAAGAGATAGTCCTCGGCAATATGTATATAGGCGGTTGCTCGCTTGAAACGCATTCGATGAACATCGAATTTAACGTTGCCACATACGACTATCAGCTCAACACCTCCGGCACATGGACAAAGAGAAAAGCGTCCGTAAAGACGGCTGTCGAAGAATATGATTGGGACTATATCTCTCTGCAACAAGTAAGCGGCAAGAGCGGACTTCCCGAAACGTATGAGCCGCACCTGACGGACATTTTTACCGAACTCAAAGAAATGATCAAAAAGAAATGCCCGGACGCAAAATTCGTTTGGAATATGACGTGGGCATATGAGGGCGACTCGACCCACACAGATTTTGCAAAATACAACAAAGACCAAATGACGATGTATCAGGCAATCGTCAACACGGTAAAGGATAAAGTTTTAGCACACGACGAATTTTCACTTGTAATTCCCGTCGGAACCGCCATCCAGAACCTCAGAACAAGCTACATAGGCGACAAGGTAACGCGTGACGGTTATCATCTTAATCTCGGCTTCGGCAGATATACGGCGGCGCTCACATGGGCGAAAACTCTCACCGGCTGGGATATAGACGAGGTAACGTGGGTGCCCAACGGTTTTTCAATATCGGCAGACATGCTAAAAGCCTTGAAAGATGCCGTAAACAAAGCCGTCAAAACCCCCGACAAGGTGACGGAATCGTCATATAAAGAAAAACCCGCCGTTCCCACAATCGAGAACGCAGACGCCGTCGCAATGCTCAAAGCCGCCGGCAAAAACCCCGACGATTACTACCTCATCGACCCCTCCCTTACATATTACGCATATTATAACTCAGGCGCGAACAGCACACTTCAATCAAAAGCCAACAGCACAGCGTCAAACCTTAATCAATTCGCGGCGACAAGAATATTCCCGAAGGAAGACCTCCCCAACGGCACGATGATACTTCTCAAAAAAGGTTATCAATACCGTCCGGAAGGCTGGATTGCGCTCTCGTCCAAGAACAGCTCCTCCGAGCGTCCCGCAAACGTTACGGCAGAGGTCGTTGAGGTAGACGCAAAATGGTGGGGCAGCTGGGGCTACCGCGCGTTCAACATCGCAAAGGCGGGCAACCCCGCACTCTCCGACGCCGATATGACGGCGCTCAAAGACGTGTTCTTTATCTTTGTTCCTAAGCACACCGACGAGGAAAAATACGCAAATCAAACGGTTGATGAAATATTCGCCACCGCCGGCTACGACGCAAGCAAATATACAAAGCTCGACCTCGATATAACATATTACGCCTACTATAATTCCACCGCCGGCGGTACCGTAACGTCAAAGGCAACGGGCAGCACCGCATCAAACCTTAACCAGTTTGCCACAACTAAAAAGTTTACAAAGGCAGACCTGCCCGAGGGCTCCGTCATCGTGCTTCAAGTCGGCTATCAGTACCGTCCCGAGGGCTGGACGTCCGAATCGTCAAAGAACGCTTCCTCCGCCCGTCCCGCAAACGTTACGTCAAGCGTAGTCGAAATAGACGCAAAATGGTGGGGCGGCTGGAACATTCGCGCGTTCAACATCGCAAAACTCAAAAACCCCGCTCTTTCAGACGCTGAAATGAACGCACTCAAAGACGTATTTGCAATCTACGTACCCGTAAAATAATTATCTATAATGAACGACACTATAAAAATTAAAAATAAATACAATACAAAAATTATCGCCCATCGCGGCGTATCCGGCCTTGAAACCGAAAACACATGCTCGGCGTTCGTAGCCGCTGGCAACCGCTCGTATTACGGCATTGAAACCGACGTGCATCTCACCGCCGACGGCAAATTCATCATTTGCCACGACTCTTCTCTAAAACGCGTCGCGGGCGAGGATATAATTATCGAGGAAACAAAATTCGATGATCTTCGCAAAATAATTCTCTTTAATAAAGACGGGCAAAAATCCCGCGGAGATCTTATCCTGCCAACACTTGAAGAATATATCTCGATATGTCAGAAATATTCAAAACGAGCCGTGCTTGAAATCAAAGGCTCGGACAGCAACCCTGTCTGGCCGGCGGAGGCGCTATATCGCATGGCTGACACGATTGATAAACTCGGCTATATTATGGGCACAACGTTCATCTCGTTCGGCTTTGAAAATCTCGCCGTCCTTCGCGGAAAATCGCGTATATACGATATGCAGTTTCTCTGCTCTAACACCGATTTTGACGATCACCTCGGTCAAATGATAGACCTGCGCATAGGTGCCGACATCGGTGACTACTACCGCTTCAATCACAGCGACGAGGCAATACGCATTATGCACAACGAAGGCTTGCAGATAAACTGCTGGACGGTAGACGACCCCGAGCGCGCGGAAAAATACGCAAGTTGGGGTGTGGACTTCATAACAAGCAATATTCTCGAATAAAAAATGCCGAAAAAAGAGCCGAAAGGCTCTTTTTTTGTGCAAAAAACGGTCATTTTTTGCACCTTTTTTAAATGTTCCGCAATTTGAGCGCAAAAATGCCCGAGGAAAATTCCCCTCGGGCATAAATTATTTACCGGTGAACTTTTGTAAGTTTGCCGCCGGCAAGCCTCGATTTTTCAGCCGCAATACCCATCAAGTGGCTTTCAATCGACTCTTTAAGCGTCGTCGCGCCTTCCTTTCCGCCTGCAAGCGTTTCATACAGTGCGCCCACAATGCCGCTGTCGCCGCCGCCGTGGCCGTCACCCGCCGAAACAAGCGAGCTTATCTCCCACTCTTGCGTATCTTTCATAAACTGTTTAAGTATCACCTTGCCGTGTTCCTCGTCGACTATGACTTCGCCGAGCGTTCCGCGCAAGAACATAAGTCTTCCGCTTTTGCCGGTGAAAGCAACCATCGTAAGCGTGGCTTTGACGCCGTTTTCAAACGTCATTGTCGTCAGTTGATGATCGACAACGTTATTATCGCAATGGAATACGCAACGACCGTAAGGTCCGTCTTTTAACGCCTCCATCACATTCTCCGCCGTCAACGGACGTTTGAGTGTTATGGCGCTCGACGGCCACGTTATTTCGTTCCCACCGAATCGAGTAATATACACCTGCTTTGCGCTATATGGGCAGGTATCGATGTATTTGCAGTCAAGGCATCTTTCAGCCGCCCCTTCTGGTGCGTTTTCGGGCGTGAAGAACGTCAAATCTCCGACAGATGAAAGCGATTTACATTTCGATTTTGCAAAAAACTGCAAGAGATCGAGGTCGTGGCAGCATTTTGCAAGTATCATGGGCGAGGTTTCATCGCTTCTACGCCAGTTTCCGCGCACAAAACTGTGAGCCTGATGCCAAAACGCCACCTGCTCGGTGTTGTCGATTTCAACCAGCCGTCCTATCGCGCCGCTGTCGATAAGTTCCGCCGCCTTAATGAACGCGGGGGCGTATCTGAGCACGTGGCACACAAGCACCTTACCGCCGTATTTTTTCTGTGCGTTAAGCAAGGCGTCACAGCCCTTTTTCGTTTTCGTCAGCGGCTTTTCAAGCAGAACGTCATAGCCGAGCTCCAGCGCCTTTACGCAGTGGCGAACATGGTCTTGGTCCTGCGTTGCTATAACTATCACGTCGGCGCGTTTCTTTTTGAAGAACTCATTTTCGTCGGTGAAAGTTTCCTCATCCGGCACAGAAAACGTTTCTTTTGTCAATCTTAACTTTTCCGGATTTATATCGCAAAGAGAAACTATCTTATATTTATCCGGCATATCAAACATCTTTCGCCCGTAAGCATTGGCGCCGCGGCTCCCGCAACCGAGAATGGCCACCGTGAATATCTTGCCCATTTTAAATACCTCCGTATGATTATATTTAAAGATTTACTATAACTTTTCTTTGTAAATTATCACATCAAACGCCGGAATATGCGGCAAAGCCGCCGTCAACGGGAACGACAACGCCGTTGACAAAGCCCGAAGCCTCATTGTCGCAAAGCCAAAGCAATGTTCCCGTGAGGTCATCCGTCGTGCCGAATCTGCCCATAGGCGTGTGAGCGAGTATTTTTTCGCTTCTCGGCGTTAGAGACCCGTCGGGGTTCATAAGCATTCCGCGGTTTTGATTCGTAACAAAGAAGCCGGGAGCTATGGCGTTTACTCTGATGCCAACCTTTGCAAAGTGAACGGCGAGCCACTGGGTAAAGTTAGACACTGCGGCTTTCGCACCGGAATAAGCCGGTATTTTCGTCAGCGGACGGAAGCTGTTCATGCTGGAAACGTTGAGGATAAGCGTGCCCTCTTTCTTTGCCATATCGCGCGCGAACACCTGTGTGGGAAGGAGCGTTCCGATGAAGTTAAGATTGAAAACAAACTCTATTCCCTTCGGGTCGAGGTCAAAGAACGTAACGATGTCCTCGCCGCCGTCGATGTCCTCGGGGAAGAGATATTCTTTCGTCGTCGTACCCTTGGGGTTGTTGCCGCCCGCACCGTTGAGAAGAATATCGCACGTGCCGAGCTTTTCGTTTATCGTCTTTCTCGCCTCTTCCAAGCTCTCGCGTTCGAGAACGTTTGCGCCGACAGCTATCGCTGTGCCGCCCTCGGCATTTATTTTGTCGGCAACCGCCTGTGCCGCCTCAACTTTAAGGTCACATACGGCAACCTTTGCGCCGCAAAGCGCGAGAGCCTCGGCAAAACCCGAGCAAAGCACCCCTCCGCCGCCGGTTACCACGGCAACTTTATCTTTAAGGTCGATTTGAAATGGAAGTTTCA
Source organism: Clostridia bacterium (assembly GCA_017446155.1). GTDB lineage: Bacteria > Bacillota > Clostridia > Oscillospirales > CAG-272 > CAG-841. The sequence goes on along the minus strand of JAFSRI010000042.1, from coordinate 31,472 downwards.
TTTTGATTTCTCCTTTTATCTTTCAGAATTTATTTTGTCGATTATTTTAAGGATTTCTCCGGCGTCATGCGCTATATATTGCGCCCCCGCACCGTGCAAAAACGCCTCGTCTCTGTATCCCCATGAAACGTCAAGGCGGATCATTCCCGCGTTTTTCGCGGTATTTACGTCAACGTCCGAATCGCCGATAAACACGGTTTCGCTCGGCTTTGCGCCGAGTTTTTCAGCAAGATACAGCGCCCCCGCCGGATCCGGCTTGCCGGGGAAAAATCCCGTGCCTAAAATTATCTCAAACACGCCGTCGCCGTATAACTTTTTAACTATGTCGTTTGCACTCTTGTGGTCTTTGTTCGTAAACACCGCCAAGCGTATCCCGCGAGATTTAAGGTCGTCCATCAGCGACGTCATTCCTTCGTATGCATATGTATTATTAAGATAACATCTGGAGTATTCCTCAATGTATACTTTTTTTGCCTGCTGAAAGAAATCTTCATCCTGCCCTTCGGGAAAACACTTATGAACGTAATCGTCCGTCGTGCCGTTGACGAACTTTAATATTTCTTTCTCAGTTATCGGAGGAAAACCGTATCGCGCCCTTGCGCGGCACATGCCCTCCGTAAGGTCGGGGAGTGTGTTTGCCAATGTTCCGTCGAGATCAAAAATAGCCGCTTTTATCATTTTCTTTTAATTTTCCTTGCAGAGTTGAGTTTTTGCATATACATTTTAACAGCATTTTGCCCGTTTGTCCATACTTTTCGGTATTTTTTTGCATTGACTTTAATTATCATATATGATAATATTATTTAACAACACTTGGAATTTCACAAAGAAAGCTCCGCACGGGATTTCTTATGGATTGAAAGAGTGATTTTTACAAATAACCGCTTAGGAGAAAAGAATGGACATATTATACGGCTCAAAATGGATAACCCCACCGTTTGATACGGAAAGCAAAGTGTGGAAATATTCAAAAGAGTTCAATATTGCCGAAAAAGTGCTTTCGGCACATATTTATTGCTCTGCAATAGGCGTGTATACGGCAAAAATAAATGGAAAAAAACTCGATATATATCCTTTTGCTCCCGGCTGGACGCTATACACAAAGCGCGTGCAATATCAAAAATCGGATATTTCCTCCATTTTGACAGTCGGTGAAAATAAAATAGAAATTTCCGTAGGACGCGGATTTCTTTGTCAAGATCTTTTTCACGAAAAAAATCCGAAAGAATGCCTTAGCGGTCTTAAACCGGACTGCACGGCGGCAATTTGCGCCGTGGAGCTTACATTTACCGACGGTAGAAAAGAATATATCTTCACCGACGGAAGCTGGTCTGTTTGCGAAACGAAAAACAGGTATGCCGATATGTACGGCGGCGACGTTTACGACGCTACGTTCTCTGCCGCAGACGTTTATTTTGCACGTCAGCTTCCTGCGTCAACGGATATGCTCATTCCGCAAGAGGGAGAGATCATCGCCGAGCACGAGGTGCTTGACGTTAAAGAACTGATAAAAACTCCGGCGGGGGAAACGGTGCTCGATTTCGGGCAGGAGATAACAGGTTACGTAGAGTTTAACGTAACGGGTAACAACGGCGGACGATGCTCGTTTTCTCACGGTGAAATGCTTGATAAAAACGGAAATTTTTACAATGAAAACTATCGCTCTGCAAAAGCCGAAACGGTATTTATCTGCGACGGAACACCGCAAAGTTTCAAGCCGGAATACAATTATTACGGGTTCAGATATATTAAAATAAACGAGTGGGCGGAAGAAATAAAACCCGAAAACTTCCGCGCGATAGCGGTGTATTCGGATATGAAACGACGCGGCAGATTTGAATGCTCCGACGAGCGCTTAAACAAGCTGTATCAAAATATAATCTGGGGGCAGAGGGGGAATTTCCTCGACGTGCCGACCGATTGCCCGCAGCGCGACGAGCGCATCGGCTGGACGGGTGACGCTGAGGTTTTTTCAAACTGCGCCGCGATAAACTATGACGCAAGAAAATTCTTTGACAAGTGGCTCGCCGATATGCGCCTGTGCCAGACGGATGACGGCAGAATACCCGTCGTCGTGCCGTCGCATTGGGTGCGCTCGTCGGCGGCGTGGTCTGACGCGTGCGTCATAATTCCGTATAATCTTTATATGCAATACGGCGACAAAAAGATAATTTACGACAATTACGACATGATGCGCCGCTGGATAGAATATATGCGGGATAACTTCGACGATTACACAAGTGAGGAACGATTCCATTACGGCGACTGGCTTGCAATGGAACGCCCGGATAGATATACGGGACTTACCCCTAAGGAATTTGTCGCCACGGCTTACGCCGCATATTCGACCGAGCTTTTTATATCGCTTTCGGAAGCGATAGGCAAAGACATAAAAGAATATGAGGAATTTCTCGGCGTATGTCTTGATAAAGTAAAACGCGAATTTTCCGACGAGGACGAATATGAAAAAGTTCACAGCGGAGAAAAATCGCTGAAAACTCAAACGTATTACGCGCTGATGCTTGAATTCGGACTTTGCGACGGAACAGAGAGAAATAAACTCGCCGAAAAACTTGTAAACTCCGTAAAAGCAAACGGCTGTCGGCTGACGACGGGCTTTGTCGGAACACCGCACCTGCTTTACGCACTGTCGCGCAACGGATATGAAAAAGAGGCATTCTCGGTCCTTCTCGGAGATAAGTGTCCGTCGTGGCTGTATTCGATAAAGCAAGGCGCTACAACTATTTGGGAACATTGGGACGGTGTAAAGGAAAACGGCGATATGTGGGATAAGAAAATGAATTCGTTCAACCACTATGCCTACGGCGCCGTGGGAGAGTGGATGTATTCAGTTATGGCGGGGATAACCCCTGCCGAGGCAGGATATAAAACGGTGCTTTTCTGCCCGAAAACAGACGAAAGAATAAATTACGTCAAGGCTTCGATAGATACGGAATACGGAAAAATAAGCTCCGAGTGGAAAAGAGAAAACGGAAAAACCGAATATATTTTCACCGTTCCGAAAAATGTAAAAGCAATGGCGACGATAGACAATAAAACAATCGCCTTAAAAGCAGGCGAGAACAGGATAGTGAGATAAAATGAATTTTGTAAAAGTTTTTTATGCGGACGTTTCAAAATATTATGATGAGAAGGAACTCGGCGCTCGTTTGAGCGAGGTGGACGACGCCCGACGTGAACGAATAGCGCACGCAAGACGCGCGGAAACGAAGGCGGAACTGCTCGGATCGGCACTTATAGCAAAAAAAGCGCTGAAAGAAGTTTTCGGCGACAAAGAATATGAGATAAAGGTAGACGAAAAAGGCAAGCCGTTTGTGGCAAATGCCGAAAACGTGTATTTTAACGTTTCGCACACGGGCAAATACGTCGCGTGCGCCTGCTCCAACGTGCCGGTCGGTCTTGATATTGAGCAGATCGGCTCTCAGGCGGAGGCGATAGGCGTGGCTGAAAGATTTTTCTCATCCCTTGAAAAAAGCGCGATAATGCTGAGTCCCTCGCCCGAGGAGGCGTTTTGCCGTCTTTGGACGCTGCGCGAAAGCTATGTTAAAATGCGCGGGACGGGCTTTGACCGTGGACTTGCGCCGCTTTCGTGCTCTTTTCCGCGCGGAGTGCCGAAAATGAACGACCGAGGCGTGCTTCAACAGGACGCATTCTTTTATGAGATACGCGATATTTATCTTTGCCGCGGCGCCGTTTGCACGCTTGGCGAAAGCGAATATTCGATAAAAAAGACAGAGGTGTAAAGAATGATAATCGAGTTCGGCGTGGGAGCTTGCGGGGTAAAAATTGGTATGAAACCGATGGACGTGATAAAAGTGCTCGGTATGCCCGACAAGATAAACGTTTGTGAAAACGACGAAATTTACGAACAGACGTATATTTACAACAAGCCCATGATGATGGTGTGGTTTGAACGCGACAAAGACCTGAGAACAACGCTTATTCAATGCTTTTCGCCGGAGATGACGGTGTTCGGCGAAAAAGTGTTCCTGCGCGAAAAAGAGGACGTCGTTCGTTTGATGAAATCAAACGGATGCGGCGATTATGACGAACACGACACGGCGACGGAAGAAACGCTGTTTTTTCCCGACGTTGCGGCGTGGTTTAATTTTGAATTTAACAAGCTGTCGTATATCGAGCTTGGGCTGTTCGTCGCCGAGGACGGCTCGGGCGAGATGTGGGCGTTCGACGAATAAACGCCGGTGAAGTGAATACTCAGCGAGTTTTAACTCAACTTTTCCTCTATTGACATAAGCATATTGAAAAAATATAATGTTTACAGCGGAAAAATAATACGGAGGAAAAATATGTTTGAGTATAGAGTAATTGAAGCGAGAAATCATGTCGAAGCGGAAGAACTGATGAACAAAATGGCAAATGACGGCTGGCGTGTTGTTGAAGTCGTGTTTTGGACAAACTTCAAAACGTGCCTTATTATTACGTTAGAACGTGAGAAAAAAGGCTGAATATATTACAAAACACCTCTTGCGGAGTTGTCCGCAAGAGGTGTTTTGAATTGCGACATATTTATCAAAGCGAGAATTTTGCCTCGATTTTCGGGAAGATAGCTTTGACTGAGAAAAACTTATCGAGCAATTTTGTAAATAAGCCTATAAGCCAGCCGTTGCAAAGCGTAATTATCACTGTGCCCACGCCGATTCCCTTAAACTTGCCGAAAAACAATAGCGTCATGGCGCAAGCGGTAATAAGAAGCACCGCATCTGTGATTATCTTGAATTTCGTGCGATCAATCGAGTATTTTTCGCTCACGCCTTTGACGAAGAAGTCGATCACCTGCGGCGGAATGTATGTTTTGAAGAATAACGCGACTGAAAATGAAGTAAGTACCATTCCTCCCGCGAAGAGAAGTATCCGCGCCCACAACGCCATGCTGCCGGGCGGCGTTATGCTTTCGTTGAACAGCGGAACAACCGCACGCCAAGCGTCAAGAACATATCCATAGATGACGCAGGTGAGAAACGAACAGAAATACGAGAGCTTCACCTTTTTCATAAGTATGCAGAACACAATAAATATAAGCCCCTCGACGAGATACGTAAACACGCCGAACGTAAGCGGTATTGTGAGAGAGCCGAGATGTATTGCGTCAAATTTAAGGTGAAGTATATACGCTGGCGCTACGACCATCGACACGCCGAGGTCGGCGGCCGCCGTCATGGCGACGGCAAGCGTGAGGAGCAATATCGCCGCAACATAGACAAGTTCACTGTAAATTGTATGTTTTTTCATTTATTTTTCCTTTTGATATTTTGCCGGTCATATTGTGAGAAACGTTTAAATCAATATATAAAAACGGTTTTCAGGCGGTTTTTTCTTGACAGCGCACATTAAAAAGCAGGGGCTGATGTCGTCAGCCCCTGTGAAATTTTGTTTACTGTGCCGCCTTTACGATAACCGTAAAGTCTGCTGTTTTAAGTGACGCACCGCCGATAAGTCCTCCGTCGATATTCTTCATCGAGAGAAGCTCCTCGGCATTCTTTGCGTTCATCGAGCCGCCGTATTGTACAGTCGTAGCCTCGGCTACCTCTTTTCCGTAAAGCGAGCAAACAACGCCGCGGATGTCGGCACAAACCTCTTCCGCCTGTTCAGCCGTGGCTGTTCTGCCCGTGCCGATAGCCCATACCGGCTCGTATGCGATGATAACGTTTTTCATCTCATCAGCCGTAACACCCATAAGCGCTACTTTTGTCTGGCGGGATACGGTTTCAAGCGTTACGCCCTGTTCGCGCTCGGTGAGAGTTTCGCCGACGCAAACGATAACTTTCAGCCCCGCTTTAAGAGCGGCTGTAAGTCTTTGGTTTACCGTAACGTCAGTTTCACCGAAATACTGTCTTCTTTCGCTGTGACCGACGATAACGTATTCCGTGCCGACTGACGTGAGCATTTCAGCCGAAACCTCACCCGTGTACGCGCCTTTTTCAGCGAAGTGAACGTTCTCGGCGCCAACGTGAATGTTCGTACCCTCGGCAGCCTTTACAGCCGTTGCGATGTCAACAAACGGAACGCAAAGAACGATCGAGCATCCGTCAAGTCCTGCTACCATCGGGGCAAGTTCTTTTATAAACGCCTCGGTCTGAGCAGGGGTCATATTCATTTTCCAGTTCCCGGCGATAACAGCCGTTCTCTTTGATTTATCCATTGTCAAGCTCTCCTTTTCAAATCATTTGTCGAGAAGGCAAGCTATTCCGGGCAGTTCCTTACCTTCAAGGAATTCGAGCGAAGCGCCGCCGCCGGTAGAGATGTGCGTCATCTTGTCGGCAAATCCGAGCGATTCAACGGCCGCCGCCGAGTCACCGCCGCCGATGATGGAGATAGCGCCCGATTCGGCAACTGCTCTTGCAACGGCTCTTGTGCCTTCTGCGAAGTTTTCCCATTCGGAAACGCCCATAGGTCCGTTCCATACTACCGTACCAGCGCCGATAAGAGTTTTTGCGAAAAGCTCTCTCGTTGTCGGTCCTATATCAAGTCCCATCCAACCGTCGGGGATTGAATCCGAGTACATTCTCATGCAAACGGTGTTTTCGTCATATTCACGGCCGATGATGTTATCGACGGGAAGAAGGAACGAAACGCCTTTTGCTCTCGCCTTGTTCACTATGTCTTTTGCAAGTTCGAGCTTGTCGTCCTCGCAGATAGACGTGCCTATCTTGCGGTCGAATGCTTTAAAGAACGTATAAGCCATTCCGCCGCCGATGATGAGCGTGTCTACCTTGTCGATAAGGTTTGTGATAACGCCGATCTTGTCCGAAACCTTAGCTCCGCCGAGGATTGCGACGAACGGTCTTTTCGGCTCTTCAAGAGCAGCACCCATAACGGTGATCTCTTTCTGAATAAGGTATCCGCAAACTGCGGGGAGATAGTCTGCTATACCCGCGGTTGAGGCGTGCGCTCTGTGAGCGGAACCGAACGCGTCGTTTACAAACAAACCGCCCTCGCCTGCAAGTTCTGCCAGAGCTTTTGCAAACGTTGCGTCGTTTTTCGTTTCTCTTGCGTCAAAACGAACGTTTTCAATAAGCACGCACGTGCCGTTTTCCATAGCGTCGATCTTCGCGTGTGCGTCGTCGCCGATTATGTCGGAAGCGAACGCAACTTTGCCGCCGAGATATTCGTTGAGTTTTGCCGCAACGGGAGCAAGTGTAAATTTCTTGGGGTCGTTTTTAAGTGCTTTCTCTTTGAGCTCAGCCGTAAATGCCGCGCGCTCTTCTTCGGGAAGCGCGTCTACCTTCGCCTGCTCTTTTTTGTCGAGCTTGAAATTCGGCGTAAAGATAGCATGGGGTTTGCCCATATGAGAAGAAAGGATAACTTTCGCGCCTTTTTCCATAAGGTATTTGATAGTCGGCAGAGCCCCGACGATACGTTTGTCACTTGTGATAACGCCGTCTTTCATTGGAACGTTGAAGTCACAACGGACGAAAACCTTTTGTCCGGCTTTTATCTCAACGTCTTCGATTGATTTTTTGTTGTACGTCATTTTGACACCTCAATTTATAAAATTTTACTTGTTAAGTATATCACTTACATTATATTTTTGCAATATGAAAAATGATAATTTTTGTCGAAATTATCATTTCAATGTCAGTAAAAATATCCGAACCGACAGCCGCGTTTTTTATTTAAATATTCTGCGGGAAAAAATCGGAATGCGTCATTTCGCCCCGCGCAGAATATCGCCGGCCTTTATGTCAAACGGAGCGACGAGATAAAACTTCATCTCCGGGTGAGGAGTAGACGGTATCGGTTCGCCGTTCTCCCCGTAAATTTCATCGGCTTTAAACGCCCGCCCGAACTTTCCGGGCGAGATAAGCTCGACCTCATCTCCCGCGACAAATTTGTTTTTCTGCTTGAACAGACACCTCTCACCCGCTTTCGCGTCATGTTCCGCCGTGGCTAAATATGCTTTGTCGCGTATGTAGCCGAGGTTTCGGCACGTTTGGGCGTTTTCCGTCGGCAAGTCGAAAAAATATCCCGTGGAATATTCCCTGTGGCTGACGGATTCAAGCTCATCGAGCCAACGCTTGTCGAAAACATAGTCTTTCCCTTTTGCAAGATACCCGTCTATCGCCGCGCGGTAAGCGTTTGTTACAACCGCAGTATAATAAACGCTCTTCATTCTGCCCTCGATTTTAAGCGAACTTATGCCCGCCTCGACAAGCTCGGGAATGTGCTCTATCATGCACATATCCTTTGAACTCATAATAAACGTGCCGTCGTTTGTCTGCTCAATCGGCAGCGGCGTGTCGGGGCGTTTTTCTTCGGTTATCGTATAATTCCATCTGCAAGGCTGGGCGCACGCGCCGCGATTTCCGTCGCGGCCGGTAAGTGCGTTTGAGAGCAAACATCTGCCCGAAAACGAAACGCACATAGAGCCGTGAACGAACGTTTCTATTTCAAAGTCATCGGGGACGGCTTTTCGTATTTTTATTATGTCGTCAAGCGAAAGCTCGCGCGCAAGCACGGCGCGTTTTGCTCCGAGCGAACGCCAAAAAAGACAATCTTCGGCACTGACCGTGCCTGCCTGAGTCGATATGTGAAGCTCGGCGGACGGGGTTAGTTGCTTTGCAAGCATAAACACCCCCGGGTCGGCGACGATGAGCGCGTCGGGGCGGATCGTTTCAAGTGTTTGAAGATATTTTTTAAGCACAGGATATTCGTCCGTGTGCGGCATGGTGTTGACGGTAATATATACTTTTCTGCCATACCCGTGTGCGTATTCGACAGCCGCGCGGAGCTCATCCTCGGTAAAGTTTTCGGCGGCAGAGCGCATACCGAATATTTTGCCGGCTATATATATCGCGTCCGCGCCGTAGCGAACCGCCGCTTTGAGTTTATCATAGTTCCCCGCCGGGGCAAGCAATTCAACCATTTTTTTCTCCAAAAATTTTTATTTTCCCGCTGCTTCAACCGCCCGCATGTGCTCGGCATACGTTCGTGAAAAAACAGCGCTTTTGTCTTTTTTGCAAACGAAATAATAGTAATTCGTTTTTTCCGGTTCCGCCGCCGCCTCGATCGCTTCGAGTCCGGGTGAACAAATTGCCCCCGGCGGTAAACCTTCGTATTTATATGTGTTATAGGGCGAATCTATCAAAAGATCATCCTTTGTCGGCACGCCATGCGAGTCCGCTTTGCCTACGTCGCGCGCATAAACGGCAGTCGCGTCGCTTTCAAGTTTTTTCATCGACTTTGACCGCAAACGATTTAAAAACACCGACGAGATATAAGCCATATCGCTTTTGTAGTAAGCCTCTTTTTCGATGATCGAGGCAATGGTTATGAGTTGATCGAGCGTAAGAGAGTTTTTTTCGGCTTTTTCTCTTATATCATCCGAGACACGTGCGTCAAAGCACGAGAGCATTTTATATATCGCCTCGGTTTCGCTTGAATCGGAATAAAACCAATATGTGTCGGGAAAAAGATACCCTTCCAAACGGTATACCCTGCCGTCAGACGAAATGTTGTCCAGAAAATCAAAGCCAAAATCGAAATTGTTTATGACCTCGATAAATTTTTCTCGCTCGCCGATACCGGCTGACGTGAATATCTCAATGATACCGTCAACGTCGCACCCCTCCGGGAACGTGAGTTTTATCTGCTTTCTTTCTTTTCTGCGCGCTTTTACGGCTCCGCGAAGCTCGTCGTAACTCAGCGCCCCGTCAATCTCGTATTCACCGGGGAGATATTCGCTGTTTTCGCCTCTCAGAAAAGAGTAAATTTTAAATATGCTCGGGAATTTGATAAGTCCCGCGCCGAAAAAAATCTCCGCCACATCGTCCGTGTCAGCCCCATCGGGTATCTCAACCTTCGCCGTGCTCGACGCCTTTCCGAGCGCGAACGCGTCCTTTGCAACGTCGGTTATAAATATCGAAATGCCCGCCGAAATGACAGCAAGCGAAAGAATATATATTATTGCTGAAATTATCTTCTTTTTCAATTTTTACCGCCAAAATATTTTTTTATATTTTGCGCGATTTTCATTTTTTAATTCTTTTAATCTTGATAAACAGCCGATAAACGCGATGCAAATTCTTGATAATAAGTCGCGTCCAAAACCTTATGCATCGATAAATGCCGGCCTGTCCGCGGTCTTTATCAAAGCGCGGATATTATGGCGACAACCGTGAACACCGCATATTCAAGCAACATCGGTTTTGCTGTAAAAACGCGGAAAAAAGTGCCGAGGAGCTTGTCCCTGCTGACTTTTTCCGGCGCGAACTCTTCTTCCTCCGCCAACTTTCTCAGGTGTCCTTCCGCCACGCCGATAAACAAGAACAGAATGAACAGATAAAGCGCTATAAGAAGCAACCAGAAAAGAATTTCGCTGTCCGGGTTCGATGAGAAAAGCCAAATGTACTTTTCAAGAAAAAGCACGAAAACGTTGTAAATTATGTGCGCTATAACGGGCGCAAGCAATGTGCCGGAGATGAACATTATCCACGCAAGCAAGAGCCCGTCGAGAAAATATATCAAAAACTGGGGAAAATCAAAATGTATAAACGCGAACAACAACGACGTCGCCGTTGCCGCACACCAAAACCCGCATTTGCGATAATCGGTGAAAATAATCCCGCGGAAAACGATCTCCTCCGTCACGGCAGGCACTATCGCAAGCGCAAGCACCATAAGTATCCACTCGCCAACGCCGGATGCGCTGACTTGAAAGCTGCTTCCGTAAAGCGTATACGCCGAGTAGTCATAGCCGAAATAAAAAACGCCGAATTTAAGTATGCAGCTCTGCAATATCAAAAGAAGCGTGCCCAATATCACAACACCTGCGGCAGACCGCGGTATAATGCCCTTTTTAATTGAGCGGGAAAAAGATTTTCCTCTTAAAACAAGATAAAGTACGGATGGTATTCCGAAGATGACGGCGTGAAGCGCGATGACAAGCACATAAGCCGATATATGGCCCGGCGCCGCGCCGAGATCCAAAAACATCAGCGCTATCATAAGTACCGAGATCACCAGCACAAGCGCCGGAGGTCCGGAATAGCCACCCTCAACTTTATTTTTTTGCATATATTCCTCTTTCGGTCATAAGCACGTCTACGGCAAGGTCAAATTTGCCGTGAGGGACGGAATTCGTGATGAAATCCGTGTGAGCTACGCCCACCTTCGTTCCGTAGAACGATGAAAGGTATCTGTCATAGTATCCCCCGCCGTAGCCTATTCTATATCCTTTTTTATCATACACAATGCCCGGGATAACACATACGACATTGTGTTTTTCACATTCGGATTTATCGAATACATCTGTCGAATCAATCGGCTCATAAAGCCCCATGACCGACGGTTTGAGTTCTTCAAGCGACGAAACAAATCTGTATTCCATGCTTCTGTCCTCGGGGTTGCAGCACGGAAACGCCACACGTTTGCCCGCTTTAAGCGCCGCCTCCGCCACCGGAGCAATATTTATTTCGTCCTCTTTCGGCATATACATAAGCAGTATATCCGAATAACGGTATGTCGCGCTTGCAAGCACGCTTGCGCATACCTTGGCGTCTTTTTCCGCCTTTATCGCCTCGTCGAGCGTCTTTCTTTTGTTTATATAAAATTCTCTTATTTCAGATTTATGTTTGCGAATTTCGTACATATCTTTCAGCCTGCCACAATGCTATATTCTATTTTATCGTGAACTTCGGCGCCGTAAAGCGCGTAAATGAGCGTCAGCGCAAAATCTACCGCAACTCCCGCACCCGCCGCCGTTATTATATTTCCGTCGGTAACGACGGTATACCCGTCGCGTGCCTTTTTGACGTTCGCCCCAACGAGCCCGTCTTCCATTCCCGGATAGCACGTGGCGTTCTTGCCGTCAAGTAGCCCGCGGCGGCCGAGTATGGTCGGCGCCGCACAAATAGCACCTATGAGTTTGTTTTCTTTTACCGCACGGGAAATGAAGTGATCTACCACGGGTGAAACGTCGAGATTGGTTGTGCCCGGCATACCACCGGGGAGCACGAGCATATCAAAATCCATATTCGGGTCGAGTTCATCTGCCGTGCAGTCGGCAACGACGCGTATACCGTGAGAGCCTACGTTTAACTTGTCGTTAACCTCGACCCCCACAAGCGTAACGTCGGCACCCGCGCGTCTTAGCAGATCAACCGGTGTCAACGCCTCTATTTCTTCAGTACCGCAAGCAAAAAACACAAGTACTTTTTTCATCATTTACCCCTTTCCGCGTGCGGAACGTCGCCGCACGCATAGAAATCACCTGCTGTCAATTCTTATATTTACAACGGCGGCTCTTATGACAGCCGAAATTTTGCCACAGCAAGACACAAGCGCCGTCAAAGGATTCATTATTTTATCACGTCGAGCAGCATTACGACCTGCTCGGCAATAAGCGCCTCTATCTCGGCGGGAGAGAGCGGTTCTTTGCCGTCGTAACAGCAGATTCGTTTCCAGCCGAGCTTATCGGACGCGTAAAGCGCCGCTTTGTAGCTTTTGGTTATATAGTCGGTGTTTATTTCGTGAATGTCGAGCTTCTGCCCCGTTTCTTCAAGGCGTTTTCTCGTGAGTTCCTCCGTTATCTCGGGCTTCATTTCAAGATAAAGCACAAGGTCCGGCTTCGGTATCCCGAGCTTGCAGTATTCAAAATCCGACAGCCACGAAAGAAATTCGTCCCATTTTTCGCGGTCTATCTTCGCCAGTTGATGAACGGCGTTCGACGTTGTGTATCTGGTGGCGATGACAACAGCGTCGGGCTGTTCGTAAAACTCTTTCCAGTCGCGCATAAACGACGCGTATCTGTCAACGGCATAAAAGGTTGACGCGGCATAGGCGTTGACCACCTCCGGGTCTTTTCCGAATTCGCCGCCGAGGTACATCCTTACAAGCGCGGATGAGGGGCTCTTATAATCGGGGAATGAGATGAGTTTAACATTCTTTCCCTGTGCCAAAAGTTCTTCGTAAAGCCGCTCGCTTTGAGTCGTCTTTCCCGACCCGTCAAGGCCGTCAATCGTTATTATTTTTCCCATGGTTTATTCTCCTTCCGAAGTTTCACCGTCTGTTTCACGCATCTGCATCTCGTAATATTGTTCGCGCGTGATAAGCACCGACCTCGGCTTTTGCCCGTCGGGGGCACTTACTATACCGCGCCGTTCCATTACGTCTATCAGTTTTGCCGCACGGCCGTAGCCGAGCGAAAGTCTGCGCTGAATAAGTGAAGTTGAAATTTTTTTCTCGTCTATCGCAATTTCAATTGCAGATTTTAACATCGGGTCGTCCGCCGGTTCGTCGTCGCCATCGCCGTCGAACGTCATCTGCGTTGCGCCTCCGCCGCCCTTGCCCTTCTTTCCGCAAAGTTCGGCTTCTTTATCTATCTTCGCCGCAATGTCCGCGTCATACTCGCACGCGCCGCAATGCTCTTTTATAAAGCTGACGATGTCCTCGATCTCTTTTTCGTCTACAAACGCACCCTGCACTCTAAGCGGCAATCGCGAGCCGACAGGTGAAAAGAGCATATCGCCTCTGCCAACGAGTTTTTCCGCGCCTGCGCCGTCGAGTATCGTTCGGGAGTCGATCTGCGACGAAACGGTGAACGCTATTCTCGACGGAATATTTGATTTGATAGTTCCCGTGATAACGCTCACATCCGGGCGCTGAGTGCCGATGATAAGGTGCATTCCCGCCGCTCTTGCCTTTGCCGCAATGCGCGCTATCGACGTTTCAACGTCATCGGGCGCCGTCGTCATAAGGTCGGCAAGTTCGTCGATGACGATAACTATCTGCGGGAGTTTTTCAGCTGTCGGATCGTCTTTTGTCGCCTCGTTGTATTGGGCGAGGTTTCGTTTACCCATTTGTTCGAGAATGTCATATCTGCGCTCCATTTCGACCACGCACCAATGCAACGCCCCCGCCGCCTTTTTCGGGTCGAAAACTACGGGAACGATAAGATGCGGCAAGCCGTTGTAAATGTTAAGCTCGACTTTTTTGGGGTCGATGAAAATGAATTTCACCTCGTCCGGCGTCGCCTTATACAAAAGGCTGACGATAAGTGAGTTCATACATACCGATTTACCCATGCCCGTAGCGCCCGCAATAAGCAGGTGGGGCATTTTGGCTATATCGAGAAACACTTTTGTGCCGGTAAGGTCTATGCCGAGCGCGGCGTTGATACGGCTCTTTGCCGTTCTGAATTCGTCAGTGTCTATAAGCTCGCGCAAATAAACTATCGAAACGTTTCTGTTCGGCACCTCGATGCCGATCGCGCTCTTGCCGGGAATAACTCCCTCGACTATAACGCCGGCGGAGGCAAGCCCGAGCGAGATGTCCTCCACTCTGTTTGATATTGCGCTCACCTTCGTGCCGGGTTCGGGCGCTATTTCATATCTGGTAACGGCAGGCCCGCGTGAAACGTTTACTACGCGAACGTGAATGTTGAAGTTTGCAAGCGTTTCAACAAGTTTCTGCGCGTTGATGCTTATCTCGTTTTCCGCCCCGTTGTCACCCGTTTTCTTTCCGAGCGGGAGCAGATCTATCGGCGGGAACAAATATGACGGTGCGGCAGGCGGTTTCGGCGGGTCGGGGATAATTTTTTTCTTCGGCTCGACGATTATCGCCTCCTGCTTCGGCTGTGTTTGCGCGCCGATGCGTTTTCTTTCGACTTTAATTTCTTTTTGCGCTTCAAGCGGTATATCGTATTCGTCAGCATCGTCGTCGCGCTGAGAGAATTTCTGTTTTACCGCTTCGTTTTCAGGCTCGGTGAAAATTTTATCGAGGTCAAATTCGTCGGTTTCCTCCGCCGCCGTGTTGCCGACCGAGGGTATTATGTCCGTTCTCGGAACGGTCCTTATCTCCTCGGCGGGAATTACGTCCATTACGTCCATTTCACTTGTGTCGTCAAAAATATCACCCGTGCCGTAAAACACATCGGGGTCAATATCTCCTCGGCGAGCACGCTTGACTGACTGCTTTGATGTATTGGCGGCTTTCGGATATTTCTCGCGCGTTTCTTCGCGTGATTCTCTTGCCTGCTTTTTGTCGGTTTTCGGTGCCTTTGGATGAGTTTTATTGTGCTCGCGGTTTTCCATTCGGCGGAGCAGATAGAATTTGAGTCTTTCCCACACGGCAGCCGGCGTTTTGCCGAGAACGAACATTCCGAACACAGCCATTACGGCAATCGACAATATCGCCACGCCTACGTTGCCTATTCCTTTTGCAAGAAAGCTCGCCAGCCCGCCGCCGATGACGCCGCCGCCGATCAGCTTCTGCCCGAGTTCATACCTGTTTCCTCCGTCGTAAGGCGTCAAAGACGCCACGAGCGCCGAGATGAACAGCACTTCAAGCACGGAAAAACTCCATTTATACGCTATCGCGCCGCTTTCATAATCGCGCTTATGGAAAAGCGCGTGAATGAATATAAGAATCGGAATAAGTATCGCCGCCCCTCCGAACAGTCCGAAGGACGACTCGAATACAAACTTGCCGACCTTGCCAACAAGGGGGCTCTCGCCGCCCGACGCGGGGATTATTATATAACTTACGGTAATGAAAAGCGCCACGATGCAGAGCAGAAGAACCCAAAGCTGATTTGCAAGCGACGAAGAGTTTTTCACTTTTTTCTTTTTCGGTTGGTTTACCTCTTCCTCGGTGTAGGCTTCGGCTCTCTTCTTTTTGTCGTCCTCTTTTTCATTGGCCGCTTTATTTTTTGATGCCATTACACTTCCTCCTTATTTCATCTATCTCATCCGAATATCACGGCGGCAAGTCCCGCCGCAAAACAGTAATAAGCAAATATTCCGAAACTCTTTTTGTTTGCAATATATTTTATCAATTTCAAAGCCGCAAACCCTGTAATCGCCGCGGAAAACATTCCGACGGCATAAACTGCCGCCGACGCGCGGTCAACGCCGGAAGAAAACATTTGAGGGACTTTCTTTACGTTTGCGCCGATTATGGCGGGAATTGAAAGAATGAAAGAAAATTTCACAGCATCTTCTCTTCCGAGCCCAAACATCATTCCTCCCGTGATCGTAGAGCCAGACCTCGAAAGCCCCGGCAGCACCGCCGCCAGCTGAAACGTTCCGACGCCCAACGCGCCGCCGACGCCGAGTCTGTCGGTGGTTTTGTTTTTCTTGCCGACTTTATCGCCCAAAACAAGCAAAACACCGTTGATTATAAGAATTACCCCCACCGCGCGCACGTTTGACGCAACGTTTTCCGCCGCGTCGGAAATAATAAGCGCCCCCGCCAAAGGTATTGTTGCCAAAACTATATACGCCGCGAGGCGCTCGTTTGGGGAAAAGTCCTTTATTCTGCCGCGCAAAAACTTGCCCGACATTGTAAAAAACGCCGGAATAAGTTTGAAAATATCTTCGTAATATACGCAGAACACGGCGCAGAGCGTGGCAAGATGAAGCATTATGTCAAAAGTTACGTTGTTAGAGATGTCGCTCATGCCGAGAAGCGAATGAAAAATTGCCAGATGCCCCGAACTTGAAACTGGCAAAAATTCTGTCAGCCCCTGCACTATTCCGCATATCAAAGCTTCGATTATACTCATTTTTCCTCCGAAACCATACTTTGCCTGCCTCGGAAAGATTTTATTCCAAAGTATAACAAAGTAATTATATCATAAAATAAAATAAAATACAACACTCAAATAAGGAATTTAATAAAATGCTTTCTCAAATAAGCAAATCTCGTCGTTTTCCTCGCGCTCTCACGCTTGCCGCCACGGGGGCGCTCGCCGGTCTTATAAACGGTATGCTCGGCACCGGCGGCGGAATAATATCGGTGTTTGCCTTAACAAAAATATATGCGGCAAGCGCCAAATACAGTACAAAGGATATTTTCGCCATGACATACGCTTCATCTGCCGTAATGTCGGTTGCGGCAGCTGTGATGTATCTTGCGCGCGGCTCGTTTGCGCTCAGTGACGCGGCACCGTTCATTCTCCCGTCTGTCGTCGGGGGAATCGCAGGCGCGATACTGCTCGACCACGTAAAAGCGGACGTATTCAGAAAACTGTTCGCTCTGCTCGTTATTTGGGCGGGGCTTAGCATGATGGCAAAATGACGGCGCTTGACGTTGTAATTTCGGCGCTTGCCGCAACGCTTGCGGGAACGGGCGTGGGCGGGGGAGGCGTGCTTATAATATATCTTTCGCTTGCGCGAGGGATAAATCAACTTGCATGTCAAGGCATAAACCTGTTCGCTTTTCTTTCAAGCGCGGCGGGGGCTGTTCCTCTGCACGCAAAACGGAGGAAGATGGATATTGCGGCTGTCATAATAATAGGTGCCGTTGGCGCGCTGTTTTCGTTTTTCGGCTTTCGCGCGGCAAATATGATCAGTCGCGATCTGCTACGCGGCATATTCGGGGCGTTTCTCGTTTTCGGCGGGATGAGGACACTTTGGAATAAAAATTAAAAAATATGTTACAAAACAAATTTTGCACACTATTGCAAATATAAATTTATTATGGTATAATATTTTAAAGTTAAATCAATGATTTTTTGCAATATCAATATATGAAAAACGAAAGGGCGCATTTGATGAAACTGAAAAAACTGACGATACCCGCCTTGGTGATTCTTTCGGCGGTGTTCATTATAATATCCGCGCTGTCAGCGTCTGCCGCCGACAAAGAGGTGATAACGAGCAAAAACGGACTGTACACATACACCGTTGACTCAAACGGTCGCGCGGAAATACTAAGCTATTCGGGGGATGAATCGTATATCACGCTCAACCGCATCGACGGGAAATATCCGATAGCAAAAATCGGCGACGGCGTATTTTTCGAGAACAAATCGCTTGAAACGATAGAACTTTATTCGTCTGTAACAAGCATAGGCGAAAGCGCATTTGAAACATGCCCGAAACTGACAAGCGTTGTTTTCCACGGGACGAACAAATTAGAGGAAATCGGCGATTATGCCTTTGCATACTGCTATAAGCTGAAAGAATTTAAAATCGGCTCGGCACTTGAAAAAATAGGCGACGGTGCGTTTCAAAGCTGCTATGACGTAACGATCGACTTTTCTGACGCTAAATCGCTTTCGTCGATCGGCAGTTATGCGTTTGCAAGCTGTTCCACAAGTTCATCCAAAACGTTTACCGTTTTAATTCCAGACCGACTTACAGAGATAGGCTATGGCGCGTTTTACGGCTGCACGGGCATCTCGGCGTTTGAAGTAAGCGCGGCAAACACGGCGTTTTCGTCAAAAGACGGCGTGCTTTACAGCGACGGCGGCAAGACGCTTTATATGTTCCCCTCTTCTTCTTCCGCCGACGGCGGCAGTTTTACCGTTCCCGCGGGGGTTGAAAAAATAGGCAACGGTGCGTTTGCGGGAAACGCCAAACTGACAGATGTAAAAATAAGCGAGGGTGTGAATGAGATTGGCGCGAGCGCTTTTTATAACTGCTCGTCGCTTGAAGGCGTCACTCTTCCGTCTACACTTGCAAAGATAGGCTCTTATGCGTTTCTTGAATGTAAGTCGCTGAGAGCGATAGACTTGCCCGAGGCGACGCTGAACATCGGATCGTTCGTTTTCAGAGGATGCGTCGCGCTCACCACGGTCAAGCTGCCTTCCGGCTTGAACGAAATTCCAATGGGAATATTCGACTCCTGCCAAGCGCTCACTACCGTCAATATTCCGCAAAATATTACAAAAATAGGCCAGTACGCGTTCAACTACTGCACAAAACTTTCATCGATCGACGTTCCCGCAACAGTAAAAGAGGTTGAAGCATATGCGTTCTGCGCCGACACTTCTTTAAAAGAAATATTGCTTCCCAACGTAACGAAAATGGGGTCTTTCGTGTTCCAAGGATGTACTTCGCTTGAAAAAGCCGACATAAGCGGACTTGACAAAATACCTCCGTTCACGTTCAACGGCTGCACGGCACTTGAAAATATTATTTTTAACGAAAACATTTCATCTATCGATGCTTATGCGTTCTTCGGTTGCAGAGAAATCGTTGAATTTAAAATTCCCGCCGGCGTAACAAAGCTCGGTGATTTTGCCTTCGGCAGATGCGACAGCTTGACTGAGATAGACATTCCCGCGACCGTTCGCTCGGTCGGCGTCGGCGCTTTCTATTCGACAGATCTCAGAAAAGCCGTAATACTCTCGAACATCAAAGAACTGCCCGACAGAATATTCGAAGGATGCACGCACCTTTCGGATGTTATCCTGCCCGCAGGACTTGAAGTAATCGGTTCTTCGGCGTTTGCCGATTGCGTGAACATTACGGATTTGGGCGAGATACCCTCGCTTAGACACGTAAAAGCGAGCGCGTTCTCAGGCTGTCGTGAACTGACGAGAATTTATGTCGGCTCTGATGACTCCTCTATCGCTCCCGGAACATATTACAACTGCGGAGCACTCGTTGACGTAACTATTCCCGCACGTGTAAAGACGATAGGCTCGGCGGCGTTTGCGATGTGCGGTGACCTTGCAAACGTTGAATTTGAGGGCGGGATTGAATATATCTCATCCAACGCATTTTATCAGTGCAACAACGGCTTGCAGAAAATCGTTCTTCCCGAAGGGCTTAAAATAATCTCCGACGCCGTATTCTACGCTTGCTCAAAACTGCAATCGATCGGCATCCCGAAGAGCGTCGTTTATTTCGGCACGGCGACATTCGATTCTACGCGCTGGGCAAACAACCAAAAGGACGAATATCTTGTGGCGGGCGACGGCGTTCTGATAAAATACCAAGGGGCGACAGACGCAAGCGTCGTCACGGTTTCAAACAAGGTAAAACGTCTGCACGACAGAGTATTTGTGGCGCTGAACAACAATGTGACGATGTTTATTATACCGTCAAGCGTCAAGTTTATTTCAAAGAACGCGTTTGTAAGAGCCGTTACAAACAGCTCCACCACGTCAGAGCAGACGATAAGTTACAGAATGAGATATGTAACGCTGTGCGGCGAGGTAGGCTCTTATGTCGAGTCTTATGCCGACCATGACTATTACACTTTCAAAAAACTTCAATAACTCAAAAATCGCCGCGCAACACAAATGACGCGCTCAAATATCTTAAAATAAAATATATAACGGAAAACAGGCTGAAAACCAGCCTGTTTTTTCTTGAAAAATAACGCCGAATAATTATCGGCTCGATAGGTCTTGCTTTCAAGTCAATGCCTTTATCATATACGCCACAGCAATTACGGCTGTTTTTTTATTTGCGTTTCTTTTACGTAATCGCTCATACGGCGCGCCTCGGTTTTGCCGAATGTGTTTTCTATCATTATATGCCGCTCGCCGTCATAGAACGTTTCTTTGCCGCGTTTAAACGGTTTTATTATCGTTTGCCGAGCAATGTCCCAGCTCTGCGCCGTCCTTTTATACAGCAGAAGTTTGCCGTCCTCAGATATTATCACGTCGAACGTAAAATCTGCGCGCGCATCGTCTGAAAACCGCAAAAACGGCAATACCCTTATGCTTCTCGCCTTCGGACGTGAATCCGTGGCGCGCTTTTTATCGGCTGTGTTTTTAACGTAAACACCCCACGCGTCAGCCCATTTTTTATAAAAATCGTTTATTTTCTCACACCCGTCTATCTGCGGATAACCGACGGAGGCACGAACGACGGGTGCGCCTGTGTGATGTTCGACAAACGCCGTTTTTTCAAACGTTATTTTCTTCACGCAAAACACCTCCCCACAAGGTATTTTATTCGTGAGGATGTGGATAAATTACTGTTTTTCAGCGCAAAAGTTTGAAAGCGTTAACGCTTTCGTTGATAAACTTAACGAATACATTTATTACTACAACAAAAAAATTTCAACTAAATTAAAAGGAATGAGCCCGGCAAAATACCGAACTCATTCACTCGCGTTTTTGTATTTAATTTTGTCTAAACTTTGTGGTTCACTTCACGTCGTCCGTTCTTTTGTTGTGCGGTTATTTTTCCGGAATATAGTACGAAATGCTCAAATCCATCGAGGGAGTTTCGAGAATATCGTAAATATCGCATTTGAATTTCTGCGGCAGATATATGTGATCAAGCTCTGTACAACTTGCTGAGAACACTGCCGTGCCGATGTTTTCCGTACCCTCGGGCATACGGAGGATTTTAAGCCGTCCGCAATCATAAAAGGCGTTGCTATCGATGTTCTTCACGGAATCGGGCAAGGTAACGTTTACAAACGACGTACAATACCAAAAAGCTCTCTGCCCGATCGTTTCAAGGGAATCGGACATGTGTATCTTTGCCAGAGCTTCAAGTCTGCCGAATGAGAGAAATCCTATTTTCTTCACCGTGTCGGGCATATCAAGTTTTTCGAGTTTTCCTATATAATACAACCCGTAATCGCCTATCGTTTCAAGCCCATCGGGAAGCGTAACGCTCTTTATACCGTATGTGATGTTGTATTTTGTAAGCCAATACGGCGTCAGCCCATCGGTAGAAGTAAGCACCATGACGCTGTCCCAGCCGCAGCACGCGCCGCCTGCCATCATGCGAACTCCCGCCGGAACGTTCAATTCCTCAGCTCCCGTCGGGACGTATGTCCACAACAGAACGCCGTTATTTATATAGAAAGAACATTCATTTCCGCCTTTTGCTTCCGCTCCGGTGTAGAAATCGACGTAGGCTTTTGTCATGCAAAACGCGTCTTTTCCGATATATTCAATACCGTCCGGAATGGAAATATCACTCATTTCCGAACAGCCGTAAAAGGCGTTTTCGCCGATATATTTTAAGTTTTTACAGTTTGAAATATCAATATCCACCGCGGCATAATAGCCCGTGTCGGTGCTTTCGGCATAGCTGAAATCAAACGCGCCGTCGCCGATTCTTTCAAGCGTAGAAGGAAGTTTTACGTCGGTCAGCGACATGCAGTAATAGAACGCGCGGTCGCCGATTTCAACTACGCCCTCGGGAATTTCAACATTTTTCAACTGTCCGGCATATTTATATCCGTATTTCGCACTTGTGCCGTATTGAAGCTCGGCGTTCCAAAATGCCGCCCCGCCTATTACCTTGATGCCTTTGTTTGAAAGATCGAGGTTTTTTGCGTTTACTCCGCAACGAATAAGCACGCCGTCGCCGACGATGAGATAATCATCTGTGTTCTCAACGTACCACGCGGTATGGTTGAAAGCATACGCGCCTATTGTTTTCACCGTTGACGGAATTGTAACTTTTGTTACGGCAGTACAGTTTGAAAACACGCTTGCACCAATCGTTTCAAGTCCATTAGGAAGAACGATGCTTTTTGCATACATACAGCCGTTGAAAACGCCGTTTCCGAGCGTTTTAAGCCCTTTTGCCGCGGAAAGATCTATCGAAGTAAGTCCTATGCAGTTGACAAAGGCGTTGTCGTCGATGCTTTCAAGCGTTGAGGGGTAGTCTACCGCGCTCAATGACGAACAATACCCGAACGCGTCGTGGCAAATGGTTTTTACCCCTTGCGGTATCGTAATTTCTTCAATCGACGTGCAACTGTTAAAGCACATTGCCGGTATCTTTTCAAGAGAATTTGAAAGCGTAACTTTTTCAAGGCTTGTACAGCCGTAAAACGCATGGGAACCGAGGGCAGTCACGCTGTCTGCCATGACGACTTCCACAAGATTAACGCATCCCGCAAACGCGCCTGAGCAGATAGTTCTGACGCTTTCGGGAATTATGATTTTTTTAAGCGTATTGTCACCGTAAAAACAAAGTTCGCCTATCTCGGTTATGTTGTTCGGCACGGTGTACACGCCGTTCTCGTCAGCCTGCCCTATGCTTGATTTGAGCACGTTTTCCTCAATTTCTATTATTTTTGTGTTTGTCGACGTGCTCTCCGTCGTCGTTTCTTTCGGGTTTGTCTCCCCTCCGCAAGCGCACAGCAAAGCGACAACCGTCAGCGCCAGAAAAAGCGCAAGTATTCTCTTCATTCCTGCCTCCACAAAAGCATTTTTATATCGTATATTTTTATCTGTTTTATAAGCGATATTATAATTATTCGCTTCTTTTATGTAATTATATCCTCAAAACCGTGTTTTGTCAACAAAACAAGCGTTAAGTTAACAATCTATACACAACAAATCGCCGCATAGACGCCCGCCTCACCGACGATAGACAACTCCACGTTTGCAAAACGGAAGCGTCCACGCGCCGTGAAAAACGGTAATCTCTGCGGCATTTATTCAGTTTTTCCATTCAAAACCCGACACAAGTACTTGGGTCTTATTCGCCGTAACGCAGAGAAGCCCCCCTTTTATGTCGGCACGGCGCATCTCGCCGTCGGCATCATATATTCTGCATTCGCTTTCAACCAGCGCCGTCGTAAACGGAATATGTCCCGCCATGACGGCAAGTTCCCCTTCTACTCCGCGAACGCTTAACTGCACCACGTCACCGGCAAATTCAGCCCCTGCGGGCGTCGTTATTTCAAGACGAAACTTTTTCATCACACAGCCCTCTCGGCCTTTGCTTTCTCTACCGCCTCGTCTATCGTTCCCACGAACAGGAACGCCGATTCGGGCAGATCGTCGTGTTTGCCCTCGATAATCTCCTTAAACCCGCGGATCGTTTCTTTAAGAGGAACATATTTGCCCTCGTAACCCGTAAATTTTTCGGCTACCGAAAACGACTGAGAAAGGAATCTTTGAACTTTTCTCGCGCGGGAAACGGTGAGTTTATCTTCGTCGCTCAACTCATCCATACCCATTATGGCGATAATGTCCTGCAACTCGTTGTATCTTTGAAGGATCTTTTGCACTCCGCGCGCAACGTTATAATGTTCCTCTCCGACAACGTCGGGTGAAAGGATGCGGCTTGTGGATTCAAGCGGGTCAACAGCCGGATAAATACCCTGAGAGGCGATATTTCTTGAAAGCACAGTCGTTGCGTCCAAGTGTGCGAAAGTAGTTGCAGGCGCGGGGTCGGTGAGGTCGTCGGCAGGCACGTATACCGCCTGAATAGACGTTATCGATCCTCTGCCGGTGGAGGTGATCCTCTCCTGCAAAGCGCCCATTTCCGTCGCCAACGTCGGTTGATAGCCGACGGCGGACGGCATTCTTCCGAGAAGTGCCGAAACTTCGCTTCCCGCCTGGGTAAATCTGAATATGTTGTCGATAAAGAGCAGCACGTCCTGCCCCTCTTTGTCACGGAAGTATTCCGCCATTGTAAGCCCCGAAAGACCGACTCTCATTCTTGCCCCCGGCGGTTCGTTCATCTGTCCGTAAACGAGCGCCGTTTTTGAAATAACGCCCGATTCCTTCATTTCGTTATAAAGATCGTTGCCCTCGCGCGTTCTTTCACCTACGCCCGTGAATACGGAAATTCCGCCGTGTTCTTTGGCAACGTTGTTTATAAGTTCCATTATAAGCACCGTCTTGCCGACTCCTGCTCCGCCGAAAAGACCGATCTTACCGCCCTTTGCATAAGGGCAGATAAGGTCAACGACCTTAATTCCGGTTTCAAGTATTTCCGTCGTTGACATTTGCTCTTCAAACGACGGCGCCGGACGGTGTATCTCCCATCTTTCGCAGTTTTGCGGTTCCGGCATTTCATCAACCGGCTCGCCCAGCACGTTGAATATTCTTCCGAGCGTCTGCTCGCCCACCGGAACGGTAATCCCTTTTCCGGTGTCAACGGCGTCCGCCCCGCGAACAAGCCCGTCGGTGCTGCTCATGGCTATACATCTTACAACGTTGTCACCTATGTGCTGCGCTACCTCGACTGTAAGCGTCTTATCTCCGTTTTTTATATGAAGCGCCCGAAGAAGTTCGGGAAGCTCGCCCTCGGCAAATCTTACGTCAACAACAGGCCCTATTACCTGCGTCACCTTGCCTATGTGAGCTTTTTTGTTTTCAATGCTCAAATCAGCCATACCTCTCTTCCGTTAATTTACTGTGCCTCGGCCCCGCCGATTATCTCTGTTATTTCCTGTGTTATCGCGCCCTGACGCGCACGGTTGTATTTCAAGCTGAGTGCGTCTATCATCTCCGACGCGTTTTTTGTTGCCGAATCCATCGCGTTTCTCCTTGCCGCAAGCTCGGAAGAAAAACTCTCGCTTACATATCCGTAAATCTTGCCCGATATATATTCCGGCACTGCGGCGTCAAGCACCTCTTCCATGTTCGGCTCGAAAATCATCGCGTTGTTCGATTCTGCACCGTCAGTTTTTTCTATCGGCAATATTTTCTCTACCCTCACCTCGCGTGAAAGCATCGACACATATTCGGTGTAAATAATATATACCGCGTCAAATTTTCCGTCGAGATAATCTTCCGCTATCTCTTTTCCGAGAGAAGAACTGTCGGCGAGCGCAAAGTTCTCAACAGAGTCAAAACTCTTATATTCATTATATCCGCGTTTCACTATGTGGTCGCACGCGCGTTTTCCGATCGGGACCGTCACAACGTCCTTACCGTCGGAAAAAGTTTTAAGCGTTTTAAACACGTCGTTGTTATATCCGCCCGCCAAGCCCCTGTCGCCTGCGATAACTATGCAAAGCGGACGCTTTTGCTCTGTTTCGCGGGTAAACGGCGTGTCGCAACCGCTGAGTCTTCCGAAAAGCTCGCCTATCGCGGCTGTATAAGGTCTGCCGGCGTCAAGGCGCATGCTCGCGCGCTTCATTTTCGATGAAGCCACAAGCTCCATGGCTTTCGTTATGTGCATCGTGGAGCTGACGCTCCTTATTCGCGTTTTAAGTTTTTTCGTATCTGCACCCAAAGAGCATCACACCCCCTTTTTGCTTATATTCCGAGTTTAACAAATTTGTCGGTAAACGTTTTTACCGCGTTCGTAAGCTCCGATTTATCGCTGTCTTCATATTCGCCGCCGGCAATTCTGCGCAGGAGCCCGTCGTGCTCGGTTTCCATAAATTTATAAAGTTCGCTTTCATATTCCGCGACTTTTTCAACCGGAACGTCGCGCAGATAGTTATTTATTGCCGCAAAGATTATTGCGACCTGACATCCCACCGATACGGGCGAGGTCTTGTTCTGCTTTAATATTTCAACTATTCTTTCGCCCATAGCAAGACGGCTCTTCGTGTCGGAATCGAGGTCGGAACCGAACTGGGCAAAACTCTGCAACTCCCTGTATTGAGAATAGAGCAGTTTAAGCGGTCCGGCTACTTTTTTCATGGCTTTAAGCTGAGCCGAACCACCGACACGGCTGACGGAAATACCGGGGTTTACAGCCGGCATTACTCCCGCGTGGAAAAGCTCGCTTTCAAGGTATATCTGCCCGTCGGTGATAGATATTACGTTTGTGGGTATATACGCCGAAACGTCACCCGCCTGAGTTTCTATTATCGGAAGCGCCGTAATGCTTCCGCCGCCGTATTCGGGCGCAACTTTCGCCGCGCGTTCGAGCAAACGTGAATGGAGGTAGAATACGTCGCCCGGGAACGCTTCTCTGCCCGGCGGACGGCGAATCAGCAGGGAAAGTGCTCTGTATGCCACCGCGTGTTTGGAAAGGTCGTCATAAACTATAAGCACGTCCTTGCCCTGCGCCATGAAATATTCCGCCATGGCACAGCCTGCATAAGGGGCGATGTATTGAAGCGGCGAGGTTTCCGCCGCCGTTGCCGAAACGATTACCGTATATTCCATTGCGCCCGCGCGTTCAAGCGTTTCCGCAATCTGCGCAACCGTCGAGTTTTTCTGCCCGATGGCAACGTATACGCACAGAACGCCTGTATTTTTCTGGTTTATTATCGTGTCAACGGCGATTGTGGTCTTGCCCGTTTGTCTATCGCCGATAATAAGCTCTCTCTGTCCGCGACCGATCGGTATCATACTGTCGATCGCCTTGATACCCGTTTGCAATGGGGTATCTACGCTCTTTCTTTTGATTATTCCCGGAGCGTCCGATTCAAGCGGACGGGTGGATGTCGTGGCGATCGGGCCTTTGCCGTCGATCGGCTGGCCGAGGGCGTTTACGACTCTGCCGAGCATCGCGTCGCCTACGGGAACGGAAACGACGTTACCCGTTCTTCTGACAACCGTTCCCTCTTTTATGTCGCTTGTATTAGAAAGAAGAACGATCGACACGACGTTTTCTTCAAGGTTGAGCGCCATGCCGAAGTCGCCGCCGTCAAAGGCGAGAAGCTCGTTTGCCATGCAGTTGTCAAGGCCGTGAGCTTTGGCGATACCGTCGCCGACGAGTATTACCGTGCCGACTTCCGCCTGCTCGATCTTCGTTTCATAATTCTTTATTTGATTTTTGATTATACTGCTTATTTCCTCAGGGCGAAGATTCATCTTTGTCTTTCCCCTTTCTTATATCGTTGTTTTGGCAAGCTGTTCGCGCAAGCCGTCAAGTCTTCCCTTGATACTTCCATCGAACAGTTCCCCGTCGATAAGTATCCTTATTCCGCCTATTATTTCCGGCGAAAGAACGCATTCAAGCTCAACTGTCTTTCCCGTTTTCTTTTCCAGCTTCGCTTTCAGCGTCGCTTTCTGCGCCTCGTCAAGTTCCGCCGCGCACAAAACCCTTGCCACGGAAATATTCTTTTTCGCGTAATAAAGACGTGTAAACTCGTCAAAGCAATCGGTAATGCTTGAAGCATACCCGCGCTCAACCATTATCTTGACGAAGTTTTTAACATATGCGTCAACGCCGCCGAACGCCTCGTCTATTGCGCTAAGTTTTTCGCCTATTGCAATATTTGGCGCCGAAAGAAACTTTATATATTCCGGTGCGTCTGAGATAGCCCGCTTTACCGCGCGCACGCTTTCAAGCACGGCGTCCTCTCGGTTTTCTTCAAACGCAAGGTCGCTTAACGCTCCGCCGTATTCGACTATGACATCATTCATCGTCTTCACCTATTTCGTTTATGAACTTGTCGATAAGTTCTTTGTGGTCGCGCTCGTCTATTTCGCGTTCTATCACCTTTTCGGCTATATCGACCGAGATGTTGGAAATGTCCTCTTTTATCTCGTTCATCGCCTTTTTGCGCTGCTGAGCAATTTCTTCGTCGGCGCGTTTTATCATGCCCGTCGCCTTGCGGTTTGCCTCGTCAACTATTTCGTCGCCCATGCGCTCCGCTCGCTCTTTCGCGGCGGAAACGATCTCGACTGCTTCATCGTGCGCCATGGCGAGTTTTTCGTCATATTGCTCTTTTTCTTTTTCGGCAAGCTCTTTGGCGGTTTTTGCGTCGTCATACAGCTTTCCCACCTGACCTTGTCTTTGGTCAAGCACTTTTTTTACGGGCTTGAAAAGCAGCTTTTTCAATATCAAAAAGATTATCAACAAATTGACAAGAGATATGAGTATATTCCATATATTGATTGAAATAATGTCAAGCGTCTGCATCATTCAAACCCTCCTTTCGTTTATTTGCATCAAAAGATATTTCAGCCTATTTTGCCGATAGTTTCAATGAAAAGATTGATGAATGCTTTCGGAGCGTAGAAAATAAGCAAAAGACCGACAACAAAGCCGTAAAGACCCGTAGTTTCCGCAATGGCACATCCGATGAACATCGTTGTCCTTACAGCGCCGGCGCTCTCGGGCTGACGACCGATCGCTTCGCATGCTTTTGCAACTGCGTTACCTTCACCGATACCGGGGCCGATACCCGCTATAAGCGCAAGGCCGGCGCCTATTGCGCATCCCGCCAAAATAAGACCGATTGCAAGTTCCATAATATTTCCTCCAAAATAAATTTATTTGTTTTTATTATTTTTCAAGTTCAGCCAAACGTTTGGCTTCTTCTTTCTTCTTTGCGCGCTCTATTTTGCGCTTCATACGTTTTTCATACGCTTCACCCGGGAATCCGGTTGAAATATATATCATTGTAAGTGACGCGAATATAAACGCCTGCATACATCCGCTGAAAATGTCGAAATAAAGCGACAGCACGGCGGGAATACCGATTTTTAAAAACGGTATCTGTCCGAGAAGCCCCGGCAGTTTTGCCGTTATTCCGGACAAAGCAGAGCCGAGAAGAGCTGAGATGACGACGCCGGAGATGACATTGCCGAAATGACGGAACGTCATTGAAAGCGGAGTTGCTATTTCACTTATTACGTTCATAGGCGCCATGACGAATATCGGATCGCCAAATCCCTTGATATAGTTCCAAAGCCCACCTTTGAGCTTATAATAAGTTATCAAAATAAACACAAGTATCGCCCAGCCTGCTATGATATTAAGGTCAGACGTCGGCGGAAATACGCCGATAAGCGTCAGCAGACTTGAAAATGCCGAGAGCGCCATTATCGCCGCGACAAACGGCGAAAAGCCCATAAACATCTCGCCCATATTCTCACGAACCATACTGTCAACTTTTTCGACTATCATCTCGGCTATGTGCTGACGCTTACTGTCGGGTACGGCTTTAATGCCGTGGGTAAGGAACAAGCACAAACCGGTAATCGAAATCATAACGAGCCAAGAATTTATCTGCGCCTCGGTTATCAGCAACGGCTGAAACGGCATCGGAATTTCCAAAAAGATAAGCGCGCCCGTTATATTCATGCCCTCGCTGTACGGTTGAGTCAACACTTTTATGACGATAGCCGCCGCAAGCGGCAATATCATCATACAAATTAGCAAGCCGTCAACTATTTTGTGTTTCGTCTTTTGGTTCAACCTCATCGCCCTCCTCTCTGTTTTCATCGGTTGCAGGGCTGTCGTGCGGTTCTTTCGGCTGCCGCGCGGCAATTACAGCAAGTGATATGCGATTGAAAAACAGCGGCGGTATCATCGCCCACACATTGAACAATTTCGGAAATATAAGACCACAAGCAAATGCGGCGGCTATCATGCCGTATCGGAGCAGACGCGAGAGCATCATAGATTTTTTTATTTCACCACTGTCTTGCTTTTTAACAACTGATTGCAGCGTTATTCCGAGGAAAAAGAAATCGAGCACAAAAATGACAGCCATGAGCAAATTGCCGAGCAATACGGTAAAATCCCATTTTTTAATGATAAGAAACACGGACTGTTCAAGAATACTCATAATCAATGCGCCGCAAATTATATGAAACGTTTCGCGTTTTACGGTTTGATCTATTTTCATTTTTCCTCTCCTTTCGCAAATTAAAGTATGCCAAAGATTATTATAACTTGATTTAATGAACTTTTCAAGAACAATTATATATTTTTCTCAAATTTTATATTACATTGCGCGCCGCCGCCCCGCATAAGCGGGGCAATCGCCGCCCGCGGAGCAGCAAACAATAAAACAAATGCTCAATCCTCACCCGCGGGCGGCGCCCGCCGGCACGTCAAAGACGTGCCGGCGCGGCGGAGCGCAAATAAAAAACGACCGAGCGGAAAAATCCCTTCGGTCGCATTTATAAAAATTTGTTACGGTTCCAGCTGTTTACCGAGAAAACCCGCTGCCGTTTGTATCAGCTTAATCTCGGTCTCGGCACCTACCGTATCGTTTTTGCCGTCAGGCCCTGCCACGGATGCCACACATCCGATAACATCTCCCTCGGCAAAAATCGGCATGGCGCAAATCACATGATTTGTCTTGTTTTCATCAGTAAGAAAGATTTTTTCCTTTTGATTTGAATATGTGTAAAGAGTTCTTCCCTCGATCACACTTTCAACGTCCGCCGAGAGTTTCTTTTCCACAAATTCACGCTTTGATATTCCCGCGCAAGCAATTACACAATCTCTGTCGCAAACTGCGACCGGTAATCCGCACGTTTTATAAAGCGTTTCCGCATATTCCCCGGCAAAATCCATAAGTTCCCCAATGGGAGAATACTTCTTGAATATAACCTCGCCTTCTCTGTCGGTATATATTTCAAGCGGGTCGCCTTCGCGAATACGCATCGTGCGACGAATCTCTTTCGGTATTACCACGCGGCCAAGGTCATCTATCCTTCTTACTATTCCGGTTGCTTTCATTATATATAAATCCTCCGATTTCTACTTTCACGCAATTCGGTTTTTCCGTTTTGCCTGTTTCTATTTTGCGCCTCATCTTCGGATTTATACAATTTTTGTGTTTTTTTATTTTTGCGGGATAGATAAACCGCCGCGCCTACGACATGACATAAATAATGAAATATCAATTTAAGTAAAATTTTTGTTATGCGCAAACATATGACGAACACGGTAAAAAAGCCGGGTAGCTGTGATTGGCCGGCATTTTTCTCGCCTGAAAACTTTGCGAATAGATTGAGGATGTTTGCATCTGAAACAAATCCATCGGCTTTCATTAAATGGTGGCAGAGTTATTTACATATAGAAAAATCGCGGCGGAGCAAAACTGCTTCGCCGCGATGAGTGGTTATATCACAACTGCTTTACCTGTTGTGTGCTTTTTTCTTTCTGACGAAAAGAATGATTGCCGCAATTCCGATCAGGCAGATAACAACCAATGCGATCCAAAGACCAACAAGGTTGTTTGCCGCCAAAACGGTTGTCGTCGTTCTGACCTCGCCGTTATCGAAGATCACGGTAACGGTATGCTCGCCAACAGAAAGTTTTTCAAACGTTTCGGGGTTCAAGGTCACGATGGTGCTTCCCTTTTCCACAGTATAGTCAACGTCTTTGACAAGC
>JAFSRI010000001.1 GCA_017446155.1 Clostridia bacterium | reverse complement strand
GATCATATCTCCTATTACGGCGAGATCGTTTCGGCATATCTGATAGAGGAGTAATGAAAATGAGCAAAAAGATCGTTGCGGTGAACGCGGGTCCGCGCATGGGCTGGAATACGGAAACGCTGATCGCTGAAGCGTCAATGGGCGCGGAGTCGGCGGGAGCGAC
The DNA here is from genome assembly GCA_017446155.1 of Clostridia bacterium. Classification (GTDB taxonomy): domain Bacteria; phylum Bacillota; class Clostridia; order Oscillospirales; family CAG-272; genus CAG-841. The sequence continues at coordinate 88,091 of JAFSRI010000001.1, read as the reverse complement.
GGTAGAAAGATTCGATCTGTTCCGGCTGGAGAAATACACGGGGTGTATCTCCTGCTTCGGCTGCAAAAAAGAAAAATTTAAGGGGCATTGCGTTTGTAAAGACGGACTGACGCCGGTGCTCGACGCGATCCGCGGGTCGGACGGGCTGATCATAGGCTCGCCGAATTATCTGTCGGAGATGACCGCGTCCTTCCGGGCGCTGTACGAGCGGCTGATCTTTCAGTATCTGACTTACAACCTTGAAAAGCCGTGCTGCAACGAACGCCCGATCTCGGTGCTGCTCATCATGACGAGCAACGCGCCAGACACGATGTACCGGGGGCTTATCAGAGATTATCGGCAAACGCTGAACCGTTTCGTCGGTCCGACCGAGGTTTTTGTCAGCGGCAACACGCTGCAGCTCAAGGATTACGGTAAAACCGACTGGGAATGGACGATGTTCGACCCGGCGGCTAAAATGAAAAGACACGAGAACGTCTTCCCGAAAGAGCGTCAAAAAGCGTTTGAAATGGGCGCAGCGCTTGCGGTGCGATAGGGGTCAAATCATCAGATACACAAATTCCGGTTTGTCGGGACAAAGATATAGGCTCCGACAGAATAGAGCACTGAAAAGCGCTTGCAGTTATCTAAATGCGTATCATATATAAAATTCAGCGGCGGGATCAATCCCGCCGCTGTGCGTTATTTCATCTTCTTTTCAAAACGGAAGAAGCGGTTTTTTGATGAATGCGTTATCTGCAGATTTTTTCGATCGCGTTTTCAAAGTCCCGGTAATCAAAGCTCTGCAGAATCAACGCCCTGTCGCCGCGACTTATCAGATAGGACGGCAGCGAGTATATGCCGAGGCGTCGGGTAAGGGCGAGATCGGCAGCAAGCGCGGACTCCGCTTCGCCGTTATATTGTTTTGTAAACGCACTCTCGTCGATCCCGATTCGGCAAACGACGTTTATTCTGCAAGGGACGAAGCGTTACGAAAACTGCGGAAGATGACGGCAGTAGGTCGTTCTATCTATTCCGACGACGCGATCAAGAAAGAGTTTATTTCGCTTTGCAAAGACCTGCCCGCGCAAATCCCTTTGGAATACGGAAGAAAGGAAATGAAACCGTATCAGAAGCGGATAGACAAGCTCGCAACGATGCTCTTTTTAAGAAACAGAGAGGCGTTGAAAGCCGACGTCGCCCGACTGATATGGGTGAAATGAAGTGTACTGTCCGGAATGCTTTACTGCGCCTACTGCGGACAGAAAATGTATCTCTGTCGTTGTTCCACAACGAAACAAGCCGAGTATTTTAACTGTTCTTCGTACCGAAAGCAGAAAAAGAAAACTTGTTCATCTCATCAAATTACGGCTCATGCCGTGACTGAAATGATCAAAAACGATTTGCAATATACCGTTCGTTTTGCAAGCGAGAACAAGGAGCAGTTTGTTTCCGATCTGATGCACAGAAGCGACGCCAAGTCAAAACGCGAACTGAAAGCGTCTTTGAAAGAGATAGACGAATCCGAAACGAGAATCAAAACGCTCGATAAGATCATTCAAAGTCTTTACGAAGATAAAGTCGTAGGCAAACTTTCAGAAGAATGCTATATGAAGATGAGCGAGAACTACGAAACGGAACAGCGGTCGTTGACGGACAAAGTATCTGTGTTAAAGGCGGATATGGAAAAGTCAATGAACAAAACCGAAGAGATCATAAAATTCGTTTCTTTCGTGAACAAATACAGCGACTTTAAGGAATTGACGCCTGAAATTCTGCGAGCGTTTATCGACAAGGTGCTGATTTACGAAAAGCAGAAAGTTGACGGACATTACAGACACACAATCGAAATCATTTACAACTTCGTCGGAGCCGTTGAAATCCCCGACTTCGACTAAAACAAACAAGAGAAAAGGCGTGGCATCGCGCCACGCCTGATTCTCAAAGGACAGCCTTGCCGAAAATTCCCTAATGGAAGTGCGGTAAATCCTTACCTTTTTTTGCTTAATGGTATTTATGAAAATTCAGAAAATCCGTCAGTCTTCCTTTTTCTTTTTAAGGCAGAGCGCGCCGGCGAATACTGAAACTATTCCGCATATAACGGCACCTGCTCCGATAGCCGAGCCGCAACCGCCCGAGGGCTTTGTTGTTTCGGCGGTAGAAGACGTCGTTTCAACGTCGGCGACTGTTGTGGTTTCGCTGGTGATGACGGTTTCGGTTGTCGTTTGTGCCGTCGTTTCCGTCTGCTCTGAGCCTGTGCTCTTGAACTTTACGTAAACCGTAACTTCTCCGGCTTCGTCTATCGTTTTTTCAAAATCGAACGGAGTGGTGAAGTCAGGGTCTGAATACCAACCCTCAACCTCTTGTCCTTCTTCTGTTTTGAGTACGGGCACGTCGAATGTTTCGCCCGTCTGGATCGCGAACACCTCGTAGAGTGTAGCGGCGCCGACAACTTTCATCGATACCGCCTGAGTTTTATCTATCCATCTGGCATAAAGATACATCTCTTCGGTATCATCCTTGGTGAACGCCATGTCGTATTTATCGGTGAAAGACGTGTCGAGATACCAGCCGCCGAAGAGCTGGGTGGATTTTGTCATGGGGAAGTTATACGTCAGCACCTCGCCGCATTTTACCGTCTTTTCATATGGGTTGTTGGCGTCGGTCATGCCTCTGTACATATACACGATATAGTCGTTCGTTCTGACCTTGGGCATCGCTTTTGTATATCCCTTAAATTCTTTTACCGTCGTTCCGTTTGAGCCTGTCGCTTCGAGTTTGAAATAATATGTTGTCTTAGGTGTGAGAGAATCGAGTGAAAGTGAGAATTTTCCGTCCTCTTCCGGCTTTAAGTTATATGTTCCGACGAGCTTTGTATATTTCGCGTCGGTTGCTACCGTGAGCTTGATAGAGGTGAGCGTTCCCGCGTTAAGCTCGGATACCTTGCCACGGACGATGAGAGAATCGGTTGTGGATTCGTTTGCCGCAACGTTGATATATGGTGCTAAAACTACCGTGCCTGTCACTTTTATCTGCATTTCGTCGCCCGGTGCGCTGAGCATTTCGATTTGAAGATCAAAGTCACCTACTTCGTCGCCCGAAAGACGCGTTGAAAATTTAGTGTCGTCAGTTCCGACGAACGCCACGTTCTTTGCTATGAACGTTCCGTCGCTCTTATCCCACGGGTTGCCGTTATCGTTATTAAAGCCGACCGACGCCGCGGGGCTTATCGGTGTAAGACCGGGCGCGCGGGGCGTGGTTCCGGTTTTGTAGCAGTCCGGCAAGGTGTAATTTTCCATGATGAAATCGTCAACGTGCCAAATCATAATGCCCTGTGTGTTGGCTGACGCCAAACCGTCGTAGGGAACGGTGGTGGTGCTCTTATATCTGTTTTCTATAAGATAATACTCGCCAGGGTCGTTCGTGTTTATTCTTATAATGTTGTATTCGCCTTTTTTGCTTGTTCTTGAATAGAGAGTATATGTGCCGTCGTTGACGACGGTAGATCTTTCAAAACCGTAGTATTCAAGATAGTAGGGGTCGATAGCCGATGGAGAGGTGCCTGCTTGTTCACCTGAATAGTAGTTGCCCGAGCCGCCGCCTTGGAGCGCGGTGTTGCCGGGGCTGCCCGCCCATGTGTAGCCAGAATATGTGTAAAGGTCTTTCGCGCCGAGAACGTGACCGAGCTCGTGAGCGATCGTGCCGTACATTATCGGGTCGGACGCTGTCTGATATTCGCCGCAGTAGCAGAAATAGCCGCGGCGAGAGCCGTTCAGGATGTTTACCCCGTCAACCTTTGTCGACCAGTTGCTTGTGCTTACTTCAAAGCAGTTCATGCCCCACGGTCTTGTGTTCGTTCTGCCGCCGGTGCCGAATTTGGAGTTGTAGCCGGCGATGATGAACACAAACGACATCTCTTCAAACGAAATGAATCCGTCGCCGTTTGTATCGTATGACGCAAAATCAACGTACTGCGCCGCCGCCTGAATGGCTTTAAGACGTTCTTCGCCGTATTGGCTTTGAGAGCTGCCCGTTCTGGCGTTGGGGTGCATCATGTTGACTGAAACATAAACGATGCCGTTGTTTTTGTTGCCGTATGTTTCGTCTACGGGAATCCAGCGGAAGTTGCCCTTTGACATTGCTTGATAATATGTATTAAGCGATTTGCCCGTGCTTGAAAAGCATATTTTTTCCCAATGCGATTCAGGCGAGTAAGCCCACTGTTCGCCGTAGGTGTCAAGTTCTTTGTCAGTCGAGGACTTGCCCGCTTTTACGTCGTCGACGCCGTTGCCGTTGGGGTCGAAGCTGACAACGAGAATGAGAAGCGGGATAGGCTTGTAACCTTCATATCCTTGGTTGAGTTCTTTGATTTCATATGACGTATCGTCTGCCGCCGTCACGGTCAGTGAAAATGCCGAGATGAGCAGAAGCGCCGCCAAAAGAAACGCCAATGTTTTTTTCATGTGTAATCCCTCCGAATCAGCGGATTAAATTTGAGTATATCAATTATATCACAAAGGGCTGAACAAAACAACAGGTAATTTGTAAATTATTATATGTGGGAAAAACAAAAATCCCCGCAAAGAAACAAGCGAAGCAAAAGAGAAAACGGCGTTGACCATTCTTTTTTTGCGTTTGGCTTGCGGGCTTTGCGGGGAAAAACAATTTTTTACCAGAGTTTTGCGGGATATTTGCCGAGTTTTCGCTGTTCGGCGATAAATGCGGTGAACGCTTCGCTGTCCGAACGATACGTAACGCCCATCCATTTGGCGCCTGTGGAGAGAAGTTTGACCGAACATTCTTCTCTGTCGATGAGTTTTTGCACCGCCATAGGAAGATAGAACTCTTTTGACGTAAGATCGCCCTTGTTTTCATCGAGAAATTCCGTGAAAAGTTTTTTCGTTTTGCCGACAAATTCAGGCGTGAAGCCGAAACATGTCATGGAAACGATGCTGTTAAGCGGATATGGTGTTTTTGTGCCGTCGGATTCAAGATTTACTGCAATATCGCCCTCGCGCAAGAGCTTTGTCTTTTCTTCTATTTTATACAGATACCCGTTTTTTTCATAACAGATGCCGCGCGATACGGCACCGTTTTCGCTGAGCGTATTTTCAAGTTTATAGCCGACAGAGCAATATTGTCCCGGTTTTGCTGATTTGAGAAAATCAGCAAGATGAACGAACGTTTCGGCTCCGTAGAAGTCGTCGGCGTTGACAACGCCGAAGTTGTCGTCGATCTCGCCCACCGACATTATCGCGTGTCCCGTGCCCCACGGCTTTTTTCGTTCTGCGGGAATTGTGTATCCGGCGGGAAGATCAGGCCGCTGATATGCGTATTCGATCTTGATTCCGGTTGTGCGTATGCGCGCGCCTATCGTTTCCTCGAAGGCATCTCTGTGTTCTTCTCTTATGATGAAAATTATACGGTCAAAGCCGGCGCGGAGTGCGTCGAACGACGTGAAGTCGATTACAAATTCTCCGTTTTCGGTAAGAGGGGTGAGCTGTTTTACTCCGCCGAAGCGACTGCCCATTCCCGCCGCAAGAACTACGAGTGTCAAAAAATCATCTCCGTTTCAAAAATGTTTTGCTGAAAACAGTTTACCACATTAAGACAAAATATTCAAGACGAATATTTATTTTTTTGCTTTCATATCTATTATATGCAAAACGGAGGGATAACGATATGAAAAAAATTCTTTTTTGGTTGATTTTATTAAGCGCGCTTCTGCTTTCCTCTTGTTCGTCGGGCATCGGCATGGCGGATATTTTATCTTATCAAAACGGTGACTTTTCGGCGAAGATAAGCGAGGCGTGCGATGGCGGCTTTGCGGCGAATATAGCGAAGGAAGGGGAGGGGATTACCCTTGAAATTATCTCGCCGGCGGAGCTTGAGGGGGTGAGGTATGAAATGCGCGGAGGCGAGTTTTATATTTGCACGGGAAATATGAGAATAAAACTTGACGGCGGGGCGGAGAAGATAGAAAACGTGTTCGGATGTTTTATGCTTGACGCCGGCGGCGGATGGAAAATAAGCACGTCAAAGGCGGGCGGAACGGACGTATATAAGTGCGTTTCGGGCGACACCGTTGCATATTTCGATAAAGTGACCCGTTGCCCGTATAGGATAGAGAGAGGAAATGTGAAGATAGATATTTTGTCGTTTGACGGTATAAAACAAAACGCCGCCGAATAAATATGATTTGAAACAATTTTTCGGAGGCTTATATGTTCGTTTATTCAATACGTTCAAAAACAATAAAATTTGCAGCGGTGATAATATTTGCTCTCGCCGCAATTATAACCGTCGTCGCCGTGATACCGTCAGGGGAGGTATCGGCTTCCGCCGCAGTAAGCTATTCCGACGTATATTCAAACGACGACAGAATAAAATTCCTCTCTCAATTCGGCTGGGAAGTATCAGGCACGCCGGTGGAAGAGGTCACGGTCACTGTTCCGCGCGAATTTGACACGGTGTATATAGGATATAACGAAATGCAAAAGGAACAGGGACTGAACCTTGCAAAATACAAAGGAAAGGACGTTACGCGATATACATATCAAATAACAAATTATGAAAATTACGACGGCACAGTCTACGCAAATCTCCTCGTTTACAGGGGAAAAATAATCGGCGGAGACATATGCTCCGCCGACGCGTCGGGTTTTGTTCACGGTTTTTCAACCGACGTCAAATATAAATATTAAAGATTATTTGTCGCTTTGATAGCGGCGGAACTCGCCTCTGTGCCGTCTTACCCACGCGGCAAAGGCGTTGAGCGCTTCGTCGCTTACCATGCGAATGTCATAATAGGTGGAATAGAAACTGGTGAACGAATCGTTATGATATTTCTTCATGAAATCTTTCGTTACAAATTCTATGTAGTCGGCTTTCTTTATAAGCGGATAATAATAGCGCATCTTGCCTTTCTTTTCGGAATAGATGAATCCCTTTTCGTTAAGGCGCGAAAGCATTGTTATAAGCGCCGGCACGGGCCAGCCGCGCTCGTTCCCGAGCTGTTCCATTATTACGGTTGTCGTCACCGGGGGAGTGTTGTCCCACACGACTTTCATTACGTCAAATTCGGTGTCAGGTAATTTTTTCACCTAAATACAGCCCCCTTTCATTCACAGATCAAGTTTTTTCGTATTTTGTATTATACATAAGTATAAAACATTTGTCAATATTTTTCGCGCAAAAAATACAAAAACCGTAAAAAAACATTGTTTTTTTGAAAAATCAAACGATAAATTGACATTTTGAAGAAGAAATAAAACCGTATAAATTTCCGTTTGTTGTTATGAAAAAAGCAGATTTGCGCAGGGAGTATTTTTTCAAAAAATTTCACAGCCTAAAAGCCCGCACTGTCGGGCTTTTTGCTTTGGAATCAACGCATGATCCAATAATGGCCGTAAAAAAATCGTCATAATAAATGAGAAAAAATATATGTTCAAACGACAAAATAGCAATGACACCCACGCAGATGCGAAAACGCCTGCGCAAATTTAAACTAAAAGCCGATGTGCCTTTTATTTTTGTCGGCGGATTATATATGGCGTTGATATATTATCGACGGTGAAGCACAAATACCGAAAAACGAAAATGGAGAACAAAAAATGGACATTAAAAAACAAGAACGAAATTACGGAATAGAACTTTTGAGAATATTGGCGATAGTTTTCGTTTTGATATTGCATATACTCGGGCGCGGCGGGGTTTATGCTTACACGGGGTCGAACATAGCGACGTCAGAGCGAGCGGCAAATTATGCCGTCGCGTGGACGCTGGAAACGGCGGCTTACGGCGCCGTAGATTTGTTCGCATTGATTTCCGGGTTTGTGTGCGCGGGCTCGTCGTTTAAGCTGAAAAGGTGGCTGAGACTATGGGCGCTTGTCGTATTTTGGGGAGTGGGCGAGTATTTGCTTTTTGACAAATGCACGTTCATTTTTCAAGGTTTTAATGATGTTTTAAGGGCGATAATACCGATAGTTCAGCCGACGGTGGAAGCATACGGCGCAACAATAAATGACTATAAAGACGTTATTTTCACCATTGGCACAAAACAGTTTTGGTATTTTAACATGTATACCATGCTGTTTATATTGATGCCGCTGCTGAACGCGGGGCTCGAGAAACTTAACAAAAAGCAACTTTTTGTAATGTCGGTCGCGCTGTTTGCGTCAGCGTCCGTATATAAAACGATATTCGATAAGGACCTGTTCGTTCTCAGCGGCGGGTACAGCGCGATATGGCTTATAATAATGTATATATTCGGCGCGACGGTAAAGAAGTATTATGACGACGGCTTCCGCCCGAAAAAACTGTTATGTTTGCTCGGATATTTTGCTTGCGTAGGTATAACGGCAGGTTTTAGATTTGTTTTCGACTATTTATTTAACAAATACCCCGACAAAGAGATATTCCATGAATGCAACGATATTCTTATAAGTTACACGGGACCGTTTGTCGTTTTGGGTTCGGTTTTGCTGCTGCTTTTGTTCATGCGGATTGACCTGAGAACAAAGTCAGGAAAGAAAATTACGCTGATTTTCTCAAGCGCGTCGTTCGGAATATATATTATTCATGTCCATAATGCCATTTGGGATAATTATCTGAAAAACAGGTTTTATAAATATGCATACGAGCCGACTTGGCGAATGGTACTTTATGTTTTTATAACGCTTATCATGCTTTACCTGTTCTTTGCGGCGCTTGAAATAGGACGGATATATCTTTTCAAGCTGACAAGGCTTGAAGGGCTAATTGATTTAACAGGCGACGGTATCACAAGGCTTGTAAAAAAATCGTTTGCGAGAAGAACGCCGGAAGAAAAATCATGTGAGTCTTGCGCCGGCGAAAGCATTGCGGACAAAGAGGCGAGCAGTTAAAATAAAAAGTGACGGCGGCAGATGAATGAGAAGCGTTTGCTCCAGGCACATAAAAATGATGTTACCCCCGTCATAAATTCGGCGCGATATTGACTTTTGGTAAAATATCTGTATAATAAAATATAAAGAAATCGTCGGATAAGCGACGGGAAAAATAACTCTGCCGCTTAAATGACGATTTTTTATTTGACCGAATATTAAAACGGGGGATAAAAAGAAATGTCAAAATACACTGTAAAAAATACGCCGGGAAATACCGATTGGTTCATTCACGACAGATTCGGAATGTTCATTCATTTCGGGCTGTACGCGCTGCCCGCAAGACACGAGTGGATAAAACAGAAAGAAATGATACCGGAGGCGAAATACGAACAGTATTTTAAATATTTTAACCCTGATATGCTCGACGCGAGAGAATGGGCTAGACAGGCGAAAAACGCCGGAATGAAATATGCGGTGCTCACCACCAAACATCACGAGGGATTTTGCCTTTTCGACACGAAATATACCGATTATAAAATAACAAACACGGCATACGGCCGCGACCTTGTAAGAGAATACGTTGACGCTTTCAGAGCGGAGGGATTGAAGATAGGTTTTTATTATTCGTTGCTCGATTGGCATCACCCCGATTTTACGATCGACGGGTTTCATCAGAGAAGATATGATGAAAACGCCAAAGAACTGAACGAAGGCAGAGATATGCACAGATACGCCGAGTATATGCGCAATCAAGTGACGGAACTTTTGACCAATTACGGCAAGATAGATATTCTTTGGTATGATTTTTCATATTCAAAGAACCCTCAGCCGAGAGATTGGATGAAGGCAAAGGGCAAGGACGATTGGGAAGCGGAAAAACTTATAGATCTGACGAGAAAACTTCAACCGGGTATTATAATAAATCACAGAACGGAAATAGAACAGGATATAAGTACGCCGGAACAGTCGAGAGTGACCGATTGGCCGAAGGATAAAGAAACAGGCGAACGTTTGATATGGGAAGGCTGCCAGACGCTTTCAGGATCTTGGGGATATTTCAGAGATGAAACGACGTGGAAATCGCCCGAGATGTTGATAGGGCTTCTTATCAAGACTGTATCCCGCGGAGGCAACCTTATAATGAACGTCGGACCCACGTCGAGAGGATACCTCGATTACAGAGCCGAGAACGCCCTTAAAGCCTATGGCGATTGGATGAAATACAATTCTCGCTCGATTTACGGTTGCACTATGGCCGACCCGGAATTTGAAGAGCCGGACGGTTGCCGTCTTACGCAGAGCGATGACGGAAAACGCATCTATATTCATATGCTCGACTATCCGTTTTCGAAGCTCGAACTTCACGGATTTGCCGGAAAAATAGATTACGCGCAGTTTTTGCACGACGGAAGCGAGTTGTTCTTCCACGATGAAGAGATCGCCGACGAAAATACTACGATAACTCTTATCGATCTTCCGGTCGTAAAACCCAACGTAACGATTCCCGTAATCGAATTGTTCTTGAAAGACTGAAAACGGCGACATTGAACGATAAAAATTCGTTTTATAATCGATCGGATTTTTATGTTTTACCGAGCATGCCCGATAGATTTTTGAAAAATAAAAAGCCCTCACGAGAGGGCTTTTTAAGTTTGTTTTTGTTTTCTGACAACCATCTTTTTTCAAAATTGACCAATTAAAAATATCCTCTAAAAAATCCCATATATATGGTTTTCTTTATTCAATTTACAAAAGAATCTTTCTCATATATCCATAAATAAATCCCCTCACAAATAGAAAAATATTTATTGAAAAATATCTGAATCTTTCTAATATATTTGCCCCTAATAAATGGCATAAATATTTATGAATCTTTCTTCTAAATCTTGCCCCCAAGGATTAAGATAAATTGATTGAAGATTTATGTGAATCTTTCTCATAAATATCTTTTTAAATAGAGGGCAATATTTATTGAAATAAATAGGAAAATATTTAAAAAAGATAATAAATGCCTATATATTTGGCTATTTATTGAATAAATTTATCCCTCTGTTTCTTGTGGAGGTGGTGGAGCAGTGGGGCTTGTGGTTCCATTGGTTCTTGTGGATCCTCCAGGGAGAAAAAATGTCTGAATGAAATGAATGAAGACATTTTTTTGGTGGGTGATTTTTTATGAACTTGCCTTGAAGCAAGGGTATAGAAAAAAGCCCTCTGCAAATTAATGCAAAGGACTTTGTTTTTTTGTTATTATTCTTCTTATCAATCCATTTGTCAGAATAATTTTTATTGGAAAGGAAATCATATTTGGATAGAATTTGCGCTGGGGGTGCATTAAAAGGAATGTGTTACACCGGCACACTGACATTTATCTCTCTTTGTACTAAGTCTTTAATACGCGTTATTACTATTATTCTCTATTTCAATGCAGTACCCACAAATACCATCTATTAATCCCTCGTCAGTGTATCTATCGCATCTTTCACACTTCTCATAACCACACTTTATCAAACAATCTTGGCATATTGATGCTCCATCGAAAATGTAGTGCTCGTAATAGTAATTTCCGAGGGGGTATAAATGTCCACACTCTATGCAGCAATCAACTGGTATAATAGGCTCGATATTTGCAAAGTAGTCTGTAGCGCAATCAGGACAAATGTAATATTCTTCACCATTTATCTCTAACGAAACCATTTCACCGAAAGATTGCCCACAAAGGAAACATATTTTCCCTTTGTCCTCAAAACAGTTGTGACAATACACTTCATTACAGTCCCATCCGTCATTCTCATAATACATGCCACACTCAAGGCATTTCTGATACCCGTTATTTATTATGCAATCATAGCAATAGTATCCATTTTCAGATTCTTTTACATCTGAAGATTCGCTTCCGCAGTTCTCGCAATAGTATATCTCAGACTCTATCTCAACTTTTTTACCACAACCAGTCATTGAGACTACAAGCGCCATGCAAATTACAGTCGCTATAACCTTTTTCACTATATTACCCCGCTCTCCCTAAAAAACTGCTGCATTTAAGTAATTATTAAATAATTATGTCTCTGTACGAGACGAGTATTTGTGTAAATATAATTCCGCGGCAAAAGCTATTGATATATACTGCATTTTCTCACGCACGCAAAGAGTATTTTAGATTTTTTCTCTCTAGTTAATATATCATACGAACGCAAGTCTCGACAAATCAAGGGCTCGCAACCCGCTTGCAGTTGCTCCGCAATAAGTAAAAAGAAAAGGCAGTAGACTTTCTATCAAAATCTGCTGCCTTATTTGTGCTAAATAGGATATTTGAATTTATCCAAGCACAAATTTACCGTCAGTCTGTTACGAACGGAACGAGTGCCATATGACGGGCTCTCTTTATAGCGATCGTAAGTTCGCGCTGGTGTTTTGCGCATGTACCCGTAACTCTGCGGGGAAGGATCTTTGAACGTTCGGAAATAAACTTTCTGAGTTTAGCCGTGTCTTTATAATCGATCGTTTCCGCTTTCTCTTCGCAGAAGATGCAAACTTTCTTTCTTCTGTGAACGACGGGACGGGCAACTTTTTGCTCTTTATCCATGATATAAACCTCCCATTAAGATTTTAGGTGATCTGCTCAGAACGGCAGATCGTCGTCACCGGAAACTTCCTCGAACTTGGGAGCTTCCTCCATGCCTGTTGCATAAGCAGGCGCCTGATAATCGTCGGATCTCGGTGCTCCGTCGGTCTTTCTTTCAACGAAAGACGCCTCGTCGGCTACGACTTCCGTTATATAACGCTTTGTGTTGTCGTTTGCCACGTAGTTTCTTGTTTGAAGCGAACCGCAGATGCATATGGCGCTGCCTTTTTTAAAGTATTTGGAGATGAATTCCGCTGTCTGACGCCACGCCACTATGTTTATGAAGTCGCTGTTCTGTTCGCCCGCTCTTTGAAAACGGCGCGTTACGCCGATGGAAAACGAGCAAACGCTGAGCCCTGTCGCCGTTTGACGAAGTTCGGGATCTGCGGTCAGGTGTCCTATAAGGATTACTTTGTTAAGACTTGCCATACCATTTACCTCCGATTATAATTTGACTGTAAGATAACGCATAACGCCTTCCGTTATGTTGAAGACGCGGCTCAGCTCTTCTACGAAATCACGGGTTGACGTGTGGTTTATGAGAACGTAATAACCTTCCGTCAAATCGTTTATCGGATACGCGAGTTTGCGTTTACCCCACTCTTCGATCTTCTCGATTGTGCCGTTTGACTCAATGAGGGATTTGAACTTTTCAACGACAGCCGTTGTAGCTTCTTCGCTTGTCGAGCAGTCTACTACGAACATCGTCTCATAGGATGAAGTAAGTTTTTCCATAATTGATTTGCACCTCCTTCTGGACATAAGGCCGGCGGCATTAAAACAGATTTACTGCCGGCAAGGAGAAAAAACGCCCGTGGCGTCCTTTTCCGAGTAGTTATTATATCATTATATTTTTGCTTTGTCAATCAAAAAAATGCAAAAAAACGATTATTTGCTTGATTTGTCCATAAAAATAAACTATTATATATGTAATTCATTCGTTTTTACCATTCGACGGATAAACTGCGCCGTTTTGCTTTGCGTATCGGCTACACGATCGTATAGACAAAAAGAGTAATTTTTTCCGCCTGTGCACATAAAATGAAAATACAAGTCAATAATATATAAAAAACAAAGGAAACAACTTAAATGGCAAAAGTAATTATCGTAGGGGCAGGAGTCGCGGGGATTTCCGCGGGAATTTACGCAAGACTGGCGGGATATGACGCCGTCATATTTGAAAAACATCACACGGCGGGCGGCAACCTTTCGGGTTGGCGCAGGGGAGAATATTTTATCGACAACTGTATTCATTGGCTTACGGGAACGAACAAAGACATTGAGTCATATAAAATTTGGGAAGATATAGGTATGCTGGGCGACGGTGTCGAGATATTCAAACCGAACGTATTGTACACCGTCGAGCTTGACGGGCAGAGCCTTTCGTTCAGCCGCGATATAGAGAAACTTGAAGACGACATGGTGGCGGTATCCGCAGAGGATGAAAAAGAGTCGCGCGCGTTTATAGGCGCCGTAAAAGCGGCGCAGAAGCTGCTCAAATTCGGCGGGGGAGAAAACAAGCCGACAAGGCTGTTGAAATATTTGCCGATGACGATGGGCGATCTTGCCGACAGATTCAAGCATCCGTTGTTAAAACGCTTTTTTACGTATTTCCTTGGGGAAAAGTTCGGTGCGCTCGCAATGCTTATTGTGGGCGGAACGTTCTGCTCGGGCGACGCCGACATACCGTATGGCGGCTCTGTCGCGGCGGCGGAGCGTATCGTTAAGAGATATGAAGAACTTGGCGGTGAGCTTGTCTTAGGCAAGGAAGTCGTGCGCGCCGATGACGGCAAGGTGATTTTCGCCGACGGGAGTGAAGAGACGGGCGACTATGTAATAATAACGGCAGATCCCGCCGCCGCGGCGGGTCGTATGGTCAGGGCGAAGATGCCGCGTGCGATAGCCAAAAGATATAAAAACAAAAAACTCATTCGCTTTTCAAGCGTGCAATGTGCGCTCGCGGCGGAATCGGATAAAAAATTGTTTGAGGGCGACATCATAATCAGTATACCGGACGAGTACAGGGAAGAGCTCGGCTCCGACAGGGTGTCATACAGAGAGTATTATCACGAAAAAGATTTTGCGCCTGAGGGCAAAAGTATTTATCAAAGCATGATATTCATCGATGAGGAAAAATCGAAAGAATACATTTCGCTCGATGCGGACAAGGTGGAATATAAAGAGAAAAAGCGCAGAATAGGAGAAATATCGCGCGAGCTGTTCGAGAAACGTTTTCCGGAGCTTTCCGGCAAGGTGAAATGCATTGACGTGTGGACGCCGGCGACGTATAAAAGATTTACCGGCGCCGAGGTAGGCTCTTTTATGAGCTTTCTGTTCCCGAAAAATTATATTCCGCTTCACGTTGACGGCAGTATTGAGGGACATCCGCGAATGTTTTATGCGGGGCAATGGCTTTGCCCCCCGGGGGGACTGCCGAACGCCGCCAAAAGCGGTAAATTGGTGATAGAGAAGATAAAAAAGCTCGAACAAAAACACGCCTCGCACGCAAAGGCGGCAAAAACCGTAACCGCCGAGGGATGATAAGATGATACGGCGCGCGGTATTCCGCGCGCCTTAGCTTTAAATCGGCGGAGGTGAAAAATTGCGCGTTTTATACGGTGATAGGCGGATATTGCCGGCGCACAACGCAAATTTTTTTTGCAAAATACTTGATTTTTCCTTTTTATTGTGATAATATACTTATACTGCACTTAAAAAGGCAGTTTATGAGTAAAATTTTTTCCGCGCCGAAAAAATGGCGGACGGCGGCGGAGTCAATATTTCCGCCGGAATTGGAGTTTATTTATTATGAGCGCATTGAATATCGTTTTGGGAATCGTACTTATGCTTGCCGCTATCTTCCTTATTGTTGCCGTTCTGCTTCAAGGCAAATCTTCAAAAGGTCTTTCCGGTGCTATCGGCGGCGGAAATGCAGACACTTATTACGGAAGAAACAAGAACAATTCCAAACAGAAGAAACTTTCCAGACTTACGATGATCGTTGCTATCGTTTTCGCGGTGCTCGTTCTCGTTATGTTCCTCTTTACCTGAGAGTAAAAAACAAAAAATACAAGCCGTCATTCGACGGTTTTTTTGTTTTTACGGTCTATGAATAAATCACATAACCGTTTTGTCGCGTCGCGCCGGATAATAACACGAATAATCTCTCGTAAAAATCCTATAAACACAGAAAAAAAGAAATCATCAACCGAGCTTGATTTGATATTCTGAAAAAATCTCTTTTCGGGAAAACTCGGCATGATTATGACATCGTAATTGCAGATACGCCGCGTATGCGTATAAAAATATTAAATTGATGTTGATTTTCAAAAAGCAATATGATAAAATTTCAGTGTAATATTTTACCCCAAAAGGAGAAAACGCAATGGAACAGCAGAAAAAGAAGAGAACGGGATTTTCCACCGCAAAACCCGCACAGTTCGTCGACGAGGCGCTCTTTACCACGGCAGACTGCATAACACGGTATCCGGAACCTGTGCTGACGTATAAAGACGTGCCGTATCGCTCGGCACTTACGTTCAACGCGGGGGTGTTGAAACTGAACGGGAAATATATAATGATATTCCGAAACGACGTCGGTGACTTTGAAAAACAGCAGCTCGATTATGAAACAAACCTCGGTCTTGCTTTTTCCGACGACGGAATCAAGTGGAACGTTCGGCCTCAGCCGTGCTTTGAGATCGACGACGAAGAAATAATGCGCGTTTACGACCCGCGTATAACGTATATAGACGGGGAATATTGCGTTTGCTTTGCCGTTGACACGCGTCACGGTGTTTGCGGCGGAATGGCGGTGACGAAAGATTTAAAGAACTTTGAAATAAAATCAATCTCCGTTCCCGAAAACAGAAACATGGTGCTTTTCCCCGAAAAAATCAACGGCAAATACGTTCGTCTTGAACGCCCCATGCCCGTTTATTCGCGTGACGGAACACATTTCGATATGTGGCTATCCGACTCCCCCGATCTTGTTTATTGGGGAAATTCAAAGCTCGTTTTGGCGACGGAGGACGTGCCGTTCTGCAATGACAAAATCGGCCCCGGCGCACCGCCCGTTAAAACGGACAAAGGGTGGCTTACTATATTCCATTCGGTTGACATTGATCCCTCGCGCGGAAAGAACGGCTGGGAAGCCGCGTGGAGAAAACGTTATGTTATCGGTATAGCGTTGCTTGACCTTGACGATCCGTCAAAGGTTATCGGTATGTCAAAACGTCCGCTTATCGTGCCTGAAGGTTATTACGAAACCGAGTTCGGTTATCGCGCAAACGCTCTGTTCCCGTGCGGGATGCTGCTTGAAGACGACGGAACGGTGAAGATTTATTACAGCGCGGGAGACGCCGTCGTGCGTCTTGCCACGGCAAAGGTCGATGATCTCATCGCGCTTTGCAACGAACCGAGAAAATAAGATATGGTAAAATTTGTTTATACGCCTTGTGATATTGCGGTAAAGAATTTCGGCGAGCGTGATATTATTTACGCTTTTCACGACGTGGACGGCACCCATTCGCTTATCCGTGAATGGCCGCCCGTTATGAGCGTTGTGCTCGATTATGTTTCGCGCGGCGGCGTACCCGAAGGGTACGACAGCGACGAAAGCGTGAAAATGCTCGTGGAGAAAGCAGGCAAGGAAGCGTTGCCGGAAACGGACAGATTTTGTGTGGAATCGGCGGGGCTTTCGGCGCTGGTCCAAATGGAATGGGGACTCCGCCGCGCGATCGACGCGAAAATCATAAAGGTAGATTGCGACTTCGACGACAACCGCGATAAAATAACGCGAATAGGGCGGGGAGAAGAAACGTTTACTACCCCTGACACACCTGAGCTTTCCGTTTTTTTGAAAGAGCATACCCCTCGGCTTTTCAAGCTTTACGAAAAAGTGTTAAACGGCTATTGCAGAGATAAAAATTTGGCTCAGGCAAGGGAAAATCCCGAAAAGTTCACCGTTAAAGGCTCGATGGAATTTCTACAATACTTGCACTCGCACGGGGTAAAAAATTATTTTGTTACGGGGGCGGTCGTAGAAAAAGGCATGGGTATGCATGAAGAAGTCGAGGCGCTCGGGTTTAAGATAGGCACGGGTGAGATGATAGAGGATATTATTGGCTCTACATGGACGCAGAAACTGCCCAAAGATGAGATAATGCAAAAATTGCTTGTCAACCTCGGCGCCGACGGCAAAAACGTTCTTGTGACAGGCGACGGCAGAAGCGAAATATTTGCCGGCGACAGAATGGGTGCGCTTTGTATAAGCCGCCTTAACGCCGACGACGCTTACAAGCGTCAGCTGCATAAAACGCTCGGAACGCACATAATAGTTGAAGATTTCACCGACGAAAACCTGTATAAAATGATGAAATAATACTCGCCCGCTTTATGCGGGCGTGCTTTTTGTATCGCTTTATCTTTAAAAATGTTTGTTTTATTCTGTAATCGGCAAATCAAATCAAACGGGATCAAAAAAAGCAACCTGTAAAAGTTGCTTTTTTATTTTACTGAATTTTATGGATCGGTTTATAATATCAGGCAGCTTTATTGCATTTTTTCTTTCTTGAACGTTATGATGAACGCGCCTTTTATTTGCGATGACGTTGCCATATAGTCATATGCCGCAAGCTCCCATCCTTCTTTGGCACGCCTATTTAACAGCTCGTCGAGCGCCTCTGCGTCTTTTTCGTTTGCTTTGTCGGAAAAGAACTTCGTGCTTACGGGTAAAATCTCGGTTTTGTAGATGTACATTGTATTTCTCCTTTTATAAAAATGTCAAATTGAATTCGCAAGGTGTTCGGCGTATAAATATTTGTGATCTACCCGCCGTTTCATCGATTTTATTGTTTATAGTAATCGTCGTTTTTCTTTGAATACGGATTTTTGTTTTCTTTGGGCGGCTCATCAGAATTGCCGCCCCAGCGTGCAAAGACGATTACAATATAACGCACAGCCCCCGCGAGAATCCATACGCCGAGCGTCGCCCAAAACCACCATATCGGCAAATCTATGACAAAATGAAGTATGAGGGTGATCCAAGCGGGCAGAGAGCACAGCCACGAGTCGATTCTGAAAAACAGAAATATCAACAGCCCGAATATTATACTGCCTGCGTCGCGTTTTTTGCGTGGAGAGTTATTTTTCATGGCGTCCTCCGTGTGTTTAGTTTATGATTTCGGCAAATTCTTTTATCGGCGGCGTACCGAAAAGCGCCATGTAGTCTTTTCCGAGATAGCACGCAAATGAGGAAAGCCCCTCAAAGCCGAAGCGCTTATACAGCTCGGCGTCTTTTGATATGACATCCGGCATAAACGGCAGCTTTTTATATGGCATTTTCCATTCGCAATAGCGTGAGTTGTCTATCCAATATTCGAGCACGCGGCTGTTTTTCTTCCCGAAGAAGTCGATAAGCGCGGGAATGGGCTCTGTCGCCGCGGCGTTTTTTTCATCCGATAGGGGAGCGAAAGAATCGCGGTCGATTGGGGCAAATTCCAAGAATATGCCTTCGTCAGCCTTGACGTTTTTCGGCGGATCTGTCGCGTCTTGATACGCGAGAAAGCAGTGCTCGGCGTTCGGGCGGAACTTTTTTATTCCGCGAAGTATGGCGTTGTATATAAGCATGGCTTGATCGGAAGGGGTCAGCTTTTTACATTTTTCGCAGTGGCAGTAACTGCCGCGCACGTCGTCCGTCCAAAAATAGTATTTTTCCGACGATCCGTAAAGCTGCTCCGCAAGCCTTTGCGCATTTTTCTCAACAATGCCGAGCGCCTCGTCATTTGACGGGCAGAGGTTAAATTCAGGCGTTCGCTCGCCTTTTTCGTTTATGCGGAAATATTCCGGGTGTGCGTCGAAAAGCTCGCGCGGAAGCAGGCAAGACATTGCGTGTATTTGATATTCGACATCTATTCCAAGCGCATGAACGTCGTCGATAAACCGACGAAATTCCGTCGTCTTCACGATTTGCAGTAGTGCTTCGAGGTGCTTCGGCGCGGCGCGTCCGCCTACGGGATGTATGCCGAGCGTGTTTATTTTCGATTTTTTTAAAATTTCAAGCCACTCGCCGCAAATCTCGTGCGGGTGGATAAGAACGCATGCCGTCATTTTGTTATTTCTCTTTTGACAGCTTCAAACGTTTCGTCACTTATAGCGTGCTCGATCTTGCACGCGTCGGCTTCCGCTGTTTCTTTACTTACGCCGATCGACACGAGCAAGTCGCGAAGAACGGTGTGCCGTTCGTATATTTTTTCGGCTATTTCTTTACCCGACGGCGTTAAAAATATATGTCCGTCATCGTGTATTTCAATATATCCCTCGCGTTTGAGTATGCCGAGCGCGCGGCTTACGCTTGGTCTTGAAAAGTTCATATATTCACTGACGTGTACGGCGTGGACCTCGCTTGATTTGTGCGAAAGAATAAGAATGGTTTCAAGATACATTTCTCCCGATTCCTGTAATTTCATCTTTGATTCACCTCCGATTATTGAAATTATATCATAACGCAAATGTAAAATCAACTTGTTTTTGTAAACGACAGCGATGCGAATAAATCGATTTTTATGAATTTAAAAAGAAAAACCATTTTGCCGTTGCCGACATTTGTATATCGAATAATCGCACATAAAAGCATTATTACAATTAAACTTTCATAAATCCGCACAGAAGATGAAAACGGCATAATGCGCTGTTTTTTCTTGTGCGGATAATAATTATTCGTTTAAAAAACTCAAAATATCTTTTGTTTTTTTGTAATCGTCGGTGCAGACGAAGGGAAAATCGGACACGAACACGGCGTAGTCGTTTCCGCCCGGCTCGTAATCGTCGCCGACGTACAAAACGTTTTCGTGCCGAAGTCCTACCCGACGGCAGTAAACGTCGAGCGCGTGCGCTTTATCATTCGGCGCGGGGACCATGTCATATGATGACGAACCGCCGACAAACACCGTAAATTCGGGGAAAAGTTCACAAAAACGCGGATATAATGCGCGGCGTTTTTCGCGGGTCGGATCAAAGGCGAGCTTGTCGCCTATCTGAGCCGCAGTGCCGAGAAACGGAAACGTTACGCTGCCGGATGGGTGAAATTCGACCGGTTTGCCGGAATACTCGATGTATCCCGTTTCTTTTCGGAACACGTCGGCGCGTTGAAGCACGCTTTCCACGTCGCAGGGAAGAACGGTTTCTTCTTTCAGCACAATGTCGGATATGCTTTTGTCATATTCGGCGTATTGCAGACCGTAATTGCCGATGATGTCTATCGGGAAATTGCCCATTTGCCCGAATATTCTGCGGCAGGTGCCGGCGCCGACCATGAGGAGTTTGTACTTTTTTGAAAGCTGCGCCAGCAACGCGCGGTTTTCTTCTTCAAGCGGGCTTCTGTGCTGGGTGAGTGTTCCGTCGAGGTCAAACGCCACGACTTTAATTTTTTCTTTGCCGTTGAATGCGGAGTTTGTCATTTTATTTTCCGGACGCCTTTCTCTCGCGGTCAAGTTTGCGGTTGCGCAGATATATTGAAAAATCGATGAGCACCATTACAAGATCCGCTATGTAAAGATATTGTATCCACGTAAACGTTCCGCCGATGACGGTGGCGAGTATGCCGCAGATATAGCCGACGATAAGAAAGCCGAGGAATATCGGGCTTTTGCCTTGTGCCGTGCGCGCGCGCCAAGAGCGAACTATTGAAAACGGCCACGACACGCCGAAACATATCGGCATTGCCGCCGCGAGAATTTTTGCAAGTGTTTCCATGATTGATAAAAATGTTCCTTTTTCGGTTTTTTATTTATTCTATCACTTTGCCCGCAGTTTGTCAATCAAGACAGAGCGTTGAATTTGCCTTTTATGCGGATCGACGTGCCATTCATTTACTTATCATCGCAAATATTTTGACAATTCGCTGTTTTTTCTCTTACGGTGAATAATGCAAAAGAGTTATACGGAATTATACGGATTTAAGCTCGGCAGAAAAAAGACAAACGCCGAACAGAGATAAAATCGGAACTATCGGAGAGATTTGCGATATTTACGCCGAAACGATGATTTCTCGTGACATGGAAAAGAAAAAACCTCCGTTGAGGAGGGTTTTTCTCTTTTGTGTGTTGAGGAATATATGAAGAAAGACGTTGGTTAAAGAATAATGCAGATAAGTCCGCCGCTGCCCTCGTTTACTACTCTTCCGAGCGTTTGCGACAGTTTCGCGCGGGCGTCGTCAGGCATGTGTGAAAGCTTCGTGTTCAGCCCCTCGTTTACAAGCTCATACAGAGATTTGCCGAACATGTTCGTGTCCCAAATGCGTTTCGGGTCGGTTTCAAATTCGGAGAGGAGAAATTTTACAAGCTCCTCTGATTGCGCCTCTGTTCCCACGATGGGCGACACTTCGGTTTGAATGTCGGCTTTTATCATATGTATCGACGGCGCCGACGCTTTCAGTTTTACTCCGTAACCGCCCGATTGTTTTACGATGACAGGTTCTTCGAGCTTCATATCGTATATGTCCGGGGTAACGATCCCATAGCCCGTTTCGCTTGCGCTTTTGAGAGCGCCCGCCACTTTATCATACTGCTTTTTCGTGTCTGAAAGTTCGACGAGAAGTTTCAGAAGCGATTCGTCGCTCTCGACGTTAAATCCCGTAAGCTCGCCTATAAGCCTATAAAGCAAACCGTCGTCAAGCTCCACCGTCACCTTTGCCGTGCCGCGCCCGAGGTCCACTTCGGCGACGGAAACCGACGAAACATATTCGTTTGTTTTTAGTTCCTCAAAGACAGGCTGTATGTCGCCCGCTTTCTTGATTTTCTTTGCACATTCGTCGATCGAATCGTACACGCTGCGGCGAACGGGGTGTGTATCGTCGAGGGCGTTCATATAATCGGGCAGGTCTACGTTTATTTCCGTTACCGGAAATTCGAGCAAGATAAGCCCCAAAATGTTTTCTATATCGCCCTTGTCAAGTTGCAGGCAGTTGACGAGCGCTACCGGCGCGTCATATTTCTTTTCAAGCGAGATGGCAAGATCTATCGCTTGCTGTGAATTCGGCGCGGCTGAGTTGAGCACTACCGCATACGGCTTTCCGAGCGATTTCATCTCACCGGCTATTCTCGCCTCGGCGTCGGCATAGCTTTGGCGACCTATTTCACCGAATGTTCCATCACTTGTGACAAGTACCCCTATCGTCGAATGATCGTTTATCACTTTTTGCGTGCCCATTTCCGCCGCCTTTTCAAACGGCATGGCGTCCTTTGACCACGGCGTCATAACCATTCTCGGTTCGCCCTCCTCAAAGTTTCCCAGCGCGTCCGGCACCATGTATCCCACACAGTCTATCATCTTGACGGAAAGCGTTCCCACACCGTCGAGCGTTACTTTCACCGCCTCGTCCGGTATAAATTTCGGCTCGGTCGTCATCACGGTTCGTCCCGCCGCCGACTGAGGCATTTCATCAAGTGCGCGCTTTTTGTCATAGTCGCCAGAGATGTTCGGAAGCACGAGCGTTTCCATGAATTTCTTTATAAAAGTTGATTTTCCCGTGCGGACGGGGCCCACGACGCCGATGTATATGTCGCCGTTCGTTCTTTGTGCAATGTCTTTGTAAATGCTCATTTTTTGTTCCTCCGAGCGATTTTATTTTTATTCATTGCAATTATATGGGGGATTTGTCCCGTTTATGACCGCGAATTTGCCAAAGTTGTTTTTTTACTATTGAAAAACCGCCGACAAATGTTTATAATATTATTAAATAAAAGTGTAAAAGTACTTTTTAGGCAATTACATGCCGATATAGCTCGCTTGCATAGAATATACGGGCTGTTTTTGTGATTTTAAGCCGAGCGACATAGTGCGATAATTTATAACTTTGGTATAATTTAAGACGCGGCAAAAATATAATTCGACGGCGAAAAATCAGTCTGTATCGTGGAATTTGTTCGCGGTGTCGCGTTTTTTAAGATTTTATTTACAAAATATAGGTTTTTTGTTATTATCATTTATGATAAAATCAAATAAAATGAACGGGAAAACGAGGTTTTTTTGATGTCAAAAAAAGATAAAAACACAGATCCGCTCCTTTGCCGAAGAAATAAAGTCGGCGGGCAGGCGGTGCTTGAAGGGGTAATGATGAAAAGCGGCGAGCGTGTATGCCTTGCCGTAAGAAAACCCGACGGGCAGATACAAACGGAGGATTCCACATTCGTTTCAGTGAGGAAAAAGTCGAAATTTCTTGCTCTGCCGATAATTCGCGGGGTGGTGAATTTCGTTGAAAGTATGATAATGTCGTTTAAGATCCTCTCGCGTTCGGCGGAAATGCTGGGCGTTGAGGAGCAGGAGAGCAAATTCGAGAAGTGGCTGAGGGAAAAATTCGGCGCGTCGATAATGGCGGTCGTTATGCCCATATCGGTGATATTGGGATTGGCGCTCAGCGTCGGGCTTTTCATTTTCCTGCCGACGACGGCGACGAGTTTACTTGAAAGAATATTCGGTGCGTTGCCTTCGTGGGCGAAAGGGATAATCGAGGGTGTACTGAAACTTGTGATATTTATAGTTTACCTGTTGCTTGTATCGCTTATGCCCGATATAAAGCGAACGTTTCAATATCACGGCTCGGAACACAAAACGATCGCCTGTTATGAAAAAGGGCTTGAACTGACGGTGGAAAATGTTCGCACACAGAGAAGATTCCATCCCAGATGCGGCACCAGTTTTATGATAGTGATGATTTTGATTTCTATTGCCGTCGGTATGCTTATTCCGTGGGAATGGGCTGACGTGAACGTAAGAATTCTTAATATTCTTATCCGCACGGGATTCAAGCTCTTGCTCGTTCCGCTTGTTTGCGGAATAGGATATGAGTTTTTGATGTATGCCGGAAAACACGATAATTTTATCATTCGCGCATTGTCGGCGCCCGGTCTTTGGATGCAGAGAATAACAACGAAAGAACCGGACGACTCGATGATAGAGGTAGCGATAGCCGCAACGAAGGGGGCGCTTCCGGACGAATTCCCGAAGGAAAGCGAGCTTGAAAGCGACGAATCCACTGACGAAGTAAAAGACAACGGTCATGTGCCGACGCAGGATGCTTTTGACGAAGCAAACGGCGAGCGCGCGTCGCAAAATGATAGCGGAGAAGGACAGAGTGCGGCGGAATAATTTTTTTGCGGACAAATGGTGAAACAGGCAAGCAATGACGTATTTTGAACTGAAAAAATATATAGAAAAAGCGGTTTTGCCCGTTTCGGCAGACAGTTGCGATTACGAGGCGGAGGAGATTGTCTGCTATGCGGCGGGCATCGGCTCCGCCGAGCTTTTTATGCGGTATAATGATGACGTGCCGCAAAATGTTGAGGAAAAATGCAAGGAAATATTAAATGAGCGATTGACCGGAAACCCGCTTGAATATATCACCGGCACGACGACTTTTTTCGGACTTGATTTAAAAGTTACCCCCGACGTGCTGATTCCGAGAGCCGATACGGAGCGCGTGTGCGAAAAAGCGCTTGCGCTTTTGAGGCAGGGCGGGCGCTTTGCCGATATTTGCTGCGGCAGCGGGAATATCGCGGCCGCGCTGCTATCGCGCAGCGACACACGCGCGGATTTGTTTGATATTTCGCAGAAAGCTGTGGCTGTTGCGAAAGAAAACATTAAAGACCTCGGCTTTGAGGGCAGGGCGGAAGTATTTGTAAGGGATGTGTTCTCGGACGACATTTTTTCAGGACGAGAAAAGTATGATCTTATAATATCCAACCCGCCGTATATAAGGACTGACGTTATAAATACCTTATCGAGCGAGGTGAAACATGAGCCGCATATTGCGCTTGACGGCGGAGATGACGGGCTTGTGTTTTATCGCAGACTGCTCGATATTTGCCCCGATGCATTAAACGACGGCGGATATATTGTGTTTGAGATAGGATACGACCAAGAGCAGGATTTAGAGCGGCTATGCGCTGAGCACGGTTTTGATTGTGAGGTATTATACGATTACGGCGGCAACCCGAGGTGTTGTGTCGTAAAAGTTTAAAAAGAATAATATTAAATGTAACATGTTTTTTGCTATTCACATTTCCGATGCGATGAAAACGGATTGATTTGTGTTTGGAAAAATAAAGTTAAAAATCGTTTTGTTTGATTTTTGAGAGGTGAATTATGGACAGCAGACCTATCGGAGTTTTTGACAGCGGTCTCGGGGGGCTGGGCGTTGTGCGGGAGCTGAAAAAACTGTTGCCGAATGAAAAAATTATTTATTTCGGAGATACCGGAAGAGTTCCCTATGGCACACGCTCGCCCGATACGATAAAAAAATATGCAAGGCAAGACGTGCGCTTTTTGCTGTCGCACGGTGTAAAGACAGTTATCGCCGCATGCGGAACGGTCAGCAGCGTTGCCCTTGACGACATAAAAGACGAGTTTACATTGCCACTCTTCGGCGTTGTAAATGATGCGGCAGATTGTTCGCTTCATGCTACAAAAAACGGCAAGATAGCCGTAATCGGCACTGAGGCGACAATATCTTCGGGGGTTTTTGAGAAAAAACTCAAAATCGGTGGGGCGGATAGCATAGGCGTTGCGTGCCCGCTATTCGTTTCACTTGTCGAGTGCGGATTTATTGACGAAAACGACCCTTGCACCATGGCGGCTTGCAAAAAATATCTGGCGCCGATTAAGTCTTTCGGTGCAGATACGCCTATTTTGGGCTGTACGCATTTTCCGATAATTTCAAAGACTATCTCAAAAGTTTTGCCCGGTGTTGTGACTATCGATCCTTCAAAAGAGGCGGCGCGCTCGCTGGCGGCAACGCTTTCGGCGGGAGGTATGCTTTCCTCGGCTTCCGGCAGTGTTGAATACTATGTTTCCGACGAGCCGAGACGATTTAAAGATTTGGCACAGATATTTTTAGGTGAGGAAGTTACCGCCGAAAAAATTGAGATAGAAAAATATTGAGCATTGATAAATTCTATATATAAACGGCTTTTGTTTTACATATCGGCGAGAATTTGACTTTTTCGGTATTTTTCATTGTGTTGATCGGCTGTAAAGTACAGAATGAGCAAAAATCTATTTTGATTTTCGGCTCGGCATAAGAATACAGAGATTAAAAAGAGGTAAGTAGAAAAGAATGAACGGCTTTATTAATTACGAAATAACTCCTCGCGAAGTTCCCTGTAACGGCATAATGTTTGTAGACCACCAAAAGGCAGGACGAAGCGGACATCTGAGCCATGCGCTTGTTGAGTATAAAAAAGGGTGCGTTATGGCGTTTTATTCAAACTGTTCCCCCACGCGAAACAAGTGGGCGCCGGGACACAACGGCTTTGGCTGGCTTGAATACAAGCGATCGACCGA
This sequence comes from Clostridia bacterium, assembly GCA_017446155.1. Classification (GTDB taxonomy): domain Bacteria; phylum Bacillota; class Clostridia; order Oscillospirales; family CAG-272; genus CAG-841. Next base: position 61,283 of record JAFSRI010000001.1, on the reverse strand, counting down.
CGGCGGAAAAACGTGGGATTCTCCGCGGGTTTTTCCGTATTCATGGGATTCGTTTATAAATCAGCCGTTTACCGTCAGTTGTGAAAAGGCGGTATCTACAAAAGAAAACGAGATAATCGCCCTATGCATCCGAAACGAAAATCCTAATGGGTGGGAGCCGTATCTTGAACCTGTTGTAGTGATAAGCGAGGACGGGGGAGAGAGTTGGTCTGAGGCGGCATTGCTCTGCGACAAAAAGGGAAGAGTATATGACGCGATTGTTCACGACGGCTCGATATATGTGCTTATGCTTGCAAACGACGACTGGCTTGCAAAAAGACCGGATGACAGATATTATATTTACAGAAGCGATGACAGCGGCAAGTCTTTTTATCTTTGGAGCGAGCTGCCGGGCGATACGAACGGTCACGCTTACGGCAATATGGCTATGCGTGACGACGGCGCGATTATATGCTATGAATATGACGCAAACGACGAGTTCAATATGGTTTACCACATAAGCTTTGATATGGGTAAGACTTGGGTTGAAAACGGCAAAAGCTATTGCGCAAAACGCATCAGAAACCCGCAGGTCGCAAGCGTGAAGGGCGGTTTTATCCTTCACGGGCGCTCCGGATGTGATGACAAAACGCTCCCGATGAATTTTGTGCTTTACACAAGCAAAGACGGCATAAACTGGGACGACGGTACGTTTATTTGCGTGCCTGAAAACGGCATGACGGCGTTTTATTCAAATAATCTTGTGCTCAACTTGCCCGACGGAGGACAAAGGGTGCTTATTCAATCGTCTGTACCTTACAGCAAAGGATGCGTTAATATCGCACATTGGTTCTTGGATATAAAATAAGAATTGTCATATGATGATTTCTATATTTTCAAATTAAGATAAACATTTTCTGTTGTGTTTGACGGTAATATTTTCAGTAGTATTGCCGTAAGACAAATCCTATCTTTTTTGGTAGTATGCGCGTAGTGCATATGTTTCTCTTCATTCCGAATGTTGTGTGGTAACTCCATTCTACCGGAGATTCATGTGCACTTTGATTCTTTTCTTTACTGTTGCACTCGCCGGTATAATTCACCGAAAATGAAAAAAGGAAAGCGATTTTCGCTTTCCTTTTTTGCATTTCATGAAGAGATTTTTATCCGGTAGACAGGGCGTATTTATCTGCCTCTGCCCCAGCTGCCCCAGCCGCCTTGGCTGTTGCCGGCTGATCCGACAGTGCTTGAAGATTGAGTCCATGAAAGCACTGTCGTGCCGCTGCGGGTAAGAGTGTAGCTGTTGTTCAGCGTAAGTGCGTCGGAGCTTATCCAGCAGGAACTGTAAGACGATGTGAGGGTAAAGGTGACGATGACGTTTCCTTTTGAATCTGACAGGGTGTATGATCCCGCCGAAAATGACGTTCCGCTTGAAATATACGTGTTGACAGAGCCGCTTGTCGGTGTTTCGCAAATACCGCCGAGGGCGATTATCGTTCCTCCCGTCACTTTCAACGTTCCGTCAAGATCTACGGATCCGGATACCATTCCGCTTGAACTTCCGCCTTTTACGATGACGGTGCCGCCTGACATTGTAATGTTGCCGTTTGAGTCGATGGCGTCCGTGTCGCCGGACGGAGTTGTGACGTCGAGATAGCCGCCTGTGATGTTGATAAGCGGGGTGACGTTGCCCTTGCAGGCGTTGAGACCGTCGTCGTCGCCGTAGACATAGACTTCTCCTCCGTTGATAGTTATAACATTGCCTTCGAGTCCTTCGTGCGACTGTGCTACGTTGACATAACCGCCGTTTATTGTAAGAACATTGTCGGCGTGGAAACCGTCGTCAGCCGACGTTACGGTGACGCTGCCGCCGTCAACGGTGATGTTGCCGAGTCCTTTTGAGCCGTTTTCAAGCTCGTCGCCGCCGTTTGCGTGAAGCCCGTCGTCTGAGGCTTTAACAACGATTGTACCTGCCGAAACGTTTATGCTGTTTGCCGCCTTGATTCCCTTTGAAGAATAAGTCGTTTTGTCTGAACTTCCTGATGAAGACGATATCTGGACCCAGTCGCCGGAAATGAGTTTGTCTGTGACGGAGCTGATAAGATAGCCGTTCATCGCGGTATTTATGTTCTCTCCGTCGCTGCTTGCTATATACGTTGCGCCGTCCGGAGTTTGACCTGAGGTTACGACGTTGATTATCATGCTCGAATATCCAGAAGGAACATTTGCCGTCAGTCCGTAATATGACGTTCTTCCGCTGTAAACCATAGTAGAGAACGTGAATTTTACCCATTTGCCGTCGGTAGAAGTATTGTAGAAGTAGCCGTAATAATCATAGGTGGACTTATACGTTCCGCTCGGAACTATAAGATACATCTCACTGCTCGCCGCAACGTCGCCGGAATAATCGGAATACTTGCCGGTAAAGATATTTACTACGGTTTCGTCGCCGGAAATATCGATGTCATATGCCGCGTCAATGCCGTCGCACGCAGCGTAAATATCGACTTGACCGCCGGATACTGTGACGATGCCGCGCTGGTTGCCCTTTGAGGAAACGTCGGTGTTTGATGTTTTGATGCCGTCGGACGATGTGGAAACAAGAATTATACTTCCTGATTCTACCGTTACGGAATCGTTGCCTTTAAGGGCGTTGCCGACAGCTTCGACTTTGAGCGTGAGGTTCTTTACTTCAAGGTCGTCTTTGCTTTTAATGCCGTTGTCGTAAGACGATGTGACGACAAGTGTGCCTTTGCCGCTTATTTCAAGGTCGCATTTTGCATAAATCGCGCCGTTGTTATCATCGGCGTCGTCCTCGGACGGCGTACCGACTCTGTTGTCGGCAACGGTGTTATACGTGTCCTTTTTCGCCTTGACTTCGACCTTTGAAGCGTTGAGGGCGAGTATCGGTGCGTCGGCCGAATTGCTTATCGACGCGCCGTCAAGATTTAACGTCACTTTGTCGTCGTCGCCTGCGTCGATTACTATTTGTCCTTCTTCAAGACTGCCCGTCGCCGTGTATTCGCCGGCTGAGGTGATAGTGTAGATGTTGTCGGATGACGAAAGCTCGTTTCCGTTTTCGTCGGTGAGCGAAAACGTTCCTGTGGGGGTGGGTTTATCTATCGTCGGGTCGGTGAGTGTCGTAGCCTCGGTTGCGGCAGTCGTTGACGTCGTTTCCGTGCCGACGGTTTGCTTGTCTGCGGTTGTCGCGGAACTTGACGACTCGGTGGAATTTACCGCGCACGAGGAGAGGATCACTGCGAGCGCGAGAAGTAATATAACAATACGTATTTTTTTCATAATGTTATCACGCCTTTCTTTTTTGCCGATAGTGTTTTTCGGTTTATGGCTTGTATTATACCCGAAATTCTTAAATAAATCTTAAAAAGAAAAAAATATTTAAAGCCGCGCAATCAGCGCGGCTCAGGTGGGTATGTTCAAATATTTTTCGTTTTATTCTTTCGCGGGCTCTTCGCACGTCACGGCGGATTTCTTAAACTCAATCTTCCCGAATCTTTCCGCCAATGATTTGGCAAAATGCATGTTTTCTTTCCGTTCCACAACAAGTATCGTCATCGCTTCCCAGAAAACGACCGTCGTCGCGATGTCCGAGGCATATGAAAAAACTTCTTTGAAAATCGAATCCGATACCCAGAGCTTGTTTGTCAGGATCATGGCGGCGAACAAAACGACGCCGAGCACTATCAGCCCGTATGCGATATGCGCCCGCGCTTTTTCCTTCGAGCGTTTTCTTTTGTATTCGAGGAAGAGGTTTTTTTCAAACACATCCTTCAGTTCTTCTTCCGTCCATCCCTCAAAATCCGAGAATAAAATCTCTATATTTACTCTGTATTTCGAGGGGACAAGCTCAAATGCGGAACTTAACCATTCGATAAAATCGTCGTTGAATACGGCTGTTTTCGATATGCAGTTTCCGTCGAATATCTCGGAAGGACAGCCGAAACGCAGCTTGATGGAAGCCGTGCGGCAGGATTTATCTATTTCAAAAAAATCTTCCTCGATATTCGCATATTCTCTTATGATGTTTTTCTCCATCTTCGCCTTACCTCTTCAGCGTGAACAGCGAATATTCACCGACCTGTTTCATGGCGTGTTCTTCTCTGCCGTGGCAGGTGAATATTACAGCCTGCGCGCCATCGTCGCAAAATTCTTTGATGAGTTTCAGCGCCGCGTCGAGACGTTCGTCGTCGGTGCGCGAAAAGCTTTCGTCAAAAATAAGCGGCGGGCGCGATTTTGTATATAGAATTTCCATGAGCGCAAGCCTGAGCGCGATATACACGATGTCCGTCGTGCCGGCGCTGAGAAGGTCGGCGGGGCGGGTTCCCGAGGCGTCGTCGGTAAACGACAGAGAAAATTCGTTGTCAACGCCGATGCTGTCGTATTTGCCGAGCGAGAGTCGGTTCATAATTCGGCTTGCGGTTTTTGATATTTTCGGAGAGATGCCGTCGCGCAGCTTTCCGCTTGCATTCTCTATGGACTCGATGGCGAGTTTATATGCGTTGTATTTGGCGTTGAGAACATCGATTTGATGAGCGACGCTTTTAAGCTCTTCCGAAACTTCCGTCGGACGAACGGTCGTTGCAAGCAGTACCGCCAAACTCTTTTCGTCAAGCGCGAGCTTTTCGGTCATTGCGCTGATAGAACCGGTGAGAAAATCTTTGTCGCGTTTGAGGGCTTTTACGTCAAGCGACTCCATTTGCTCGGCGTCGTATTCGGCAGAAAGGGCGCTTCTCAGATAATCCTCGTCGTATGCGCGGAGCCTGTCGTCGATATCGTTTACCGCTTTTGTTTGCTCGCCCAAGAGCAAATTCGCTTTTTCAAGTGACGCGCATTCTTTACGACAGATCGAGATTGCCTCCGCAAGCGATTCGGAGGTGCGCGCGCGAAGTTCAAAGCCCGCGTCTTTTAACGTCATTACAGCCGTTGTATTTTCACGGTCGAGCGTTTCCTGAGCCAAAACTTCATCGTCAGCCGCCTTAACGAGCTCCTCTTCTAGATAGTTCATCATGGGCTCGTCCCGCGTGGCGATTTCGTACAGTTTTTTGAAATCTTCATAGCTCTTACAGCCGAAAACCGCACAGTTTTTGAGCATGTCTTTTATATATTTTTTGCGTTTTATCGCGGTTATAAGCATACCTACAAGGCAAAGAAAAGTAGCGGCAAGCACGGTGAACGCTAACGGCGACGTAGTGATAAAATATACGGCGACGGTCGCTATGGCGGTGAGAAGGGCGGCTGTGAGAAAGCCGACCGAAAACTTGGCGAGGCGTTTTGCCGAGGCGTTGTCGTCCTCAATTCTGTTTACTATTATATCGCGGCGCTCGCTTTTTTTGCCGAGGCGCTGAAAAACGTCGATTTTTTCGCTCATATCGGCGGCTTTTCTTTCCGCCTTTGCTTTTGCCGCCTTTGCGGTCTCATACCGCGCGGACGCAAGATTGAGATCTTTTGAGATGTCTTCGAGTTTTTCTATAAATTCGCTTTCGTAGACGTGAACTCCGTTGTATGCGTCGGCGGAGCGGATTTTATCGCGCAGCGCTTCAAGTTCACGGCGTTTGGCGTCTTCTTCGCGGCGTTTGGCAAACAGCTTTTTTACCGAATATCTTTCGTATGTGTCAAGCGTTTGAGTACAGCTTTCAAGACGCGCTTTCGCGCTTTCGAGCTTTGTGCTTAAATTTCTGCACGATCCTTCAAGATAAATCACATCCCCGCCGGCTTTTTGCGAGGCTTGAAGTTTTAATTCAAGTTCATAGCGCTTTTCTTCAAGTTCAAATATTTTCCCGCCGTGTTTGTTTTTATATAAAAGCATAACTCGTGCGTCATCAAGTCGTTTGAGCGCTCTTTTGGCGTTTACGGTTTCGCTGCCGGAAAAGAGGATATTTTCGGCTGCTTCCGCCAAAGTTCTTCCGCCGACGCGGTTTTCCCCCAGCTGCCCGATATATACGGTGTTGTCAAAAACGTCGGCGGGAACGCCGAAGAACACGTCGCCGGCGTTTTTACCGTGAAAGACTTGCGCGCCGTTTTCAAGGTCAAAGATGGCGTTTCTTTCGCGCAGGGAAGTTTTGCCGTCAATGCCGGTGGAGCAAATTACTTCGCGCTCTATACGATAACGCTTGCCGTCGTCGTTTATAACGGCATAGCCGCCGGCGGACGACGTCTGCCAGCTGATATAGCGCAGTTTTTCCTCGGCGCGCCCTGCAAGCCCGTAGAAAACGAAACGGATGAAATTGCAGATAGTGCTTTTGCCGGCTTCGTTTTCTCCGCGGACGATATTCATTTTTTCGCCCATGTCGATTTTTATATTTCTCAACTTACCGAAACTCGATATGAACAGTGTTTCTATCTTCATTTTTCGTTTTCTCCTTTCGCAAAGCATTTGTCGGGGTGTTTATGTTTGAATTTTTTGATTATCGGCTTTTCGAGAAGCCGCTTGAATTTAAAAAACAGGTTTTCGCGGTAGGGTAGGGGCTTTACGAGTATAGCCACGGCGCCGGCGCGGTTGGCACAGAGCACGTCGGTGAATATCTGATCTCCTATCACGGCGGCTTTGTCGGGGGTGATTGAAAAACGGCGGCAGATGACGTCTACCGCTTTTCTTGACGGTTTGTTGCTGTCGCTTACGGTGAAAACGTCGAGCGATTCGGCAAACGTATCGACGCGCTTGCCGTGGTTGTTTGACGCGATAGCCAAACGAACGCCGCCTTGTTTCATTTCATTTATCCATTTTGTTACTGCTTCTGTGGGATACGCGTCGGCATATGTGACAAGCGTGTTGTCAATGTCCAAAATAAGTACGCCGATCCCGCGTGAAAGCAGAAAAGAGGGCGAAACCATAAATGCGTTTTCAAAATAATAATCCGGCTCGAAAACGTTTTTCAAACGCATACCCCTCCTTAAATTAAAAATTACCATTTATCATTCTATCATATTTTTTTGATATATTCAATATATTTATTTACCGAAATTTGCTTAATAAATTTGTAACGGTTTATTTTCAAAAAATTCTTTCGATCATGCAATTTATGTGCTATAATATAATCGCAAGGAGAAAAACAGCGGTTTTTCTTCATGTAATACACTTGGAAAGGTGATGCAGTATGAAAATCACATTCGTTTGCAAGAAGCAGGTTAAACTTACGGACGCGCTGAGGGCGGTAATCGAAAAGAAAGTGTCGAAGCTCGACAAGTTCTTCCGCGACGAAGCGGAAGCACACGTCACTCTTTCAAAACAAAGAGAAAAAGCAACGCTTGAACTTACTATTTCGATGAACGGAACACTTTTCAGAAGCGAGGTAACGGATGAAACTTTCTATCATGCAATCGACGTGGCGATAGACGTCATCGAACGACAGATAAGAAAGAACAAGACGCGCCTTGAAAAGAGAATGCGTTCTGGTGCTTTTGTAGAGGAGGACCCCGCCTTGCTTGAAGAAACGGTGGAGGAAACGCAGCAGACGCTTATTAAACGCAAAGCGTTCAACTTGCGCCCGATGACGGTTGACGAAGCTATTCTCCAAATGAATCTGCTTGACCACACGTTTTTCGTGTTTGAAAATCAGGAAACCGAGGAAGTTTGCGTAGTTTACAAAAGAAATGACGGCGGCTACGGACTTATTGAAACAGACAGATAATTTTTAAAGATATTTGCGGCGGGCTTTGCCCGCCGTTTTTATATGTGTTGATTTTTTAGGAGCTATATTATTTATGCGTTGCAAAAAACGCTTTTCATCAAATTTTGAAACTTTTAATGTTTTTTGTTTTGCCGCACTCAGCACACCGACGGCACATTTATTTTCAGCCTGTGTATTTGATATGTTGCTTTTTTTATATAATTGTGATACAATGAAAATTCAGAAAAGAGGTGGCGAAAATGATAAGCAAAAACGATATTATCCGCGTGGAAATAACTGATATTTTGCCGGACGGGCAAGGCATATGCAAAACCGACGACGGGTTTGTGCTGTTTGTTAAAAGCGCGGCGCCGGGGGAGATAGTTGACGCACACGTGATGAAAGTGAACAAGTCTTACGGATATGCAAAAGTTGAACGTGTCATAACTCCGTCGCCGTTCAGAATTTCGCCCGACTGCACCGCGTTTGCCTCTTGCGGCGGGTGTGTGTTCCGCCATATTACATATGAAAAAGAACTTGAAATAAAGAAAAAAATCGTAGATGAAAACTTTGCTCGCATCGGGGGGATCGATATTCGCTGCGAGGAAATAATTCCCTCGCCTCAACGGGACGGTTATCGCAACAAGGCGCAATATCCCGCGGCGCTTGACCGCGATGGAAATGTGCGGTTCGGGTTTTTCTCACGTCACAGCCATAGAGTTATTCCGTGCGAGGATTGTCCGCTCCAACCGAGTTTTTTTGCGGAAATCGTTTATGAAACGGAACTTTTTTGCAACGAATATAAGATAATGCCGTATGACGAGCAGACGCGGCGGGGACTTATTCGTCACCTGTATATCCGCGACGGAAGAAAAAGCGGAGAAATATCCGTATGTATTGTTGCAACGGGCAATATTCCGCACGCGGAAGCACTTTGCGCGCGGCTGATAAAAAAGAACGCAAATATAAAAAGTATTGTACTTAATATAAACAAAAAAGACACGAATGTGATACTCGGCGACAGATTTATAACGCTGTGGGGAAAAGACACGATAAAGGACGAGCTTTGCGGGCTTGAATTTGAAATATCGCCGCGTTCGTTTTATCAAGTAAATCACGACGGCGCCGAAAAGCTGTACTCTCTTGCCGCCTTGTTTGCCGAACCGGATGGGAAACATATACTTGACCTTTACTGCGGCACAGGAACTATCGGGCTTTCAATGGCGCGCAGAGCCGGAAAGCTGACGGGTGTTGAGATAATTGCAGAAGCCGTTGAAAACGCGAAAAATAATGCGATAAGAAACGGTATTTCAAACGCTGACTTCATTTGCGGCGACGCGGGCGGCGCCGCGCAAAGCCTTGCCGAAGGCGGCTTTGCGCCGGGGGTCGTCATCGTCGACCCCCCTCGCGCGGGGTGTTCTGAGGAAACGCTCGACGCCATAGTGCGTATGTCACCTGAAAGGATAGTTATGATCTCTTGCAACAGCGCGAGCGCCGCCCGCGACTGCGCAACGCTGAAAAATTACGGCTATGATACAAAAAGGCTCATCGCCGTCGATATGTTCCCGAGAACGGGGCATGTGGAAACAGTAGTCTTGATGTCAAAGAAATAGGCAATTTATGTTTGATAAGGAGGTATAACATATGATGACGTATTGTGGAAAAAATTGCTGTAAAGAATGTGATAGGCTATTGGCGTGCGGAGGGTGTGAACAGTGCCAAGGACATCCGTTCGGCGGCAGCTGCGTTGCCGAACGAAATAGTAATTTTTCAGAACTTAAACAACAGTTAATTGAAGAGATCAATGCATTGGGTATAGGTGGATTGATTGTGGATGATCTGAATTTGCTTACCGGGGCGTATGTGAATCTTGAGTATCCTCTTTCCAATGGAACAACAGTTAAATTTCTGAACGATAAAGACATCTACCTTGGAAATCAAATTGAAAGGCAGGATTCTGAACGTTGTTACGGCGTTGTCGCAAATGAAGATTTCATTCTTATTTGTGAGTACGGCTACAATGGTTCCGATCCGGAAATTGTTTTATACAAACGAAGATAGATCCCGGTTTGGCGATTTGCCGATATTCAACTTACTGTCACGACCCTTGCTCATACCGGGGAATTGCCAATTCCTTTATTGGGACGAGTCAGCGGGTCGAATACAATCCCTTTTATTTGACCTGCTGCTCCAAAGCACGTGGAGTGCGTGGTGTTGCTGAGAAAGGCAGACGAAATATGGTTTTAGAAACGGAACGATTGAGGATATATCCCGCAACGCAGGAACAAATGGAAGCATTTATCGCCGCTGAAACAGACGTTGAACTTAAATCGGCTTATTCGGAAATGTTACAAGGATGTCTTTTGAATCCGGAACAATGGGAGTTGTTTGCGATGTGGATAATTGAATTAAGCGACGGAACACATATAGGTGATTTGTGTTTTAAAGGACTCATTTCAAATGGCATAACTGAAATCGGCTATGGCATTATGGAAGAATATCAGGGCAGCGGATATGCAACGGAAGCTGTTAAAGCGGCGGTAAAATGGGCTTTTGAAAATTTGGATATAAACGCAATAGAAGCCGAAACTGAAATTGACAATACTGCTTCACAAAGAGTTCTTGAAAAATGCGGTTTTGTTGCAAATGGGAAAATCGGCGCGGAAGGCCCACGCTATTCATTATTTCGCATATCGGACTGATTGCTGCCGTATTTTTTGTGTTGAAAAGGGAATGACTTATGCTGACACTAAAAATCGTTGCGGTTTTGCTTGGAGCGGCATTTACATTGTTCGGTTATTTTATATATTTCAGAAAAAAATGATCTTATCAACGGATTTGAAGACAATCTCAAAGCCGGCAGACGTGATGGATATGCAAAGCGTGTAGGTATAATTGAGTTTTCGGTGGGAATAGCTTTTCTTGCGGCGGGGCTTGCTCTTGTCGTATTTGCGTAAAAAATGTAAGACAAACGCGCCCGAAATACTCTTGCGTATTCGGATGACGGATACTGCTTAAAAGTAAAAAGAAAAGAGAAAAAACTATGGCTGATATATGCAATATTTGTCCGCGGGGATGCGGCGCGAACAGAGCCGAAACACGGGGATATTGCGGCGAGAGCAACGCCGTGAGGATTGCGCGCGCGGCGCTGCATTTTTGGGAAGAGCCGTGTGTTTCGGGAACAAAAGGTTCCGGCACGGTGTTCTTTTCGGGGTGCAATCTCGGGTGCGTTTACTGCCAGAACAAAGAGATTTCACGCGGGAAAGTCGGAAAAGAAGTGAGCATAAACAGGCTTACCGATATTTTTTTCGAACTTGAAAAACAAGGCGCGCACAATATAAATCTCGTCACCCCGACGCATTTTGCCGAGCAGATAAAAGAGGCGGTTGCCACAGCTCGCAAACGGGGGCTGACGCTGCCTGTTGTGTGGAACACCGGCGGATATGAGCTTGAAAAAACGATAAACTCACTCGACGGAACGGTTGACGTATATTTGACGGATTTTAAATATATGTCGGGCGAGCTTGCGGGCAAATTTTCTTTTGCCGGGGATTATCCCGATGTGGCAAAAAGCGCACTTGGTGCAATGGTTAAAACAAAAGGAAAGCCCGTTTTCGATGAAAACGGGCTGATCAAGCAAGGGGTGATCGTGCGTCACCTTGTGCTCCCGTCGCACACGGATGATTCGATCAACGTGTTAAAATATTTGGCGGGTACATATGGCGACGATATAATAATAAGCATTATGAGCCAATATACTCCGCTTGTTAAAAACGAGAAATATCCTGAACTTAACAGAAAACTGACAAAATATGAATATTCAAAGGTGATTGACGCGGCGGAAAAATTGGGAATAAAGAACGCGTATATTCAAGGCGGCTCGGCGGCAAAGGAAAGTTTCATTCCGGATTTCGATTATTCCGGTGTGTGAGCGGTCAGGAGATGTTTTCGCCTAAAAACACACTCGGCACATCGCCTATTATCACTGTTTCGGCGACGCAAACGTTGGTTTTTGAGTTTACGTCAACGGTTGAAATGAGGAGCAGGGCTTTTACCGTTATATCGACGGACAATTCAATTTTGTGAAGCGATTGGTTTATTCCGGCGGATGTGAGCGAACTTATAACGCTTGTTTCGGCGCCGCCATTCGGTTCTACGTTTGCTTTAAGTTTTAGATTCGGAAAATTTCCGAGGACGATCTCGTCGTCATAAACATTTGAAAGGGAAATATAAACATAATAGCTTGTTTTCTCATCGAGCAGACGCGATATTTCGTCGGTTACTTCGGCGCGAAAACGGTTTATCAGTTGAGTGTCTGTTTCGATAGACACGATTTTCCCGTTTGCGTCACGGGTGAGTTTGACAAAATTCGCCTCGTAGCCCGAGGCGACTGTTTCTATCGCTTGATTTACTGTTTGAGTTATCATGTTTTGCAATTGCGGCACGGCGACGTCTTTTACAAGCGAGTCGAGCTTTCTGTTTGTGTAAATAAGCAAAAAAACAGCTACCGCCGACAGCAGAGCGACGATTACCAAAAAGCGTTTTCCGCGGTTTCTTTTTCTGAAATGACAATTCATATAAAAAATCCCCCGTCTTGCTGAAATTATATGCAAAACGGTGGATTTTTGTGTTATTTATTGCGTTTAAGTAAAAAGTATGCAAATTCGACGAGCTCGTCCGAGGCGGGATATTTGCGTATGGCGTCAGCGGCGTTTTCGGTCACTTGCCTTGCATATTCTCGGGCTTTGGCGGGCGTCATAAACGAAATGAACGTCGTTTTGCCTTCCTTTGCGTCGGCATGAACGGCTTTGCCGAGTATCGCGGCGTCACCTTCCACGTCGAGTATGTCGTCGATGATCTGAAACGCTAAACCTATTCCGCGCGCATATTCGTCAGCGGCTTTATAACGCTCGTCGGTTTCATCGATTATCCCCGCCGCGGCACAACCGAGCAAGGCGGCGGTGCGTATAAGCGCCCCCGTCTTTTTTTCGTGCATTTTAAGCAACAATTCATACGACGGTTTTTCTCTTTCCGCCAACAAGTCTATCTGCTGACCGCCCATCATTCCTTCTCCGCCTGCATTTCCGAGTATCAGTTTCGTCGCGTGAAGTGCGATCTCGGGTGAAACAAAAGGATTTGTTGCCGCTATTTCATATCCGCGGGTGATAAGCGCGTCGCCTGCAAGCAGTGCAATATCCTCGCCGTAAACCACGTGGTTTGTAGGTTTGCCGCGTCGAAGGTCGTCGTTGTCCATACACGGCATATCGTCGTGAATAAGCGACGAAGCGTGAACGTATTCTATTGCACATTCAAACGGTATCGCAGCTTTTTCATCTCCGCCGAAAAGCCGGCAAAAACGGTTGACAAGATAAGGGCGGATGCGCTTACCGCCGGACAGCGCGCTGTATCGCATGGCGGAATAAAGCGTTTCAAGCGATTCATCAGGCGTTTTTAAGTTTTCTTCAAGCGCCGGCATAAGCGCCGCCGCATTTTCTTTCATAAGAGAGGAAATATCCATTAAATTTCCTCCGCCGTGTTTTCAAACGGTACTTCGTCGCCGTTAGCTTTTACGAGTTTGATTTTTCTTTCGGCGGAATTTAGTTTGCTGTTGCACAGTTTTACAAGCGAAACGCCTTCCTCAAACAGCGAAAGAAGCTCATCAAGTTCCGCTTTGCCGTTTTCCATTGATCCGACGATTTCGTCAAGTCTGGCGAGTGCTTCTTCAAAACTCATTTTTTTCTTTTCCATGCTTTTTTACCTCATTCATTTCAGTTGACATGACCGTTGAAATTATTGTTCCGTCCGATACTTTCGTCGAAATTTTTTCGCCGTTTTTAATTTGGTTTATACTTTTTATCACATTTCCGTTTTCATCAAACGCGGCGGAATATCCGCGCGAGAGGACGGAAAGCGGATTTAACGCGTTAAGCGTAGCCGTATGCTCTTTCAGCTCCGTTTTTTTATTTTGAATTTGTATTTTTAATTTATCGGTCAATTTTTCGGTTATTATATCGAGCGCGACTTTTCTGTCCAGAATAAAATTTTGCGGGTCGGTAAGGACTCTTGACGAAGAAAGCCTTTTAAGTTTATCTTTCCGTGCTGAAATTTCTTTTTCTGTCAATACCGTCAGGCGCGATTTTGTTTGTGCTATCCGTTCCGTCAGCTGCTCGCGGTCCGGTGTTGCACATTCCGCGGCGGCGGACGGCGTCGGGGCGCGAAGATCTGCCGCAAAGTCGCAGAGGGTGAAGTCGGTTTCATGGCCCACCGCCGATATCACAGGCACGGGCGACGCCGCCACAGCGCGTACCACGCGCTCGTCGTTGAAGGACCAGAGGTCCTCAATCGACCCGCCGCCGCGGCCGATGATAATTACGTCTGTTAACTTTGTATATCCGAAATAATTTAAACCGGCGAGCAGTGTCGGAACGGACTCCGATCCTTGCACAATTGCCGGATAAACGACTACCTCAGCGCTTGGATAGCGCCTGCCGGTGATGTTTATTATGTCTCGCACAGCCGCGCCCGTGGGCGAAGTTATAACGCCGATTCTATTCGGAAATTCGGGTATCGGGCGTTTTTTGTTTTCGTCAAATAAGCCCTCGGCGTTTAGTTTTGCTTTCAGGTTTTCATATGCCTCATAAAGCGAGCCGAGCCCGTCTTGTCGCATCTGCGAAACGTAGAGCTGGTATTGTCCGTCGCGCTCATAAACTCCCGCTCGTCCGAGTGCTATCACTTTCATGCCGTCCGTCGGCTGAAAGTTAAGACTCAACGCGTCGAATTTGAACATCACGGCGCGCACGGCGCAGGCCTCGTCTTTGAGCGTAAAATAACAATGTCCGCTTGAATATCTTTTAAAGTTTGATATTTCACCGCGCACCAAAATACCGCGAAGCAAAAAGTCGCTCTCTATCTTATCTTTTATATACAAGTTAAGCTCTGTGACAGAAATCACTTCGCGTTCAGTTTGCTCCATTTTTTATCCTTTCGTGCTTTTTCATGCCGAGCCACGCAACCCCAACCGCGTTGTCGGATGAAAGTTCCACCGAGCCAAAATATGCATTTTTTATTTCGCATAATATTTTTGCCCTTATTATTTTGTTTCTCATCACCCCACCGGCGAACAATACCGGAACGTCGGAAAACTCCTCTCTTGCACTTCTGACCGAAGCAATTATTGCCTCGGCGCAGTAATCGAGCGCAAACCGTGCGACGTCGCTTTGCGAAAAACCTTGCGCCAGCATTTTTTGCACAATGTTTTCAGCACCCGAATAGTTGCAGAACGCACCTTTTTTTGATATTTTCACTTTTGTCGATTTGCCGCCTTGCGCCAGTTTTTCAAGTTCGTTTCCGCATGGGAATTTAAGTCCTATCAATACGCCCGTTCGGTCGATGAGTTGCCCCGCGCTTATGTCAAGCGTTCCGCCTATGACTTTTACCGCAAAACCGCGGTCGTCGTCGGGGATGGCATACACAAGCTCGGTCGTGCCGCCTGAAACATGAAAGCAGAGCAGCGGTTTTTCTATTATCGACGGCTCATCCGACGTCATTGCCGCCGCCATTATATGCCCCGCCTGATGAGAAAAACGATATATCGGCGCGCCGGCCGCTTTTGCCGCGGCGCTCGCCGCCGCTACTCCTGCAAGAAAACACGGCATATATGAGCCGTCCTCGTCGCGCGGCTTGTCGCTCACAGCTATGGCGTCTGTTTTGTCTATGTCACCTAATTTTTCAAAAAGTTCAGGAAGATTTTTCGTGTGCAAAAAGAGCGCGTTGCTTTGACGCAACCCGCGCTCGCCTACGGCGACATCGAGTATCCGCCGTTCGTTTATATATCCGCCGTCGCTTACGACCGCAAGCGACGTTGTGTAATTGCTTGTGTCGATTCCGAGTATTTTCATTTCAGTTCCTTTGACACAGAGTTGGCAATACCGTTGACAAATTTCGGCGCGTCGTCATCGTCAAATTTTTTTGCAAGTTCAACCGCCTCGTTCATTGATACTGCCGCGGGGATGTCATCAAAATACTTCATCTCACACACGCACATACGAAGAACGGAAAGCGTTATTTTCGATATTCTGTTCTTTTTCCAACCTTTAAGATATTTTTCTATCGTCTCGTCAATTTCTTCAACGTTTGCGACTGTGGTGAGAAACAGCTTTTTTGAAAATTCGTCGGATATTATTTCTCCCTCGGCACAGGTGAAATCGAAAAAATCGTCTGCGTCATTGCATTTTGAAAATTCATATCCGTAAAGAACTTTCAACGCACACTCTCTCGCGTCGCGTCTTGATAATGCCATAGTCGTTTACCTTTCAAACTCTTGTTTTTCATCTTAAATTATAACCTATCCCCGCGCGATTGTCAATTGTTTGACAAAAACATTTTTCATCCGCTCTCGGCTTTATATATCAAAAGCCGTGCTTTGCCCGACGTTTTCTATTTCACACCGATTTTCAGACTTGACCGCGTCTTAAATGACAAATGTTGCCGGAGCATGACTTTTTATCTTTATGCATTTTTTAATACCGAAAAAATCGCAGATGTCAGAAAAATCGCACCTCCGATAACGCAACTGACGTAAAATTTTAAAAAGACGTTTTTAAAAGTCAAAAACAGATGCGGACCACAAACGTTAAAATAATGAACAATAACCCTTGCGTTTTAGATAAAACTGTGATAAAATCAGTTGAATAAAAAACACAGAGGTGAAAAACATGGCAGAAAAAACAATAGCTGAAAGATCACTTGAAAAACACGGCGAATGGAAGGGCAAGATCCACGTCGTTCCGGCGATACCCGTCGATAGCAGAGAAGACCTTTCCCTGGCATATACGCCGGGCGTAGCGCAGCCGTGCCTTGAAATTCAAAAAAACCACGACCTTTCCTACGACTACACACGCAGGTGGAACACAATAGCCGTGGTTACCGACGGTTCGGCGGTGCTCGGGCTCGGCGATATAGGGGCGGTTGCCGGTATGCCCGTTATGGAGGGCAAATGCCTTTTGTTCTCGCGCTTTGCCGGGATAGACGCAATACCGATATGCATAGATTCGCGCGACCCGGATGAGATAATCCGCACGGTACAGCTCATTCAGGACAGTTTCGGCGGGATAAATCTAGAAGACATCTCCGCACCCCGTTGTTTTGAAATTGAACAGAAGCTGAAAGAAACGTGTCACATTCCGATATTCCACGACGACCAGCACGGCACGGCGATCGTTGCGCTTGCGGCTGTAACAAACTCACTTAAACTCGTAAACAAAGAAATATCGAAGATAAAGATCGTCATAAGCGGCGCGGGCGCTGCCGGCACGGCTATCGGAAATCTCCTCACGCTTGCGGGGGCAACAAACATTATTTACGTCAACAGCCGAGGGGCTATCAGCCGCGACAGAACCGACCTCAATTCCGCTCAGGCAAAACTCGCGCAGACATCGAACCCCGAGAACCTTTCGGGTTCGCTCGGCGACGTTATCAAGGGAGCGGATCTGTTCCTCGGTGTTTCGGCGCCTAAAATACTCACAAAAGAAATGGTGAAAACGATGGCGAAGGACGCGATTGTCTTTGCCATGGCAAACCCCACCCCCGAGATACTCCCCTCCGAGGCGGAAGAGGCCGGCGCAGCTGTCGTGGGCTCAGGCAGAAGCGACTTTAAGAACCAAATAAACAACCTCCTCGCTTTCCCCGGTGTTTTCCGCGGGACGCTCGACTGCCGCGCGAGCGACATCACAGAAGAAATGAAACTCGCCGCCGCATACGCGCTGGCGTCGCTTGCTCCCGCTCCGCTTACAAAAGAGGCTGTGCTCCCCGACGTGTTCGATCAAAGAGTGGTAGGCACGGTTGCGAAAGCCGTTGAAGAAGCCGCAAGAAAATGCGGAGTGGCAAGGAAATAATAATGTAATTTTTATTTCATATCAGAACGATAATATCCCCATAGCGCATGAATAAATGATGACATGTCTATGGGGATATTTTTATATTGTTTCGATGTCGGGATCGAACGACGGCATAAGTTGCAATTTAAAGAGGTTTTGCGCGTGACGGCGATCGATCCTCTCTTTTTTATCGGGCGAAGGTTCTATACCTTCCCTAATATATTTATCAAGCTCGGCATAAGTAAAACCGAGGTTTTCCTCATCCGTTTTTCCGCAAAGCCCGTCGGCGGGTGGCTTTGCCATAAACCGTTCGGGAATGCCGAGATATGCGCCTATCTGTTTTACTTCCGTCACGGTGAAATGCGAAATTGGGGAAAAATCTCCCGCACTGTCGCCGTAACGGGTTGAATATCCAACCCAATCTTCCGAAAGATTGCAGGTGTTTGCCACTCGGCCGTTCACACTTTGCGAAACGGCGTAAAGTGTCGCCATGCGTATTCGCGGCGGAAGGTTTTGCGTCGCCTGCGGGGTCAGTGAAACAGATTTTCTTATTTCGTTCTCCGCCGCCTTTACCGTGTTTTCTATGTTTACGGTGACGCATTCAATACCGAGAAATTCACATATCTCGTTCGAAAAATTTATGTCAGCCTGTTCGCCCTGAGGCATAAGCACGCCGAGCACACGGCCTTTGCCAAGCGCGCGAGCACAAAGCGCCGCGACAAGCGAACTGTCTTTTCCGCCGGATATTCCGACGACCGCGCGACAACCCGCGCCGTTTTTATCAAACCAGTCGTTTATCCATTTTATACACGCCTCAGCGTTTTGCTTTACGTCAAAACTATACATTTTTCCCTCCGTGAAAATCACCTTTACAGATATATTATAAAGCGCGAAAACGCGGCTGTCAATCGGAATATTGCAAGACGAGCCGTCATATTATTTAATAAAAAAGTTTTTCGGAGGAAAACAAAAATGAAAAAACGTTTAACGGCGGGGTTTATCACGGTATTTTTTTTGATAGCGTCTTTAATGACGGTTTTCGCAGGCGGCGGCGCTGACGTTGCGACAACGGCAGATGAGGGCGACAACGTTGTGGCGGCGGTGGAATATGGCAAGGAGGTAGACGCGAAAAGCGCGTTGCTTATGGAAGCGTCAAGCGGGAAAATTTTATATGAACAAAACGCAGACGAGCAGTTGCCGCCGGCGTCGGTTACAAAAACGATGACGATGTTGCTTGTGTTGGAAGCGCTCGACGAGGGGAAGATAAAACTCGACGATACGGTATCGGTGAGCGAAAACGCCGCGTCCATGGGAGGTTCGCAGGTGTTTTTGGAGCCCGGGGAAAGTATGAGTGTGGACGAGATGCTGAAATGCATGATTGTGGCTTCGGCAAACGACGCGGCGGTAGCGCTGGCGGAATTCGTTTACGGAAGCGAGGCGGCGTTTGTGGCAAAAATGAATGAGCGTGCGGCAGAGCTTGGCTGTAAGGCGCATTTTGAAAACCCGACCGGTCTTGACGACGCCGTGACCGACCACACAATGAGCGCGCGCGACATAGCGATAATTTCAGCCGAGGTGATAAAGCATCCGATAGTATATAATTACTCGACGATTTGGATGGACACAATACGCGGCGGTGCGTTCGGGCTGACGAATACGAACAGGCTCATTCGGTTTTACAACGGTGCGACGGGACTTAAAACCGGCTCTACTGCAAAGGCGAAGTTTTGCATTGCCGCCACCGCCGAGAGAAACGGCATGACGCTGATTGCTGTAATTATGGCGGCGCCGACGAGAGATATAAGAAACGAGGCGGCGAAATCACTGTTTGATTTCGGCTTTGCAAATTATGCCGTGTATGAACAGGAACCGACGGAATATAACGACATATACGTTGCGGGCGGCGTGAACAATTCGGTGAAGGGTGTGTCAGAGAAGTTTTCAATCGTCGTAGGAAAAGGGGACGCGGCGAAAATCGAGAAAATAGAGGACGTTCCCGCAAGACTTTCCGCCCCTGTCGCAAAGGGGGAGAAAATAGGCACGGTGACGTATACCCTCGACGGTAAAACAGTGGGCACGTCGGATATTCTTGCCGACGAAGCGGTTGACAGAATCGGGTTTTGGGATATGTTTTTAAAGTTGGGCGCTTGGTTTTTGCTGTGCGAGCGAAAATGATTGATTTTCCCGAAAAATATGATATAATGGAGATGAAGAAATTCATCTCCTTTTTTCGGAGAAAAATATATACGTTTTTGCGAGAGATAATTTTTTAACAAAGTAATCGTTCACGCGGGAAAAATCGGAGAAAACTATGAACAAAAAACCTTGTGCCGCCATTTATACGTTGGGATGCAGGACAAATCAATATGAATCGAACGCGATAGCGGAAAAGCTCGTCGGGCTCGGCTTTAATATATGCGATTTTTCCGAACAAGCCGACGTTTACATCATAAATACCTGCTCGGTAACAGCCGAGGCCGACAGAAAATCGCGGCAGATGATACGTCGCGGAAAGAAGCTCAATCCCGAGGCGACGGTCATCGTGACGGGATGTTTTTCTCAGCTTGAACCGAGAGTGGCGGCCGAGCTCGGCGCGGATTTTGTCTGTGGGAACAGAAATAAGCTGGACGCGGCGGACTATGCGTTGAAAGCCATAAATAAAAAAACAAAAAAAGAGATAAAAGTGCCTGACATCGACAGTATGCCGATAGAGAGCATGCTTGCCTCGCAAGCCGGGAAAACGCGTGCGTTTATTAAAATCGAGGACGGCTGTGACAACAGGTGTGCGTATTGCATAATAAGAACGGCGCGCGGCGGCGTTGTGTCGCGCGAGCCCGAGGACATCACGCGCGAGGCGAAAAAAATGGTTGCGGGGGGCGTGAGAGAGATTGTAATAACGGGAACGGAGATCGCTTCATACGGACGTGACAGCGGCAAATATACGCTTGCGGACGCGATTGCCGCGGTAGGAGAAAGCGGCGCGGAACGGATAAGAATCGGGTCGGTGGAACCTTCGGTAATAAATGCGGAGTTTGTTGAAAAAATTGCGGCGGTGCCTGCATTTTTGCCGTCGTTTCACCTGTCGCTTCAAAGCGGGTCGGATAGGATTCTTGCGGCGATGAGGAGAAAATACAATTCGGCGGGAGTGTTAAAGAGCGTCGAGCTTATTCGCGCGGCTTATCCCGACGCTGAATTTTCAGCCGATATAATTGTAGGCTTTCCGGGCGAGGGAGAGGACGATTTCGAATGCACGATGCGTTTAGCCGAGAGCATTGGGTTATATCATATACACATTTTTCCTTATTCCGATAGGCGCGGAACAGAGGCGACGAAAATGGGCGGGAAAATATCAGCGCAAGTTAAGAACGACCGATTTGACAGGCTCGACGCGCTTTCCGAAAAACTCGCCGAAGCTCGATATGGGGAATATATAAAAAACGGCAAGTCGCTCGACGTCTTGTTTGAAGAAAAAAGCGGTGAATATTACGTCGGGCACGCGCAGAATATGCTTGAAGTGAAAGTGAAAAGCGAAGAGGATTTGACCGGGCGCATTTTCAGTTGCGTTCCGCGGGAATATCTCGGGGATTGCGCGCTGTGCGAGCCGGGTCGTGAAACGGACGGCGAAAGGATAAAAAATGAGAGAGCTTAAAATAAATTCAAACGACGCCGGTCAGCGGCTGGACAAGTTTCTTACAAAGGCGTTGCCGTCGATGCCGAAGTCGCTTATGTATAAAGCGATAAGAACAAAGAAGATTAAAGTAAACAGAAAACGCGCCGAAATAGGGCAGGTGCTCGTCGAGGGGGACGTTTTGCAACTGTTTATAAAGGACGAGTTTTTCGCCGTCCAAAACAGCGATTTTTATAAGAATATAAAAACGTCGTTCGATATTGTATATGAGGACGGCAACATTATAATAGCAAACAAGCCGGTTGGGCTTCTTTGTCACAGCGACGATGACGGCGAGCAGAACACGCTTGTCGAGCAGGTAAAGGCGTATTTGTGGGGAAAGGGTGAATATGACGAAGAAAACGAAAACTCGTTTGCGCCCGCGCTCTGCAACAGAATAGACCGCAACACCTGCGGGCTTGTTTTCGCCGCGAAAAACGCGCCGTCGCTGAGAGCGATGAACGAGATAGTGAAAAACAGACAGGTGAAAAAATTTTATCTCTGCAAAGTGCACGGCATCCCCGAAAAACGGGAGGCTACGCTTAAAGGATTTCTTGTAAAAGACAGCGCCGAGAACATGGTGAAAGTTTATGAAAAAAAGCCGCGCTCGAACGACGCAAAAGAGATAATCACAAAATACAGAGTGATTTCCGCCGACGACGGCGACGCACTTGTCGAGGTGGAACTTGTAACGGGCAGAACGCACCAGATACGCGCCCACATGGCAAGCATCGGGCATCCGCTTGTCGGAGACGGGAAATACGCCGAAAACTCTGCCGACAGAAAACGCGGAATATATCGGCAGGCGCTTTGTTCATACAAGGCGGTGTTTGAAAACGAATTGCCGGAACCGATGAGCTATCTTTCCGGGAAAACGTTTGAATTGCCGAAAGAGAAGATACCGTTTATTTGAAAAGCTCGTCCGCGCCGAATGAACGGAAATATATTTGTATAGCGTTTATTTGATCGGGAATAAATATGTAAAGCGGGAAAAACGGCAGTAGGCGAAATATGCGTTCACACCGGCGGTTTTGAAAAAATGTAAAATAACGATTTTGTTTACAAAAACCGAAAGAAAAGAACAAAAACATAAATTTTTGTGTAAAAAAACGCTTGTTTTTCTATTGCATTTGAAAGTATTGAAGTGTATAATATATTACGAAAATAAAACGTCCGCGCAGGCGGACAGTCAGGAGATATACAATGAGCCAACTTCACGTAATCAATCATCCGCTTATTCAACACAAGCTCACTCACATGAGAATGATAGGCACAGGACCTAAGGATTTTCGTCAACTTCTCCGTGAGATCTCGACGCTTATGGGATATGAAGTTACGCGCGATTTGCCGCTTGACGACGTTGAGATCGAAACTCCGATGCAGAAAATGACGGCAAAGGTCATTTCCGGTAAGAAAATAGCGATCGTTCCGATACTCCGCGCGGGGCTCGGAATGGTGGACGGTATCATGGAGCTTGTTCCCGTCGCCAAAGTCGGACATATCGGTCTTTACCGTGACCCCGAAACACATCTCCCGGTAGAGTACTATTGCAAGCTGCCGCCGGACGTAAGCGAAAGACTCGTTATCGTCGTCGACCCAATGCTTGCAACGGGTGGCAGTGCCGCGGATGCCATCACAATGCTTAAAAAACGCGGCTGTAACAACATTCGCCTTATGTGTCTGGTCGCCGTTCCCGAGGGCATAAAGAAAGTTCAGGAAACGCACCCCGACGTTGATATATACGTGGCGTCAGTTGACGACAGACTCAACGAGAACGCATATATTTTGCCGGGCCTCGGAGACGCGGGCGACAGACTGTTTGGAACAAAATAAATAATTATATCAAGGGGGCAGAATCATGAATCAGAACAGCATTCCGGACCAATACAAACCCATAGGTATGTGGGGATATTTCGGCTATCAGATCCTCTTTTCTATCCCGATCGTCGGTTTCATTTTTCTCATTGTTTTTTCGCTGAGCAGCAGCAACATCAACCGCAGAAATTTCGCCCGTTCGTATTTCTGCATCATTATCATCGCGCTTATTATCGTGGCTATCGTGTTTATCACGGGCGGCCTCGGCGGCGTTGTCGATAAGGTAACTCAGATGTTGAGCAGCGTCGGAAACTGAAAAATACAATCGCTTAATCCCGCGGGAAACTCCCGCGGGATTATTTTTTTCAGCATAAAAAATCGCATAAAAAGACGTTTTCCGAGGGCAAATTCGGATGGAAATGTTCACATTAAGCCGGATGATAATGTTTTTTAACGTTTCGCTTACAGAAAAAGGAAAACCGAGCGAAAAAATGTGTAAAAAAATAAAATTTTTTGTGAAAAACGGATTGCAAATTGACAAGATACTATGTTATAATATATTAACAGTAAAATGTTCGGGGAGTAACCACCCTGAGATGACTATGAAAAAAATAAATATTCAAATACATATTTTCGGAGGTATAAAATGGGACTTTGGAACAAGATCAAGGACATGGTAAACGGCACGGATAACACGGAAGAGGATTACATGGATCCGGTAGGCGACGAATACGACGCCGAACCCATGACGAATACTCAGTCGAGCAGAGCGATGAGCATCACTTCATCCGCTATCGAACTTAAAGTTGTAAGACCCGACAATTTCGTAAATTCCAGACAGATCGCCGACCACCTTCTCAACAACCGTACGGTTGTGCTCAATCTTGAAGCAACCAACAAGGAAACCGCAAGAAGAATCCTCGATTTCCTTTCCGGCGTTGCATATTCCATCGGCGGTCAGCTTAAAAGAGTTGCCAATAACACGTTCGTTATCACTCCCAACAACGTTGACGTAACGGGAGATCAGATGCGTGCGTCAAGCGACACCGTTTCCGCTCAGCCGAGCGAGGTCGCGCCTCAACCCGCACAGTTCACCGGCGACACACTTTATTGATAAGCAAAAACACACATTGATAATTCAACGGGGCGAAAGCCCCGTCGAGTTTTATTGGACATAAAAATCGTCGGATATTTTTTTGAAGGGAGCGCATGGCCGAGATGGACGACAATTCTCAAACAGACGTTATAAAACGCGATTTTCCGAAGGCGTTTCGCGGATATGACACCGCCGCTGTCGATAAATACATAGGCGAGATAACGGAAAACTATTCGGAGCTTTACCGCGAAAAAGCGGAGTTGGAGCATCTTTATGCCGACGCAAAAGATCGCCTATCGAACCTTGAAATGCAGGAAGAGCAGGTTAAACGCACGCTTGAAACGGCGCGCGCCGCCGCCGACAAAATAGTTTCCGACGCTTATGAACGTTCCGACGCCATTCTTTCTTCCATAAAAAAGAGCTGCGACAAAATTTTGCGCAGTTTTAAGGACAAGGTCGAAAACCAGAAAAACGCACTGGACAGTATTTCGCAGAACATTTTTAAGTTTAAAAACGAGCTTTACGAAAGATACCGCCTGCATATAGAACTTATTGAACAGCTCTCGCCCGTTTTCGAGTACGAGGAAGATCTCAGCCCGGAGCAGTATGTCGAAAAAGTAGTGGAGAAAATGTCGCAGGACGTTTCCGAGGAGTTCGGTATTTCGCTGCAAGATTTCACCGACGATATAAAGGAAGAACCGATTGAAAACGAGGTGCTATCGGATACCGTTGTGTTCGA
Organism: Clostridia bacterium; assembly: GCA_017446155.1. Classification (GTDB taxonomy): domain Bacteria; phylum Bacillota; class Clostridia; order Oscillospirales; family CAG-272; genus CAG-841. The sequence continues at coordinate 36,484 of JAFSRI010000001.1, read as the reverse complement.
TTCGGAACCGATGAAAGTTCACGAAAATAAAACAGAGCAGAGGACGGAGGTCGCAGCGGCTGACGAAAACGCGTCAGAGAAGAGTTCTCCTGCGAAAAAGAGAAAAAAGCAAAGCAACAAAAAGAAGGACGTTATAAGCCTTATAGACGAGTACAGCTCGCCGGTAGCTATGGATCTTTCTTCCGCCGTGCAAATGAGTTTTGATTTCGACCTCGGCACGGGTGAACTTTCCGACGCACAATGACCGAAAGGATTTTTAACAAATGATTTTATGGATCATCATCGCCGTCGTATCGGTGATAGCGGATTTTATTTCAAAACGCATAGTTATGGCAAATATGGCGCTTTATGATACGGCGGCGTTTCTTCCGGGGCTTATCGAGTTTCGGTATATAAGAAACACCGGCGCGGCATGGGGTATGTTCAGCGACAGCCGCTGGGTGTTTATGGTGCTGACGTCGATCGCAATAATCGCCATACCTTTTATTCTTTATAAATACGGCAAAGTGCATAAGCTATTCGGCATTTCGCTTTCACTCATTTGGGGCGGAGCGATAGGAAACATGATCGACCGTGTTTTTTACGGCTCGGTTGTCGATTTTATCAACTTTCAGTTTGTGGAATTTCCCGTGTTCAACATAGCCGACTGTTGCGTCACGATAGGCGCGGCGATGATGCTTGTTTACGTTATATTTTTCGATAAGACTCTTTTCAGGGACGAAAAGAAAAAGAAAGAAGAAAAGACAAACTCTGTAACGGAGGAAAACAAAAATGACGAAACTTAACGTCGGTCCGGATACCTCGGGTGAACGGCTCGACGTTTTTTTGTCCGAGTCGGAGGAGATAACACGTTCTCAGGCGCAGAAGTTTATTGGCGACGGATGCGTGAAGGTGAATGGGTGTGAAAAAGAGAAAAATTATCGCGTAAAAGAAGGCGACGAGGTGGAGGTGGAATATCCGCCGCTTAAAAGCTGTGAGGCTTGCGCGGAGAATATCCCGCTCGATATTGTTTACGAGGACGGGGATATAATCGTGATAGACAAGCCGCAGGGAATGGTCGTCCATCCCGCAGCCGGAAATTATACGGGAACGCTTGTGTCGGCGTTGCTTTACCATTGCGGAGATTCGCTTTCCGGCATCGGCGGTGTGGTAAGACCCGGAATTGTTCACCGAATAGACAAAGACACGAGCGGTCTGCTTGTGGTTGCAAAGAACGACGCGGCGCATCTGTCACTTTCGGAACAACTTAAAACTCACGACGTGTCAAGAATTTATCACGCGATAGCGCTTGGCAAGATAGACGAGCCGAGAACGGTTGACAAGCCGATAGGACGTTGCCCGACGGACAGGAAAAAGATGGCGATAGTGGCGGGAGGCAGAGAAGCCACGACACATATAGAGCCGATAGAGATTTTTGACGCCGGCGCAAGCTATGTAAAATGTCGACTTGAAACGGGAAGAACTCACCAGATAAGGGTACATTTGCAGAGCATCGGTCATCCGATACTCGGCGACGCACTTTACGGGCAGAGCAAAAACCCTGTGGAGAGAAAATACGGCGCGGGACTGAACGGGCAGTGCCTGCACGCAAAAGAACTGGAACTTACTCACCCGAGAACCGGCGAGAGAATGCGTTTTGAATGTTCTCTGCCGCAGTATTTTGAAAAAACGCTTGCCGCGTTTCGCAAAAACGAGAGGTGAATATATGAAAAAATTTGAGAATATAATGATTGCCTCCGATATTGACGGAACGTATATTTGGCACGGCGGCATGGAAAACGACAGAAATGAAGAAAGAATAAAATACTTTATCGAAAACGGCGGACGTTTTGCGTTTTCATCGGGAAGAAATCATAAAGACATTTATATGATAATTCCAAATCTCAAAGAGCTTTGCAACATGCCATGCGTGCTTTGCAACGGCGCATACTGCTATGACGCACAGACGGACACAATTAGCAATCCGACGTATCTTGACGGCAAGACGACGCTTGAATTTCTGCACAGGATAGACGATATAAGCCGCGACCGCATCGGGTGGAGAATAACCGACCGCGGGGGCTTTCTTATTCGTGAAGAGGACGAAGTGATAAAAGAAAGCATGAGAAAGATGAATATGCTTGGTCTTTCCACGCGCATAGTTCCTTTTGATAAGTTTGACGGAGAGGGGTATTTTAAGGTTGTTTTTACGTCCGACGACATCCCGTATATGCTGGACGTTTTCGAGCAGATGAAAAAGGAATTTCCGATGTTCGGATATACTCGCTCGGCGGTGCACCTGATGGAGCTGTTACCGCATGGGATAAGCAAGGCGAGTCAGCTTAAATATCTGAAAAGCACATATGAAGAAAAATACGGGAAAATGCGCCTTTGCGGAATCGGAGATTTTGACAACGACCGCGATATGTTGCTTGCCTCTGACATTGCGATGTGTCCTGAAAATGCAACGGATGGCATCAAAGAGATTTGCGGCGTTCGGCTTTGCCATGCAAAATACGGCGCGGTTGCCGACGCAATAGATAAAATTGAGGAAATAATGGACGGGGAAAGATCGCTATGATAAAAAATATACTCAGTGAAACGGAACTTAAAACGTCGGATTTTTATTTCGATTTGCCGAAAGAACTCATAGCTCAGCATCCGTGCGAACCGAGAGATGCCGCAAGACTGCTTGTGCTCGACAAAAAAACCGGGAAAACCGAGCATAAAATTTTTCGCGACATAACGGAATTTTTAAAGCCGGGCGACGTGCTTGTTATAAACGATTCAAAAGTAATTCCCGCGCGTATTTACGGCAAAAAGTGCGGCGAAGGGCAGGCAAACGTCGAGTTTCTTCTGCTCAGACAAAGAGAGCTCGACCGTTGGGAAGTGCTCGTGCGTCCCGGGCGTCGGCTGAAAAAAGGAACGGAAGTAGAGTTCGGCGACGGAAAACTGATGGCGGTGATAGAGGAGATAATTGAGGACGGAAATCGAATAGTTAAGTTTGAATATGACAAGAACGGCGGCGAAACGTTGTTCTCGATTTTAGACGAGATAGGCAAAATGCCGCTTCCGCCGTATATAACGGAAGAGCTGAAAAACAACGGCGATTACCAAACGGTTTATGCAAACGAAGAAGGCTCGGCGGCGGCGCCGACGGCGGGGTTGCATTTTACCGAGGAGCTGCTCGACAAAATAAGAGAAATGGGCGTGAAAATCGCCCCCGTGATGCTTCACGTCGGCTTAGGAACTTTCCGTCCGGTAAAAGCCGAGAAAATAACCGACCACATTATGCACAGCGAATTTTTCACTGTAAGCCGAGAAAGCGCCGATATTATAAACTCGGCGCGTGCGTCGGGCGGCAGGGTAGTATGTTGCGGCACTACCTCTTGCCGCACGCTCGAAAGCGCTTCGGACGAAAACGGTGTCGTTCACACAATGTGTGACGACACGGGAATATTTATTTATCCCGGATATAAATTCAAGGCGACTGACATGCTTATAACAAATTTTCATTTGCCGGAAAGCACGCTCGTTATGCTTGTGTCCGCCCTTGCAGGAAAAGAGAATGTGATGCGCGCATATGAAGAGGCGGTAAATGACAAGTACAGATTTTTCTCGTTCGGGGACGCGATGCTGATAAAATAATTTTCAGCAATGCTTTGTTGCTTCGAGGTTCAGAGTTGTCGTTGGTCGAAGAAATCTTGTGAATGCAAATCATACTCGTCTACGGTAAGGTTAGGAAAACTTTTAATGTTTTTTTGTGCAATATAATGCCAATCGATTGTGTTCATTTCCATAGTAACTCGAATATACGACTATAATGTGGCAATAAAGGTGACAAGCAAAAAACATTTCCATGTACAAACGAATTGTATACATGTGTATAAAAACAAAAAACGCAGGTAAACGCTGGATTTTTAATGATGAATGAAAAAATAATTGCAGTAGCCGGGCCGACGGCGTCCGGCAAAAGCGCGCTTGCGCTTATGCTCTGTGAAAAATACGATTGCGAGCTTATTTCGCTTGACTCTATGCAGATTTATCGGGGAATGGACATAGGGACCGCAAAGCCGACAAAGGACGAGCAAGCGCGCGTAAGGCATCATATGATAGACATATGCGACCCGAGCGAGAATTTTTCCGCCGCTGAATTTTGTAAAGCAGCGCATGAGGTTATTCTCGGCACCCGCGCGCGCGGTAAACGCGCGCTGTTGTGCGGCGGCACAGGGCTGTATTTATCGAGCATACTCGGCAACCTCGATTTCGGGGAAGTGAACACGGATGACGACTACCGCCGCACGCTCGCCGCGCTGGCGGAGCAGCGCGGCAGCGGGTGCCTGTACGAGATGCTAAGAGAGATCGATCCCGAGGCGGCGGAAAAAATTCACGAAAACAATGTGCGCCGTGTCATTCGCGCGCTTGAAATATACAAGACGACGGGGCTTACAAAAACCGAATGGGATAAGCAAGCTGCCGAGAAAAACAACCCGTATGAAAGCGTCATTATTGCGCTTGATTACAGGGAAAGAGCTGTTTTATACAATCGTATAAATGAGCGCGTTGACGCTATGATAGAGCAAGGCCTTGAAGATGAGGTGGCGTCGCTTATTGCCGGCGGATACCTCGGCGAAGACACGACCGCAGGGCAAGCTATCGGATATAAAGAGATGCGTGAATGCATAACGGGCAAGATCTCGCTTGAAGAAGCTGTTGAACAGATAAAGCTCGGTACCAGAAGATATGCAAAACGGCAACTGACGTGGCTCAGACGAATGGACGGGATAAATTGGCTTTATCCCGACGAATGTAAAACGCAAGAAGAACTTTTTGAGCGTGCGACTGATATTATAGATAATAACCTTTAAAAAATGAAAGGGAGGCGGCATATGAACGGCGTGAAACGGTTTTTCGGCAGCAAAGTCGGAAGGATAGTGCTCTATTCGGTTTTGTCCGCGCTTGCCGCCGTATATCTTATTTATCACATTGTTGTTAATTTTGTTCCGAAAACCGAATTGTATGCGGTAAAAGAAGCGGAATTTGATGATACCGAGGTGTTTTCCGGGTTTATTTTTAAGGACGATAAGGCGCTTTTGGTATCCGGATCGGGTTCGGTCGAGAGGATGTTCTCCAACGGTGAAAAGGTGAACGCCGGAGCTGCGGTTGCCGCGGTTTATTCAAAAAAAGACGATGACACCGCCTCTCAACTTGCTTCCGTTGACCGCGAGATATATATACTTGAAAAGAGCGCGCTGACGAGCAAAACGTCGGTGGGCGAGCTTGACGCACAGATAAACGCACTGCGTTTGCAGATAGTTGAAAAAACGGCGGCTGGCGAATACTCGTGGGTAAAAGTTCACAGCGAGGAGCTGACGATACTCATGAATAAGCGCGAACTTGCCGCAAAGGGTGAAAGTGACTTTGGGGCGCAGATAGCGTCGCTTAATCTTCAACGTGACGCGCTCAGGCGCTCGCTTGGGTCGGTATATGAAACGGTTTATGCCGAAAGCTCGGGCATATTTTATTCGCACAGCGACGGATATGAGGGCATGATGACGTACAACGACGCGCTGTATCTCACTCCCGCAAACTTCGACGAGATGACAAACATGGCGCCCCGTGAACATGAAAATGCCATAGGGGCTTTAATGACGGACTTTCGGTGGTATTTCGTCTGTAAGACAGACGTTGAGAAAAGCGACGGTTTTTTGACAGATACATATTATGCTTGCACGTTTATCGGAAACGCCTGCTCGGATGTGATAAATATGAAGCTCGAAAGCAAGCTCGTTGACTACGAAAGCGGTGCGGTAGTGCTGCGATTTTCCTCGTCTGAGGTACCGCCGTCGTTTGAAATGACAAGATTTCAAAGCGTGCGCGCTGTCAGGCAGACGTATAAAGGGCTTTGTGTGCCGGTGACGGCTGTCAGAATGATAGACGGGCGCACCTGCGTTTACATATTCAAAAAGGGTGTGGCGCGGCTTCGTGAGGTGAATATCGTCTGGGAGCTTGACGGGCTGTATCTTGTGAACGGGGAAACGTCCGGGGAGATGCCGGCGATTGCGTTAAATGACCTTGTGGTAATAAACGAAAAAAACCTCTATGACGGGAAAATCGTGGGATAACATGGAAAAAATTGCTGAAAACATAAAAAAACTCCGCGATGATATGAAAGACTATCCGCGGGCGCGCCTTATGGGCGTGGTAAAAACACGCACGGGCGATGAGATTAAATATGCAGTCAAAAAGTGCGGGCTTGATCTTTTAGGCGAAAACAGAGTACAGGAGTTTTTGCTTCACGAGCCGTATTTCGGCGGAGCAGAGGTGCATTTTATAGGTACGCTTCAAAAGAACAAGGTAAAGTATCTCATAGGCAAAGTCAAAATGATAGAGTCGGTTGACTCTGTTCCGCTTGCCGAGGAAATAAGCCGACGGAGTATCAAAGCGGGGATAAAGACCGAGATACTTATTGAGGTGAACACCGGACGCGAACCGCAAAAAAGCGGTGTTATGCCGGATGAGCTCCCTGAGCTTCTGGCGGAGATTTCGGAGCTTGACGGGGTGGTGCTTCGAGGACTGATGACAGTTGCCCCGAGGTGTGACAGCGATGACGAACGCCGCGGATATTTCCGTTATTTAAGACAGCTTAAAGACAAAAACGCAGAATATTTTATTTCTCCCATTCTTTCCATGGGGATGACGGAAAGTTATCGCGAGGCGTTGGCTGAGGGGGCTGACATTATCCGCATAGGCACGGGTATATTCGGTGAAAGAACAAAATAAAAAACATCCGGGCGTAGCACCCGGATGCTTTTATACACAAGTATAATATTTAAAAAATCAAGTCAATCACTTGTTTTCTCGGAAAGATGAGCGTAAAACTCTTCAAGGTCTTCTTTAAGCCTTTCTATGCTGTCGGTTGTGCTTACGCGTTCCATCCAGAACGTTTTGTAGACTCTGACAAGCATCACGTGAGTGAACGCCACCGTGCGTTTAAGTTCTTCGTCGGCGATTTTAAGAGTTCTGTCGGCTTTTTCCTGCTCTTCATCAGTCTGTTCGGTGACCGTGCATTCAATGCCGTCGCCGTCATCGCTTTCATCTTCCGTCACACCGCTTTCGGGCTCTTCCGAAATTTCAACCGATTCTTCCTCCGCGACTTCCCCCTTCGGTTTTTTCAAAGTGAGCGTCGCACGGCTGACATAGCCTATCGGATATTTATTGTCCCGCTCAAAATCGAGTACGGAATAGCTGAGGTCCTCGTCTGTAATGTATTCAAACCGCAAATCAAGCTCATATCCGAGCTGCTCGAAGCGCGGCTTGTTCTCGGTGCAAATATCGGAGATTTGCTCGGCTATCGTGCGTTCTGTTTCAGCTATTTTGTCGTTTGACATGAGTTTTCTTTTGAATTCCATAAAAAACTTCCTTTTCTAAATTTAATTTTTGAGAATATGCCGAAAAATATTGAAAAAATTATATTTTTGTTGTAAAATAATAGGGCAAGGTGAAAAACGAAAGGATATAAAAATATGTTAAGACCGGACAACGACCAAACGATGACTTTCTCTTTGGGTGCGAAAAACGAAGAGGAGATGAAAAACATTCTTGTCGAAGTTTACAACGCTCTTCTCGAAAAGGGGTATAATCCAATAAACCAAATCGTCGGCTATATCCTTTCGGAAGACCCGACGTATATCACAGGCTATAAGAATGCAAGGTCGCTCATTCGCAAGATAGACCGTGACGAGCTGTTGCACAACATGCTCAAATCTTACCTCGGGCTGTAATAATTATAAATTGTTTTTTAATGGATTGCAAGCGTTTTTTCTCAGAATGACGCACATATGAGCAATATCGGCAGTATTTTTTCGTAAATTTTATAAAAATCGGACGGCGGCAGAGGATTCACCCCTCTGCCGCATTCTATTGTAAACGACGGTATGGCGAATTTATCCGTCACCCAATCTTTATATCCGCCGTAGGAGGCGATGCCCTCGGGCTTTGACACCGCATATTGCGACGCGCGCGAAAACATATCCGCCAACATCTTCGCCCCGTCAGGTATTTTTTCTCCGTAACCGTAATAAATCTCCTCGCCCTGAGTGTGCAACGCCGTCGCGGTTTTCAGCCGCGGGACGAAAAATCGCGTAAGGTCGCACATCGCTTGAACTTCGGGTTCACTTTCGGGGTACTGTCCGCCGAAGCGCGTCGGGCCGCCTGAGAAAATTCCTAGCTTTTGTTCGAGCTTTTTACATTCGTAAAAGCCTGCGTCATAGTTGTGGTTTAAATCGACCCCGCGGGCGTTTGCCTGCCAATGCGTAAAATCGCGCCCGTGCGGGTTCATCGACAACAGCCGCGGAAAGATAAAATGGTCGGCGGGAAGCGCCCCCTGTTCAATATCGGCGCCGTCGGGATTGAGCATGGGAATTATGACGAGCTGTCTGTATGAGCGAATGTTTGAAACGTCAAACCCGGCGAGCTTTCGCCCGTTTTGCGCGGCGTCGGCAATATCGGCTGAAAATTTGATAAGCAAAGACGCAGTTATATGCTCCGAACCGTGATGCGTGCCGACAAAAATATGCGTTTCTTTTCCAACTCCGAACGTTATGTATTCGAGCGGCTTTCCGAGTATTGAAAAGCCGAAAACGCCGGACGACAATATGCCTTGATATTCGTCGGCGATGGTGTTTATCGCGCGGTGTATGTCGGTTGACGCCGCCGCTTTTAAGTAGTCCAAAGGCGTTTTTCTCCTACTTTTTTATTTTATTATATGCGGTTTAAAATCTTTCTGCCCGATAACGCCGAATATTTTTCGAGATTTTTTATCTCTGCAAAATTCGGGGGACAAAAAACGGTGATTAGGCGTGTTTATCTTCCTCGACGGACGTGCGTGTCTTAAAAGAATGAAACCGGTTTTTGACGGTTTGAACCAAATAATACAAATGTATTATTTGCTGATTGCGGTGTTTCTTTACAAAAAGGCAACTTTTTGGCGACAAATTGTGAATAAAACCATATAGACAGCAGAAATAAGAACAAATTTTCAGAAAAATAAGAACAAAAGTTTGCATTTTTAAGAAGTTTGTGATATAATAATAATGAATAAAAATAACAAAGGGAGAAAACTTTATGGAAAAGCTGACCGAACGCGAACGCAGGGTATATGATTATTTGTGTTCAACCATCGAAAAGAACGGCTACTCACCGTCGGTGAGGGATATAAAAGAGGCGGTCGGAGTAAAAAGCACTTCGACTATCCATTCCTATCTTGAACGGCTTGAAAAAAAGGGATATATCAGAAAAGAGCAAGGAAAGAGCCGCACGGTAAGGATAGGCGAGGATGCGACTCAGCCGAAGGAGTGTTTGAGCGTGCCGATACTCGGGCAGGTGGCGGCGGGACTGCCGATACTTGCCGAGGAGAACTTTGACGGGTTTATTGAGTTTTCACCTCCGAGAACGGTCGATGCGAGAAGCGAACTTTTTGCGCTTTCCGTCAAGGGCGAGAGCATGATTGAGGCGGGGATACTCGACGGTGACTATGTTATAGTAAACCGCACAAGCTATGTTGAGAACGGTGATATAGCCGTTGTGCTCGTTGACGAGGAAGCGACAGTCAAAACGTTTTACCGCGAGAACGGTCAGTTCAGACTTCAACCGGAAAACAGCACGATGAAGCCGATAATCGCAAAAAACGTGTCAATTCTCGGAAAGGTGATAGCAAACGTCAGATACTATGAATAAGCTATACGTTTCAACAGGCGCCATTGTCGGCAAGGCAAACAGCTATGACCACAGGGTGATAATCGAGAATTTTGAAAAATTCCCGTGTGACGGATTTGAGATAATGCTGCTTGGTTTTTGGTATAAGAACCTCGATAAGATAGCGGCGGAACTCAACGCCGCGGGCATAAAAATGCCGGTAGTGCATTTTGACAAAGACATAGGCGTGATTTTTTCCGAAAACGACGAAAGATTCGTTCCCAGAGCACTCGACTTTTTCAAACAGAACGTAGAGTTTGCCGATGAGATAGGCGCAGATAAGGCGGTGTTTCATCTGTGGGGCGGCCCGAAGTCGGACGGGAATATAGACGTGACGATAGACCTTTTGCCGCAGATGGAGGAGGAATGTAAAAAGCACGGAGTAAAGCTGCTTATAGAAAACATACCGTGCGTTTATTCCGATCCTCTCTCGGTGTGGGGCAAGATAGCCGAAAAACAGCCCGACGCTGAGTTTATTTTCGACACTCGCTTCGGTGCGTTTCACGGGCAGTATCTCGATATATTTGCAAGTCCGCTATGGAAAAAAGTAAAACACATGCATATAAGCTCATACAGCGGGGTGGCGGCACAATGGGGACTTATCCGCCCTATACTTCACCCGGGCGAGGGCACGGTGGATTTTGACCATATTTTTTCAAACATTCCTCACTATGAGGAGAGCATCACCATAGAGTCGCCGGTTTTGCGCGACGACGGCACGCTTGACGTTGACAAAATGCTCGGCACGATAGGATATATGCGGAAAATCATCGAAAAATATCGACCGTATGAAAAATGACGCAAGTGTTATATTTTTGTTAAATGCGTCTTTGCACTTGCTTTTTTATTCGGTTTGAGGTAAAATGTCAAGGAAAGTATATTATGAGAGGAATACATATGAAGAAAATTGTTTGTCTTACACTTGTGCTCGCGGCGCTTACGCTGATACTTTGCGGTTGCGGGTTCAACTATGAAAAAGAGGATCTTACAAAGTATATAAAGGTCGCGGAGCATTCTTCGGTAAAATACGAAGAGCTTGTCGAACTGTATAACGAATACAGAGAGCAAATATCCGAAACGAACAAAAACGGTTATTTCAAAATACAAAACGGCTGCACCGTCGATTTTAAGATAAAGGCGGAGGTCGTTGAAGAAGCAGCAGACAGCGTTTCATACACGCGCTATGAGCCGTGGAGCCGCGATGGCGACGATTACGTAAAGGGATATGAATACGGCAGGTATGAGGCAAACGTCGCATTCGATACGGCGTTGGCTTATGACGTTGAAAACGTGACCGACAGCGAGGGCGAAGAGAGAAGCGTACAGCTCGGGAAAGAATACTCGTTTACTTTAAACGTTCCGCAGACGTACGAGGAAGAGAGCATTGCGGGCAAGAAGATACGCTTTACGGTAAGCATTGTAAAAATACTTCCGGGAATTTCCGACGACGCAATATATGAGATGTTGACGAGTTTTTATAACGCGTGCGGCGACGACAAGGAAACGATTGAGGACGGGGACTGGGTCGTTATGTCGTTCAAAGGCAGAATAGACGGCTATCTCTTTAAAGGCGGCTCCGCCGACAATTACGAAGTTAAGATAGGCGCGGGATATTTGTTTGAAGAACTCGACCGCGCTATGCTCGGCCACAAAAAAGGCGAAAAATTCACGGCGAACGTTACGTTCCCCGAAAATTACAGCGACGAAGAGCTTGCCGGCAAAGAGGCTGCATTTGAGATAGAAGTTAAAAACGTTTATAACGCGGATTACACCGTTCGCAACAATACCGAGTTTGAAAGCGAATGGGAACTTAAAGAAGCGATGCGTGTGTTGAATTTTGCAAAGAGCATTATGCTTGACCGCGTCGTGAGCGATTCCGAGGTTATTGAATATCCGAAAAATCTGCTCACTCAGTATGAAAAGCACTACAAAGACGAGGTGGCGAACATGGTGGCCGCCTATGTAAACAACGGTTATACCGAAGAACAGGCAAAGAACGCTCTTTACGGGGCGGGCGGCGCTGACGCATATATTACGAATAGTGCCAAAGCCGATATAAAAGAAGCGCTTGTCGCTTATTCGATAAAGAAAGAATATAATATAGATTATACCGAGCAGGAGTATCAGGAAAACCTAAACGGTTTGAGAGTATATTATTATTACTACTATAACACCACATATACAAACGCGCAAATCGAGGCGATGTATACAAAGGATATTCTTAAAACTCAGTTCATTTACAGAAAATGCGCAGACGTGCTGTTTGAAAAAATGACGGTTGATGGCATGCCTGAAATTCCGCAAAAGGCTGAATAAATTTATTTATCACGGGAACGGTCAATCCGTTCCCGGTTTTTATTTTTGCGTGGTTTGGCGTCTTTGTTTTTTGAAAATAAACGAGATGTAACGTTACGACTCGACCGGGAGAATAATGAATTAAAAGGTTAAAATGCAGGAAAAGCCGTATGAACGACAAAGGCATAAAGCCGACGGTTTGCGACGGCGCGAGAAAAAGAGTTTTTTACGGGAACAGACGAAAAAAGATTGAAAAAAGTTGGCAAGGATGAACATTTATAAATGTTGTGAAAATGCTTAACTGCCGTTGTAAAAAAACGATCAAAAAACGGATGAAAAGGTTAATGACGAATATTTGTAAACGTGGCGAAAGGACGCGCTTGCCGTTGAGGAAAAGAAACATTGAAAAACTAAAATGTTTCTAAAAGGTTAAATTTTATCTTAACTATGGAATTTATTTAACAATTATGATATAATATATAAAATTACGGCAAATATGCTCAAAATTATTTGAGATAACATATATTGAAAGGCAGAAAAAATGGCAATAACAAGAGAACATATTGAAAAACGTACGCTTCCGTGTATACCGATGCGCGGGGCGGTGTCGTTTCCGAATATACCGATGAACCTTGAAGTAGGCAGGAGCATATCCAAGCACGCGATAGATGATGCGATAGCAAACGACAGTATGATATTCCTCGTTTGTCAGCGCGACGCTACGGTAGACGATCCGGAGATGAGCGACATGTATACGGTTGGCACTACGGCGAAAATAAAACAAATGATGAAAGCCGACGGAGGCGTTTACCGTGTGCTCGTAGAGCCTGTCGAGCGCGCCGTGCTCGAAGATATTTACAAAACGAAACAGGGCAAGATGCTCCTGGCGGAAGTAATGGAAAAGACGGTGACCTTCGACGACGGAGGCGTGGTAGGCGAGGCGCTTGTGCGCGAGATAAACACGGCGGTAAAGGAGTTTTCAAAGTTTATACCGAAGTTTTCGCCGGATTTGCGTCGCGTGATAGAGTCGATAAGCGACATTTCGATGCTGTGTGATTTCGTTGCGGCGAACATGGTGGCGAAAATCGAGGACAGAGAAGAGTTGCTTTCTGAATTTGACCCGAAACGCAGGGCAAATTTGCTGATATTCACGCTTGAAAAAGAAAAAAACGTCCTTTCGGAAGAAGCGAAAATACACGACGAAGTGCGCGAGAGAATGGACAAGAACCAGCGCGACTATTATCTGCGCGAGCAGATGAAGGTCATTCGTGAGGAGCTCGGCGAGAACGACGCGTTTGACGACGAGGATATGGCCGACTATGCCGAAAAGATAGAAAAATCGGCGTTCTCGGACGAGATAAAAGAAAAACTGACAAAAGAGCTGAAAAAACTGGCAAAAACTCCTTACGGGTCTGCCGAGGGCGCGGTTATCAGAAATTATCTCGACACATGCCTTGAAATTCCGATAGGCAAATTTACGAAAGACCGTATCGACGTTGATGCGGCGAGAAAAATCCTCGACGACGACCACGACGGACTTGACGACGTAAAAGAACGTATCATCGAATTTCTTGCGGCGCAGAAGTTGAATCCCGAGCATAAAAACCAGATCATTTGTCTTGTCGGTCCGCCCGGAACAGGCAAAACATCGGTGGCGTCGAGCATCGCCCGCGCCATGAACCGAAAGTTTATCAGAATGTCGCTGGGCGGAGTGAGGGACGAGGCAGATATTCGCGGCCACAGAAAAACGTATATAGGCTCGATGCCCGGACGTATCATCACGGCGCTTGTAAACGCTAAAACGCAAAACCCGCTGATACTTATGGACGAGATCGATAAACTTACAAGCGACGCACACGGCGACCCTGCTTCCGCCCTGCTTGAAGTGCTTGACGGCGAGCAGAACAAGGCGTTCAGAGATCACTTCATCGAATTTCCCGTCGATATATCCAACTGTATGTTTATCACAACCGCAAACACGCTCGACACCGTCCCCGCCCCGCTTATAGACAGGATGGAGATAATCGAGATGAAAATATACACCCGCTCGGAGAAATTCTCGATCGCTCGAAATCACTTGATAAAGAAACAGGCGAAACGTCACGGGCTTGACGGAAGAACGTTTAAAATTTCCGACGACGCGCTTTATACGTTAATTGACGAGTATACTCACGAGGCAGGCGTAAGGCAGCTTGAAAGAGTTATTGCAAAATGCTGCCGCAGAGCCGCGAAACAGATAGTTTGCGGCGAGAAAAAGACGGTGAAAGTGACGAAAGACAATATAACCGTTTACGCCGGCGAGGAGCGAATGCACAAAGATAAAATACTCGACCGTGACGAGATCGGCACGGTTTGCGGTATGGCATATACGGAACTTGGCGGCGAGGTTATGCTCGTCGAGGCGCTGGCGCTTAGCGGCAACGGCAAAACAGAGCTTACCGGCTCTTTGGGCGAGGTAATGAAAGAATCCGCGCAGGCAGCGATAAGCTACATCCGTTCGTGCGCGGAAAAACTCGGCATCGACCCCGACTTCTATAAAACAAAAGATATTCACGTTCATTTCCCCGAGGGCGCCGTTCCGAAAGACGGTCCGTCCGCGGGCGTGACGATCGCCACCGCTATCGCAAGCGAGCTTTCTGGAATACCGGTGAGGCGTGACGTCGCAATGACGGGCGAAATAAACCTGAGAGGCCGCGTTATGGCGATCGGAGGGCTGAGAGAAAAAACGATGGCGGCATATCTTGCGGGAGTAAAGACGATACTTATTCCGGAAGAAAACCGTGCCGACATGTATCAAATCATGCCTGTCGTAAAAGAAAACGTTGAAATTATTTGTATTTCAAGCGTTGCGGAAGCTATCGACATCGCATTTTGCACAAAGCCCGAAGCGAGCGAAAAGAAAGACCGTGCGGATGAAATATCCGAATACATACAAGCGCCGGATATTGTTCAAAGGCAGACTCGCGTAGACGCAAAACACGCCGCCGTATAAGATTTGTTCGGCGTGAAGATAGAACTTTTGACCCAATACGCCGTATTGTCGGCGCGTCTGCTTAGATGACGTGATAAAAGACAAATAATCGCGCAAAACAGGTTTATTCGTGCGGAAATCGCAAAAATGCCGGAAGAAAGGTAATAAAAAATGAAATTCAATTTGAGCAATGCGGAATTTTTGCTTTCCGCAGGAAAAGAATCGCAGTTCATACGCGACGGCAAACCACAAATAGCACTCTCCGGCAGATCGAACGTCGGCAAAAGTTCGCTTATAAATACCGTTCTCGGCAGAAAGAAACTTGCGAGAACAAGTTCTGAGCCCGGTAAAACGATAACCGTAAACTTTTACGGCGTGGATAAAAAGTTTTATTTCGTAGATTTGCCCGGATATGGCTATGCTAGAAGAAGCGAGAGCGAAAAACGCGTTTGGTCGGCGCTGACAAACGGCTATCTCACAGGCGACAGCGCGCCGAGTCTTGTGCTTCAACTCATAGATCTGAAAGTGGGGCCGACCGGCGACGACTGCATGATGCTCGATTGGCTTCATTCTTCGGGAACGCCGTTTGTGGTTGTTGCAACAAAAGCGGATAAGCTGAACAAAACCGACCGCAAGCGCAACTTTGAGGCGCTGCTCACTCACCCGCTGATAAATCCGCCGGACGAAGAAGAAAAGATCAAAGTCATCGCGTTTTCGTCGCTTACGGGCGAGGGCAAAGACGAGGTGATAGCGGCGATAAGCGAGCATATAAAATGAGGCTTATTTGAAATAACTGAAAACGCGGAGATTGTTTTAAAACATCGTTGCGGCAAAAAGAGAGCTTTTCCGCAAGATAATTTGAGTGGGAACGTTTAACTTAAAGAAAAACAATCCGCCGCGAAAACTGTTCGGATAACTAAAAACAGAAATACATTTTTAACGGAGGAAACGAATGGTATTTTCACTTCTGCGAAGCGGAGCTTCGTTTACTGAAATAATTATAAGACTTCTCGTGACCATACCGGTTGTGCTTTTGTCGCTTTCGGTTCACGAATGGGCGCACGGCTGGGTGTCGTATAAGTGCGGAGACCCGACGGCGAAGAACCTTGGCAGACTGACGATAAATCCGCTAAAACACCTCGATTTGTTCGGCGCGCTTGCAATGCTTCTGTTCGGTTTCGGTTGGGCAAAGCCCGTGCTGGTAAATTCCAGATATTATAAACACCCTAAATGGCAAATGGCGCTGGTGGCGTCGGCGGGGCCAATATCAAACCTGCTGATAGCGTTCATCGCAACGATAATATCTCATCTTTTGCTTTTGATCCCGTCTTATGCATCGAGTGTGATGACGATAGCACTTACGGGTGAGGTTGAATCTTTCGGCGCGGCGTTGATGTATATCGTGTTCAGAATGGTAGCTCAGCTTGAAATGCTCAATATCTATCTTGCAGTGTTCAATTTGCTGCCGATCCCCCCCCTCGACGGCTCGCGTATTCTTTTCATTTTCCTGCCGACAAAGGCGTATTTTTCCGTTATGAGATACGAAAGATATATTCAGATAGCGCTGTTCGTGCTTTTGTTTGCGGGTGCGCTCGACGTTCCGCTCGGGTGGCTTGCAAACGTCATCTATACCGGAATGAACAACCTCGTATCGCTTGTGGTATAAAGAAAAAATACCCGCCGCGACGGAGAAACGATTTTAAGTGACATTTAGGAAATATTTAAAACAATAAACTTAATTACCGTGGGATTTTCACTTATATATTTAGAATTATAATCACACGCCCAACTCAAAACGAAGATAAGCGTTTCGCTGTCTGAAAATGATTGACAAAACGGAGGAAAAACTCTTTGGAGCTCGTATTCAAAACAGAAAAGTTCGAAGGGCCGCTCGACTTGTTGCTGGCGCTCATCTCGAAGCATAAAATGAATATTTTTGACATTCAGATAACGGAACTTTTCGACCAATACATGAAAGCTGTGGCTGAAATGCAAAAGCCCGATATGGAAATAGCGGGTGAATTTATAACGATGGCGGCGGAGCTGATGTATATAAAAAGCAGGATGCTTTTGCCGAAACCGGAAGAGGAAGACCCGAGAAAAGAACTCGTTAGAAAACTTATGGAATATAAGGCGGCAAAGGAAGCGGCGCGGTTGCTGTCCGAGCGCGAGGGCGAATTTAAGGGCAGATTTGAAAAAGATACGGACGAGATAAAGCCGTCGTTTGACGCAGACATAAGAATAGACGTGAATTTGCTTTCAAACGCGCTGGCGCGGATATTCGCGCGTGAGGCGGACGCGGTCGAGGCACAAAAGAGCGCGACAAGCGAGGCGGTTTCTCACCTGCGGGCAAAGCGTCCGGTGTCGGTGTCGGGCAGGATAATGTTTATTATGAGGAAAATGTACAGGCGAGGCTCGATACATTTTGACGAGCTTTTCGATGGTACACGCGACAGGGATGAGATTATCACGGTGTTTTACGCGTTGCTGGAACTGTTGAGAGTCGGCAGGGTGATGATGAAACGCGCCGAGGGCGATACGACAAATTCAAACGTAATACTTACCCTCAGTCGCGAACATTCACGCGATGGTGCAAAGGAGGATGAAGCAGTTGGATGAGCAGAAAATATTGACAAGCGCCGAGATGAAACGGATAATTGAGGCCGTGCTTTTCGCTGCGGGACATCCGGTGACGTTTGCTAAACTTGCCGAGGTGATGAACACCGACGTCGATGAAGTCAGGCGCGTTGTCGGCGAATATAAAGACGAATACGACGCGGGCGAACTTCCGCGCGGAATACAGCTGCTGATACTCGGCAATGCGTGCCAGCTTGTGACAAAAGAAGTCTTTTCGGACTATATTAAAAACGCGCTGGGAATAAAAGACGGCGGCAACCTTTCGCGTTCATCGCTTGAAACACTCGCCATCATCGCATATAATCAACCGGTGACGCGCGGATACGTCGAACAGGTGCGCGGGGTGGAAAGCTCATATTCGGTGGGGGTTCTGCTTGAACGCGAGCTTATTTGCGAGGTAGGCAGGCTCGAAGTGCCCGGCAGACCGCGCCTTTATGCGACGACGGAAACATTTTTGCGTATATTCGGGCTGAGCTCGCTTGACGAGCTTCCGCCCATACAGTCGCCGGCGGGCGAGAAAATATGACGGCACTTTATATTATCGGCGCGATTGTCGCTGTGATATTGCTTTTGCTGTTTTTGCCGTTAGTCAGGTTAAGAATCGACGTTGGTGAAAAAGTAAGCGTTTATCTAAGAGCCGCGGGAATAAAGATAATGCTTTTCCCGCAGAAGAAAAAGCCTAAAAAAGCCAAAAAAGCAAAGCAGGAGCAAAAAACGGCAAAGGGGGAGACCCCGCAGGAAAAAGGCGGGCTGTCGCTTTCTGCCGACGATATACCGTATATACTGCAAACGGTGACAGAGCTTGTGTCGGATATAATCTATGCAATTTCAAGGAAACTGACGGTGCGGATAATAAAGTTTTATGTAAATATCTGCACCGACGACGCGGCAAAGACGGCGCTTATATACGGTGCCGCAAGCGCCGCGGCAAACGCGCTTGTCGGATTTCTTGACGAAAACGGCAAACTCAGCGTAAAACGCACGCCGCAGATCCTTTGCGATTTTACGGGGGAAAAGACGGTGGTGGATATAAAACTTGCGTTTATACTCTCGCTTGCGGGTGCGCTAGCGATATTTAAACCCGTGATACTGTGGGCGGCAAATATGCGCCTTGCGGCAAAAAATAAAAAGGATGACCAAAATCAGATCGGGCAAAGCTCGGGAAAGGTATGATTTTTATGGAAGAAAACAAAGTAAGCGATCTGTTCTCAAAAACACTTGAAAGCGCAAAGGGAGTTGTTGACTCTAACACCGTGATGGGTACACCAATAACGACTCCGCAGGGAACAACGATAATTCCCGTGTCAAAAGTGTCGGTCGGTTTTGCCGGCGGCGGCACGGATTTTGCCTCTCGCAAGGATGCGGAGGGCAAGAAAAACTTCGGCGGCGGAGGAGGAACCGGCGTGACGGCTAAGCCCGTGGGATTTCTTGTCATTGACGCCGAGGGCGGGGTGAAGTTCATAAGCGTGGACGAGCCCGCAAACAACGAAATGACAGTTTCGGAGCTGGCGGCGAAATTGCCGGCGATATTTGCCAAAATAAAAGAATTCTTTGAAAAGAAAAAAGCCGAAAAAGAAGAGGTGCAAGAAGCCGAAGAAGACAAAAAATCGGCAGAGGGCAAGATAACGGAATAAAAAACGGGTTTTTCGCACATC
Source organism: Clostridia bacterium (assembly GCA_017446155.1). Classification (GTDB taxonomy): domain Bacteria; phylum Bacillota; class Clostridia; order Oscillospirales; family CAG-272; genus CAG-841. The sequence continues at coordinate 17,191 of JAFSRI010000001.1, read as the reverse complement.
ATTTCTAAAAAAGAAATGAAGGTGGAAAGAAAAATTGAAAATATTAAAAACCATATGCTCGCTTATACTTGTGGCGTTGTTGCTTTGCGGCGGTGTGTCGGCTTCGCAGGTGCCTGAGAACAGCGCACGCGCGTGCGTGCTTATAGAGGCTGACAGCGGCGAGGTCATTTTTGAAAACAACAAAGACGAAAGGCTCGGACCCGCGAGTACGACGAAGATAATGACGGCGCTCGTAGCGCTGGAACACATGGCGGCGGAAACGGGGATAACGTTTGACGCGCGCGCGGAGGGCGTCGAGGGATCGTCCGCATATATGCGAGCGGGCGAAAAATATACGCTTGAAGAATTGCTTTATGCCATGATGTTGCAGTCGGCAAACGACGTCGCAACTTGTATTGCATATGCCGTCGGCGGAAGTGTTGAGAATTTTGCCGTGATGATGAACGAAAAGGCGGCGGAGTTGGGACTTGAAAACACCCATTTTGAAAATCCGCATGGGCTTGACGGAGAAAGCCACTACACTTCGGCATACGATCTTGCGCTCATCGCCCGCGAAGCGCTGAAAAACGAAACGTTTGCAAAAATCGTGTCAAGCAAGACGGCAACAGTGGGCGAGGGAGAAAACACGCGGAGCTTCCGCAACCATAACAGACTTTTGTTTGAGTATGAGGACATTACCGGTGTCAAGACCGGATTTACAAAACGATGCGGAAGAACGCTTGTTTCTTCGGCTGAAAAAGACGGCGTGCGCCTTATTTGCGTCACCCTTTCCGACGGCAACGACTGGCGTGACCACAGGCGTATGCTCGACGCCGGCTTTGAAATGTATGAAAGCGTCGTGCTTTGTAAAAAAGGCGCGATGAGATTCAACGTTCACGTTTGCGGAGGGCAGACGGCGACGGTGAGCGTTTCAAACGCGGATGAAAAGCGAATTACACTGAAAAAAGATCATGGCGAGATTGAAATGAGAACGGAGCTTCCGCCGTTTGTTTATGCGGATATTCACAAGGGCGATATAATCGGATATGTGCGATTTTATCTTGACGGAGAAGAGATGGCGTCATGCGGACTTTACGCGACGGACGATTGCCTGAAAAGTTCAATAGGGCGAAATAAGTAGAATAATTATAATCAAAAACGGCGAGGGGGGAGAGAACCCCTCGACCGAAAAAGGAAGATTTGATTTGGAAAAGATAAGAATATCTAAGTTTTTATCCGACAGGGGCGTGATGTCAAGACGTGCCGCCGACGGCGAGATAGAAAAAGGAAACGTTAAAGTCAACGGCACGCCGGCTCAGCTCGGCCAGAAGATAGACCCCGTGACGGACACGGTAACAGTGAACGGGAAGAAAGTCGGGCGCGGTGACGAGAAGGTGTGTCTGGTGTTGAACAAACCGCGCGGATATGTGACGACGATGCACGACGAGCGCGGAAGAAAGAGCGTAAGCGACCTTGTTTCGGAGCTTGGGATAAGGGTATATCCGATAGGGCGGCTCGACCGCGACTCCGAGGGGCTGCTGCTTATGACAAACGACGGTGAGCTTGCAAATATGCTGACTCACCCGAAATATCATAAACCGAAAACGTATGACGTGACGGTAGAGGGCAAGGCGAGCGAGGAACAGATCGAGCGGCTTGGAAAGCCGTTTAAACTCGACGGATACATAACGAAGCCTGCCGAGGTGAAACGGTTTACCGGCGACGAGTGCACGACTGTTTTACAGATAAAACTGTTTGAAGGCAGAAACAGGCAAATACGCCGTATGTGCGAAACGGTGGGGCTGAAAGTGATTGCGCTAAAACGTATTTCGATAGGAGATATAAACTTGGGAAAACTGCCGACGGGCAAGTGGAAGATGCTAACCGCCGAACAAATAGAAACGCTGAAAAGAGGAAACGACAATGCTTGAAATAAAACCTATACAGGAAAAAGAGGAACAAAAACGTCTGTGCGATATGTGCGGCGCGGAATATAAAGAAAACTATTTTGCCTATGGCGCTTCGGTTGACGGCGAGCCGGTCGGCATTTGCCAATTCTATATAAAAGGAAATTACGGTCACATATTCGATTTAAAGAACGTAAAAGACGTAAGCGACACCGAGGCGCTGTTCATTATGGCGCGCGGAGTGCTGAACTTCATCGATTTGGCAGGCGCACACGAGGCGTTTTACGACGGGGAGGATTCGCCGTTGATACATGCGGTCGGATTTGGCGAAAAAGACGGCAAACTGTATATGGACCTCGGCAAGTTTTTTGCCGCACCCTGCAAAAATGCAAAATAACGGTTTACAAATCGACGGACGTTTGATATAATCAAATCGGAAACACGAAAGGAATCGGTTTAAGTGAGAACCGCACGGAAAAACGAAAAGCTTCGGTTCCGAAATGAAAAACGTCGACATCCATTGAAGTCGAGTAAAAATGTTTAATAACGGTTTACAAATCGGCGGACGTTTGAAATAATCAATTCAGAATCACGAAAGGAAACGATTCAAGTGAAGATCACACGGAAAAACAAAAAGTGACGGTTTTAACATGGAATTACGACTTTACTGTTTACTAAACCGACATATGAAAGGAATTTACTTAAATGATAATCAGACTTGAAGACGCAAAATATAAATTGCAGTGGCTGAGCCATGACGCGGAAGAGCTCGGCTCGGCACTTAAAATAGAAAAGCTCAGAGAAAACGTAAAAGACTTGGAAGAAAAGACAGTAGCCGATGGATTTTGGGATAATCAGGAAAATTCCAGCGCTGTATTGCAGGAACTGAAACGCACCAAAGACAAGATTGAAGCGTATGAAAAGCTCGTGCAGAGAATTGAGGACGCGATAACTCTGGCGGATATGGGAATTGAGGAAAATGACGAGAGCGTAAGCGACGAGGTCGAGGCGGAAGAAAAAGACATAGAAAAAACGATAGAGCAGATGAATATTGAAACACTGCTCTCGGGGCCTTATGACAGAAACAACGCTATTCTGTCGTTCCACCCGGGCGCCGGCGGCACAGAGGCGCAGGACTGGGCGTCGATGCTTTACAGAATGTATACGCGCTGGGCTGAAAAGCACGGCTATACCGTAAAACTCCTCGATTGGCTCGATGGCGATGAGGCAGGGCTTAAAAGCGCCACGATTCTTATAGAGGGCGTAAACGCCTACGGTTATATGAAAAGCGAAAACGGCGTTCATCGCCTTGTAAGAGTTTCTCCATTCGACGCATCGGGCAGACGTCACACGTCGTTTGCATCGGTTGAAGTGACCCCCGAGATCGACGACGACATGAGCATCGTAATAAATCCGGAAGACATCGAAGTTACGGCTCACCGCTCGTCAGGCGCGGGAGGTCAGCACATAAACAAGACCGACTCCGCCATACGTATAGTTCACAAGGCGACGGGCATCGTTGTAGGATGCCAGACAGAGCGCAGCCAGCTGCAAAACAAAGAAACGGCGATGAAAATGTTGCGTTCAAAACTCGCCGAGATAAAACGCAAAGAAAATATGGAAAAAATAGACGGTATCCGCGGGGAAAAAACAAATATCGAATGGGGCTCGCAGATACGTTCATACGTTTTCATGCCTTATACGCTTGCAAAAGACGCCAGAACAGGGTATGAGGACGGCGATATCAACGCCGTGATGGACGGCGAGATAGATGAGTTTATCAATGCTTATCTTAAAAGCATAGCATAATATTAAATTTTGAAAGGAGATTTTGGTATGCTTAAAAAGACAAAACTTTTTGTAGGGATCGCGCTTCTTGCCGAAGCTGTGATCGCACTTGCGACGTTTGTTTCTCTTGTCGCAAAAAAGAAGAGCATCGCGGCGGCATTTTTGGCAATGTCGGCGGTAGGCGGTGCTGTGGGCGCATATCTGATATGCAAATCGAAAGACGAATGCTGCGAATGTGACTGTGAAGATGAGGGCGAAGAGAGTGACGCCGAAGTTGAGGACGTTGAACTTGATGAAAGCGAGCTTTTCGCGCGCGACGAAGCCTGAATTTGAAAAAGCCCGCATATGCGGGCTTTTTTCGCATTTTTTGATGATCTGTTTTCCAAACGTATGGAAATGGCGTGTGGTTATTCTCCGAACAGGTGTAAAAGACGGCTCATAAACGATCTGTGATCGGGTGAGGTGAGATGCGCCGTAATAGATAAGATATTTCTGCGTTTTTTACGAAAACAGCGGCGGCATCAAAGCTGAACAGACAACTAACAAAAGAATATATCAGGAAAAATGAGAAAACAGGCGAAGTAAAACGACTAAATATTTAAAAAGGAAATTTAAAAAGAAGGAGGGGGAAGAGATTGAACACGTCAAGCGAACAAGGCAAGGGCGACTATGGCGCGGAGCTTTACAGGCGGTATCTCAACGGCGACAAAGACGCTTTTGAGCAGATAATGGAAAATTACCACGACCAGCTTATACATTTCATATTCGGCATAGTACATAACCTTGCCGACGCAGAGGACATCGCCGCGGACGTTTTTTGTGATCTTATCGTGCATAAGCACCGATTTTCGTTTAAGAGCACACTTAAAACGTATATTTTTTCGATTGCAAAAAATAAATCTTATGATAAAGTGAGAAAAAACGTGCGCTCAAACGACAAAGAGATAGAAGACGACGACGGTGTGTCGGCTGATGAAAAATCGCTTGAAGAAAGAGTTCTCTCAAACGAAACCGTAAGGGTAGTGCACGAGGCGCTTGGCGAGATAAAAGACGAATATGCGCAGGTTGTGAGTCTGACATATCTATACGGCTTTTCGGGCGACGAAATTTGCAAAGTAATGAAAAAAAGCAAACGTCAGGTCGCAAACCTTCTTTATCGAGGCAAGGAAGCCTTAAAAACAATTCTTGAAAAGAAAGGGGTGAATATCGAATGAAAGACATGAATGAATTTAAAAAAAGCGTATATGAAAAAGCCGAAAAAGCGGAAGAGGCGCGTAGGCAAAGAATGAAAACCATTACGCAAATAGTCTCGGTAGCGGCGGCTGTCGCCATAGTTTTCATTTCGATATTTGCCGTGATAAAACCGGGATTTTCATACGGTAAACAGTCCGCTGAGGAAACGCATGGAGAAGCTCGCTTTGCGTCAAACATATATGCCGTGATAAACAAAAACGGCGAGGTTGAAAATTTTGTCGAAATAGACGAATACGGTGCGGTCAACTATATTGATGTGACGGATTTAAACCGCAACGGAGGAATTGGCGTTTCGGCAAATTACATCGATTCAAGCCCTGAAAAAACCGCCGGCGTAGCAAAAGAGGGTGCTTCGGACACAGCAAAAAACTACGCCAGATTTGACTATGACAACATAAGTTACAGTTGCAACGTAATAACGCAAGACGAACTTGAAGAACTGATTAAAAACTCAAGCGGTGCACACACATCCGAAGAAATTGATCAAACATCACACGTTTCCGCGACAACGACAACGCCTGCATGGACGAAAATCGAAGCAACTGATTTTTGCACGCTCGTTGAGCAAACTTCTCTCGGTGAAGTTTTCACAACGACGACAGCCGCGACCGGAAAAAACGGAACGGTGTTTGCTTCGACTCCGATAGAGGCGACGATACCGGGCGATACCGCAGAGGCGGAGCTACCGTCGGTGACTTGCGCCGCGTTTGGTGACGGAGCCGAAGAGGTTTCTTCGTACGTCATCGCATATTCCGCTGAGGACTTTACCCGTTGGCTGCAAGCCCGCAAAATCGAGCTTCCTACCGTTGAATTCGGAGAAAAAGACAGGGTTTTATCCAAATTCGTATATTCAAGCGATTTTAAACCGTTCGTCGCGTTCATTGTGACGAACGAAAACAAACAGGGCGAGCTTGCCATAACGAAATTTGAGTCAATTGACGGGACGCTAACGTTTTTATACCGATTTGAGGGAAACGAGAATGCGATAGGCGACGGCGAAACGTTTATGATATTCGCATTTCTGCCGGACGGCACAACAGATATAGTTTTTGAGAAAGAAAGCGGAGAAGGACGGTGATGAATATGAAAAAGATAATTTCTTTTGTTTTAGCGTTGACAATGCTGACGCTTGCACTTTGCTCTTGCGGCACAAAACAAGAGCCTGACGATTTTTCGCCCGACGGCGATCTTATGGTTGATTATGTGGCTCAGGCGGTGAAAGGCAGGATGTCAGATGAAAAGTTTATCGACGCAATGCTGCATTTTTCGGCAGAGTTATTTAAGTTGACGACGAGCGAGAAAAAACAAAGCTCGCTTATCTCGCCTTTGTCGGTTATCGTTGCGCTTGCCATGACCGCAAACGGCGCCGAAAGCGATACCCGCGCCCAGTTTGAGCAGGTTTTCGGGCTGACGACAGATGAGGCAAACGAATATCTTTTCACATACGTTTCATCTCTTTTTAACGATGAAAAAACGAAGATGCAGCTTGCAAATTCAATCTGGTTCGATTCAGACGCGCAGAACATAGACGTAAATCCTGATTTTTTGCAGACGAACAAAAATTACTACGACGCGCAAGCATATAAATATGATTTTTCAGACCCGAAAACAGTGGAGAAGATAAACGAATGGGTAAAAGACCACACGGATGAGATGATTGAAAAAATCGTAGACGAGCTTGACCCGAACTGTGTGATGGTGTTGATAAACGCCCTTGTGTTCGATTCGGTATGGGAAACGAAATATGACGACAAAGATTGCACAAAAGACGTGTTCAATGCCTATGACGGAACGAAAAACAACGCCAAATTCATGAAGAGCGTTGAAAGATATATTTCCGGTGAGGGTTTTTCGGGCTTTATGAAAAATTATGCCGGCGGATATAAGTTCATAGCGCTTTTGCCGGATGAGGGCACGGACGTTTTCGAGTTTATTGAAAACGCGTCATATAAATATATTTTCAGCACCATAACGGATGAAATGTACAGCGAAACAAACGCGATAATGCCGGCGTTCGAGTATGATTACGACATAGAAATGAATAAGGCGCTCATATCAATGGGGCTGAGCGACGCTTTTTCGGATTCCAAAGCGGATTTTTCGGGAATTGACAAAAGAAACGACCTTTATATCGACAAGGTGCTTCATAAAACCCACATCGAGGTAAAGCAAGAGGGGACAAAGGCGGCGGCAGTGACAAGCGTATCGATCAACACAAAGGGAGCTTTCTTTCCGATGACGACGGTCAAGCTCGATCGTCCGTTTGTATATATGATAATCGACAGCGCGACAAATCTTCCCGTATTTATGGGAGTAGTGACGGAGGTAAAATAAAATGAAAAAGATTATATCACTCGTGCTTTCTTTTGCGGCGATAGCTCTTGTGATGTGTTCGTGTGCAAACAACGTAAAGCCGATCGATACTCAGACGACAAAGGAGACGACCACTCATACAACGCCGTCGGGCAACACCGAAAAAGGCGATCTTATGGCGGATTATGTGGCTCAGGCAGTGACAGAAAGGATTGTCGATGAAAAATTTATCGACGCAATGCTCGATTTTTCGGCGCGACTATTGAAAGGAACGACCGAAAAAGAAAAGAAAAACATTCTTATCTCACCGCTTTCGATCATCACGGCGCTCAGCATGACGGCAAACGGCTCTGAGAAAGAAACCCGCGCGCAGTTTGAGCAGGTTTTCGGGCTGACGATGGATGAGATGAACGAATATCTTTATTCGTACGTCAAAAACCTCATGAACGGCAATGGCGCCAAAGTAAAATTGGCAAACTCTATTTGGTTCGGAGAAGACGGGCGGCTCAAAGTAAATGCCGACTTTTTGCAGACGAACAAGAATTATTACGATGCACAGGCGTATGAAAAGGACTTTTCCGACCCCAAAACGGTTGATGAAATGAACGCTTGGGTAAGTGAACATACGGACGAGATGATAAAGAAAATCGTAGATGAACTCTCGCCGGAATGTGTTATGGTATTGATGAACGCCCTTGTGTTCGACGCGCTGTGGGCAGACCAATATGAAGACTATTCTTGCAGAACGAAAACGTTCACAACGTATGACGGCAAAAAGCAGGATGTGAAGATGATGCACAGTACAGAGAGCTTATATCTTGAAGCCGACGGCGTTTGCGGGTTTGAGAAGCCATATCTGCTCGGATACAAGTTTGTGGCGCTTCTGCCTGATGAAAACGTTGACGTTTTCGATTATGCACGCTCGCTGACGGGAGAAAAACTGAAAGCCGTACTCGCTTCAAAACAGTATGCTCAGGTTCGCGCGACGACGCCCGCGTTTGAATATGATTTCGATATCACGCTCAACGGTGTGCTGGGGGCAATGGGAATCGAGGACGCATTCTCACCGTCGGAAGCGAACTTTTCCGCTATGGGTGAGTGCGATAACAACGTATTTATCGGAAAGGTTATTCATAAGACTCATATAGAGTTGACGCAGGCGGGAACGAAAGCCGCTGCGGTTACCGCCGTTATGATGGAGGCGACAAGCGTAGGACCGGGATATGAACAGTATAAAACCGTTACCCTCGACAGACCGTTCGTTTATATGATAATAGATAACGCAAATGAACTTCCGCTGTTTATGGGCGTGGTTACGGAGATAAACTGATTTATATGAAAAAACCGCTTTGTGTTATTATTTGTTTTGCAATAATATTTGCGTTCTGTTCGTGCGGGAAAATCGCACCTAAAATCGCAAACGGGGTGGATCCTGACGCTGATGAATTGAATTTGAATTCAAATTTTGAGTTTGGTCTGCTTGACAATGCAAAAGAAATAGATTTTTCCGGGTTTGAAAGCGAAGCCGAGGGATATGGCAGATCAGTAAACGGATCAAGAACATCATATCTTATTGAAACCGTAAACGGCACGGATTATATTACAAAAATATGGACGCAGAATAAAAAGGTAAATATATTCGGCGTCAGTATGGGTGAAAGCAATGAAAAAATCAAATCTGCGTTTGAAGGCCATGGATATAAATGCACATATAAAAACGGCGGACTATTTATGGAAAAGGGCAATGTGATTGTTGAAATATTTGATGATTGCGTTGTTGTTGACGGCAATATAACGCGAAATATTCATATCGGTTACAACATAAATAAATAAGTTTTATTAAAAAGCACCCTTCGGGGTGCTTTTTATGCTAAAAATGAATATTGAAAAACAGAGTTTGTTGATATATAATATATTTGTAAATACTTTCACTCAGGCAGACACAGGAGGACAAATATGACAAAACTTTACGGAAATGCGATAGTCGGGCAGTCAGGGGGCCCTACGGCGGCGATAAACGCAACACTTTCGGGCGTTGTGCGCGGTTGTTTTGAGGCTGAGCAAATAAAGACCGTATACGGCGCGATAAACGGCGTCGAGGGAATTTTGAATGAAACGATATGCGACTTAGGCTCGCAGCTTGACAGTGAGGACAAGTTAAGACTTCTCGAACAAACGCCGGCGGCGGCGCTCGGTTCGTGCAGAAAAAAATTGCCCAAATATTCAGACGAGCCGGAAATATATAATAAACTGCTTGAAGTATTCAAAAAATACGATATAAGATATTTCTTTTATATCGGCGGAAACGACTCGATGGACACGGTAGCGAAGCTGTCGGAGTTCGTCAACGGCGCGGGATATGAAATGCGCGTGATGGGCGTTCCGAAAACGATAGACAACGACCTTGTCGGAACAGACCACACCCCGGGTTTCGGGTCGGCGGCAAAATACATAGCAACGGTGATGCAGGAGATACTGCTTGACGCGGCTGTATATACGACAAAAGCCGTGACGATAGTGGAATTTATGGGGCGTGATGCCGGCTGGCTTACAGCGGCGGCGGCGCTGACGAGAAAGCATGGAATCTCGCCCGACATGATTTATCTGCCCGAGGTGGATTTCGATTTTGAAAAGTTCTATGAAGATATAGAAAAAGCCTTTGAAACTCACCCGAACGTCGTTGTGGCGGTTTCGGAGGGCGCCCGTACCGCAGACGGGAAATATGTTGGTGAGTCGGCTCAAAGCGGCGCCGTGGACGTGTTCGGACACAAATATCTTTCCGGCACCGGAAAGGCGCTTGAACTTGCCGTAAAAAACAAGTTCGGATGTAAAGTCAGAAGTGTTGAGATAAACCTTCCGCAGAGGTGCGCGGCGCATCTCCGCTCGAAAACCGACATCGACGAGTCGGTAACAGTCGGGCGCGGGGCTGTCAGAGCCGCTGTAAACGGCGAAACCGGCAAGATGGCGTGCTTTATACGCGAGAGTGGGGAAGAATATCGTTGCTCGGTTGGGCTTTGCGATATATCCTCCGTTGCTAACGCCATAAGAAAAGTTCCGCGCGAGATGATAAACGAACGCGCAAACAACGTAACCGACGCGTGCGTCGATTACATCTATCCGCTTATATGCGGCGAGGCGGACTGTGTTTTCGATCAAGGCTTGCCGGCGATATTTAAAGTGAAGAAATAAATCTTTTGGAAAAACGGAGGGAAAAATGAGCAAAAAAATTAAAACTCTTATAGTTTTTTCGTTTATATTTCTCGCGCTTTCCGTCATAGCTTTTATATATTCTTCGGCGCTGTTTTCGGCAATGACGACGATAGGTGAGAACGGCACCGCGTCCAACCTCGGAGAAGCCGTGGGGGTTGCCGTGCTTATAATATTTTTTATAATAGTGATGATCGCCTTTGCCGTGCTTGATATATTGAGCATTGTTTTCGGCGGGATTCTTATCAAACTTACGGCGGGAAAATGGCGTGTGTTTTACATTGTTGAAACGGCGGCGTCGGCGGCGATGATGATTGTTGAATTTGTGTTTTTTATGATAGTGAAAGGATAAAAACGGCGCAAAAAAATATTGTGTAAAAGAAAATTTTACCATGCCGCAACGAAAGCGGACGCAGATATTTTAATTACTCAAAAAAGCTCCGACCGAGGTCGGAGCTTTTTTATGTTTTGTTATCTTATCTCAAACTCGAATTTGAAATTTTTGTCGTTGAAAAGATATTTGTCTATCGGCATAGGACCGCAGGAGTTTGAACCGATGCCGTCGTTTTTGTAATTTACAAGCAAAAACGTTTCATCCGCTTTAACAAGCTCATGGCGATGAGCGACGTCGCTCATGCTCTCGGGTGAGAAGTGAAGCGCGGAAAATTCAAAGTTGTTGCCGTAAACATTAAACGTATTTTTGCCGTTGTCAAGTGTGCAGAACTCGGCGCCGACGTGGTTTCCGCAATCCTGCGGACGAATAAGCGGAACATACTCTTCGTCTACCGTCGATTCAAATTCGCCGTAGTAAGCGTAATTTTGCATATCACAATAACATGTGTACGGACCTTTTGCAAAATAATTCAAGTTTTCAAAGCCTTTTTTCAGAGTGAACATGAAGGCGAAACGCGGTATGTGATCGACAACGTTGTCGTCGGGCTTTGTCGCGTCAACTGAAACTTTAACTCCGAAAGAACTTACGCAATACGTCGTTTCGGTAAAGTAAAGCGGGCGGCGCGAGGGAGCGGAGAAGAATCCCTTGAATTTTATCACGGCTTCTTTGCCGTCGCAGCTGCAATCGTAACTTATAACGCACGGACGCGCATAACGGACAAAATCATTGTTCCATTTTGAACGTATCGAGTTGTCGTTGTCGATGGGGGCTCTCCAAGCGGTAAGCGTTGTCGGTGCCGCGAGAAGCTCCTCGCCGTCTTTTACATAAGAGCATATCATGCCGGTTGCCATATCTATTTTAACGGTAAGCGATTTCGATGTGACGGTGGTGTATCTGCCGCTTTCTGTCATCTCTATCGCCGTTTTTCTCGGCGAGCTCTTCTTCTTTGTTATCTTGACGGGAAGCTCCATCTGCTCGTAAGCGCCGAGACATCCCTCTTCGGCGTAATCGGTATCAAAACGATAGAGCAGATAAACCTCAACGAACGTCCTGCTCTCGCCTTCTTTCGGAAGCTCAAATTCAAACGCTTTTTCATCGCGCGCGTCAACGTCGGGGGTGAATTGAGCGATGAGTTTTGTTTCTTTGCCGCAACGCGTATATACCGCGCCGGTAAATAGCGCCGAAAGATTGAGGAAGTCCATCGTGTTGCGAATGAATATCTTGCCGCCTTCAAGCCTTATTTTCGCGGGCTGAATAGCCTTTGCAAGAGAGAGAAGCCCTAAGTGCGGGGTTCTGTCGGGATAGCAAAGCCCGTCGACGCAGAAAACGCCGTCATGCGGAATTTCGCCGTAATCGCCGCCATAGTAATACTCACCGTCTTCTTTCTTTATTGAGTGGTCTGCCCATTCCCAAACGCAGCCGCCGCAAAGACGCGGATATTTATATATCATATCCCAATATTCTTCAACTTCGCCCGGGCCCATTCCCATCGCGTGCGCATATTCGCACATAAAGAACGGCCTTGTGTCGCCCCCTTCGTTTATACCCATCGTTTCAAGATAGCTTATCTCGGGGTACATGATGCTGACAAAATCCATTCTGTCGTCAACTTTGGTGAAATCAGGGTGATAGCGTTTATAATAGCGCGAACCCTCGTAATGAACAAGCCTTGTCGGGTCGATGCTGTGGCAAAGGTCAGCCATTTTTTGATGGTTTGTGCCATAAGAGCTTTCGTTCCCGAGCGACCATGAGAAAATGCAGGGGCTGTTTTTGTCACGCATGACCATGCGCTGACATCTGTCGAGGAACTGCGCTTCCCAATCCGGGTTGGACGCTATTAGATATGCGGGATCGCCGCTGAAATGAAGCATATTTTCGAGCCCGTGAAGTTCTATGTCGCATTCCTCCATTACATAGAAACCGAGCTCGTCGCAAAGCTGTGCAAAATACGGCGTGTTTGGATAATGAGAGGTACGAATGCAGTTGATGCCCATGCCTTTCATTATAAGCAGGTCTTTTATAATGTCGTCGTCGGAAACGGCATAGCCTTTTTCGGGATGAGTATCATGGCGGTTTACGCCTTTCAGCTTGATGGGCGTACCGTTGATCGTAAGAACTCCGCCTTCGGCGATGGCAACGTCACGGAAACCGATTTTCAGGCAGATGTATTCGCCGTTGCAGGAAATAATAAGCGTATAAAGGTTCGGCTCTTCGGCGTTCCATGTAAGCGGATGCTCAACGTTTCCGAACTTAACCGGGGTGTTGTCGGGCGCAAACATTTTTATTTCCACGGGAGTTTTCTTGCCGGTGAAATCATAGTCAACTTTAAGTGTGCCGTCGGCGTGAGCCTTGACGGTTATATCACGGATGTGATCTTTCGGACGGCGAAGAAGATATACGTCGCGGAAAATGCCGTTGAAACGGAAGCAATCCTGATCTTCCAGATACGTAGCGTCGCTGTATGTGTAAATTTTTACCGACAGTTCGTTTTCACCTTTCACCACAAACGACGTTACGTCAAACTCGGCTTGCAGGCGCGACCCCTTTGACATTCCGACGTACTTGTTGTTTACATATACCTCAAAGAGCGAGCAGACGCCCTCGAAGAGAAGATATGTTTTATCTGTTTTTGAATCGAGCACAAACGTTCTGTGATAAACGCCGACTGGGTTTAACGTAGGAACGAAGGGCGGTTCACACGGAATGGGGTAGTTTATGTTTGTGTATTGTATTTGCCCATAGCCGTATACTTGCCAGCAAGACGGTACGGGGAGCTTGTCGCTGTATTTGACGTCGGAAATTTCCGCCGGCACGTCGAGCATCGTTTCATAATACTTAAAGTCCCATTCTCCGTTGAGCAGAGTATACGCGGGATTTTCTTTGCGTGGGTTGCGCGCATTTTCTTCGCTTTGCGCGGGAATATAGTATGAGCGTTGGGGAAGACGGTTTTCTCCTGTTTTTCTGGGGTCGAAAATTGTTTGATTGTCCATTTGTTGCGTCCTTTCCTTAAATTTCTATCATATCGGGGTCGAAGCCCGTATTATCTTTTTCTTCTTCTTTTTTCACTTTCCCGATAACGTCGGAAAGCTTCTTTGCACTGTCGGCGCTGAGGGCACCCAACACTGCCAAATATGCCCTTATAAGTTCTCTTGGGGTCATCATCGATTGAGCGCCGGCGCGGTCGAGCATCTTATAAAGGAAATCTTTCATATCTTCGGCTGATACGTTCACTGCGCCGTAATATTGCGAAAAAAGCACGGTTATCCTTGCAAGCAATGCCAGCAGTTCGTCGTCGCCAAGCTGCGTCAGGCGGATAACGGGACCTGTTATCGTCAGCCCGTTAAACGAGTCCGAACCGGCAAATATCGAGTCTGAGAGGCGCGATCGGAGCGCTTCATAACTGAAAAGCCCGCGGCGACCGTCCTCCAAAAACTGCGGTGTTCCGGCAAATATGACGCCAAGCCCTTCCGCTTTTCCTTGCAGGGTGTCGTTGTATATAGACAGAATTTTCTCGTAGTTGTTTTCGCGCGATATGCGATTTGATATTTTATATAGGTTTACACATTCGTCGATGAACACGATAAGCCCCTTATAACCTATTTTTCTCACAAACACGGCGAAGAGTTTTATATAATCATACCAGTTTCTGTCGTCGATCACCGCATTGACGCCGAGCGCCTCCCTTGCTTCGACTTTCGAGCGGAACTCGCCCCTCAGCCACTTTAAGCAATTTGCCTGTGTTTCGTCGTCATATGTGCGATATGCGTCATAATATTTTGAAATTACCCGCGCAAAATCAAATGCTCCCACGCCGGTTTCTATTTCATGCATAACGGCATATATCCGTTTTGAAACTTCGCGTGAAAAATTATCATTGTCGGGCGAGGTGCCCTCTTTTGCCACGTCGGTTTGCAAGTCGGATAGCCACCTGACGATTATTTGAGAAAGCGCACCGCCACCTGTCGCGCCTTTTGAGGAAAGATTTTTAATTAGTTCTTTATATGTCGCGAGTCCGGCGCCTGCCGTGGCACATAACCGCCTCTCGGGCGAGAGATCCGCGTCGGCACAGACAAAATCCCTTTCGCACGCGTACCCGCGCATCAGCTGAATAAGAAAACTCTTACCGCTGCCGTACTTGCCTATGATGAACCGTGTAAACGCGCCGCCGTCGGCGACCGCCTCAAAATCCTTATAAAGTGCGGCTATCTCGTCACTTCTGCCGATAGCGACATATGGTGCACCCGTTCTCGGAACGACTCCGGCTGACAGCGACGCCAAAAGGGAAGAGAGTATTCTTTTCGGCACTTTTATTTGATTTTCCAAGTCATCTTTCCTCCTTTTCTTTTATAGCTGCCATAATATCTTCACGGTAGTCGTCTATGAGTTCTCCCGTTTCATCTATTATCATATCCGCCATGGTTTCACTTGCTATCTCGTTTATTCTTCGGATTATATCGTCTGTCAAGAGCGAATTGGTTTTGCAGAATTTTTTCATTTCGCTTCTCTCGGCGGCTTTCAGCGCCTCGTACAGCATGTCGTCAAGAGATGAAAGAAGCAGAGAAAATTCAGATTCTGCCGTATCGCGCCGCGCCGCCAAAGCGTCCGCTTTGGGCGGCGCGCCCGGCGCATCGGGCGCAGACTTTTCGGTGTTATATTCAATTTCGGCTTCAAGCAATCGCGCAGTGTCCCATGCGGCTTCTTCGATGCGCAGGGCGCGCGCTATGTCGGCTTCGCCGACACGGCGCGGCGCGTAATATTTCATATATTCTTCACTGTCGTCCGTCGACTTTTTCCGCAAATGTCTTTCCGGAAAATATGCGTCAAAATAATCTTTAATCGCTTTTTCAGCACTCGGCGGAATTTTCTGAATTTTATATCTTGACTTCACCCCGCACGCGGCTCTCAATTCATTTTCCGCAAACTTTGATACAGCAGAAAACAAAGAGTGAATGTCTTTGTTTTTTCTTATCGAAATATATGTTACGGCAATTTTATATTTTACGCCGGAATATGCTATCGCGCCTGAAAAGCTGTCGCGAACCGTGTGCGAAAATACCTCGGGTAGATCTCCTGCATTGATCATTGCTCCGACTGCTCTCTCAACCGAGGCGGGCATGAACACGTCCCATTCCTGCTTGTGTTCGGAATATACTTTGCTTTTTTTGTGGTCATATCCGCATGCCGAACAGATAAAATCATATCCGAAATATCCGTCATTTCCGTCAGCCATAATCTCCGGCAAGGAAATTTTCAGCGAAATACTTTTAAGCATCTCGCGCATCCTCTCTGTCGGGCTTATTCTGTCGATCAAACAAATATCGCACATCCACTCGCCTATATATCGGTCAAGATACGGGTATCTTCCTCTGTATGCCAAAAGAATGTCAAACAAAATGTCAAGACGCTCTTCGGGGGAGAGTAATGTGTTTAAATTTATCGTTTCATAAACGTAAAGAAAGATGTAACTGCTGTCGACGGGCGGATAAATTCCGTTTCTAACCTGCGACCGCCAGAAAAGATAATATCTCATCTGTTTTATCGACATCTGTTCATATTGCGGCATATATGAAAAGAAATATTCGTATTCACACTCGTCGCTTTTTGCGTCGAAATACTTTTCCGCGTCGGCGTGGAATTTTGAGTAAAATGTAAAATTTCCCCATGGAATAAGCTCCACTTTGCGGATAAACCCCGTTTCGTTTGAATACTCACTCTTTTGCCTGTGTATTGTTTGTTCGGCGCGTGGGACCGAAATCGGTATGTTTTCACCTTGCTCGCGCGCAGAGTTGCCGGTGTCTATGGTCACGGCTTCTGTGTCGGAGGCAGGCTTGCGTAGCGTTGTTTTCTTTACCGGAATCATTGAGGCAATATCCCAAAAGCTATCTATATCGTTTTTGTTTTCAGGCATATTCCTCACCCCTTCCCAAAAAGAATAATATATATCCATATAATTATATCATGCTAAAAAACAACTGTCAATTATAAATCAAATTTGTTGCTCATAATTTGTGTAAACGCCGATCTCGATCGGCTGTCATATATGGCAAGTGAAAGATAAAAACTGTATTTATGCGGCTGAATGAAGAGAAAAAAACGTTGATTGGCGTAAATCATGTTTTTTGGTTGTGGTAAAATGCAATTAGATATACATAATGCAAGGCGTCGTCTGACGGCAAAACGGAATAATCACCCAAAAAACTTATGCAAAGAAATAAAAAAACATTTTACATACGGTTAAAATGTGGTATAATCAATATATAAAAAAAGAATAAAAGTCGGGCGAGTACAATAAAAACGAGATACGTCCGTGAAAATAAGGAGAAAAATAAAATGTCAGGATACAGACGAG
>JAFSRI010000041.1 GCA_017446155.1 Clostridia bacterium | reverse complement strand
GACGGCGCTCGGTCGTCGCGGTCGAAACAGTCCACCGGACCGTTTCTCTGTGCCGCTCTCTTCAAGTCCTTTGCCGCTGGTGCGGGCGACAGGACTTGATTCTCGCGCCTCGACGGCGCTCGGTCGTCGCGGTCGAAACAGTCCACCGGACTGTTTCTCTGTGCCGCTCTCTTCAAGTCCCGTCGGCGAAAAATCCGCCTATACCCTACGGGCATCGCCGTATTTTTGGTGCGGGCGACAGGACTTGAACCTGCACGGTTGCCCACCGGATCCTAAGTCCGGCGCGTCTGCCAATTCCGCCACGCCCGCATGTATAAACAGTATATCACCGAATAATGATTTAGTCAAGAAAAAAATGCGGAGCAGGGAAAACCTGCTCCGCTTACGTTTGCTGTTTTTTAAGAATTTCACGATTTTTCTCTTCGACTTTTTCACATAATTCTTTATATCTCGGTTCGTCTCTTACGCTGTTAAACCATTCCCAGCCGTGAGCCCGCGTAAAGAAATCAAAAGGCGTATTTTTCGGCTTTATATAGGTTAAATCCCTGAAACAGTAACATTCGTACGGTATTTCGGTCCCTTCGGGAATGTCAAACCAACGCAGTATTTCGTCAACCGCGATTTCCATGTTTTTATAGCCCGATTCTTTTTCTCCCGAGCCGAAATATCCCGCCGCAAGACGAGTGTGATAAAACGCATATTCATATAAAAATGCGTCTTTATTTCCCCCGTCTGAAACAAGGTCGAGGATATTTATGACTATTCCGTTTGCTTTTACGCTGCCTTCCGCCGCGCTTTTCGGGAAACCGTCGTTACGATCTCTATACAATCTGTGTCGGACGTTCATACAAAAATCTTTAATTGACCACAGCAGATATTGCTCTTTTGTTTTTTC
Organism: Clostridia bacterium; assembly: GCA_017446155.1. GTDB lineage: Bacteria > Bacillota > Clostridia > Oscillospirales > CAG-272 > CAG-841. Next base: position 25,550 of record JAFSRI010000041.1, on the reverse strand, counting down.
ATAATTTTCCCATTCGCCGCGGCGCTCATAACGATTCATCAAAACTTCAAAATCGCTTTCTCCGAATTGGCTTCGGTTTACCCATTCATAAAGTTCATCCTCGTCGTCGACGGCTTCCGTCATTATGCGTATCGCTTCCATACGATCGTCGTAATCGTCGCTTTCCTCCCACACGGACGTGCAAATAGTTCTTATTTCATTAAGAGATTCCTTTTGATCACCATTGCTGTTCAGACGAAGCGTCGTCAAATATCGCGCATAAGTAAGCTTCAATCGAACGTTGTAGGGGAAGCATCCCAACGCTTCGCGTAAAATTTTGAGCCGTTCCTCTTTTCCTGACGCATGCGTGAACAGCTCATAATATTCCGCCGTTTTTTCTTCTTCCTGCGCCTTGTCGGTTCCTATAAGCGTGTCTACCGATATGCCGAACAGCATTGCCAGCATCGGCAACAGTTCTATATCGGGATACGTTATACCGTTTTCCCAACGCGATACCGATTGAAACGATACACCGAGCTTTTGTGCAAGTTCTTCCTGCGTAAGTTTCAGACGTTGCCTGTTTGTTCTGATATTTTCGCCTATTTGTAATTGCATAGAATTCTCTCCTTTTGTTTTTTCGGAGCGCGCACTCTTTGACATTATAATATCATAGGCAAAAAATATTTGCAATAACTCAAAAAGTGAGAATAATTCACGCGTAAAGTGAAAAATCACCGTTGAAAAACGGTGATTTTTCACTATATCGGTTTGTTTTATCAATACATTCCGCCCATGCCGCCGTCCATGCCCGCGCCGGCATTAGCCGCGGGAGCAACGGGTTCTTTCTTTTCAACGACGAGCGCCTCTGTCGTGAGGACTGTCGATGCGACGGACGCCGCGTTCTGAAGAGCACTTCTTGAAACCTTGGTAGGATCGATTATGCCCGCCTCGAACATATCGCAGTATTTCTCGCTTGCCGCGTCGAAACCGAAACCGACTTTGTTTTCGGATTTGATCTTGTCGATGACGACAGCGCCCTCGAATCCCGCGTTTGCGGCGATCTGACGAACAGGCTCTTCAAGTGCTTTTGCAACTATCTTGACGCCTGTGAGCTCATCACCTTCGCAGGTCTTGTAAAGCTCTTCAACGGAGCTGATGCAGTTAAGGAATGCTACGCCGCCGCCGGAAACGATACCTTCTTCAACTGCGGCTTTCGTCGCGTTGAGGGCGTCCTCGATGCGGAGCTTCTTTTCTTTCATTTCGACCTCGGTTGCAGCGCCGACTTTGATAACCGCTACGCCGCCCGCGAGTTTAGCCAAACGTTCCTGGAGCTTTTCACGATCAAATTCACTTGTGGTTGTTTCGATGTTCTGTCTTATCTGAGCGACGCGGCTCTTGATCTCGGCAGGATCGCCGTTTCCGTCAACGATTATCGTGTTGTCTTTGTTTATCTTTACCTGACGTGCGCGGCCGAGCTGTGCGATTGTCGTGTCTTTAAGTTCGAGTCCGAGCTCGCTTGTGATTACCTGACCGCCGGTAAGTATGGCGATGTCGCGGAGCATTTCTTTGCGTCTGTCGCCGAATCCCGGAGCTTTGACAGCTACGCAGGTAAACGTGCCGCGGAGCTTGTTGAGAATGAGCGTTGTGAGCGCCTCGCCTTCAACGTCCTCGGCGATGATAACGAGTTTTTTACCGGCCTGAACGATTTGTTCGAGCAGGGGAAGGACTTCCTGAATGTTGGAGATCTTTTTGTCGGTGATGAGGATATACGCGTCGTCGATAACGGCTTCCATTTTGTCGGTGTCGGTTACCATGTAAGGGGAAATATATCCGCGGTCAAACTGCATTCCTTCCACGACTTCGCTGCCTGTTTCAGCGGATTTGGATTCTTCAACGGTGATAACTCCGTCGGAAGTTACCTTTTCCATAGCGTCGGCGATAAGACGACCGATGACTTCATCTCCCGCGGATATAGTGCCTACACGGGCAATATCTTCCGTGCCGTTAACTTTCTTTGAATTCTTTTTAAGCGTTTCCACGGCGCGATCTACGGCTTTCTGAATGCCTTTGCGGAGTACCATGGGGTTAGCGCCGGCGGCTACGTTCTTCATGCCTTCTCTGATAAACGCCTGAGCGAGCACGCAAGCGGTGGTTGTGCCGTCGCCTGCAGCGTCGTTTGTCTTTGTGGCAACTTCTTTTACGAGCTGAGCGCCCATGTTTTCGCCGGCGTCGTCAAGTTCGATTTCTTTTGCTATCGTTACGCCGTCGTTTGTAATAAGCGGTGCGCCGTATTTTTTGTCAAGCACTACGTTTCTGCCTTTCGGGCCGAGTGTGATTTTAACTGTGTCCGCGAGTTTGTTTACACCTTCAAGAAGGGTGTTTCTTGCGTCAATTCCGTATACAATGTTCTTTGCCATAATGTGCCTCCGAATTATTCAACCGTGGCGAGAATGTCGCCCGCGTTTACTATAATAAGTTCTTCGCCGTCAACTTTAACTTCCGTTCCCGCATATTTTGAAACGATAACTTTGTCGCCGACTTTTACTTTCATTTTTACTGCTTCTTTTCCGTCGTGCGATTCGCCGTCGCCAACAGCTACAACTACCGCCACCTGCGGTTTCTCTTTTGCCGATGAAGCAAGTACGATTCCGCTTTTTGTGGTTTCTTCCGCTTCCGTCATTTTAACGACCACGCGGTCATACAAGGGTTTAAGTGTCATATTACCGACCTCCGTTTTGTATTTGAAATTTTTATAAACTTATTCGGTTGTTTGGCACTCAAACGCGTTAAGTGCCAAACACTGACGTTATTTTACTATTATTTTCCGAAAAAATCAAGAGGTTTTTTAATATTTAACGGAAAATTCATAAATATTTTTTTGCAGAGTGCCAAAAATCGTTCAAAAATAACAACATTCCTCGATCCTCGCCGACATTTGCTTGCCGACGCCCTATCAAACGACGCCAAATTAAATATTTCAGCCGAAAACTTAGACGAAAACCGTAATAATCGGCGCGAAAAAGTAATAGTCATTAAAAAAAGACTGTGGAGAGATACGATGCTTGTTTTGGTTTCAAGGGCGCTTACGTCAATGCTTGTGCCCGCTTTGCTTAGTTGCGGGGCGTATTTTTTTATCTATCTGCGCGGCTTTTTCGTTTTTAACCCGATTAAAAGCATCAAACTTTTTGCTTCCGGCGGGAAAAAGGCGCTTGGAGAACTGTCCGTTTCGCTTGCGGGAGCGCTCGGCGTCGGGAACATAATCGGAGTTGCCGTGGCGATCTCGCTCGGAGGGGCGGGGAGCATTTTCTGGATGTGGGTTTCAGCTGCCGTGTCGATGATACTCAAATATTGCGAGATAGTTTTGAGCTTGAAATACCGTATTCCGAACGGCACGGAATATTTCGGCGGACCTATGTATTATATGCGCGACGGCGTAAAAGGGAACCTCGGTAAAGTCCTTGCCATATGCTTTGCCGGGCTGGGGGTAATATCGTCCGCGTCGCTCGGTAATCTCGTTCAGTCGAGCGCCGTCGTGCGCACTATGGAGCAGATAGGCGTCGCACCCGTCGTGACGGCGGGCGTTATGTGCGTTTTGTGTGCCGCCGTCGTTTTCGGCGGATATTCGGGCGTTTCAAAGTTTACATCGGTCGCCGTGCCGCGTATGAGCGCGCTTTACATATTCGTGTCTCTTCGCGCAATGTTTCTCTGTCGGGAAAACATCCCGTCCGCTTTCGGGCAGATCTTCTCCGGCGCGTTCACCCCTACAAGCGCCGCCGGCGGTATTTTCGGCTTTCTTCTCTCGTCAACCGTAAGGCAAGGAACGGCAAAAGGGGCGTTTTCTCATGAGGCGGGCGGGGGTACCGCGCCTATGGCTCACGCGCAGGCGACGCCTAAAACTCCGGCGGCGCAGGGAATGATAGGGATTTTCGAAGTATTCTTCGATACGTTCGTCATGTGTTCGATGACGGCGCTTGTCATACTTACAAGCGGTGTCGCGACGGACGGCGTTTTCGGCGCGGAGCTTGTCGTGCGCGCGTTTGAGGTGACGTGCGGGAGCGCCGCAAAATACATAATTTCTTTTTCCGTCGGCATTTTCGCCTTTTCGACTATCGTCTGCTGGTCTTATTACGGGCGGATGTGTCTTTCGTTTTTTTCGCGCAACAAGACGGTTGAAAAAGTGTTCCTCGCCGTTTACTGCGCGTCGATCATCTCCGGCGCGTTTATTTCCGAGGGGAACGTGTGGCATCTTTCAGACGTCAGCGTGTCGCTTATGACGGTGATAAATCTTGCGGCTGTGGTGTGGCTTAGAAAAGATATAAAAAAAGAAACGGACGCGGTTTTCCGCGCCCGATGAAATAATCTATTTTGAGTCGGAATAAGTTTGACAAAATATCCCGAATATCTTAACATTTGCGAATACAGAATTGTGCTCGATAAGCAACGTTTTTATATCGTTTTCCGTCATCTTTTCAATCTTCCGATAACTTTTCCAAAGCATTTTATATCATCATGCGTGGCAAAGGGGATGTCGGAATAGTCGGGGTTAAGCGAGATAAGACGGTCACCGCCGAACTTTTTGAAATAGCTTTCGCCGTTGAGCGAGAAAATGCCAAGCTCGCCCAAATCGACCTCGTCTGTCTTGACTACGAGCAGAATATCACCGTCGTTGTACTTGGGCATCATGCTGTTGCCGGAAACTTTGATCGCAAAATCCGCCGCGTCGGTTGTTGGGTTTGAATAAACGGAAATGTCGGTGTAGCCACTCTCGGAAAGATATGAGCCCGTGCCGGCGGAAGCCGCGATGTTGTATAGACGCAGGGAACGTATCCGCGGTGTGTCGAGCGAGAAGGGCACGGTTTGCGATTGAAGCAGCGTGCGCTGATATTCCTTATTTATTATATATCCGGCGGTCTCGCGGCCGCTTGCGTCGAGCTGACGGTATTTGCGAATAATCTCCGCCTCGTCGCCCGAAAGATTTTTTTCGCCTGATGATTTTCCGTAAAGCATCTCGTCCAACCCTGCGTCAAGTCCCTTTGCAAGCAGGGTAAGAGTTGAAAGCTTGGGGTCCGTTGTCGCGCCGGCAAGGAGTTTGTTCAGCGTTCCGACGGAGATTCCGCAACGCTGAGAGAGTGCCTCGTTTGTCAGCCCCTTTTCTTTTTTCAGTTTTTTTACGTTTTCAAGCCAATCCATAAATCGCTCCTTCAACTTTTTACATATACAGTGTATCACACTTTTTTACCGTTGTAAATAGATTTTTGAAAAATTTTTATATTTAACGGTAATTTTTTTAAAAAAACTATTGACAATTACCGTTTGAGGTAGTATAATTAAGTCACAAAATTACCGCAGACGGTAAAACCGAGGAGGAAAACAAAATGAAAACACCGTTCTATCCCGAACATTACGACATTATCGAGGGAGTAAAAGTATATACGTTTTTCATCGAGCCCGATTTTCCCGTAAGCAAAAAAACGGTAAGCCGCAAAAAAACCGTGGCTGAAAAATTCGAGGACGCATTTTGCCGCACGGTAGCGAATATGATCCTTGCTTTCCGCCGCAGAAAAGTCGCTTAAAACGCTCATCAAGAGAAATCTCTTTTAATATACTTTTTCATCTTCATAATAAAAGCGCGCATTCGTGTGCGTTTTTATTATTTTACGGCGTTTGTTTTTTTCTGTTCTCATATTTTGTGTTAAGATAAAAGACGGGAAAATCAAAATCGATTGTTTTGATTATTTGCGGATTTTATTTGGTTCGGTGTTGTGCGGGCGGTTTTTCAAGCCTCAATGAAAGACAAAATGTTTTATTCGTATAAAACTTTTTATTTGGCGCTTTCGTGCGGTTGCGCGCTGAAAATATGTATAAATTATAAACTTGTGCCGCAATATCTTGAAAACGGTATAACGATATGATAGAATCACAAATGAAATAATAATAATAAGGAATATGAGAAATATGCTTGAATTTGCTCCTATAAACAACAAAAACATGGCGCGGGTGCGCGCGTGTTACCGCAGATGTCGATATGCGATAAGCGACTATTCGCTTGGCGTTAAGGTTATGTGGAAGAGTTTTTATCATTCACAGGTCGCGTTTGCGGCGGAATGTATGATAGTAAAAGAAAAATTCGACGGATATGACAGATTTGATTTTCCCGTTGAGGAAACGGACGACGCAGACGTGTGGGCGGCGGTGGATGAGATAGAGAAATACTGCCTTATATCTCGCATTCCGCTTGTGTTTTATGCCGTGCCCGATGATAAACTCGGGGAACTTATAGCGCGGTATCGGTCGGTTAGAATAGCAAAAGACAGAACGGCGGCTGACTATTTATACGACGCGGATAAGATGATGAATTTTACCGGCAAGCACTATTCCGGGCAGAGAAACCACATAAACAAATTCAAAAAATTATACCCAGAGGCGGCGTTCCGCGAGCTAAAAAAAGAGGACATTCCGAGAGTAGAGAAATTTTTTGAAAAATTCGACGGTGAATTTGAAAAACACGAGCGATTTGCCACGGCGGAACTTAAACACGCAAAAGCGCTGTTAAAGCACGATTTTTCGTGGGGTTGTGCGGGATGTATGGAACTCGACGGAAAGATAATATCGCTTGCGTTCGGCGAGATATGCGGCGAAACAATGATAATACATATCGAAAAAGCGCTGTATGAATACGAAGGGATCTATCCCGCGACAGTTGAGGCGTTCGCCAAGCGTTTTTGCGGCGGGGTGAGATATATCAACCGCGAGGATGACATGGGCGATAGCGGTTTGCGCCGCTCGAAAGAGCAGTATCGCCCGATAAAACTGCTTGAAAAGACGAACGTTTTTGTTGATACGGAACTTATGAAAATCAAAAGGGTGCCGACGATTGTAGGCGAAAGGGTTGTTCTCGACGAGATAACAGAACTTGATAAGCCCGCATACAACAAGCTGTGCTTGGACGACGAGCGCAACAAATATTGGGGTTATGACTATAAAACAGACTGCACAGAGCCCGACGACGACTTCTTTTTCGATTGTGCGGCAGACGATTTCAGCGACGACCTTGAAATGAGCATGGCTGTAAGAGTATGCGGAAAATTTGCGGGAGAGGCGGTTATTTATGAGTTTGACGGGCGCGGAGGGGCGAGTGTAGGAATAAGGCTTCTACCGAAATACGAGGGCAAGGGCATTGCCAAAGAAGCGATCGAAGCGCTAATAAATTATGCGCTTTATAAAATAAACCTTTCAAAAGTTTACGCCAAGTGCTACAAAGAAAACGTGCGGTCGTTTAAGATGCTGTCGTCTGTTATGAACAGACGAGGCGAGGACGACAAATTCTTTTATTTTGAGCGAAGCGTATAAAAAAACAGCGGATATAATTTTGCGTCGTCAAAAAAACGGCACGAATTTTATCCGCTTTTTGTTTTTCTATATGATATAAACCACATAAGCAAGAAATCACCTCGTTAAAATCGCCTTTTCCACATAAACGGAAAAGGTGTTTTCGTTTATGTAAAAAAATTTACAAACAAAAAACACTGTTTGTCAAACAAAAAACGAGAGCATATATATATAAAAAAAGTTTATGGAGTGTATATGAAAAAAAGCATAATTGATATAACGGAAAACCGTCTTGCAAAAACGTATGCGAAATTTCCGATAGAGGTGGCCGACGGATACGGAAGCACGGTATTGAGCGCTGACGGCAAAGAGTATATTGACCTTGGCGGCGGGTGCGGAGTAAATATTTTAGGCATGAAAAATAAAATGTGGCTTGACGCTGTCGAGGCACAGCTTCGCCGTACGGCATTTTGTTCAAACTTGTTTTACAATGCTCCCGCGGCGCTTTTGGCGGAGCAACTCTGTGTCAGAACAAAAATGCAACGTGTGTTTTTCTCAAATTCGGGAGCCGAGGCAAACGAAACGGCGATAAAGGCAGCAAGAAAATATGCGTCTGAGAAAAAAGGCGCGGAATTTACGGATATAATAACGCTTAAAATGAGCTTTCACGGCAGAACTGTAACCGCGCTTTCCGCAACGGGACAGCCGGATATGCAGTGCGGCTTTGCGCCGCTCACCGCGGGATTTTATTACATAGACGACGATGAAGAACAGCTTAGGCAGGCGCTAAGCGACCGCAAGGTCGCGGCGATTATGATCGAACTCATCCGCGGTGAAGGCGGGGTACTCCCCGCCTCGCGCGGATTTATCCGCGCGGCGGCGCAAGCCGCAAAAAAAGACGACATCTTACTTATAGTTGATGAAGTGCAGACAGGCGTCGGCCGTTGCGGAGCGCTGTTCGGCTATGAGAAATATGATATAATTCCCGATATTATAACAACCGCAAAAGGTCTTGGCGGCGGACTGCCGATAGGGGCTACGATATTCGGCGAAAAAACATGCGATATTTTACAAAAAGGGCAACACGGCTCTACTTTCGGTTCAAATCCGCTGTCTTGCGCAGCAGCGTCAGCTGTTTTAAAACAAATCGACGATGAACTATTAAATGAAGTGAACAAAAAATCCGAATACATTTTCTCTCGCTTACAAGGGCAAAATGGCATTAAATCAATCTCAGGCATGGGGCTTATGATTGGTGTTGAAACCGAAAAAAATGCTGATGAAGTGCTTGATTGTTGCATAAAAAACGGTGTTGTAGCAATCAAAGCCAAACATAAAATACGGCTTTTACCTGCACTTAATATTCCTTGGGAACAACTTAAACAGGCTATCGATATATTGATTTACGCTTGCAAATAAAAAGAAAAATCACCTTTATCATTAAACTGAAAAAGGTGATTTTTCCTATCTGCGTGGCAACAAAACCTTGTAAGGTAATAAAAATATATCACAAATTGAGATAAAAATCAATACTTTTAAAAAATTAGTATATAATTTTATTATAAAAAGATGGGGGGATAATTATGAGACTCAGATTCTTACGTGAAGATAACGATTTAACTCAAAGAGAAGTTGCCGAATATTTAAAAATAAGACAAAACACATACTCCCAATATGAAAACGGAAAGCGTCAGGTACCGATAGAAATAATCGTAAAACTGTCTGAATACTATAATGTATCTTCCGATTACATTTTGGAGATAACAGACAACCCCAATAGAAAGTGATCTTATAAAGCCTTTTTGAGGGCTTTATTTTTTTGTCAAAATCTGTCTTACTTACGTAAAATAATACGAACGGAGAGGAGAGATGACAGATGCGATTTTATAAATATCACGGGTGCGGAAATGATTTCTTGCTGATAGACGAAATGCAGGGCAAAAACTATTCCGAGATTGCGAAAAGAATGTGCAACAGGCGACTCGGCGTCGGGGCGGACGGCTTGCTTGTATGTTCAAGTTCGCCGCCGTCGATGCGGATATTCAATATGGATGGAAGCGAAGCGACGATGTGCGGCAACGGTATAAGATGTGCCGCGGGATATTTTGTGGAAAAGGGCGTTGCCAACCCTGACGAAAGGTTTGAAATCAGAACGCTTGACGGGTTGAAAACGGTTGTTGTAAAGTCCGACGGGGCGGTGTCTGTCGGCATGGGCAGGGCAAAATTCGGTGCGGATTGTTTCGGGGAAGAATATGATATAGATGGGCGGCGGATAATGTTTTATAGGGTGTTTACGGGCTGCGCGCATGCAGTTGTATTTTGCGACGACGTTTTCAAAGAGATACTGTTCGGAACGGGTGAAAAACTTTCGTCGTGCGAATTATTTCCGCAAAGAGTCAACGTGGATCTTGTAAGGATCGAGTCGAGAAAAATGTTGACGGTGAGAACTTATGAACGTGGCGTAGGCTACACGGCGGCGTGCGGAACGGGTGCATGTGCGGCATATGCTGTGGCACGTCGGCTGAAACTTTGCGACAATGAAACGGAGATAAGGTTTGAACTCGGTTCAATGAAGGTTTACGGCGGAGAGAAGATGACGCTTGTGGGCGACAGCGTTAATGTGTTTTGCGGAGAATGGGAGGAAAAATGAAACTTGACGGAATAATTACGGCACTTGTTACGCCGTTTGACAAAAGCGGCAATGTAAATATTGATAAACTTCAAGAACTTATTGAATTACAGATAAAAAACGGAGCGTCAGGCGTTGTTTTGCTCGGCACAACGGGTGAGTCGCCTACCGTAAACGAAAGAGAACGCAAAACGATAATTTCAGCGGGAATAGAGGCCGCGGCAGGAAAGCTAACCGTTATTGTGGGAGTAGGATCAAACGACACGGCGCGTGCTGTCGAGATATGTAAACTGACGGCGGTAAACGGTGTTGACGCACTGCTGGTTCTTACGCCATATTACAACAAAACGAACACAGAGGGCATGATAAAACATTTTTCGCAAATAGCGGACAGTGCCCGTTCGCCGGTGATAATTTACAACGTCCCGTCACGCACGGGATGTTCAGTCGATATTGCGGCATTGGGGGTTCTGTCAAGGCACAATAATATAATCGGCATAAAAGAGGCAAGCGGTAATATCTCTTATGCGGCAAAGGTTTCGGCGTTGACGGACGATAATTTTCAGATGCTTTGCGGCAATGACGACATTATTTTGCCAATGTTATCTTTGGGTGCTGTTGGGGCGGTTTCGGTTGCGTCAAATATAATTGCCGCGGAACTAAAAGAAATGACTGAACGTTTTAAAATCGGTCAACACGAGGCGGCGCGAGAGATAGCAAATAAGTATTTGCCGTTTATTTGCGCGTTGTTTGAAGAAGTAAATCCCATACCGATAAAAGAGGCGATGAATATTTGCGGAATGGATGTCGGCGGCGTGCGATTACCGCTATATAAAATGTCGGGCGGGGCAAGAAAAAAACTTGTTGATTCCATGCGCTTGTGCGGCGTCTGCGACGGTTGCGGCGCGTGATTGTTGTGTTGTTTTACGTCTTCTTGGCTGTGCTGTGATTTGGTAAAATAGTTTTTTATGCGGTAAAGGAGAGAGATATGACGCCGAAAGAATTGGCATTGATGATAAAGAACGCAAAAAGAAAAAGCGACGCCGTGGCATTTATCGCGACTGACGCGGCAATTACTTTTGAAAACTGTAAAGTGTTTCATGCGGAGAACGTATATATCGTTTTCGGAGACAGCAATGATATATCGCGCGCGGTAGAAAGAAACAAAAACAAGATATTTGAAAATGAAATTATACCGTTTTCTCAAAATTCCGCGTTGAAGCCGGCTGATATACGCACATTTGACGCGCGAATAGAACGTGGCGCACATATTAGAGAGGGCGTTATAATAGGGCAAGGTGCCGTAATAATGCATGGCGCCGTTATAAACTCATGCGCCGAAATAGGCGAAAAAACAATGATAGATATGAATGCCGTCGTCGGTTCATGTGCCATAATAGGCAAGGGAACGCATATCGGGGCGGGAGCTGTCATTGCCGGTGCGCTCGAACCGTCGTCGCCGGTTCCGGTCAAAATAGGCGACGGTGTACTTATAGGCGCAAATGCAGTAGTGCTGGAAGGAATTTCAATAGGCGACGGCGCCGTGATAGGCGCGGGAGCGGTGGTGACGCGCGACGTTCCGAACGACGCGGTTGCGGTCGGAGTACCGGCGAGAGTTGTTTGTGGGCGTGAGGAGCTTAACAAAAACGTTGAAATTGCAGAGGAGCTTAGATGAGCATTGTAACATATCGGCGCGAACTTCATACGCTTGCCGAGGGCGGCTTTTGCGAATTTGAAACGAGCAAATACATAAAACGCGTTCTCGCGCTACTCGGATGCGAAATTATGACTCTCGGCAAAACGGGACTTGCGGCATATTTTGACTTTGGAAAAAATAAAACGGTTGCATTTCGTGCCGAACTTGACGCGCTCCCGATAAATGAGGAAACCGGGCTTGAATTTGCCGCGCGGACGGGATATATGCATGCCTGCGGACATGACGGACATATGGCGATGCTGCTTGAACTATGTGAAATTATATCTGAGCGAAATACGGCGAAAACGAACGTGCTTGCGATATTTCAGCCCGGAGAGGAACTCTTCGGCGGGGCTGAGAGCGTGATAAAAACCGATATTTTTAAAAATATCAAAGTTGATGAAATGTATACGATTCATCTCCGTCCGAATTTGACAATAGGTGAATTATATTCGACGTCGGGTGTAATTTATTGCGGTTCAAGTGAATTTGATATTGCTTTTTTATCAAACGGAGGTCATATCGACGCAAATGTGACGGACGCGATCGAGTGTGCGGCGAGGACAATTATTTATATAAAAGACGAGCTTTGCACCGGTGACGTCCGCGCGATAAGCGGCGTAATTCATGGCGGGGCGGCGCGTAATATTTCCGCGCCGCGCGCGGAAATATCCGGCACGCTGAGATATTTTCTGCCCTCGTCCGGGGAGAATGCAAAACTTAAACTTACCGCGTTCGCCGAGGGGCAGAAATGCGCGTGCCACGTCGCGATCCGCGACTACGCGCCGCCGCAAAATAACAGCCCGGAACTTTTTTTGAGGTATTGCATAAATACGCTTGCCTCGCCGCTGTATTTCGCGGACGATTTTTCGCATTACTCCAAAGTTATTCCGAAAACACTTTACGTTTTGCTCGGAGCGGGAGATGTCGCTCCGCTTCATACAAGTAAATTCGATTTTGACGAAAACGTGCTTTTTTCCGGCGTCAGCTTTTATAAACGAATATTAAATATTTAGCACTTGCGCCCGATTTTAAATGAAAAAACGCCTTAATGCTAATAAAATATGCTTGCGAAACGCATAAATGGGCTAAATTCAGGATATTTTTTAGCACTCTAAGCAAAATATTGCTAAAAATTCACGATTTGTTCACAAAATATGCTATATTTTATTTGAAAAAGGTGATACTATATATACGCTGAAAGAAAAACAGCAAACAAAGATAAAGTAAAATAAGTTAAGGAGGAAATTATTATGTTAGAACTTATACCTTTTCTTTCAAACACAAGACACATCAACCGTTATGACCCGTTCCGTGAAATGGACGAAATGGAAAAGAGATTTTTCGGCAGACAGAACGTATCCTCTTTTAATACGGATATAAAAGACAACGGCGATTCTTATTTGCTTGAAGCTGAGCTCCCCGGATTTAAGAAAGACGAAATCGACGTTTCCATCGACGACGATTATCTCACGATCAAGGCGGAAAGAAACTACGAACATGACGAAAAGAACGATAAAGGTCAATATATCCGTTGCGAACGTTCCTACGGCTCGTTTTCAAGAAGCTTTGATATCTCCGACATCGATGCGGAGAAGATCGAAGCCGAATATACCGACGGCGTTCTTAAACTCACACTGCCGAAAAAAGAAAAAGTTGTGTCTCAAAGCAAAAAGTTGCTCATAAAATAATAATGTGCAAAATGAAAAAAGCGCCTTCGGGCGCTTTTTTCGTTGTAAATTACATTTCTATTGTCGAGTTAAAGAATTTTTCCTGAAAATTCACTTGTTCAAGTATTTCTTTTTCCCCGAAAGTCATATCTTGCGGGCAGACGACCCACTTGTCCTCAATGTCGTCCATTCTGTGAATTACGGCGATTACTTTCCCCGAAAAAGTGTCCACAGGTTTATCAACGCCCAATATATATGCGTCCTGCCATTCTCCGTCAGGCGCGGCGACGCCCTCTATATATCCGTAATTAATCGGGTAATATAAATCTTTATGCTCCGGATGAAAAGAGCCCATCGGTCTGTCTACTTTTACCTTTACCGTTTTGCCTATCATTTTTTTCACCTCCGAGATCTTGATGAAAAGATTATATCACGCTTATACGCTTATGTCAAACTACCGTATTTTTTCTGATGACTTTACAAATCCGATTTGTTTTGATATAATACTTTTGAGGTGATGAAAAATGGATTTTACGGAAAACACGGTCAAATCGGAACTTATATTTGACGGCAAAGTAGCGCATTTATATAAAGACGAGGTGTCTCTGCCGAACGGAAAGACGTCGTTCAGGGAATATGTTAAGCACAACGGTGCGGTGTGTATCGTGCCGATAACCGAAAACGGCGAGGTGATACTTGAAAGGCAGTATCGCTATGCGGTAAGACAAGAACTTGTTGAAATTCCGGCAGGAAAACTCGACACACCGCAAGAGGACCCACGCTTGGCGGCATTGCGCGAGCTGAAAGAAGAAACGGGTGCGGTGCCGGAAGAACTTATTTATCTCGGCGAATACTACGGTTCGCCTGCTATCATGGGTGAAAAGATATATATGTATTTGGCAAAAGGACTTAAATTCGGTGAAAGACACCTTGATGAAGATGAATTTCTCGATGTGTTCACCATGCCGCTTGAAGAGGCGGTGGGGCAGGTGCTTGACGGAAAAATCACCGACGGTAAAACTCAGGCGGGAATTTTGCGCGCCGCATTGATGAAATGATTAAAAAAATTATTTGCGCGGCGATTATTTTCGCCATAATATGCTCGGCTTGTTCGTGCGGAGCAAAGAAAGCACGCACGGAGTATCTCTTCGGGTATTTTGACACGGTAACGGCGGTGACATACTTCACAAACGAGCCGTTCGGGTTCGACGAGATTTACACGTCGGTCAAAGAAACGCTTGAAAAATATCATAATCTGTTCGACGCGTATGAAAATCACGACGGGATAAACAACCTAAAAACCGTAAACGACCGCGCGGGCGAGTGGGTTGAAGTAGAGCAAGATATAATAGATCTTATCGATCTCGGCAAGCGGTATTATAATTTGACGGCGGGAGAAACCAACGTCGCCATGGGTGCGGTGACGTCGCTATGGAAAGAAGCGGGAAAATACGGTAATCTGCCGGACGAGCTTGCGCTTAACGAGGCGTGGAAACACACGGATATTGAAAATGTGCTTGTAGATAGGGAGAACAGTTCTCTCAAACTTTCCGACAGCGCAATGAAACTTGACGTAGGTGCAATAGCTAAGGGATATGTGTTGAATAAAATCCGTCAAAATCTCGACGACGCGGGCTACACCGGGTGGCTTATCAACTTCGGCGGAAGCGTAGTTGCGAGCGGGGAAAAGCCAAACGGCGAGCCGTTTGTAGCAGGTATTGAAAATCCGCGCGAGAGTTCAAATGAGAGCATAATCGAAAAGGTAACGGTAAAAGACGGCGTTTTTCTTGTTACAAGCGGGGCGTATCTTAGATATTACACGATAAACGGAAAAAAATATAACCATATAATCGATAAAGACACAAAACTCCCCGCCGAACACTTTCTCTCGGTTTCCGTCAAATGCTCCGACGCGTGCCTCGGCGACGCACTCTCGACCGCGCTTTTCTGCATGAGCTTGGAAGACGGCAAAAAACTGTTGTCCGAAATGAATGATATAAGCGCCATGTGGGTAACGGACAACGAGATATACAGTTATAATTGGAGCAAGTAACGATAGTATTCGCAAATACTCAAATAACAAAAATCCTCCTATGCTGCATTTTTGCATCATAGGAGGACGTTTTTATGCCTTTTTGGTCCGCTCGAAGTCAAACGCCTTCAATATCGGCTTTCGCTATTGGTTTGACACCGTGTGGAGAATTTTGTATTCTCGTCGGCTGACTTTTTCATCGTAAATATACTTCGCTGTTTTTAATCGCTCATATAGGCGCTTTGCCTTTGCCGATTGCTCTCTTTATAAGCAGAAACGAAAAAGCATTTACCGACTGACACCGTTTTTGATATTATATTGTGAACGTGTATTTGCCGGATGTCAGTTTTTCATTTCTGCCGCGCAAATGAAGCGTTGCCGTGCATGACGACGGAACGGTTGCATGAATCGTGACGGCTTGTCCGTTCTTTTCAAACGAGCATTCCGCTTTTCCCCACGGTGTATTTATCGAGGCGTATGCAAAATTAAGTCCCGAATCTATACCGGGAGTGAAAGAAAGATCTCTTCCGGACGGGGAAGCGTATGATACGCCGCCGACATATTTATAGAAGAATGCGGAAATAGAGCAGAACATATGCTGGTTATGAGAGCCGAGTCCATTCCAACATTCCCACATTGTCGTAGCTCCCATATCCATCCAATGGCGTACGGACGGGTATTCGGGTTTAGTCAGTATCTGCAAAGCGACGTCTGTGTGTCCCGTTCTGCCGAGCAGATCGAGCACGGCTTTTGTGCCGAGCACGCCGAAATCGAGGCAGTCGCCGTCGCGGTAGATTTGTTCAAGCAATCTGTTTGCAAGCGGCACTATCTCGTCTTCGTCGCAAAGACCGTGATAAACCATAATTCCGGTTGCGCTTTGACAGTCACCTTTGACGGTGAATGTGGATTTGTCAAACAGTTTCTCGCGAAAAACGCGGCGCGTCGCCTCGGCGCGAGGGGCGTATTTTTCTATAATATCGTTTCTGCCGAGAATTTCGGCAAATTTAACAAGGTGCGACAGCGCCGAGTAATAGAACGCCGTGTCGCTGACGACAACGGGGCATTTGAACGTTTCCATGTTTTTGCTTATCGCCGGACCTTCAAAAGGAGAGCACCAATCACCGAGCCCGTAATTTACAGTTCCGTCGTCCTCAGCCATCGTTGCCACATAATCACAGTGTTTTTTTAGCGTTTCTATGTTTTCGCTTAGATATGTTTTGTCACCCGTTGCCATATACAGCTGCCAAGGCACCTCGTATACGGGGTGCGACCAGTCAGGGCCGTTTATGGAGTTAAAGCCCCAGCCGGTCGTGGGAATGATGCACGGCATACCTCCCGCGGTGCGAATTGCGTCGCGCAGATCCATTTGCCATTTTGCCATAAGCTGCTCCGCCGAAAAGTTAATAAGCAGCTGTTCGCACGACAGCCCCGTGTCGCCTGTCCACGAGCTTTTTTCACGCACGGCGTCGCTTGAAAGGGTGCTTACACAACAAGACGTTGTTGAATAGCGGCACATACGCTGTATGGCGTTGACGACGTTGTCGCTGCATTTAAATTCCCCTTTATTTTCAAAATCGTTGCAAATTGCCCACGCTTCTATTTCGTCAAGTTCGGGCGGGGTTGAACAGCCGGTGATTTCTATATACTGAAAGCCGTGATAGGTGAATATCGGGTGCCACGTTTCTTTTTCGTCGCTTTTCTTTGTATAAACGTCGGTTTGGAACGTGTAATTTTTTATAAAGCACGAAAGCGGCGTCTGATCAAGTTCGCCGTTTTCGTCGAGATAATCGCAGTAGCGGACTGTTATCTTTTCGCCTTTCTTCCCGGAGTATGTTATATTGCAAATGCCGGCTATATCTTGATCAAGTTCATACAGCCAACCGTTTTTTACCTTGCGGCGAACGACGGGATTGAATTTTTCGCGCACGCGAATAGGCTCCATTTCCATTACTTCCATTATTGCGCCCGGCGCTTTCGGTGTACGGCAGGGGAGAGTATCACCGGTGTATCCCGGCATATCCCAGCCGTCGTTTTCAAGCCGCGCGTCGTATTCTTCGCCATGGCGAATACCGTTGAACGTTATCGGCCCGTGAAGCGACGACCAGCTTCTGTCGCTTTTTATAATTTCCGTTTCGTCGCCGTAATCGACGTGAAGTTCGCATATCATTTTCGGAACATCGCGCCATGGAGCCGTTGCCGTTTGCCACGGGTCAGCTGTGAAGCAGTTGTAAAAACCGTTGCCGAGAATGACGCCTATCGCATTATCTCCCGCGCAAATCATGTCGCTTACGTCAAACACGCGGTAAAGAATGTGATGATCATAGGCGGTGTATGGCGTTGAGAGAAAATCGTCACCGACTTTTTTGCCGTTTATACGCGCCTCAAAATACCCAAGTCCCGAAATATAAAGCACGGCGCTCTTGGGTGTTTTCTTTACACCGAATTCGCGGCGGAGGTATACCGCGCCGAGGATTTCATCTCTCTTGCGGCAATCGTCTGCCGTAATCCACCTTCCGCACCATTCGCCGCCGAGCTTACCTGTTCGAAACGTTGTTTCAGCATTATATTCTGTGCCTTTTTCCGTTATAGACGTTACGAACACGGTATATTTTTTGCACGGTTCATATGCAAATTCAAGCGGGATGAGCACCCTGTTTTCGCCCGTGAAGTCATTCTCGTAAACTTTTTCTCCGTCGAGCGACACAGTAACAAAACATTTTTCCTGAGCTGAATATTCGTCGTCGGGATATATAATCGAGAGCTTGGGGGTAGAGTCGAGCACGGGCGAGGTCATATTGTTTAATTTGAGCTTCATTTTCATTTCAGGTTTCCTTTCGGGGTATGGGATGATGTTATGTTTTTGCCGCAGAGTTAAATTTTATTGTCTTATCGAATGATATTATTACATAGATCATAAGACGAGAAAGACAAAGATTTCGGCATTTATGTTTTTTTTGAATTTGCTGATAAATACAGTTTTAAATCTTTTTAATTGTTTTTATCGCTATCCATGCGGCAATTCCGACAAACGCGCCGGACGCTACGCCGACGAGCGCGAGAATTGATAGATAATAACCGATTTTCGCTGTGCCGAGCAAAAACATCGCGGCAATTATTTGCCCGATATTGTGTGCTACCGCCCCTGAAACGCTGACAGATAGAGGAGAAAACTTGTCGGTGAGTTTTAGAAGAATCATAACGGTAAGACTTAAAACCGCACCGGCTACACTGTAAATAAGCGATACGGCACTGCCGAACAGAAGCGCAGTCAACAGAACGCGCACGCCCGTGACTGCCGCTGCTTCTTTCGCTCCGAGTTTATAAAGAAGAAACAGCGTGACGATATTGGCAAGACCTATTTTAATTCCCGGCACAGCGCCGGATATTGGCGGGATAAGCACTTCTATATATGCAAAAATCATAGACAGCGCAACGCCGGCTCCAAGCAAGGCGAGCTTTTTTGTTTTACTCATCGGTGCTACCCTCAATCATTATCACAAGCTTATGCGGCAGACAAATGATGCTTTCTCCGTCATGTGAGACGGCGCGATGATGCACACAGATCTTATCCCGGCAGTTTGCATCAAAAACCGATACCTCGCCGCCGCGTATTATCACTTCGTTATAATCGCCGTTGCCGCAGTCGATCAAATATTCGCCGTCCTCGTTCAGCGCTAACCGAACCGCCACTTTGCCGTCGATATACGCAACGGCGAATGCTCCTTTTGAACGCGAAAGCGAAATCAAAAGGAGCGACGCGGCGGCGAGGAGCAGTATCGCGCCGATAAGAATAAGATCGTTTTTTATCTTTTTATTTTTAAAAATAATACCTTTACTTAAATTCAGCCCGTGCTCAAAACACGGGCATAAAAATTATTCAAATCTGTGTTCGCCCGAAAAATCGGCAATTTTAATGCATTTCACTGGGCAATTCTCAGCGCAAAGACCGCAGTCGGTGCAGAGATCATAGTCGATTACAGCAAGATTGTTTACAACCTTTACCGCTTTTGATGGACAGTTCAGTTCGCACTTTTTGCATCCAATGCAGGCGGAGGTGCATTTTTTTCTTGCAACCGCGCCCTTTTCTTTGTTTGAACACATCACGACCGTCTTTTGAACGTCGGGGAAGAGAGTAATTATGTGTTGCGGGCAGGCTTTTACGCAAAGCCCGCATCCTACGCATTTTCTTGTGTCGATTCTCGCTATTCCGTCGTCAAGGCATATCGCGCCGTTCGGACAAACCGCCATGCAATCGCCGTAGCCGATACATCCAAACGTACAAGAACCCGGCCCGCCATAGATGAGTTTTGCCGCCGAGCAGCTTTTAATGCCTTCATATTCCTGTTTTTTTTCGGTTTTGCCACAGCTGCCGTTGCAATGAACAAATGCAACTTGTTCTACAACATCCTGAAATTCAACGCCGAGCACCTCCGATATTTTCTTCGACACGGCGTCAGCCCCCGGAACGCAAAGGTTTGTCGCCGCTTTGCCTTCGGCGAGCGCCTCGGCGTATCCGTCGCATCCGGCATATCCGCACGCGCCGCAGTTTGCACCGGGCAGGCAGTTTCTCACGGCGGATTTCTTTTCGTTTTCTTTTACGCTCATAAAGTGAGACGCCACCGCAAGCAATATTCCGCAAACAAGTCCTATTCCGGCTACAACAAGGACGGCTATCAAAATACTTTTAATCATGATGTACCTCCTTTAACCGAGCAGGTTTTCTATAATTCCCGCGAATCCGAAGAACGAAAGGGAAACGATAGACGCGGCGATAAGCGTAACGGGCAGTCCCTTAAATGCTTTCGGTGCGTTGCAATTTTCAATGCGTGAACGCACGCCGGCGAAAAGCACCATTGCAAGCAGAAAACCGAGTCCGCATCCGAGGGAACTTACCATAGATTCAAGGAAATTATATCCGTCGGAAATATTTTGGATAGTGACGCCGAGAACGGCGCAGTTTGTCGTTATAAGCGGCAAATAAATGCCAAGGCTCTTGTGCAGTGACGGAATATATTTTTTAAGAACAATTTCAATGAACTGAACAAGCGCGGCTATAACGAGGATAAACACTATCGTTTGCAGATAGCCGAGCCCGAGTTTATCTAGCACAAAACGCTGTATGGGCCACGTTGCCACCGTTGCCACAAGCATAACGAATGTGACGGAAAGCCCCATTCCGCAGGCTTGATCGAGTTTTTTTGAAACGCCGAGAAAAGGACATATGCCGAGGAATTTGCTCAGCACATAGTTGTTTACAAGAACCGACGACATCAGTATGACGATAAGAGTTTTAAACATTTTCTTTTTCCTCCTTTTCGTCTTTGTCGGCGCAGTTGCCGCCGCAGATACCGGCCGAAGGGCATCCCTCGCAGCCAAAGTCTTTCTTCTTTACGCCTTTTCCGTGAGTTACGGCGTTGACAATCGCTATCATTATTCCGAAAACGAGGAAACCGCCCGGAGCTTGCGTCAGTATTGAGACCGTATGTCCTTGCATAAACGGTATCTCGATTCCCGCCCAACTGCCTGAGCCGAGCACCTCGCGTATCGTTGACATACAAAGCAGGGCAAGCGTAAAGCCCAGCCCCATTCCTATTCCGTCGAGGGCGGATTCGCCTACGTTATGTTCGCGCGCAAACATCTCCGCGCGTCCGAGAATTATACAGTTTACGACGATAAGCGCAAGATATATGCCGAGCAGTTCATAAAGCTGCGGCAGATATGCGTGCATTACCATTGATACGACCGTGACGAAGCCGGCTATTATCACTATGTAGCACGGGATACGCACTTTGTCCGGTATTACTTTTCTAAGAAGAGAAATAACCACGTTTGAACAAATAAGCACAACCGTCGCCGCCAAGCCCATGCTTATAGCTCCGATTACGGTTTTTGTTGTTGCGAGTGTAGGGCAAGTGCCGAGCACAAGCACGAAAACGGGATTTTCAATGAGCAAACCGCGGAGGAGAATCGATAATTTATTGTTTTTCATTTCAGTTTCCTCCTTGTTCTGCGGCTGAAATTTTCGAAAACGCTTCAAGTGCGGTCGCTATTGCGTTTTTATATGCGCGCGTCGTCAGCGTCGCGCCGGTTATCGTATCTACGCCCTCGACGCTTGTTCTGCCGAGAAAAACCTCGCCGTAAGTTTTCTCATATCCCAGCGTTTCTCCGCCGGCAAGATATTTTGTTCCCGTAACGGAACCCATGTCGTCTATTCCGCACATGATCACAAGCCCCGTCGAGTAACCTGTCACCGACATTCTGAAAACAAAACCTATATTTTTGCCGGAAGAGTTCGCCGCATAAATATTTGTGATGACGTTTGTCACAGCTTTATCAAAGCCGAATTGAGAAATGTCAATTTCGTTAAATTCATCGGCATACGGCATCACGATTTTCAACGCCGCCTGAGCAGCCTGCCGGTCGCTTTCTTCGATTACCGGCTCGGTGATGAAATTCACCGCAGCCAATACAGCCGATATAACAAGGCAGATCGCAAACAGAACGACAACGCTTTTTACGGAGTTTTTCATTTTTTAACACCTCCGAAATGCTTTTTGGCTGTGAGTTTATCTATGTAAGGGGTGATGATGTTCATTATAAGTATAGCGAACGAAACACCCTCGGGGAAGTTGCCCCAGAAACGAATAAGTACAGTGATAAGTCCGCACCCTACGCCGAACACGGCTTTGCCGAGGTAACTTGTGGGCGATGTTGAATAGTCTGTAGCCATGAATATTGCGCCTATAAGCAATCCGCCGGATAGAACGTGAACGAGCGCGGTGTTAAAGCTGCCCGAAATTACGAGCGCCAAAATAAATACCGTGGCGATATATGTAACAGGCGTGTGCCATGAGATAACTTTGCGTATCATAAGGTATACAAAGCCGAGGAGCAACGCTATCGAGCACGTTTCGCCTATCGTTCCGCCGTAGACGCCGAAAAACAAGTCTTTTATCGACGGAACGATCCCTTTCGAAATTCCCTCGATAACAGTCAGCGGCGTTGCGCCTGAAACCGTATCTACGATGACCGGCGAGGAAACTTTTATAAGCGTTCCGGAAAAAGAAATTATCATAAAAACTCTCGCGGTAATTGCGGGATTTGCAAAGTTTTGTCCTATCCCTCCGAAAATGCATTTTACGAATATGATGCCGAATACGGCGCCGACCGCCGTTTGCCACAGCGGTATTTCGGCGGGGAGATTGAGTGCGAGCAGAAGTCCCGTGACGATAGCGCTCAAATCGGAGATCGTCTGTTCACGCTTGCAAATGAGGTTAAAGAGAAATTCCGATAAAACTGCCGTCGCGACAGCTACGGCTATAACGGCAAGCGAACGAATGCCGAATATCACGACTCCCGCTACCGTCGCCGGCAGGAGTGCGATTATAACGTCGAGCATTATCGTTTGAGTTGACGTCTTGGAATATATATGAGGAGAAACGGAAACAGTTAATTTGCTCATTTTTTCTTTTCCTCCGTTTCTTTCGGTTGTTTTGCGAGATAGTCGCGAAGCATCGCCTTTGAGAGCTTGTTCGTTTGAACGAGCGGCCGTCTTGCCGGACAAACGTAAGAACAGCATCCGCATTCCATGCATAGGTTTACTTCCAACTTTTGCAGCGCCTCACAGTCTTTTGTTTCAAACGCTTTGGCGATGTTTATCGGCGCCAGCCCCAGTGGGCAGTGATTAACACATCTGCCGCAATGAATACACTGGGTTGCTTTCGGTTCTTTGGCGCTTTTTGCGCCGAAAGCGAGAACGGCGTTGGTGTTTTTCAAAATCATAGCGTCCGCACTCGGAACCGCAAGCCCCATCATCGGGCCGCCGTAGAGCATCTTTTTCGGTTCTTCTTTAAACCCGCCGCAGAACTCGAACACATCGGAGAGGGCAGTGCCGATCGGGACTATAACGTTCTTCGGTTCTCTTACGGCGTCGCCGTCAACCGTCACGCATTTTTCGGTAAGCGGCATACCCGTTTTAAAGAATCTTCCTATTTCCGCCATCGTTGTGCAGTTGCACACGACGCATCCGACATCGATGGGGAGTTTTCCCGCGGGCACGACTTTGCCTGTGGTATTGAATATGAGCACTTTTTCGCCTCCCTGCGGATATGACGATGGAAGCACCTTTACTTTGACGGAAGGAATGCTTTTTGCAAGCTTGTTCATTTCAGATATTGCCTCGGGCTTGTTTTTTTCTATTCCTATTACAAATTCCTTAACACCGAGGAATTTTATAAACAATTTTATCGCATGCTCTATATCTTCCGCGCGGTCAAGCATAGTGCGTGTATCACTTGTGATATACGGCTCGCATTCCGCGCTGTTGATTATCACCTGCTGTATACGCGACGTGTCTTTGACGTCCAGTTTAACGTGCGTCGGAAATCCCGCGCCTCCGAGTCCCACGATACCGCTTGACGCGAGAGCGGAAATAAACTCGTCATATGTATTTACAACAGGCGCCGAAATGTTTTCATACGGTGTCATTTCTCCGTCCGACTCTATCACCACCGCGGGAACGAAACTTCCGGCAGACGAGAGCACTTCGTCAATTTTCTTTACCGTGCCTGATATGCTTGCGTGTATGTTTGCCGAAACGAAACCGTTTGCCTCCGCTATCGGCTGACCGACGTAAACTTTATCCCCCGGTTTTACAATGACGCTCGCCGGCTTTCCGATGTGCATTGACGTCATGATAGTTACCGTCTTTGGCGCGGGCATCCTTAACGGAACCGCCGCCGCCGTGTTTTTTCTGTGGGGAATATGTATGCCGTGCATTTTCAAAACAATATCACCTCTATCTTATTTGGGTAATAATTATAATTAAATAAATTATACTCTTTATTTATAACAATGTCAATATCAAATTATGTCAAATTGAACAAATCACAAATAGTTATGCAATTAATTTTTGTGCGGTTTTGATTGGAATAATAAAGTTTAATTTGAAAAATTGAAATGGAAAAACCCCGTCAAACGACGGGGCTTTCTGGCGGCACGTGTGCCACTCTAATTGAACTTTGGATCGACTTTTAACAGATTTCCTTCCTCATCGTTCAATATTCGATGCTTTCTTCATCGAGCAAAAAGTCGTAAATGCTCATAGTTACTATGCCGTTTTCGTCGCGCTTGCGTTTGATATCGTCTTTTACTATGATGATTTTTTTGAAGAAGTCTTTTATATTCATAAGGGACTTCTTTTCTTGTTCTTGTTTTTCTTCGGTGTCCATTGCGAACGCCGATTGGATATAGAATTTATTGTTTCCGCGATTGGCAATGAAGTCTACTTCGTAATAGTTGCGGACGACTTTGCCTTCTTCGTTGCGCTTGGCGACTTCAACAATGCCAACATCTACTGAAAAACCGCGTTTTAAGAGTTCGAGATAAATAATGTTCTCCATGATGTGGTTTTCTTCTTGTTGACGGAAGCTGAGTGCGGCGTTACGCAAACCGAGGTCGGTAAAATAGTATTTTGACGGGGTAGATAGGTATTTCTTGCCTTTCACGTCATAGCGTTTGGCTTTGTCAACGAGGAAAGCGTCTTCCAGATAGGAAAGAAAGTTGGACACCGTTTTATCCGCGATCGGCAGATTGGCAACGCTTCGGAATGTGTTTGATAGTTTTAGCGGGTTGGTAAGAGAACCGATGCTTGAAGCGAGTATCTCAACAACGGCGTTGATCTGTTCTTCGTTCTGAATGCGGTTGCGGTCGATGATGTCGTTCAAATAAACGTTTTTCAGTTGTCCTTTGAGATAGTTCATCTTTGTTTCTTCGCTCTTTTGCGAAAGGACAAGCGGCAGTCCGCCGTAAGTGTAATAATCCTTCCATCCGTCCGCAACGGTGCCGTCATAAACCAACATAAACTCATAGAATGAAAGCGGTAAAATGCGCACTTCGTCACCGCGCCCGCGGAACTCCGTCACAATATCCGTAGACAAAAACTTTGAGTTGCTCCCGGTGACATAAATATCAACGTTCGGCAATTTCAAAAGCCCGTTCAAAACGCCGACAAAGTTGTCCGCAAGTTGGATCTCATCAAGCAAAATATAATATAAGTCGTTGTCAACGATCAGACTCTTGATATGACGGCTCAATGCTTTCGGCAAAAGTAAGTCCTCGTTTTCGTCATCATCAAGAGATATTTTTATGATATGGCTATCGTCAACACCTTTTTCTTTCAAATAATCATAAAAAAGGTTGTTAAGAAGATAGGAT
>JAFSRI010000040.1 GCA_017446155.1 Clostridia bacterium | reverse complement strand
TAGTCCTCGCAACGCTTCCGGCGTTCGATATTCCGGCAAAAAAATAATTTCACCTTCAAGTTCGCTTACTCTTCCACTCTGTCTCGGAATGCCGAATTTTTCCTTGAAATCGGTTTTTATATATGCTATTGGCTTTACAATAATATCTTCCACTTTTGCTCTCCTCAGCACATTGATTTATATTTTAATCCGTAATATGTCGTCAAATTATATATGTGTTTTTTCGCGCGCAATAATTCTTATTGACAATTTGTTTGCTTAAAAAACATCTGATTTCAACAAATATCTTTTTTGGATGAAATGTTTTTTAAACGTCCTGACTTTTTTTCCGTGTAAATTAAACACTCCTTTTTGATTGTTTGAATCATTTTTTGCAAATTTATTTTATCATATTTAATACAAAAAATCAATTTTGAATTTTTTAACCAATTAATTATCTTTTAAATTGTTTATTTTATGTTTTTAATTGACATAGTGAGTAAAAAAGATGTATAATGAACAAAAATGCTAAAAAACAAAGGGCACTCATGGTTATTTTGAATGTAAAAAACGTATGTGTCGAATATGGCACGGACGTTGTTTTAAAAGATATAAGTTTTTCTGTAAACGATGGCGACAAAGTTGGACTTATAGGCGTAAATGGCGCGGGCAAATCGACTCTTGCAAAAATAATTGCCGGATCATTCTCGCATTTCTCGGGCAACGTATTTTTATCCGCCGGAAAAACCGTCGCCATGCTCGAACAGAATGCGATGCTTCAAAGCGAAAAAAATATTTTCGACGAAATGCTTGACGCTTTTCCCGAAATTATAAAAATGGAAAAACGCATCGATGAGCTTTCTATTCGCATGGAAAACAAGGGCGCAAACGAACATGATATTGCCGAATACTCTTCCCTGTCTGAAAAGTTCAAAGTGATAGGCGGTTATGAATATCGCTCGAAAATCAAATCTACGCTTGAAAGATTCGGCTTTTCTGAAATCGATTTTTCAAAAACGATAAACAGCCTTTCCGGTGGGGAGAGGACAAGACTTGAACTTGTAAAACTGCTTCTTCGCGAGCCTGACCTGCTGATTTTAGACGAGCCGACAAACCACCTTGACATCGACACGCTTTCATGGTTGGAAGATCATCTGCACTCTTATAAAAAGACGTTGATTATAATTTCTCACGATAGATATTTTCTTGACAAGGTGACAAACAAAATCGTTGAGATAGAACACACGCTTGCAACGCTTTATAACGGCAACTACTCGTCTTACGCCATGCAAAAAGCAGAATTGCGTAAAGCGCAAAAAAAGAAATTTGAATTACAGCAAAAAGAGATCGCCCGTATTGAGTCGATCATAGATCAACAACGCAGATGGGGTCAAGAGCACAATTTTATCACAATAAAAAGCAAGCAAAAGCAAATTGAGCACATTGAAAAAGTGAGCGCTCCATCAAAAGATCCGAAAAGTATAAGGGTTGCTTTCGCCGACGCATCGGAAAGCGGAAACGACGTACTGTTTGCCGAAAACATAAACAAGTCATTCGGTGAAAGAAGAATACTCAACGATATAAACTTCGAGATTAAAAAGCGCGACAGATTTTTCGTGATAGGTCATAACGGATGCGGAAAATCAACGCTTATCAGAATAATAGGCGGGCTCGACGAAGATTATCACGGGCAAATTCGATTTGGGTATAACGTTGTAAAAGGTTATTACGACCAAGAGCTGCAAACGCTCGATGACAACGCAACGGTGTTGGAAGAGTTATGCCGCGCGCACGACAAGTTGACAATTCCCGAGGTGCGAGGTGCGCTTGCGTCATTTTTGTTTTTTGCCGAGGATATTGATAAGAAAATTTCGGTTCTTTCAGGCGGTGAGCGCGCTCGATTAATGCTTTGTAAAATGATACTTTCAAAAATAAATCTTCTTATTCTCGACGAACCGACAAATCACCTCGACATCGCTTCTCGCGAAGCGCTCGAAGACGCACTTGACGAGTTTTCCGGAACGATTATCGCCGTTTCTCACGACAGATATTTTATAAAGAAGCTTGCAACGAGAATTTTCGATATGTCAAACAGTGTTCCGCATGATTTTAAGGGAACATATGACGAATATCTTGAAAAAAGCCAGGCATCGGGAGAAAAACAGGAGATAAAAGAAAAGAGCGTATCCGAAAACAAGCAAAAATATCTCGACGCAAAGAAAACAGCGGCTGAAAAAAGAAAAAACGAATCAAAAATCACGCGCTGTGAAAGCGAAATTGAGGCGCTTGACGAAGAAAGACAAAAGCTGGACATTGAAGCCGCCGGCGACGCCGCGACTGACTATGCGCGACTGACCGAAATTTACGCACGAATAAGCGAGATCGAAGCCCGCACAAACGAATTGTTTGAAGAGATCGAACAAGCCGAAAATGCCTTGGCGGAGATCGGAGGATAAAGATGAACAACGGAAAAAGTGTGGCTGTCATAGGCGGAGGCGCCGCCGGAATGATGGCTTGCTGTCGGTTGACAGACGCGGGAATACGCCCCGTTTTGTTTGAAAGGAATTCTCTGTTAGGGAAAAAGCTCGGAATAACGGGCAAAGGCAGATGCAACGTTACAAACGACTGCATGGCGGAAGAGTATATGAAAAATTTGACAAAGAACAGCAAATTCATGTATTCGGCAATCAACAGGTTTTCCCCACACGACACGATAAAATTTTTCACCTCTCTCGGAGTGCCGCTTAAAACAGAGCGCGGCAGACGTGTGTTTCCGGTGTCAGACAAGGCAACAGACGTTGTTTTGGCTTTGAAAAACAAACTTGTGGCAGGCGGATGCAAAATTATAAACGAACGCGTAACCGGACTTGAAAGCGAAAACGGAAAAATAACAACGATAAAGACCGAAAAGACGGCGCACAGCGGCTTTGACGCGATAATTCTCTGCACCGGAGGGCTGTCATACCCGGTGACGGGATCAACCGGCGACGGATATGAGATAGCCAAAGCGCTCGGCCACACAGTAACGCCACTTATACCGTCGCTTTCAGCGCTTGAATGCAACGGCGGATTTTGCGAAAAGCTCCAAGGGCTGTCACTTAAAAATATTTCCGTAAAGATAAAGGACAACATAAAAAATAAAATTATTTTTGAAGATTTCGGTGAAATGCTGTTTACTCACTTCGGCGTAAGCGGTCCGGTGATACTTTCCGCATCGGCGCATATGCGCCCGATGGAAAACGGTAGATATTCGATCATAATAGATGAAAAGCCGGCGCTGACGCACGATATGCTCGACAAACGCGTCTTATTTGATTTTGACAAATACAAAAACCGCCAAATTTCAAATGCGATGGGAGATTTGTTGCCGCAGAAGATGATCCTTCCGTTTATCGACTTATGCTCAATACCATACTCGACGTCGGTTAATTCAATAACGAAAGCACAGCGAAAAGTCATCGTCGACACGATGAAAGCGATAGAGCTCAACGTTTCGCGTTTTCGGCCGATAGATGAAGCCATCGTTACAAGCGGAGGTATAAACGTAAAAGAAATAGAGCCGGCGACGATGCGCTCAAAGTTATGCGAAAACCTGTATTTTGCAGGTGAAATAATAGATGTTGACGCATATACAGGCGGATATAATCTGCAAATAGCGTTTTCGACGGCTGTGACGGCCGCAGACGCGATAATCAACATATTTACGGAGGTATGACCATTATGAAGAAAATAGCGATAGACGGCCCCTCAGGCGCCGGAAAAAGCACGCTTTCAAAAGCTTTGGCCAAAAAGCTTGGATACGTATATGTAGATACGGGCGCGATGTACCGCGTAATAGGGCTTTATATTCTCAGACGCGGCGTCGATCCGCATGACGAGAAAGCAGTAGAGAACGAACTACCTGACATAAAAATGGAGATAAAATATGTGGACGGAACACAAAATATGTTCCTCAACGGCGAAAATGTAAGCGGTCTTATAAGAACGAACGAGGTTTCAAAATATGCCTCCGTAACGTCCGCACTCCCGCCTGTCAGAGCATTTCTGCTAAACGCTCAGCGCGATATGGCAAAAACGAATAACGTGATAATGGACGGCCGCGATATAGGAACGGTGATATTCCCCGACGCCGACGTAAAATTTTTTGTGACAGTATCCCCCGACGCCCGTGCCGAAAGAAGATATGCGGAACTTTTAGCGCGAGGTGAGCAAACCACGCTCGACGAGGTAAAACGCACAATGGCGGAACGTGATAAAAATGATTCTACACGCGCCATAGCGCCGGCAATTCCCGCAGAGGACGCCGTTATGCTCGATAATTCGGGCGAACTTGAACAAACAATCGCTTATGCAATGAAAATAATTGAGGAAAAAATCAAATGAACAAATTTTTTTCGACTATAAAGTTTATTCTTCGCCCGATAATTAAATTTTTTTACAGGGCAAAATGCTACGGCGCGGAAAATGTCCCACAAAGCGGCGCCGTGATCATAGCGGCAAATCATCTTCACGCGCTTGACCCGTTCTTTATATCCGAATTTGTCAATCGCGACATGCGATTTATGGGTAAAGAAGAACTTATCAGGCTTCCGTTGATCGGCCGGTTATTTAAAAAGGCGGGGATGATACCCGTCAATCGAACAATGGTAAGCCGGGAATGTATCGACGAAGCGCTGAAAGCACTTGACGAGGGATATGCTTTTTGCATATTTCCGCAAGGAACGCGCAGAAGAGGAAAAGACCCGCGCAAAACACCTATCAAAAACGGCGTCGGAATGTTTGCATATTATTCCAAAGCGCCGGTTGTTCCCGTTTTAATCGAAAGCAAAAATATGAGGACACGGCTGTTCAGAAAAACAATCGTTCGTTTCGGCAAACCTATAACATATGACGAGTTGAATTTTGAAAAAGGAAGCGTTTCGGAATTTCACGATTCGTCGGAGATGATATTCCAAAGAATATGCGACATGGGCAGTTTTGCCGAAAAGGAGAGAGCTAATGAAAATAATAACAGCTGAACACGCAGGATTTTGTTTCGGCGTAAAGCGCGCGGCGGATCAAGTGGAGAAACTACTTGACGAAGACGGAAAAATATTCACGGTTGGCAAACTCATACACAACAAAGAATACACCGACAAGCTGCAAGCGCGCGGTGTGAGGGCGCTTTCGGAAGACGACATACCGAAGGTGCTGAGAGCAAGCGGCGAAAAAAGAACGCTTGTTATAAGAGCGCACGGAATAAAAAAAGAACTTTTGAGGGAGCTTTATCAAGCCGAGAAAAACGATTCTTCCCTACATGTTATCGACTGCACTTGCCCGTTTGTTTCAAAAATTCACCGCATAATGGACGAGAACACATCAGACGAAACGTTTACCGTTTTGTTCGGCAAACAAACTCACCCGGAAGTCATCGGAACGGCAAGCCATATCAAAGGAGAATACATAATTGTTGAAAATTCCGACGAGCTTGAAAAAGAAATAAACGACGATTTTTTGGAAAAATGTGGCAAAAAACGCTTGATTGTGGCATCTCAAACCACATTAAATAACAAAGATTTTGAAAAAAGTAAAAAAATTATCGAAAAAGTATGTACAAATGCTTTAATTTTTGATACAATATGCTGTGTTACGGAAGAAAGACAGCAAGAGGTGGAAAACATTTCGCGCAGATGTGACGTTATGCTCGTTGTCGGCGGTCGCGAAAGTGCAAACTCGCGCAAGCTATACGAAATAGCGAAACAAAATTGTCCCGAATGTTATTTCATCGAACGCGCGTCGGACATTCCTGACAAAATAAAAAAAGCGATGTCAGCGACAGTGGGCATCGCGGCCGGAGCTTCAACGCCCGGTTACATAATCGAGGAGGTACAAACAACCATGAGCGAACATGAAAATTTCGCGGAGCTTCTTGACGAATCGTTCAAAAATATTAGTACAGGAGACACCGTCGTGGGATATGTCATGTCCGTTTCCGGCACCGAAGTCCGTGTTGACATCGGCTCGAAATGCACAGGCATACTCACGCTTGAAAACGTCACCGACGATCCTCAGGCAAAGCTCGAAAATCTTTTTAAGGTAGGAGATAAGATAGAGGCAGTTGCATATCGAGTAAGCGACTTAGACGGAATCGCCTTCCTCTCCACTAAAAAGATAACCGCAATCAACGACTGGAAACGCGTTCTCGAAGCATATGAGAACGGAACGGTACTCGAAGGAAAAGTTGCAGAAGCCGTTAAAGGCGGCGTAGTTATCCGCGCTCTTTCTCAAAGAGTATTTATCCCCGCTTCGCAGACATCTGTCCCGCGTGACGGAGATCTCAATTCCATCGTCGGAACAACACAGCAATTCAAAATTATCGACGTTAACACAGAACGTCGCCGCGTTCTCGGCTCTATCAGAGTCGTCGCACGCGAAGCACGCAAGGCAGCAGAAGAAGCTTTCTGGAACGAGATCGAAGTAGGCAAGCACTACACAGGTACAGTTAAGAGCATGACCTCTTACGGCGTATTCGTTGATCTCGGAGGAGTTGACGGAATGGTTCACAGCACAGAACTTACGTGGCTGCACATTTCCAACCCCAAGGACGTCGTTTCCGTAGGTGACAAGCTCGATGTATTCGTAAAGAGCTTTGACCGCGAAAAAGGCAGAATTTCTCTCGGTCACAAGACAGAAGATGACAACCCGTGGAAGATTTTCAGAGACGCACACGACGTCGGCGATGTTGTAAGCGTTACTGTTGTTTCCCTCATGAACTTCGGGGCGTTTGCACAGATCATCCCGGGTGTTGACGGTCTCATCCACATCTCGCAAATCGCAGACAAAAAACTTAACCATCCGTCGGACGTCCTCACAAAAGGACAGGTCGTTGACGCTAAGATCACCGACATCGACGATGAAAAACACAAAGTGAGCCTTTCCGTTCGCGCTCTTATTGAAAAAGAAGAGCTGGCAGAAGAAGCAACGGAAGAAGTTGTTGAATCCACAACGGAAGAAGTTGCAGAACCGACAACAGAAGAAGTTGCAGAACCCGCAACGGAAGAAACCGCTGAATAATCATCAGATATTTTAAAAGCCGTTCAAGCGAACGGCTTTTATTTTTTGCAAAAAATCCTGAAACGATTTTCGGCGTATGCATTTTGCGAACAAATCAAGTTTCGGCGTCGCTATCTCGTCAGAAAAAACGAAAACAATCATATTTAAAGATGATTTCTCAAAAAAATCTCACAATTTGCTTGAAATTATTTCTCTTTTACAGTCAGTATTCGCGGTGAGGATGTTATTCCCGTTTCATGAACAAGATATTCCGGAACAAACGATCTGCCTTTGTCGCGCCATCTGTGTGACGAGCAATACCAAATGTTTTCATCGATATTGTGAAGTGTGCCGAAAGTGTTCATTCGATTGCCATAAAGGGTAATTTTCAGTTCGTGCTTGCCTTTCGGCAACTTGCCAAGCGACAGTCTGTATGGCGGATAAGCAACCACACCGACTCTCTTCCCGTCAACATCAACGCTTATTACAGCTCCGCGGTATTTGTTTATTTCAATAATTTTTTCTTCCCCGTCGGATTCTATTTCCGTGATATAATCGATATTCCCGCCATAAAACGGCATTCCCTGTGAGCAAATATCGTCAAAGCCGATATATTCTCTCTCTTCAACAATTTTAAAGTTGCGTCCGTCAAGCTGAACACCGAAATCACCAACCAAATAACACGCTTCAAGTTGCACTACGTCGCCGAATCTGTATTCGATTTTAAGTTCGTTTTCCCCCTTTTTAATAATTGGAAGTCTGAAAGATTTTATCCCGTCCTCATCAACGTAATACCCGTCAACCGTCATATCGACTTTCTCGCCGTTTAAATAAATCTGCGCATACTCCGACGATTCCATGGCGAGCTTGCAACCGTTTGCCTCGATCTCGGAGATGAACTTGTATCGAAGCGTAACGCTTTCTTTTGGATTTTTATCATACGGTTCAACCCACGGCTGTGCCATATGTGCGTTTCTGCGCCTTATTTTAAGCTCATCACGGATGTTGTCGTCGGCAAAAAGCACATATTCGGCAGGATAAAACTCACCACCGTTTATCGAGTATTCGGGAGTGTCGAGCAAAAGTACGTTTGGCTCGTGCCTGCGATATTTCATTAGTCCCGGCAGACGCGATTCCGTATAATCAAAATCGATTATTTCGTCTTTAATTTCGTTTCTGCCTTTCTCGGCTGAAATAAGAAGCGACGAGCACGCCCCGCATACCCACTCGATTGTTGTCATTGAATTTGAATAAGTAGCCTCACGCGGCTTTATTTCGCCCGAGAGCGTGTCATATTCTGTTATTTTATATTCACCGTTTAGCGTAATAAAATATCTTTCATAAAAACAAGTGTCATAGTTTGTCGGCTTATTTACGTGGCTAATAAAAATATTTTTCTTCTCTCCGTCGTTTCTGCATTGATAAATCAAATTATCGGTAGGCGTTCCGTCTTGATTTCTTATCCAAAGCGTGCGTATCTCTTCGAGTTCGTCAAGCATTCTTCCCTTTGCCCACGGGATGTGAGTGCAACTTTTAAGCGTATCAAACGCCTTTTCGCTTTTTGTTGCGTCAACACATGTCGGATAATCGCCCATAACAATGACTTTTCCGCCCTTGTCGGCGAACTTTTTAAGCGCCGAAAGAGTGCTGCTTCTTATCGTTTCGCAAAAAGGAATGATGACGGTCATATATTTCATCTTTCCGACTGTGAAATCCTCTCCGCTCTCGTCATAAATATCGGCAAGAAGAGATTCGCTTACAAAGTCAAAATCTACATTTCCGTAAAGCAGCCATTCGGTTATTTCTTTGAACCGTCTTTCCATATCCTCGCGGACGTTTGCCGTTTTATCGTTCGGTCCGAAATGAAGCCAAAACGACTCGATTGGGTGGATGACAGCTACGCTAACGTCGGGAGTGCCGCGCGTCATAAGCGTATTTACGCGAGCGAAGTGATCTTCAACGTATTTATATTCTTTATACCACGGCGATTGATAGCCGATTGACGCCGGATAGTCGCGCTTGCCCTCGCCGAGCATTGAAACCCAGAAAAGATGCGGAACGCGCACAGTTACGCCAAGCGCAGCCTGCCAGTCGCCTTGCAGTTTATGCCCACGGAAATCAAACGTCCAGTTAGTCACACCGTAAAGCTCGGAGAGCATCCCCTCTCTACCGTATTGATGAACGGCGCTCTGACACTGTTTTGCCGTAGTCAGCTCTCTTAAATCCGCAAGCATATCTATTCCGGGTATGCCGAATCCTCTGTATGAACGCATCGCCTCGCCGACAGACCCTGTCTGCGAAGAAAGCGTAGGCTCAGCAACAACGTGACCCGTTAGCGCGATGTTGTTTTTTTCGCACCATTTGCCTACCGTATCGGCATATGCTTCGACAAAACGCTTCGTTATGTGTTCAAGATAGTGATAGCGCGTAGTAGGAGCTTTGCCGTCGGCAAGTTCCCAGAAGAGTTCCGGCAGTTTGTCTACGACGCTCTCGCCGTATTCGGCTTTATACGTATCATCAATATCGGTTGTGAAAGGTATTGTAAACGCCTTTTTCTCATATGAAAAGTTAAGACGGTTAATTTTTGAAAATTGCGGCTCGTCGGTGAAAATAGCCGGAATGAGCTTATCAAATTCATTCCCGAAACGTTTTTTATACCTTTCGTGAGTTACGTTTACAAACTCTTCTATCGCCGATTTTTTCAGCGTATCTACGTATGACTGGTTGTTATAACGTTTGTTATTTTCCCGATAAATAACGTATGCAAACCATTTGTCGTTTTCCGCCTTATCGTTCTGCCCTATTCGTTTGTAACTTGCAAGGAAGCCGTCGTTTAAACAAACGTCAAACGCCGCAAGAAAATAATATTTTGATTTTTGAATATCATCGGTAGAATTTTTTATATCGCTTTCAAGCGTAAGCGTTCCGTCATTGTACGGAAAAGGTGTAAAAAATATGTCTTTCTGTCGGTTTTCCATTTCTTGCGTAATGTATCCGCCCGCAAATCCCGACGGCCACTTGTCCTCGTCATAAAGCCACGCGAGCATGTTTTCTTTTCGCGCTTTTTCAACGCAAGTGCCGACAAGATCCATAAACTCGTCGGTAAGATAAGGCGTTGCGAGACCGACTCTCGGATGAATATGAAAGCCGCCGAAGCCCATTTCTTTCATATATTCAATCTCTTTTGTCAACAGTTCCGGCGTCAGCTCACAATTCCACGCCCAAAAAGGTGCGGCACGATATTCGCTTGTCGGATTTTTGAACAACTCTGCGGAAAGTTCCTTTGCGACATTCTTTTTGTAAAGCATATTTTTTCCTCCGAAATATTTTTACGGTTATATTATATATTCAACGTAAAACAAAAGCAAGTATTATTTAAAAAAACAGAGCCTTGCGGCTCCGTTTTTCAATAGATCCATTTGTCATATCCGCTCGTTTCGACGCTGTAATGATACGGATAGAGGTCTTCGGAATCATATTCAAACTCATAATACAACTTATACTTTTCTTTATATTCTTTCGGAAGAAACTCATCCGGTATCGACACTTTATAATGCGACATACCGCTTAAAAACACATATACTATCCTGTTGTTTTCTTCGTCAACGCACGCATATTCATAATTTAAGCGATCGTTAAATATTGAAACATATGTCGGATAATAAAACAACAAACATTCTTTATCGCTGACAACATCTTTTACTTTACTTGAATTTTTCCATTGGAGTCTTTCGTTTTCAAGCCTTTCGATCTCTTTATCAAAATCTTCTTGCGTAAACGTCACGTCAAGCATTATTTCCTGACCGTCAACAATGCCGTAACTGTTGTAAAAATACTTGTTCACTATATAGCTATCTTCGATTTCATCGGGAAAGATGCAAAAACTTGACATTTGCCCGTCCGTTTTAAGATATTTATTTATATTGGTAATGTGAATAGGAACAAAAGCCGATACTGCGCCGTAAACAAAAAACAGCCAATAAAAAATATGAATCAGCACACCTATAGAACACACTATAATAAGCGGAACAAGCCATTGCTTTTTTGTTTTTTTCACTTCATCCATATCTTTACCCTCCGTTTTTATTTACAAAAACATTATATCAAATGCTCAAAAACAGGTCAAGTGAAAAAATATGTTTTAAAAAAATTTTTACATTTACAAATAAATATCCGGAAGAAAAAACTCCCGGATATTTTATAAATAAACTCAGTTCTTTTCAGTAATCGTTACGTTCTCCGGCAAAATATTTGCCTGTTTATATACTATTTCAAGTATTTGCGACAGCTTATTGGGTTTCAAACCTTCACTTTTAACAACCACCGTTGCTTTGTCGCCGTTGATAACCGCAACACATTCCTCAAATCCCTTTGCTTTTATCAACTGCTCGATATTTGCTTCAAGCTCAATGTTTGCTGCCATTGCGGCGATGTCGGCAAGCGCCTTTTCTTTTGCGGCGTCAAGCGCTTCTTTATCGTCAACAACGCTCTGCAAAACCTCTTTTGCCTCGTCTCTCGCCTGTTTTCTTGAAACATCAGCCGAAGCGAAGAAGTCAGCTGCCGCTTGTTTTTCGCCGTTCTGATCAACCTCTGTAACCTCGCCTGCCGGTTTGTCTACCGTCTTTGATGGTGCCCCGAAAAGCTGCCAGTTAACATAAACCGCGGCGCCTATCAGCAAAACCGAAAGCGCAATTACAATATTTCTTGCGCCTATTTTCTTCAAACCTTTTTTTGCCGCGTCGCCGGTGAAAATGCTTTTGAATTTAAATTTCTTTTCTTCTGCCTCAGGCAATTCAAGAACGCCGTCGCCTGCGATCTGTTCCGCCATGCCCATACTCATAACTCTCTCTTCGTTTCTCATCGTTTTTTCTCCTTTTGGTATTATCATTTTGTTCCGATTATGCAGATTCGGTTGCTTGACAGTCCGAGTGCCGTCGATATAGCCTTTATCAGCTTTGCTTGGATCTTGACGTCATCTCCGCCGCGGCACGCGACAGAAACGCCCTCTATCTCCGGATATATCTGTTTTAAAAGCACAAGCGACCCCGCCCCGTCGCCGTTTCTCACGGTTATGTATTCAATCTCGCTCGAATTTGCGCCGTTTTTTTCGTCACAAACGTAAACCGACTCGATCCCGCTTTTAACGGTAACTATCACGGCGGCTTTTCCGTCACCGGTTATCTGCTCCGTTATATTTCTAATTTTATTCTCGATGAGCGCGATATATTCCTCCGTTTGCGTATCTTCTTTGTCGGTAGTTACATTTTTTTCTGTTTTATCTTTTCCTGCAAAGCCGAATATTACAAGCAATACGCCGAGGATAAATATCGCCGTGAGCCAAATCATTTTCTTTTTTTCTGTGCCTGAAAACAACCTCGATATTACCCCGCTTTTCACTCTTTCACCCCCGATACCGTAACCTTTGCCGTGCCATAAAACAATCCGTCGATATATTCACTTATCTCATCGCATTTCGCCATATCGGCAAGCGTTATTTTAATCTCATTTATTTCTATCGCCTGCAAGTTCTGTGTGTTAATCGAAACATTTGCGCTTACACTGCCGTTTTCCATATTCCATCGCCGCTCAATATCGTCCTCTATTGCGTTTTCAATGCGCTTTTTTTCATTTTCAACAAGTATCTCCTCCGCACTTTGTTTTGACTCATACTGAACGTCGTCAAAAATTATCGACGTGTCGACTTTGGCGATTATTCCGAAAGCGTTTATAAGCGGTGAAAGCATTGCCGCAAGCACGCACAAAGAAACGATATATTTCAAATACTTTTTTATTGTCCCGTCAGGTGCCAATCGCGTTACAACACCGGCGCCAACGCAAATCGAGATAAATCCGTAAATAAAAAGTTCCGCCTTTTCCATTTTACCCCCCGACAGACGCCGCAAGCCCAAGCGAAATAATAAAAAACACACAAATGCAACTCACAACAGCCATTAAAAACCCGCCTGCACCGCTGACGTCAGAAAGAAATTTCGCTTCTCGGTTAAGCCCCAACATTCCCGCCGCCATCGAAATAAATTCAAACGCGAGTTTATAAATGCCAAGCGCGCAAAGCGGTCCTATTGTAACAAGCAACAATATCGCCGCACCTGCAACCCCTACGACCGACCGCACCACCGACACACTACCCGAAACAGAACCCACGGCGTCACCGACTGCGCCTCCGACGATCGGTATCATGCTTGATGCAGCAAATTTAATGCTCTTTTGCGCCGCGCTGTCAGCGCTGGCGGCTACAACGCCGCGAATGCCCAACACAAATGAGAAAACAAGCATTATAAACGATAAAACAACAGACGCAAACTTTTTTACAGACGCGGAAACACCCGCCAATGCGTCGTTTCCAAGAGCTGTTGCGCCGAATGAGATACAAAGGCAAATGCGTATAAGCGGAAGAACAAACCCTTCGCACAATGATTGAAGTACAGCGAGCGCCGAATACATTACGCCACCGCTTGCAACGGAAAACGTCACGCTTCCGCTTGCCGCAGCAAGAATACTTACAGACGGTATTATAATTTTTAAAATAATTCCCACAACCGAAACATATTCGCGCACCACGGCAAAAATATTGCCTATAACCGAATATGCCGCGCCGCAAACACAAATAGCGCTTATATATGAAAGAATGTCTTTCAGCTCTTCCCTTGCCGTGTTTTCACGTACGACGCCGACGACCGACGATATTATAACAAGTCCCAACACCGCTGAAATGCTTTTTAGCGTTTTCGGCAAAAGCGCTTTTAACGTTGAAAGCACCACGTTAATTATTTTACCTACCGACATTCCGTTCGCAATTTCAGCGGCGGTATTTCCCCTAAAATCATCCGGCAAAAGCTCGTCTATTTGCGCCGGATATTTGTCGTTTTGGTCGGGCAATGAGTCAATGTCGGCGGCGGAAACGGAAAAGGCCGTTATGAAAACAAAAGTCACGGCAAGGATTAAAATAAATATTATTTTTTTCACGACGAAAGAATTTCCTTTGACATTTCCATAAGACTTTTTATCACCGGCAAACCAAGCAACAGTATCGCACATTTTGCACAAAATTCAACCCTCGCCGCGACGGCGCCCTCACCGCAATCACGGCAAATATCAGATACGACCTGCGCAAGCACACTTATTCCCAAGGCTTTTAAAATTGTTGCCATATATACTGAAAACGCGCTTTCCTGTGCAATCTCATATACAAATCCGACGAGAGGCGCTACGGCGCTTACAGCCGCGCCAAGTAAAACAATCGCCGCAGCCACTCCCACGAACACCGCAAAATCGGGCTTTATCGCGCGCACCGCAACCGTTGCGCAAACACAAAGTATTGCCACCCCGCATAACGCCGTTATACTCACAACCCAAACACGCTTTTCACCTTGTCAAAAAGCCCTCCGAGCTCTCCGACAAGCATTATCAGCACGATTATAATTCCGCCTATCGACACAAGCATAGCCTGTTCATCCCTGCCTGATTTGCTCAAAACTTGATATGCAACCGTCACAAGCACGCCGATGCCGGCAATTTTCAAAATAAGTTCAATATCCATTTTCTCACCTTATAGAATTATTATCGCCGCAACCGCCCCGACAGTAAACCCGAGAATACGATATATCTTTACGTTCTTTTCGATGGCGGAAGCAAGCGCATTTATTTCTTGACGCATCTGCTCTATGCAATAATTAAAACTGTTCATTTGCGTCGCGCCGTCAGTCTTGCCTATTGCCGACCCAAACTCACGCACGATGCGCTTTTCTTTTTCATTCATGCAGAACCTATTTTCACATTTACCGAATGCGCTTTCCCACGCGTCAAAATAAATATCGTCGTTTTCGTGTGATCTCAGCTCCGCCAAAAAGCCTGTTTTTTCAAGAACATCGTCCGAAAAGCCTCGATAAATCAATTTTGTGGGCGTAAGGAAATAACCAATACGGTTTTTTACATATTCAAACAGCGTAAGGAAAGCCTCGCACTCTTTGAGACGTTGTTTTTCCTCTTTCCCCGCATATATGCCAAACGTACACGCGCATAAAAAAATAATCACTGCGCCAAGATATTTCATATTTCTTTAATATCAAAATCAAATTTACCGCCGACTCTTTTTATGCCGACGATTTTTTTAAATATGCGCGCTTGAACAAGTTTATTTATATTCGGGCGACGCATAAGTTCTTCAAACGAGCCGGCATGGGCGGAAGCTATCAGCGGTACGCCGCAATTCTGCACTGAAAGTATGGCGTCCGCCTCTTCATCCGTGCCTATCTCGTCACATATCATTACCTGTGGGGAAAGCGTCCTTGCGGCTATCTCCATTCCTTTTGCCTTCGGGTACCCGGTCATAACGTCCGCGAGCGCCTCAACGAACATTTCATTTATATATATTTCGCCTCTCGTGTCGATAATACATACTCTCCTCGCTCCATTTCCGGTTGAAAGACGATATGCTACGTCGCGTAAAAGCGTTGTTTTTCCTACTCCCGGCGGTGAGTATACAAGCATGGATATTACGTCCCCCTCTTGTACGATTTCCTGCAAAAGCGAGTCGCAAATACCCGTTATCGCGTGCGGTATTCTTATACACAGCGAGCTTACCGTATGTATACCCGCGACTTTGTCTTTTTCGCTTCTCGCATAACCGCAAATACCTATTCTGTACCCGCCCGAAAGGTAAACATATCCTTCTTTTATTGTTTCGGCATATGTGTGAATTGAATCTTCGCAAAGTTTACCGAGCGTGCTTACAATTTCGTTTTCATCAGCATACAAATTCTTTCCGTTAAAAATGCAAATGTTCTTATCATCTATTGTAAGCGACGCCGGTGCGTTTGCCCTTAGCCTTATTTCGCTTACGCCCGTGCCTAAGCGCGGCAGTGACGAGCAATAGTCATATATTCGCTGACGTATTCTTTCAGGCAAATATTTCAATATTCGTTCGAGTTCCGAATTCATGTTTTCCTCAGAAATATATTTGTTATATCTATATTAAGTCATGTCCAAAAATATTCAAAACAAAAAAACAAGCAGGAAAAATTCCTGCCTGTTTTGCATATTCAGTTAACTTATGACTCGGTTCTTTTTGCAAGATCTTCATCAACAAGCGCTTTGAACGTTTCAACCACTGCTTTAAAGAGGAAATTGTCAGACAGCGCCTTTGACGCTTCGTCGCAATACTCGGCTTTGTTTTCGGCACTGTCAATGCCGTCAACATAGTTCTTTGAAGCCTCGATGACGAGCTCTTCCAGCGTTACCTTGCCACTTGAGCATTCGTTCTGCGCGAGTTCAAAGACAACTTCTTCAATCTTTGCGGGATCTTCGTTTGTAAATTTATTTATGTCATAACCGAGCGCCATCAAATCATTCTTATAATAAGTTATTAGTTTATTAAGGGCGTTTATATAGTTGGCGGCATTTGTTTTTGCAAGCATATAATCCGAAAGAGTGGAACCGACGAGTTTTACCATTTCGTTCGTGTAGAAACCTATGTTATACACATTTTCATAAACGATCTGCTGGATCTCGTCCCACTTGAAAGCGTTTATAGTGCTTTCGCTGTAAACAGTTGTCAAAGTATACCAGTTTTTAGTTCTCATCATGTTGACGTATTTGATATAGTTTATCATTGCCGTCTTTGATTCGACAAATCTGGAATAACTAATATCGGCGTTGTCAGCCATGCTGTGATAGATCTGTGTCTTTTCTTCTATCTTGTTTTTGAGTATTGCGTTAAGCGCGTCTGACGTTGTAAGAGCGTATGTTCCGGTTTCTTTGAGCTTGTCGGCCGTGTATGTTTCAAGAAGAACATTTTTATATTTTGATTTCAGCCTTGAAACAAAACCGTCGTATGAGCTCTTATCTTTGTTTTTCAGAGCGTCAAGATCCGCTTTTGTCGTTCCGAGAGGAGCAAGTATCTCGTCGTAGAGTGAAAGCTGGAATGCTGCCATTGTCGTTTCGTTTTCGCTGAGATATTCTCTGTAAAGCGCATCGTGTATGGCTTCCGCTTTGTCAACCGGCGTCATATTCGCATAATTTGAAATTTTTGCGACAACGTCTGAGTAAACAGATGTGAGTTTGTCTACCGCTTCCGCAAACGGTTCAGTACGCTCTCTTTCATCGTTTGTGTCGGTCCACGATACCGTATATGAATTTCCGAGGTCATCTGTGAACTCCAACATCGACGCGATGTATGCTTTTACGAGCTGATCGTATTTATCGTCGTCGAGGTCGTTTTCTTTAATATAGTTTTCGGTAACATAAGCGAGAAGCGCCGTTTCAAATTCAGCGTCTGTCATGGAGTCGTATTTAGCTCTTTCGCTCTCGCTCATCTCGTCAAAGAGGAGTATGTCAGACATTATACGCAAATACGTGATGTTCGTATAATATTTTGCCGCCGATGTTCTGTATGTTTCAAGCGAACGGCCCTTGCCGGAATAGTTTACGCCGATAATCGACGCTATCTTTTGCTGGGCAAGCGTTTTAAGACCTGCCGCCGTAATTATATCGCTGAAATGGTTTTCGGTTTCTTTTTCAACAATTCTGTCGTCATACCATTCTATCGAATATTTTGAGTCGTTTGCGGACTCGATCATAGCGAGAAGCGAGTTCTTATAATAGATGCTGCCGTCGGAGTTCTGTCTGAGCAGTTCCTTATCTTCGATGCCTTCTTTTCTGAGGCAGTCTTTCAAATAATCTTCATATTTAAGACGAAGTTCTTTTGATACTATTCCTTTGTTAGCATCGGGAAGCGTCATATACTGATTATACGTATATCCCATCTCGGAAAGCGGA
This sequence comes from Clostridia bacterium, assembly GCA_017446155.1. Taxonomy (GTDB): domain Bacteria; phylum Bacillota; class Clostridia; order Oscillospirales; family CAG-272; genus CAG-841. The sequence continues at coordinate 21,339 of JAFSRI010000040.1, read as the reverse complement.
TAAGAAAGCGCCGCGCGTTTGAGAATTTCTTTTATGCTCGTTTCAAAAGAGTCGGAGTTGAGATAATATACAAGGAACGGAGAAAGCGCCGTATCAAGGTTTGTGAGTTTATAATAATCCCACACGTCGCTGCGTTGACCTTCTTCCGGGTAACCCATATACACGTTGCCGGTGAGTTTTGTGCTCATCATATAGTCGCTGTTAAGACGTTTGATTGTGAGCCCGTCGGAGTTTACTTCATAGTTGGGGGTTTTGCCCTCGTTGAGTTTTATATCCTTCTCTTTCTTTATACCATATTGAAGAAGGTTTTTCAATTCCGGGTCGGTGTTCAGCGCCTGAATTATTTCAAGAGATCTGGAATCGCTCGACGCATATGTGGTCACAGCCATCATGCCGTCAAAAATTGCCTGTTCTTCAACAAAAGGATTCTGAATTACTTTGACGTAGTACTCGTCGCCGTATTCTTCTTCGATAGATGCGTCGCCTTTTATCACGGCAACCGCAAAATCGTCGCCGACCTTGTCAAAATAGCCGTTTTTAGTGTATTCATCTATCAGCTCGAGGTGTTCTTTATATTCTTTAATGTCAAAAAGATTGGATATTGTGAATGATTTTCCTTCTTCAACACTGAAACCGAAGATAGGATCAAAATATGTTGCGATGGAAATTTTTTCACCGAACGGATAGAAAATTCCGAGAGGCTCCGGAATATCTCTCATCGGCGTCACGTTTCCTTCTGCCTTGACGCTTGCCAAAAAATCGGAAATATCTGAATATCTGTTTACGTTGTCAATATTCAGCGAATATTTGTCGGCAAGCTCTTTATCAATAGCGATGTATGTGTATTCGGCAAGAAGGTTATTTGTGGGAATTGCGTTTATCTCGCCGGTTATGGCTTTAAGTTCTTCAAAATAAGTCGGGTAGATATATTGATTGAATTTTCTGAAATCCGTGATGTTTGTTCCCGATGTAATGAGCGAAGAGAGCGGAGCGAGAAGTCCGTCTGCGCTGAAACGGTCATACATTTCCTTGCCGGAAATCATAACAATATCAATAGGTGACGCCGCCGCGGGATAAAGGATAGATATGATTCCGTCCTCGCTTACGGTCGTTTCCTGCGCGGTGTAAACCGGACGTGTCGTTACGGTTTCGGCCTCGATTTTGACCGCCGAACGTTTCCATTTGCCCGATCTGCTTGCGTTTTCGCTTGCAAGAGCGCTCTGCAAGGCAGCCGCCTGTCTTTCGGCATATTTGTTATACTGCGCGATCGCTTTATCAACGTTGCTGTTGTGCTCTGCCTCGGCGACTCTTTCGTCGATTATTTTATAATATTCATCTTCTGTTACCAGAACGAGATCGATCTTTGTTTTATATTTGTTCATCGTGATCTCGTTGATAGCGTCTTCAACTGCCTTTATCGCCTCTGGCTTTGTTGAAGGCTCGGTGATGCCTATAAGGCTGAGCGTAGTGGGAAGACGGGAGTCTGACTCCTGGTTTTCCTGCTTTTCGAACAATTCACACCCTGTAAGTGCAAATACCGATACAAGCATAAGCACGGCTAAGCCAAGGCATAAAATCTTTTTTGACATTTTGCGGTCCTCCGAATAGTATTTTGCGAAGCGATAGAGAAATGCACACTACCGCTTATAATATATTATATTTTACTACAAACATTAAACGCTGTCAAGTAATTGTGAAAAAAGACCCGCGCGCAAATTTGCATTTTTTTATTGATTTATTACTAAATATACAAATTTACCGTCGCAAATTTGTATCAATGCACAAATGCACATTTTAAACACTTCCGCGACGGTAAATAATTATTTATCAGTCAAGATAGTCTTTTAGTTTTTTGGAACGGCTCGGATGACGGAGTTTTCTCAATGCCTTTGCCTCAATTTGACGTATTCTCTCCCTTGTGATGTTGAATTTTTGTCCAACCTCTTCAAGCGTTCTCGTTCTGCCGTCTTCAAGACCGAATCTGAGTTTGAGAACGTGCTCTTCTCTCGGCGTGAGAGTATGGAGCACTTCGCTCAGTTGTTCTCTGAGCAACGCATAAGACGCTGCCTCTGCCGGCGCGGGAGAATCCTGATCCTCGATAAAATCTCCGATATGGCTGTCCTCTTCCTCGCCGACCGGTGTTTCAAGTGAAATGGGATCCTGTGAAATTTTGAGTATTTCACGGACTTTTTCGGGACTCATGTTCATCTCTTTCGCTATCTCCTCCGGTGACGCCTCATGTCCCTGTTCCTGAACGAGCTGACGCGAAACCTTTGTTACCTTGTGGATAGTTTCAACCATATGAACCGGAACGCGTATCGTTCGCGCCTGGTCGGCTATGGCACGCGTTATCGCCTGTCTTATCCACCATGTCGCGTATGTTGAAAATTTATAACCTTTTGTATAGTCAAATTTGGAAACGGCCTTCATAAGGCCCAAGTTCCCTTCCTGAATCAGATCGAGGAAGAAAAGCCCCTTGCCGACATATTTTTTTGCAATGCTCACAACAAGACGGAGATTTGCTTCAACAAGCTCCTGCTTAGCCTTTTCATCTCCCTCTGACATACGCTTTGAAAGTTCGGCTTCTCTTTCGGCATCGAGCAGCGGTACGCGGCCAATTTCTTTTAGATACATTTTTACGGGATCGTCGATCGCGATGCCTTCGCCTGACATAAGGTCGTCCAGACTTTCACCGCTTTCAAAATCTTCAATGTCCCCTTCAAGATCCTCGTCAATATCGACGGGCTCATCGTCAAAATCTTCCGTAACGTCTATGCCGAGCGACTCAAATCTTTCATATAATTTGTCGATCTGATCGAGGTCATAATCGGTATCACCCAGCGCGACCATTATCTCACTGTTTGAAATAGATCCTTTCGTTTTCGCCTTGTCGATGAGTTCCTGCATCTCGTCCTTGGGAGCGTTCGCCGTCTGAGTTTCAGAAATGACGCCGTCGTCATCAGGCTTTTCGTCAGACGGTCTTTTTTGAGATTTTGCGCCTTTTGATTTGCCGGATTTTTTCTGCTGTTCGCCGTCCGCCTGCTCGCTTGCGCTCTCTTCCGTCGTAACTTCATTTACCTCAACGGACGCTTCATCGGAATTTATCGTTTCCGTTTCGTTTTTTTCATCTACGATCTTTTCGCCGTCCGTCGCTTTCTTTACGTCTTCTTTCATTGATTTTTCCCCTCCGAATATGTATTATTTCTTTGTTTTTTTGCTTTGAATTATACGCATTGCGGCGTCAAGGTCATCTGTCGCGTTATGCGAATAGTTTTTTGCAGCTTCTCTCAATGCGTCGATTGTGTCTTTCAGCACTTTCTCGCTGTTGTCGGAGAGCGCCTGCCGCGCCACTTGCATTTCCGACATGCGGCTTATCTCTTCGGGCGAAAAGGCGTCCGCCAACATTCCGAACCCACCTCCGCTTCCGCGTTCGAGAAGTGCCGCGAACACTCGACGGTCAAATTCAGTCACAAAGTCGTCCTGAGATAATTCTATACTGCCGTTACGTATTTTTTCAATGTATTCCGGATACATAAACAGCATTCCGAGTATGCTCTCCTCGGCATGAGCCGCCTTTGTATATTTTGCGTAATCGCGGTTGACCGTGTCGCCTATTCCCATAGTCGCCATCACGATTTTTCGCTTTTCGTTTTCTTTTGCCTCGTATTTCTTTTTTCGCCTTATTCGCTCCGTATCGTTTTTCACGCTTGCCGTGTCAATTTTCATCACGTCGGCAATTTTCGCTATATACACCTCACGCTCAATATCGGAATAAATGTCGGCGGCGATAGCACACAATTCTTCCGCGGCTTTTATTTTATCCTCGGCGATATTTACGTCATATTTGCCTAAAACCGAATTTAAAAGGAAATCCAACTTGCCGGAACTGCCGTTTATAAGCGCTCGAAACTTATCACGTCCGAATTTTCTCACATACTCATCTGGATCTTTTGCCCCCTCCATGTGAAGCACTTTAACTTCAAGCCCGGCGTCGGAGAGAATCGGTATTGCGCGTTTTGTGGCGTTCACCCCGGCTCCGTCGCTGTCGTAAGCAATTATAACTTTTTTCGTATATTTTGCCATTATCCGCGCTTGCTCTTCTGTCAGCGCCGTGCCGAGCGTCGCCACCGCATTTGAAAACCCTGCCAAATTCACACCGATAACGTCCATATAACCCTCGCACAGTATGAGCCCGTCAGCGCAGTTGGTGCGTGCAAAATTAAGCGAATAAAGGTTGCGGCTTTTTTTGAAAACCGGTGTGTCTGAACTGTTTAAATACTTCGGCTTTGCGTCGCCCATAGCTCGTCCGCCGAAGCCTATCACGTTTCCGATGTTATCAATTATCGGAAATATCACCCGTCCCCTGAAATAGTCGAAATATCCGCCGTTTTTGTTGCTTCTGCCGCAGAGAAACCCTTCCGCCAGCTCTTCATCCCTGTATCCAAGCGAGCGCATATGATCGCGCAGAGCGCTGAACGAATCGGGCGCATATCCAAGCCCGAAATGAGTTACGGCACTCTTTGGTAGACCTCTTGTTTCAAAAACATATTTTCTCGCTTCCGCCGCCCCCGGTGCGTCGGAATAAAGTGATTTATTGAAAAACCGTGCGGCTTCACGGTTCATGTCATAAAAGCGAGAGCGCTTTACCGTTTCGCTTTTTCCGTCGTCCTCCGGCATTTGCATGCCGACCCTGTTGCACAAAAATTCAAGCGCGCCGATGTAATCGAGGTTTTCCGCCTGCATGATGAACGTGATAACGTCCCCTCCCGCGCCGCAACCGAAACAGTGATATGTTTCAGTATTTCGGAACACCGTAAACGACGGTGTCTTTTCGGAATGAAACGGGCAAAGCCCGACGAAATTCGAGCCGGCTCTCTTTAAATTCACATAAGAAGAGATGACATCGTCAATTTTGTTTCTGAATTTTATTTCTTGCACAAAATCCGGGGATATTTTCATGTTATTCATCTCTCCTTTCTTGAAAATCAAACGAAATTGTCTATATTAACAAGCGTCTTTTCCGTATGAGTTTTTCTTTACTGTTTCCAAACTTTCGGTATAAACAGCCTTTCAAACGTAGCAATGGCATATCTGTCTGTCATGCCCGAAATATAGTCGCAAACTCTGCGCTCAACGCTGTCCTCTTCTCTCAGATTATACTCCCGCGGCAGTGATTCCGGATGCTTTACAAAATACTCATAAAGACGTATGAGCATGTCTATTGCGCGTCCTTCCTCTCCCTTTGCTTCCGGATTGTGATACACATTATCAAACAGAAAATCTCTAAGTTCGTTCATTGCGACAGAGATCTCTTCCGGCATTATAATATCGTTTTTTCCCGTGCTCTCGGTAATTATAGCCCGAACAAGCGTTCCGATGCGCTTCGAGTGAGTGTCGCCGAGAATATCCGTCAGCTCTTTCGGCAAATCGTTTGGCGACAGTATCTTTGCTCTTATCGCGTCGTCGATGTCGTGATTTATATATGCTATTCTGTCGGCAAACTTTATTATTTTTCCTTCAAGCGTCGAAGCACTGTTGCTGCCAGAATGATTTACAATGGCATCGCGCACCTCATATGTAAGGTTCAAACCTTTCCCGTCCTTTTCGAGCACATCCACAACGCGCAAACTCTGCACATAATGTGTAAAGTTCTCGTCAAAACATTGTTGAAGCGCCCTTTCCCCCGCATGTGCAAACGGAGGGTGCCCGAGATCGTGTCCGAGCCCGGCGGCTTCAACAAGGTCTTCGTTGAGGTTAAGCCCGCGGGCTATCGTTCTTCCTATTTGCGTAACTTCCAGCGTGTGGGTGAGTCTTGTTCTGTAATGGTCGCCGTCAGGGCAAAGAAACACCTGCGTTTTATTCATCAGGCGTCGAAAAGACTTACAGTGAATAATTCTATCTCTGTCCCTTTGAAACTCCGTGCGTAAATCCGACGGTTCGGTCTCTCTCATTCTTCCCTTTGTATTTTGCGAAAGGCATGCGTAAGGCGAGAGAGTCATTTTCTCTCTTTCCATCAACATTTCGGCTACTGTCAAAGATAATCCCCCTCCGTTTTGTTATTTTTCAAGTATAATATACGACTTATTCACCGTTTTTCCTTTTAAATTTTATTTTTTCCATAAAAAATTTATTTCAATTTCCAAGAAATATATAATTGTATCATATTTTGTTATATTATTTGCAACAAAACAGACCCGCACAATGATCTGCGGATCTGCCTGTTTTACTGTTTTTTATCAAATCTTTCTCCCGTCGGTGTAACCGTCACCTTGCCGCCTGTTATCTCGCTTATGTGTTTTATCAACCTATCGCTTTCAGCCGAAAGAACGGCGATCTTAACATTTACTTCCTCGCTGTATTCCACTCCGTCGTTTATTACGGTATATTTGTTTGTTTCATATGTCAGTTTGTCATAATCGCCGTATGCGCATCGATAGCAACATTCGGTGAATCTATCATAAGTAACGATGCCTGCCTGCTCAACGGCACCCGCCGCCGCGCGCGAATAAGCTCTTACGAGCCCTCCCGCACCGAGAAGTATTCCGCCGAAATAACGTGTTACAACGATCACAGTGTTGTCGATGCCGTTCTTTTTAATTACGTCAAGCACAGGAACGCCGCCAGTTCCCTGCGGTTCTCCGTCGTCGCTTTGATGCATGGCGCTGCCGCAAACGTAAGCCGAAACGTTATGTCTTGCATCCTTATGCTTTTGCTTTATCTTTTCAATAAATGCAAGAGCCTCAGCTTCGTTTTTTACCGGCGCGGCATATCCGATAAACTCTGATTTTTTCTCAACAAGATGAAATTCACCTTCACCGCTGAGCGTTACAAGCGCTTTACTTACCATTTTTTCAACCCTCTGAAAGTATATATTTTTTCAACGGACCGGCAGTTTTTTCATCTGCCACGGCTATTACCGCCGCACCGTTTTCGGAGTATTCACAACTTAAAACCGTTGCGTTTGAATAAAGCGAATTTACAAGTCCCAGCTTGTCGTTTGGTAACAAAAAAGTGTATTGTTTTTTCTTCATATGAGCAAGTTTGTCCAGCTTGTCGACAAGCACGTCAATGCCGGCGCGCGTCAACGCCGATATATATACGTTTTCGGTTTCGGGCGTTCCGGGTGAAAACGCCGTTCCGAGGTCGGATTTATTATAAATATAGAGTACCGGCAAAGCACCCGCGCCGAGTTCTTCTATTAACTTTTGAGTTACTTCTATCTGCTTTGGATATTCCGAGTCGCTTCCGTCTACGACAACGAGCAAAGCGTCGGAGTATTTTATCTCGTCAAGTGTAGATTTAAATGCTTCGACCAAATGATGAGGAAGATTGCGAATAAAGCCGACGGTATCGGTCAGCAACATCTCCTCGCCCGAGGGAAGCGAGTATTTTCTTGTTGTAGTGTCGAGCGTAGCGAACAACTTATCCTCGCTCAGCACTCCCGCGTCTGTCATGGCGTTGAGACGCGTCGATTTTCCGGCGTTAGTGTATCCGACGATCGCCGCGCGAAAAATACCTGATCTGTCGCGTGCCGCGCGCTGTACGGCGCGATTCTTTTCGAGTTCTTTTATCTGTTCTTTCAGGGCGTCAATACGACGGTTTACGTGACGGCGGTCGGTTTCGAGTTTTGATTCACCCGGTCCGCGCGTGCCGATTCCGCCGCCGAGCCTTGAAAGGTCTTTTCCGTGGCCGGTTAAGCGCGGCACAGTATATTTAAGTTGTGCAAGTTCCACTTGCAACTTGCCTTCGCCGCTTTTCGCGTGAAGCGCGAAAATGTCGAGAATAAGCATGCTCCTGTCGATAACGGTTATATCACCGCCAAGATCATCCTCGACGTTTTTTATTTGCGACGGCATAAGCTCTCCGTCGAAAATGACCATTGTGATTTCATTGTTTTCACAAAGTTCTTTCAATTCTTTGAGCTTGCCCGAACCGAGATAACTCCTCGCGTCCGGGTTTTCTTTGTTTTGAGTCAACACCGCCACTACGTCGGCGCCCGCCGTATCGGCAAGACGGGCAAGTTCTTGCAGCGACGCTTCAAAATCCTGCTCATCGTCGGTTTTAAGCATTACACCGACAAGTACCGCACGCGTTACTTCATTTTTATTCAGAATGTTCTCCATAGACACCTCCAATAAAGGAAGAAAAAAGGCGGGTACGCGACAAAAGCCGCTTCCCGCCAAATCAAAATCATTTGATTATTTCTTTCCTTCAAGACGTTTTTTGAATTTATCAACACGCCCGCCGGAGTCAACAAATTTCTGTTTTCCGGTGTAGAAAGGATGGCACTTAGAGCAAATTTCAACTTTGAAATCGCCCTTTGTCGAACGAGTTTCGATAACCTCGCCGCAAGCGCACCTGACGGTCGTCTTTACATAATTAGGATGAATTCCTTCTTTCATTGTTGCACCTTCTTCCTGTTTGGATTCATAGCCTTTTAAATATATCATAGAAAATTAACTTTTGCAAGAGTTTTTTTATATTTTTATCGATTTTTTTCAAATTTTGTCCGCAATTTCGTCTTTTAGACGCTCTATTGTCTTTTTTTCGAGCCTTGAAATGTATGATTGCGATATTCCCAGACGATCCGCCACCTCTTTTTGCGTCAGTTCTTTTTTCCCACCAAGCCCGAAACGCATCTCAATTATTTCTCTTTCTCTCGGGCTTAACGTTTCAATGGCTCTTGTAATTATCTTTTTCTCCTCATCGTCCTCCATTCGCTTTCCTACACTCTCGTCACCCGAAAGAACGTCAGAAAGCAACAATTCGTTACCGTCACCGTCGGCGCTGAGCGGCTCGTCGAGCGACGTTTCGTATCGCATATTTTGATTTTTGCGTATGTACATAAGTATTTCGTTTCGATACATCGCGACGCATAAGTAGCCAGCTTAATGTTTTTCTCCGGGCAAAAAGTGTTAGCCGCTTTAATAAGGCCTATCGTGCCGATTGAGATAAGATCCTCAATACCGACGCCTGTGTTTTCAAATTTACGCGCAATATAAACCACCAGCCGCAAATTTCGCTCCACAAGCGTGCGTCTCAGAATCGGCTCTTCGGTTATTCTTTGAAGTATATCGTTTTCTTCATCGGCTGTCAGCGGCGGCGGCAATGTTTCCGCACCGTTTATGTAGTTTACGCCGAGCGCTATTTCCAGCTTGCTCAGCAGTCTGCCAAGCCAAAGTCTTATTTTATATAATATTTTTTTCATGTCAAAATCACCTTTCGAGCCGATTTATTACATTATTATCAAATAAGCGATTTCGGAACAAGTCCGCTGTATCCGCCGAAATTCACATTGCAGAAATCCACCGCCACAAGCGCGCGGCAATTTTGCCCTTTTACCGAACATGCGTCCGGCATCGCGCACACCGTTATTCCCGTTCCCCCGATGGACGACGTTGGCACGAATCTTATCTTTTTCATTATCTCGATGTCATACGTTGCCCCGCCGTCTTTCATTGCGGAAAGCAAGTCGCGCGGAATGACTGACGCGGCTTTTTCAGTAACGAAAATAACGGGAATACCGGAAATCGGCTCGCAAAGCAGATTTCCGCCGTCTACAAGACATTCTATAACCGCCGCTTTTTCACCGAACCTTATTTTAACCTCAGCAGAGCTTACAGACTGTTTGCTTTTTAAAACTCTTTCGAGCAAATACGTTACAACTGCCGAGATACACGCAAGCACCGCAAAAAGCCACAGCGGAATATCTCCGAACACCGTAGCTATGCTTCCGCCTATCGAAATATAGCCGGTATATTTGCCGAGTTTTGAATAAATAAGCGTCATTATCCCGCCGAGCAGCATACCCACGCCGTAAAACACCGCGCCGGAAAGCATTACTTGTGCGAATTTACCTTTAAAAAAAGCGGTAAAACACATGATAAAGGCACACAAAATGTTAAAAACGGTCAGCAGAAATCCGCCTGCGTCAAAGAAGAGCGACGCCACTCCGTATATACCGCCGATACTGGCTGAAACAAGCATACGCCATGCTCTCGGCTTTATCCTCATCATTTTACTTGTTATGTAAAGCGATAGAAAATCCATTGAAAAGTTTATTATAAACAGCACATCGCCGTATATAGTTTCGGTCATTCGGTCACCCCCTTGTCCGCATAAGTAAATTATAGTCCCGACATTACGCAATATTTGTCATAATAAAACGAGAGAAAATAAAAAATGCACGGATATTTTCCGTGCACTTTGAATATATATATTTTTTATTCGCCGAGTATCGTTTTCGCTGCTGTAAGAATGGCGTATCTGCCGCTTTCAAATGTAAGTCCGCCCTGAAAATAAGCAGTGTAAGGCGCACGAAGCGGTCCGTCGGCAGATATTTCGATCGAAGCTCCGGAAACGAACGTTCCCGCCGCCATGATGACAGGATCATCATATCCCGGCATTGCCCACGGTTCCGGCACCACAAACGCGTCAACGGGAGAGCCCGCCTGAATGCCTCGGCAGAAATTACAAAGTCCGTCCGGTGTGCCGAACGTAACCGTTTGAATTATGTCGTGACGGTCAACGTCCCACGACGGTTCTACGTCATATCCGAGGTGTGAGAATATATACGACGCATAAGCCGCCGTTTTCTTCGCCTGTGCAACAGTGTGCGGTGCCATGAACAGCCCTTGGAACATCCGCCTGTTTTCACCTATTGTCGCGCCGACCTCGGTGCCTATGCCAACCGTCGTCAGCCTGTATGAAGCAAGTTCCACCGCGCGCTTTGTTCCCGCAATATATCCGCCGCAGTTGGCAAGCCCGCCGCCGGCATTCTTTATAAGCGAGCCTATTATCATATCCGCGCCGTAATGCGTTGGTTCACTCAAGTCGCAGAACGTGCCGTAGCAGTTGTCAACAACGAAATACGCATTCGATAACTTGTGACAGAACTGCGCCGCCTCGCCGATTTCCTCAGCCGAAAGCGTAGGTCTTACGGCATAGCCTTTTGAACGCTGAACGAAAATTACTTTTATCTTTTCGCCGTGTTCTTTAATTTTTTTATCAACGGCATCGTAATCTATCTTTCCGTCTTTCATTTCAACGTCGTCGTACTTAACGCCGAAATCATAGAGCGAGCCGTCGCCGTTGTGAGTTTTATCGCCTATAACTTCGGAAAGCGTGTCGTACGGTCTTCCCGTAATAGATAGCATTACGTCACCCGGACGAAGAAGTCCGAAAAGGCCGATAGAGATAGCTTGTGTACCGTTTACTATATTATGTCTGCAAAAGGCAGCCTCGGCGCCGAGAACGTCGGCATAGATCGCGTCAAGCGTATCTCTGCCGTTGTCTGTATATCCGTACCCGGTGGAGCCTGCGAACATAGAATCGGACACACGATGATTTTTAAAAGACGCAAGCACTTTTTCTGTGTTTTTCTGCGATATTTCGTCAATTTTGTCAAATACAGGTCTCAGTTTTTTTACCGCCTGCTCGTCAAGTTGTTTAAGTTTTTGAGAAAGTTCCATAGTTGTCAATCGAGCTTCGTTTCGCACATGGCTGCAAGAAGCTTCACTCCTCCTTCAACGTCATCCATATCTATAAGTTCCACTCCGCTGTGGCCGAATCTCGTAGGAATCGAGATCGCGCCGGCAATACAGCCGCCGGCGGCCTGTTGAAGCATACATGTGTCCGTTCCGCCCGATTCAAGTATCTCATGCTGAACGGGTATTTTGCGTTCTTTTGCAAGCCTGTCCATAAGCGCAATCATTTTGGCGTGGCAAATTACCATTCCGTCTTTGAGCTTTACCGCTATTCCTTTGCCAAGCACAACGTCGAACGGCGCGCAGTTGATAATATCGCCTGCCCCTCCTATGTCTGCCGCCACGGCATAATCCGGGCGAACAGAGAACGCTGAGGTTTTAGCCCCTCTTACGCCGACCTCTTCCTGAACGGTGAAAACAAAATATGTGTCGTTTTCGCATTTTTTCATTGTACGCGCGGCTTCCGCAAGAATATAACAGCCGATGCGATTATCGATAGGTCTGCCGCTTACTCTGCTTCCGCAAAGCTCGTTGAGCGCCGGACAAACGCGACACCAATCGCCGATTTTAACATGCTTTTCCGCTTCCGCTTTGTCTTTTGCTCCTATATCAACGTAGAACACTTCCGGACGATAATCCTTCGCTCCCACGCGTGCTTCCGGCACAAGCACGCCTTTTGTGCCGTTTGCAAACTCAACAGTCATAAAAGACGCCGCAACAAAATTTATTCCGCCTATTTTTGTCACGCGGATGTAGCCATGCTCGTCGATGTAGCTCGCCATAAACCCGATTTCGTCCATATGCGCCGCAAACATTAACTTTTTCGCATTTTTATCAGCGCCTTTTTTATGTGCGATAAGGTTGCCCATAGCGTCGGTGTAAACTTCGTCAACATACGGCGCTATCTCCTTTCTTATAACCGAGGATATTTCACCCTCACAACCCGAAACGCCGAACGCATATATGAATTTTTTAAGTGTATCCAACATTTGTTTTTCCTCCATGCTTTATCACAGGCAAGCCTCGGCTGAGGCAAGCATACTTTCATAATCTTTTTTGTTTATAAGGCATGACGCCGTGCGCGGGTATCTGACCGGAATTTTCACCGACGTGACCCTTACCCCGCCGCAACACTTTTGTATCTCGGCTTCTATGCCTCCTCCGGCGTTTGACCTGTTCGGCTGAGTCTGTATGCCGAGCGAAGCGAGCTTTTCAGTCAGTTCCGACGTTTGTTTCGGCGCGTAAATCGTGCGCCCGTCTGAGATAGAAACTATTACTCCGTCACCAAGCTTGCACACAACGTCGCTTCCTTTCGCACCGTAAACGTCACATGCGCCGAGACCTCCGAAAACATAAGAGTTGTCAGGTTTTATAACATTTGCCGCAACCGACGCGCCGGTATTTCTCATGCCCGTTGCGCCAAGCGTTGTAAACGCGAAATATAAGTCGCGGTCTATATTTTCTTTATTAACTTTTCTTATAAGTTCACAAAGAACGGCGCATCCCACGCGATATTCAAGCGCTTTGCCCTTAAACATTCCGTCGCCGAAATTTTCAGCTTTTGATCGAAACGTTCCGAGATCACCTGTCTTTACGAGCTTTTCCGTTTCTTCTTTTGAATCGGTGCCAAGCTCTATATATATCTGTTTTATCGGTGTAGGCTTTGATCTTTCGTCGGACGAGAGGGAATGAATAGGTTTTGACGAAACGACTCCGACCGTCGTTTTTTCACCGTATCCCACCGTAACTTTTCTTGCCGAAAGCAATGCCGTGTCAAGTCCGCCGAGGGCAGCTATCGAAAGTCTTCCTCCGTCGTCGATGTCTTTTACCATAAATCCGCATTCGTCTGCAACAGCGCAGAAAAGTGTCTTTTTTGCATACTTTTTAGGCGTTGAAATTTTACAAATAAGGTTTCCGACAACGTCAAAATACACCTCGTCGCAATATTGTTCTACTTGTCCTTTTATAAGTTCAAGTACAACGCGTTCGTTTCCGCTCGGAGAGAATGCGTCGCTGAGAGCGCCGAGAAGTTCAAAACCGTAAAGTTCTTTCATCATTTCTCCTCCCCTCCGAATTTCTTTTCTATAACAGCACATAGCAGTTTCGCCGTGTTCTCAATATCATCTATACATACGGTTTCGCTCTGTGTGTGCATAAACCACGCGGGAATACTTATAAGTGCACCGGGAACGCCGCGACCGACAAGAACGATGTCGTCGTTATGTGTGCCGGTGCTCATCGGGCAAACGTCGCTTTGAATAGGCAATTCTTTTTCTTTTGCAACGTTTTCTATCATCGCCACCGTTTCCCTGTCGGTAAGAAGCGAACGGGTTACAACAGCTCCGCCGCCCATTTTCATATCCGACAGTTTGTTTCCGCCGGGCGCCATGCCGAACGTAACGTCAAGCGATATCGAAAAGTCGGGCTGAATATCAAACACAGCGCATGGAACGGCGCTGCCGCCCGTTTCTTCTTTTGCCGACATTGAAAAATATATGTCGCATCCGAGTTTTTCACGGTCGAGAAGCGAAATGGCTTTTATTACAGCCACAGCGCACACCTTGTCGTCAAGGCTCTTGCCGGAAAGATATTTTTTGCCGAGTGTGACGTAATCGGGTTTATATCCGATGGGAGTACCTATCGGAGCCAGCTTTTCCGTTTTTTCTTTTGGATAGCCAATGTCTACAAGAAGCTCCGTAACAGGCACCAATCTATCCCTCGATTCCGCAGGAATAAGCGCCGTCGGCTTTAATGCCACGATGCCCTTGATTTTTTTCTTTCCGTAAACCACAACCTCGCTTGACGGAAGTATTCTCGCGTCTACGCCGCCAATTCCGCAAATTCTCAACATTCCGTCGTCGGTAATTCCTTTTACCATCAAGCCGACTTCGTCGTAGTGAGTGTCGATAAACAACTTCGGCGCGTGTTTTTTCTTGCTTTTCAGCACGAATACGTAATTGCCGACGCTGTCACTTTTCACAGAATCAAAATACGGCAAAACGAGTTTTATCATTTTGTCTTCTTCCGCAAATTCAAATCCGTCGATTGACATAAGCGAACAAAGATCGACCGTAAATTTTTTTACGTCCATGAGTTTTCTCCTTTAATTATCTCTTGCCTGAAGCACTTTCTATTTTTCAGGCGGATTTTCATTTTTCTTGTTGACAGATAAACCGATCATTTATGTGTCTTTTTGCTTTTTTTCAATTTTTCGATATCTTCTTTTCTCACCCATTCCTCTGAATATCCGCATTTGCAGCAGATAAATCTGTCAACGGGAACAGCGGAAAAAATCGTTACTCCCGTCATTATATTGTTTCCCACGCCGTATGCGCCTGCGTATCCGTCCACTATGACAATATCGCAGCTTTCACATTTCGGACAAGTTTTTGTGTTTTTCATAGTTTCAACCTCCGGATTTGATAATGCATCGTTGATTAAATAATAAATCACGCATTTTACAGTTCTTTTACGATTTTGCAGAATCTGTCGCCACGTACCTCAAAATTGCGAAAGCTGTCAAAGCTGGCAGCAGCGGGCGAAAGCAGAACGACATCGCCGCTTTCTGAGTTTGCGGCCGCAAATCTTACTGCCGTGTCGAAATCGCGGATATACGTCATTTTGTCGCCCGGATAACCGAATTCTTTAAGCTGTCGGTGTAATTTCTCGCCGGTTGTACCTGTCAGCACCGCAAACTTTGTTTTTTCTTTTATCACGGGTAACATCGGCTCTGTCGGAATGTTTTTATCCGAACCTCCGCAAATCAAGACAACTTTTTTATCAAAAGCGCTGAGCGCCGCCATTGTGCGCGAAGGGGTGGTGTCTATCGAGCTGTTATAAAACCTGACCCCGTTTTTTGTGCAGACCTCTTCGAGTCTGTGTCTTACGCCGCCGAAAGTATTTGCAATTTTTTTAATAGTATCCTGAGAAACAAAACCGTATACAGCGGCGATTGCCGCCATAAAGTTTTCAACGTTATGAACACCCACAAGGCGAATATCGCTTCGTTCGAGAATTTTTTTACCGTCGTAGAGTATTTCGTCGCCGCAAAGGCAAATACCTTTCGCAAGCGCTCTTTTTGATGAAAACAGTGTTACGTCGCACGCGGCTTCGTCTGCGAATTTTGCCGTGTATGCGTTTTCAGCGTTGAGCACGGTGCGCTGTCCTTTTTCTTGAAATTTAAAAATATTGGACTTGCTTTCAACATATTCGTCCATGTCAATATGCCAGTTAAGGTGATTCGGCGTTATATTCGTCACCACCGAACAATACGGGGCAAAGCGCATAGTTTGCAACTGGAAGCTCGAAAGTTCCAATACCGCTATGTCGCCTGCTTTTACGTTTTCTATCTCGCAAAAAAGCGGTGTGCCGATATTTCCCCCAAGCCATACTTTTTTATCGCTTGCCGAGTATTCCTCCGAAAGCATTTTATATATGAGCGTTGTCGTCGTCGTTTTGCCGTCGCTGCCTGTAACGGCAAATATTTTGCACGGACAAAGCCTGCAAAACAGTTCCGCTTCGCTTGTAAGTTCAGCACCGCGCCTGACCGCCGCCGCTATTTGAGGGACATCAAATCTTATTCCCGGAGTTTTTATGAGAATTTTTTCGTCGAGCTCTTCAAGGTAATCTTCGCCGAAGCGATAGTCTACGCCTTTCAAGTCAAGAATTGGCTTAACGGCGACTACTCGTCCCCCCTCGCCGTCTGGGGTATATGTAGGATCGGGGTTTTTATCCCTCACGGTAATTTTCGCTCCGTAGCTCAGCAACAAATCGATGCATGTCATATTGCTTATTCCCGCCCCGATCAGCGCAACCGTGCGTCCTTTTATATTTTTTTTAAATTCGTTCAGTTTTTCATTCATTTCAGTATCAATATGTCAGACAAACGCGCGTAGTCGCTCAGCCCCAGACATTCGCCGCGAACGTTTCGGTCGAAGCCTATGTGTTCTATCGCGTCTTCTATCTCTTCTTTCGTGTAATTTACCCCCGTCGCCTTAATCGCATTTGAAAGCGTCTTCCTCCTTTGGGCGAATGCGGCGCCGATAAGTTTGAACATATTTTCAACCGATACCGGCTTTACCGGCGGCTCTTTTCTTATGTTCATTTTTATCACCGTAGACGTTACCTTCGGCGGAGGAATAAAGTTGCCGGCAGATACGGAAAAACATTTTTCCACCGCGGCTTTATACTGAACGGCAAGCGTTATTTTGCCGTAATCGTCTGTATCAGGCTCGGCACAAAACCTATCCGCTACTTCTTTTTGTATCATTACAACAATGCTTTCAAAGCAATCTGACGCGTCAAGCAGTTTCATGATCACGGGGGATGTTATATAATATGGTAAATTGGCGCAAACGCACACCCGCTCGCCGGGAAATTTTTCATCGACAAACGCGCGAAAGTCAATTTTCATAGCGTCCTCGAAAATCACCTCAACATTATCATATTCCCCGAGCGTTTCTTCAAGAACAGGAATAAGGTCGCGGTCAACCTCAATAGCTATTACCTTTTTATATAGTTTGGCAAGTTCAGCCGTCATCGCCCCCACCCCGGGGCCGATCTCAATTATACAAAGTTCTTCATCTCCGCATAAAGAGGCAATTTCCTCCACCACCGTATGATTTGCCAAAAAGTTTTGCCCTCGGCTTTTTTTCAGCGTCATTCCATGGCGTTCAAGCAACTGCCTTACATATGCTCTGTCGGTCAAATTCATTTTTATTTCCTCTCCCTTTGCAAACTTTTTTTAAAAAACGGTTGACAAAGCGGTTTGATTGTGATAAAATTTAATACGCTCGTGAAAACGACACGCTAATGTGGCTCAGTTGGTAGAGCAGTTGATTCGTAATCAACAGGTCATGGGTTCGAGTCCCATCATTAGCTCCAGCAAAGTCCGCTAAAACGGACTTTTTTGCAGATGTAGTTCAATGGTAGAATCTCAGCTTCCCAAGCTGATTACGCGGGTTCGATCCCCGTCATCTGCTCCACGCTTTTTGTTTTGGAAAAGTCCCACCCTGTCAAGGTCTTCGGGGCTTTTCTTTTTTTGCACAACTTGTTTTTTGACGATTATTTAACGCTTATACATTTGTTCACTGTGAATATCCGAAAAACAGTCATATAGTTTATTCTTCCGCTGAAATGTATATCGTAGAAAGAACATCTTTAAGTTGCCGAAATTATTTGGTTCATTTTTTTACGATAACCGCTGTCCTTTTTCATCAATTCCCTTTTCGCTTAATTATATTACAGCAATTTTGTCGCTTTGTCAAGGAAAAGCACCGCTGTACTTGCAAAAAAATCTCTTGTTAAATACCGCCGAAACTCTACTTCGAACCGAATCATACGGCTAACAAAAAACGACAGCAAAAAAGCAGGACAAATGCAGAGTGTTATTAAGGACAGTTACTGAAACAAGGACAACCGAGCATCCGCAGGGCAAGAGAAATACCGAGATTACAGAAATGTAGTCCCGGTATTTTTCTATTTATAAAAGCATTCCGCACATTCGTCTTTTCCGCCGCCCTGCGCTACAATATGGGCGAAAGGAGGCGGGGACGCTGTGAAATACATAAAACAGCCCAAGAGGCATATTGAACTGGACGACTTTGAATGGCGGGCTCTGGTCAAGGGGATCAACGAATATCGCAAACAAGTTATCGACGAGGACGGATGCGTGGATGTCGTAAACGATCCGCACAGCGGCGGGATCTCTCCCGCCACTAACACTCTATGTTGGACATAATAAAAACTGCACGCACTTTTTAGATAAAACCGTATCGTCTATTGTTTTATATTGACGCAATGAGCAACAATATAGTTACTGACAAACTCAAAGTCCTCTTTTGCCGCATAAACCTGATTATGTCCAAGGCGTTCGTTCACCTTGATCAGACCCCGGCGGGGATAGGCTTTGACCTTTCGGACTTTTGCAAATTCGGAGTACATCTCGGTTCGCTGAGCGTTCATCCCGGCGCCGACCGTTCCGATCCTGCCCGACGCCGCGCCAGCGATCATTGTCGCACGACCGAGTTTCTTCGCCTTTCTTGCCTGCGACGCGATTTGTTTGTGATTGACGCCTTTTTCGTCCATTTCAAACTCGACGATGTATTTCCCGCCCATGATGGCGGCATAGAGAAGATACCCCAAACCTACAACGGCGGTCATTCCTAAAAGTAAATATCCCAAAACCGGCAGGTTTTCAAGCGCTTTTTCAGGGCCCCATTTGATAAAGTCTGAAATATTCACAACGGCAAAAACACCAAGGAATATAAAGAAAAATATCTTCCAAATGAGCAGAAATATCGTAGGGTTCTTGAATAGGCTCATTTCATACGTCCAGCGGTACTTTCCATCGTCGCCGAGCGTCACGCGGGTGTTCTGGGCTTTGTTTTCTTTCATATACATCTCCTCCTTATTTCAGCAGCGGCAGACCGCATTTTTTGCAACGGTTGTCTTCCACTGGATTTTTTGTTCCGCAGCTCACGCAGGCGATATACGGGCGCGGTATATTGTGTTACTTTCTGCTGTGCCGGAGCGGGAGCGGCGGTCGCCGTCCCGCAGTTCGGACAGAATTTTATGTTGTCATTAAGCTGCGTTCCGCACTTTGTACAATATTTTGCCATTACATAATCTCCTATCATTTGTTTGCCGGGGGCAACGGCGGGTCTTTCGGCGTATCGATCACGGATGAAGCCGCCGGAATGCCGGCAAAGAAAAGATCGTAGAACCAGCTGAACAATGGGCAGGTCATGCCCATTAAGATCTTTGTCAGATCCAGGGTAACCCCGAAGTGAAAGGCATCAAACAGATCAAGCGTGAAGCTGAACATCACATGACCGCCGTTTAGACTGAACGTTGACGAGTCGTACGCCTCGCGCACCTTGGAACAGCCCTGTCCCACAAGCTCCGTGACGTATTTATCAACAACGTCGACAATTTTTGCCGTAACTGCAGCATCGTTTGCGTATCCGGCGAGCTTTCTCAATTCACCTTCAAAACCCAGAGCGTCGTTAAGACGGTGCTGAAGCGTAGTCATATTCGTTTCCTTGAAATACTTGACGATAAAGGGCGCGATCTTTTCCTGGAATTTCTTGCTGTCCTTTATCCATTTCCCGATCAGTTCACCGCCCTTGCTCTTGAGAGCTGCAGCCGTCATGTCCTTGAAGCCCTCACACAAAGCTCCCCATATATCGGATTCGTTCTTTTCGCGCAGCTTCAGCAGGTAATTCTTGATCGCCGCATAGCAGAAATACCCCGCCAGCGTCGCGGCAGCCTGCCGCCAGTTTGTCAGCTTGATATTATTGGAGACGAGATTGTCGCCCGCCGCCGCAAGATTCTTTGAAAACTCAAACTTGTCTATGTCGATATCTTCACCGTAATTTCTCGCGGCGATGACCTCGCCGATCGCGCCGGTGATGAAATCCTTGGCGGGGGATATGAGAGCCTCAGCGACCGGACCGGCGTACATAGTGACAAGCAGCGAGAACGCGCAGTCTCCGGCAAATTTCGTCCATTCCAGCGTGTTGACAATCACATTACACCATGCCGCTTCGGACTGATCCCTGGATTGCTGTGTCGTCCAATACGCCATATATTCCCGCAGAATCCATTTGCTGACGAGACGAAGCTCCTCGACCGAAACCTTTGGATCGACAGCACATTCTTTAACCTGCTTCAGCCACTTGTCTTTGTTCTGCGACAAAGAAAACTTTTCAACTCGGCGGCACAGTTCTTTATATTCTTTTTCCCAGTCCGCCATGGGATCGGGATCCTTGCCGCGCAGGCGCAGGGGTATCTCCGCCTCGTACGTCTTGCCGTCATATTCGCAGGAAGCGGGCAGAAGCACCATCATGAACGTGCCGTCGTCCGGCTCGGCGAGGTTGGCGTTTGGCTCGAACTCGTACGTGAACTTGCCGTTCATTTCGCCGTACGCTTCTTTGTACTCGTACTTTTCGGCAAGGCACTGCTCCTTGTAGGCGCGCATACCGAGTCCGCCCGCGCCTTTGAGCTTCTCAAATTTGTATTTCGCCTCGCCGGGATCGATGATCGCCTTGTCTTTGCCGATCGCCGCGAGCGTGAATTTGATCTGACTGACCTGCCACTTCCTATCGAGATCGCCGACGTGTTCCTTCTCGTACGCCTGAACGCGGACGTATTTCACGTTGTTCTTCTTGCCCTCCTGCGTGGAGGCGACCGTGATCCCTTCGGGATACAGCTTCACCGTGACGTAGCCCTTGACCGGCTCCTTTTCGCCCTCGACGTTAACGTGGATCTCGAAGTTTTTGTCAACGGGCTTGGCAAAGATATCGTGCTCCGGTTCGGGCTTCGTGTTGTTTTTCACAGTCATTTTATAAAGCGCCGGCTGATCGGTGAGCTCGAACTTAACATCAAACTCGCCTGTATTGACCACTGTTATATCCGAAAGTTTTGGTGCGACGGGCGCATCGACGATCATAAACTGCTCGGTATACGTAAAACCGTCGCCCGGGATCGCGTCGATGCCGCAGCTTTCGTGATAAAGCGTCCCGTCGGTCTCGTCGACAAATTTCAGCGTCGGACCGTCCACTATCCGGAAAACGACGGTATTGGTAAAGCTGCCTCCCTCGCCTATATAGGTGAAGGTGATGCTCGCCGTGCCTTTATCGAATTCTTTCGGCACGCTCACCGTCGCCTCGCAGTAACGTTCCGCAAGCGCCGCGCCGTGGACAGTCATACCGTTGGCGGAAACGCCGATGTTCGCCGTCAGATCGTTCCTGTCGCGCTCGGCGCCTGACTCGTCTACCTCCGCCATCCTTGCGCGGATAATAACGGGCTTGTCGCCGCCACGCCGAATCGCGTCGCCGAAATCCTTCTGCAC
>JAFSRI010000039.1 GCA_017446155.1 Clostridia bacterium | reverse complement strand
TGTAAAACGGAAAAGATAAATCAGGTGGCGGCTATACTTACGGCGATCGATCCGGGCGTGATGATCGAAGATTACAGCGACGTGTTGACGTCGCTCAGAACCGTTTACGGCGAGCTTATCGACGAAAAAATACTCAACGCAGATAAAAGCATAGCGTCCGCCAGCATATATGTTAAAACGCGTGAGGAAGCCGATCGGGCGATGAATTTCATAAACGAAAGACTTGCCGATTCGGGTATCAAGGGCGAAATAGAATTTGCAGAGCTTGACGAAGAGGATTGGTCGACTGCGTGGAGAAAATTTTATAAACCCACCAAAATAGGACAGCATATCGTTATCGTTCCGAGCTGGGAAAAATACGAAAAAAAGCCGGGCGATATAATTATTGATATGGATCCCGGTCTTGCATTCGGCACCGGTACGCATGAAACTACGCGTCTTTGTGCGACGCTTCTTGAAAAGCACGTAAACCGCGGCGACTATATGCTCGACGTCGGCTCCGGAAGCGGTATTCTTGCTATCTGCGCGGCAAAGCTCGGTGCAGGATACTGCGCCGCGTGTGACATCGACCCCGTGGCTGTTGAAACCGAAAAAGAAAACGCTTTGCGCAACGGATGTAAAATCGATTGCTTCGTTTCCGACTTGCTCGATTCTGTTCAGACAAAGGACGGAAGAGAATACGATATAGTTACGGCGAACATTGTTGCGGATATAATTATACGTATGTCGCACGATATAGGGCGCTTTATTCGCCGCGGAGGAAAGCTGATAGTTTCGGGGATAATTGTTGAAAGAGAAGCTGAGGTTCGTCAAGCGCTCGAAGAAAACGGCTTTGAAATCGTCGAAAATGCGTATGATAACGGTTGGTGCGCGCTTACATACGCAAAAAAATAAAAAAATTGAAAAAAATACTCGAATATTTATCAAATTGTTTTGACAAAATCCATTTTATGAGTTATAATACTGTTTGGTCTTTCGGTAATCGTATTTTATCGGCGGCATCATACGGAAAATAACTCCGAATGGATTTTTCCGTTTTTAAAGATATGCTATATCGCGGTTACGTTCGGAACACGACGGATATGACGTAACGAAAAAATAATATAATCCAAATTCCGTCGGAAAGCAGGTTAAAAATGACAATGAAAACATCACAGGTTGAAAGAACTCCTTCTATCTCGAAAGAGGACGCCGCCCTTTATCGCCTTTTCGCTGTTTTGGGATTTGCGATAGTGTGCTTCGCGGGACTTATACTTATAGGTAAGAATGAAGGATTATGCTGGGGCGTGCTTGCGAGTTTGTGGTTCAAGATTCCGATGTATCTGCTCTTTGCCGCATCCGTCGTTTTGGCGGTCTTGCATAAAGCGGGAAAACTCGTCATAGCAAACAACGTTTTCTCCCTCGGCGGAGCATGTGCGTTCTTGGCGCCGGTTTTCCTTATGTTTGCCGTATACACCCATATGACAAGCGCAAACGTGAAAGCGAAGATTGCGCTTATTGCCATTGTTTTCATCGCGTTTATCTTCAACGTCGCGCCGAAGAACTACGGAATATTTACGACAGTAAGCGCAATATGCGCGCTTTGTATTTACTATATCGCAACGCCGAAGGGCTATCTTAACAGCAAAGTTTTTGAACTTATGCTTAAAGTGTTGTCTTACCCGGTGGGTATCGTTCTCCCCGTGCTTGCGGCAGTCGTTCTTCTCCTTGCAAAGAAAAATAACGGCGTATTTAAGCTCGGTAAATTAAAACTTTTGAAAGTAAACGACCTCTCAACCATAATCCCCATGGTTGTCATGATGTGCGTCGCTCTCGTTTGTGCGATAGCGATGATATTCGTTCCATCGCTTCTTGTTCCGTTTATAATTGCATACGGCGTTGTTTTTGTTGCGGTTGGTATAATCTGCACGACAAAAATATTCTGATTTTAGGAAAAAATACAAAAAAACTATTGAATTTCAACAAAAAGTGCGTTAGAATATATAACAGATTGTTAAATGTTATGTTTTGACGCACTTTTGTGCGTATAAACGAGAGAGGAAGAACGTATCAATGTCTAATAGATTTTTTCAATCCATAATTCATCAAATGAAGGATGCGGTGGGAAGAACGATAGGGGTAATAGATGAAAACGGTGTTGTTGTTGCTTGCAGCGACGTGACTAAGATGGGCGAAACAAGAATAACCGTTAAAGAAGAACTCTCTTATGTTTCCGACAGCGTTAAGTATTCGGGCTATACATACCGCCCGCTTACTCCGGAAAAACACTCCGAATATGTTGTGTTTGTCGAGGGCGAGGACGTTATGGCTGAAAAGTTTTCGCTTATAATAGCCATTTCACTCAACAATATAAAATCATTCCACGACGATAAATATGACAAGACTTCATTTATTAAAAACCTCATAATTGATAACGTCCTTCCCGGCGACATATATTTAAAGAGCAGAGAACTTCATCTTTCACAGGACGTAGACAGAATTGTATTTCTAATAAAAGTTGTATCCGGTTCGGAAGCGTCGCCGTATGACGTGCTTTTGAATATGTTTCCGAATTCAAATTCCGATTACGTCATAAGCATCGCCGAAAAAGAAATAGTGCTTGTAAGGGAAGTTAAACACGGCACTGACAGAACAGAAGCCGAAAAGACGGCGACGATGATAGCCGACACGCTTGCGTCAGAGTTTTATACAAAAGTGTCGATAGGAATCGGCAGTACGGTTGACAGCCTTAAAGACATATCCCGTTCATACAGAGAGGCGCAGGCAGCGCTCGAAGTCGGGCGCGTGTTCGATATGGAAAAGAGCATCGTAAGCTATGAAAACCTCGGCATAGGAAGGCTTATATATCAACTGCCGACGACCCTTTGCGAAATGTTTTTAAACGAGGTTTTCCAAAAAGGAAGCATTGACGCGCTCGACCACGAAACACTCTCCACAATTCAGTGTTTCTTTGACAACAACCTAAACGTTTCCGAAACTTCGAGAAAAATGTTTGTTCACAGAAACACACTCGTATACCGTCTTGACAAGATCAAAAAAATCACGGGTTTGGATTTAAGAGAGTTTGATAACGCGATCACGTTTAAGGTCGCGCTTATGGTAAGGCGTTATCTTGCGTCCAAAAAGAACAGATTTTAATCATGCCTGAGCGATCCCCGAAAACGAGGGCTCGCTCTATTGCGTATTTATAAGGCTTTATTTTGAAAGGATCCTTTTATGTTTTTTAACTTAAATAACACAGACGACGAGAAAAACAGCGTTCCGTCGCCTGCCGAAAATGACAGTGAAAGCAACGTTGAGTCAGTTGACAAAGAAAACGTCATAAGCGAAGAAAACGGTGCTTCCGAGCGTGAATTTGACGACGGTGAAGAGAAAACCGCAACGGAAGGTGAGCTTGATACCGTTGATAAAGAAAACGTCGATGAAATGCCGGAAAGCTCTTCGGAAGAAAAAACCGACGGCGAAGCATTAAAGGCGGGAAAGCCAAAAAAAGAAAAATCAAAAAAAGCAGAGAAGAAATTTAAACTTTCAACGCTTATAATAGTGGCGGTAGTTGCGATGTTTGTCGCCGCCGTTATCACCACGCAGATAACTTTTTTTACGGTAAGTGGAATTTTCTCAACTCAATATGCAAAAAAGTATATCGAGCTTGCCGATAAATTGAAAAAAACATATGAAAATAACGGCAACTACCCTATAATTGCTGAAATTGAGCAGCTTTATGCCGATAATTACCTGTATGAAACGGATAAAGACAAAATTGCGGAATATCTTGTTGAAGCATATGTAAGTGCGACGGGCGACAGATTTGCAAGTTATTATACCGCGGAAGAATGGGAAAAAGAATACGGCGACAGACACGGGAACAGCACCGGAATCGGCGTATATGTCGTTTACAATGACGACGGCATTGAGATTGTTCACGTTATGGAAGGCTCGCCCGCACAGAGAGCGGGACTGAAAGACGGCGATATTATAATCGAGGTCGACGGGCAGGCAGTGAGCGAGGTCGGATACGAAAACGCCATTCCGCTCGTTGCCGGCGAAATCGGAACGTTTGTTAAGCTGACGATAAAAAGAAACGGAATAAACTATCTTATTGACGTTGAAAGAAATACCTATGCGGCAGAGGCGGTAATATCAAAGGATATAACATGTAACGGCAAAAAAATCGGCTATATAAGAATTGTCAATATGTCGTCCATTGCTGCCGTTCAGTTCAAGGCAGCGGTCGTGCATCACCTTACAAACGGGTGCGAAGGGCTTATATTCGACGTAAGAGATAATTTGGGCGGCGAGCTCGACGCTATAAATGATATGCTCGATTTTCTGCTTCCGGAAGGTCCGATTGTACACATAACGGACGTAAGCGGCAAGGAAGTTGAGGCATATTATTCCGATAAATCGGAGATAGATTGCCCGATGGTGGTGCTTACGAACTCATCCACCGCATCCGCCGCGGAGCTGTTTACGTCGGCTTTGAGAGATTACAACAAGACGTTGACAATAGGCAAAACTACGTTCGGCAAGGGATGTGGGCAAACGCCGCATCTGCTTTCAAACGGAGCTATACTTTATATCACGTCTTTCCTTTACTCTCCGCCGTTTTCTGCAAACTATGACGGCGTCGGAATTGTTCCGGATATTGACGTCGAGCTTGATGAAGAATACAGAAATATCAACCTTTTCAAGCTGGAATATGATAACGACGCACAACTTCAACGCGCTGTCGAAGAAATATACTATTTGATAAACAAATAAACAAGAGATAAATTTTTAAGGAGATTTTTATTATGTCAAAGCAAGTTATCGTTACCGAAACCGGTTATCAAAAAATGAAAGAAGAACTTGACTATTTAAAGAATGTCAAGCGTAAAGAAGCGGCTGAGGCTGTCGGAGTTGCGCGCAGTTTCGGAGATCTTTCCGAAAACAGCGAATATGACGAGGCAAAAAACGAGCAGGGCAAAATAGAGCTTAAAATTCATGAACTTGAAGAAATGCTCAACCATGCAAAAATAATAAGTGACCACGAAATACAAACAGACGTTGTAAACATTGGCGTAACTGTTAAACTTCACGACGTAGAGTACGACGAGGACATCGTTTACAACATTGTAAGCTCGCGCGAAGTAAACGTAAAAGAAAACAAAATTTCAGACCAATCGCCTATCGGCAAAGCGCTTATAGGCGCTAAGGTCGGCGATACCGTAACTGTTGAAGTTCCGGACGGAACGATCAAATTCAAGGTGCTTGAAATCGAAAAGCAGGACGATTGATATATTTTTGGAGGAATAACAATGGCAGAAGAAACGTTGATAAACAATTCCGAGGAATTGACCGAAGAAAAGTTAAGTGAAATACTGCAAGTTCGCCGCGATAAGCTCTCGGCTTATCAGCAGGCCGGCAACGACCCGTTTGCTATAACGAAATACGACGTTACTCAGCACACAAGCGACATAAGAGATAATTTTGAAGAGTTTGAAGGCAAGGAAGTGTCGGTAGCCGGCAGACTCATGTCAAAACGTATCATGGGTAAGGCGTCGTTCTGCAACGTGCAAGACCTTAAAGGCAACATTCAGTCATATGTTGCACGCGACAACGTGGGAGAAGAAGCATACGCCGACTTTAAAAAATTCGACATAGGCGATATTGTTGGCATCAAGGGTACTGTTTTCAAAACAAAAACGGGTGAAATATCGATACATGCGGAAAATGTCGTTCTTCTGTCAAAGAGCTTGCGCCCGCTTCCGGAAAAGTTCCATGGACTTACAAACACCGATCTTCGTTACCGCCAAAGATACCTCGACCTTATAATGAACCCGGAATCGAAGGATACGTTTATCAAACGCTCGAAGATCATAAGCACGATCAGAAAGTATCTTGATTCACTCGGCTTTATGGAGGTTGAAACCCCCATGCTCGTATCAAACGCCGGCGGCGCCGCCGCAAGACCGTTTGAAACGCATTTTAACGCCTTGGACGAGGATTTCAGATTGAGAATATCACTTGAACTGTATCTAAAACGTCTTATCGTCGGCGGGCTTGAAAAAGTTTATGAGATAGGCCGCGTTTTCAGAAACGAAGGACTTGACACAAGACACAACCCCGAATTTACGTTGATGGAGCTTTATCAGGCTTACACCGATTATCACGGGATGATGGACCTGACAGAAAATATGTACCGCTATGTAGCAAAGGAAGTTTTAGGTACAACAACAATAACGTATAACGGCATTG
This sequence comes from Clostridia bacterium, assembly GCA_017446155.1. Classification (GTDB taxonomy): domain Bacteria; phylum Bacillota; class Clostridia; order Oscillospirales; family CAG-272; genus CAG-841. The sequence goes on along the minus strand of JAFSRI010000039.1, from coordinate 2,694 downwards.
AGATGGATCTCGGCAAGCCGTTTGAACGCATTACGATGGTTGACGCCGTAAAGAAATACTCAGGCGTTGACTTCACCGGCATTAAAACGCTTGAAGAAGCGCGCAAAGCGGCAAAAGAACACAATGTAGCATATGAAGAACGCCACAAGAAAGGCGACATTCTAAATCTGTTCTTTGAAACGTTCGTCGAAGAACATCTCATCCAGCCGACGTTCGTTATGGATCACCCCGTCGAGATTTCTCCCTTGACAAAAAGAAAACCGGAAAATCCCGAATATGTTGAAAGATTTGAAATGTTCATGAACGGGTGGGAAATGTGCAACGCATATTCCGAGCTCAACGACCCGATTGACCAAAGAGAACGTTTTAAAGCACAGGACGCGCTCGCAGCCGCAGGCGATGAAGAAGCCAACCACACCGACGAGGATTTCCTCAATGCTCTTGAAATCGGTATGCCGCCCACAGGCGGTATAGGATACGGCATCGACCGCCTTTGCATGCTCTTTACAGACTCGGCGGCGATACGCGACGTATTGTTGTTCCCGACCATGAAAACGCTCGACCCCAAAAAGAGCGAAAACCGTTCGACAAACGAAACCTGCGAAAACACAGTGTCAGCACCCGTAATCGAGGGCGCTCCCATAATATCCGCAGACAAGCCTGACTTCTCAAATGTAAAAGTTGAGCCGTTATTTGAAGATTTCGTAGATTTTGAAACGTTCCAGAAATCAGATTTCAGGGCTGTAAAAGTGCTCGCATGCGAAGCAGTACCGAAATCCAAAAAACTGCTTAAATTCACGCTTGACGACGGAACGGGAACTGAGCGCACGATACTCAGCGGTATCCACGCTTATTATGAGCCGGAACAACTTGTCGGAAAGACTCTTATAGCAATTACAAATCTCCCGCCGCGCGCGATGATGGGTATTGAATCATGCGGAATGATTATTTCCGCCGTTCATCATGAGGGGGAAGAGGAAAAACTCCATGTGCTTATGGTAGATCCTCATATTCCCGCGGGCGCGAAATTGTATTGACAAAATATTATAATTATAATACCGTGAGAAGAACGACTTCTTACGGTATTTTTATCCCGAGATAAAAAAACAGAACCGTTGACAATAAAAAAACATTGTGATAAAATTATATAAACCGAAAACTTATCGGAGAAAAATATGAAATTGAAAGAAAAAATAGAGAATTATTGGTATCATTATAAATGGCCGACGATAATCGTCGCATTTTTCGTTGTTGTGGCGGCGGTGCTTGTTGCACAGTTGTTTCAAAAACAGAAATATGACGCGTTTGTAATGTACGTAGGCGACAAGGAAATAACCCAAACGCAGTATACGGATATTGTGACGTCGCTTAAAACTCTTGCACCTGACGCGACAAACGACGGAGTAATCACCGTAAACTTTTCAAAACTGGCATATATTACCGACCCTGAAAAAGCATTTTATTCGCAAATAAACGTTTCGGCAAAGGAACAGCTTGCGTCGATGGTCGTTTTGCCGTATTATATTTATATAATGCCGCGTGAAATTTATAATGAATATAAAGATTCAGGCGTTTTTGAAAAACTGAGCGAGATTTACGGAAAGGCTGTTCCGTCGTCCGCCGAGGATGAATATGCAATAAATTATAATAAAACGTATTTTGCACAAAATTGCGCCGGGGGAGAAGGCTTTGGCGACGACGTTGTAATTGTGATGAAAATCGTGCCGTATTCAAACAATAAAAGAACGCTTAAAAAAGAACAGGCAAGCTATGATGCTCATTTGGAACTGTTCAAAAAAATGGTTGGAAATTGATTTTTTTCACAAAAAATATTGACAAAAGTTAGTTGTTGTGATACTATATTTAAGCGGCTGAAAACAGAGCTGTTCTTGCGGGTGTAGTTCAATGGTAGAACACCAGCCTTCCAAGCTGGTCACGTGGGTTCGATTCCCATCATCCGCTCCATTATGTGCCTTTAGCTCAGCTGGATAGAGCAACTGCCTTCTAAGCAGTAGGTCGAGGGTTCGAATCCCCCAAGGCACGCCATTTCGGAGGCATAGCTCAGCTGGTTAGAGTGTCTGCTTGACGTGCAGAAGGTCAGGGGTCCGAATCCCTTTGCCCCCACCAATCAAGCTCTGTTTTTGGACGTTATTATTGTTTATATGGTGGATGTGGCGCAGTTGGTTAGCGCGTCAGGTTGTGGCCCTGAAGGCCGTGGGTTCGAGTCCCATCATCCACCCCATAAAATGCAGACCGCAAACGCGGTCTGTTTTGTTTTGCAAATGGGACTCGAAGAGAGCGGTATAGAGAAACAGCCAGGTGGACTGTTTCGAGCGCGGCTGACCGAGTCGCAATGAGCGACGAGAATCGAGTCCCATCATCCGCCCCACACTTTTACGGCCGAAAAAAACGTTGGTTTTAACAGGTAAAGCCTGTTGATATCAACGTTTTTTAAAATATTTTTTAAAATTTTTTTCATTCTATTCAGATGTTTCAATTAAAGAAAGGAATTATATTAACATTTTTAATTCCCATTTTTACGAACGTATCTTTATGAACTGCCCCAAATTGTGCGGACAGCACAAAAAACACCCCTGTGGTAGAAAATATTAAAAATTAAGCAACGAACTGACATCGCTTTTCGAGTGGTGTCAGTTTTGTTTTAAGTTGAATACGTTCATTATTGTAGAACTG
>JAFSRI010000038.1 GCA_017446155.1 Clostridia bacterium | reverse complement strand
GCAAAACGAGATTTATATAAAATTTTAATTTTTCCGCGGCGAGCGCCCACGCAAGCGTGGGCGACGCGCCGCCGCGCGTCGTGCCTCTACTGCAAAAATTGCACATCTGCATCAAATAAAAAATATCCGCCACGCGCGGCGGCGCGTCAGCGCGGCATAGCCGCGCTGCTCGCCGCGGGAATTGCACAAATTTAAATTTCTAAAAACTTTTTCTGATTAAAAAAACTTAAAAAAGTTTTCACAAAAATTCAACTTGTATTCAAAAGATTTTCCTTGTTTTAAAAAACGAATACTTACAAACAATAAATGCATTATGTGCAAATTTTTCTTTACATAAAATCATATTGAAAAAAAGCCGTTCTTGTTATAAAATTTTAAAAAATCAAATAAAAAACGAATCTCATCCGTCTTAGTTAACAAACGGAGGAAAAGCCATGGACGAAAAGGTATTTAAAAGTAAATTCGCGGAAATGCTTACCGGTGACAGAGCCGCATTTACGGATATTTATAACGAAATGAAAACACCTGTGTTCACAGTGATCCTGCGGCTCGTTCAAAACAGAGCCGAGGCGGAAGATTTGATGCAGGAATTGTTTTTGCGCCTTTTACGCCACGGAAAAGACGACAATATCAAAAATCCGAGAGCATATATCTTTATGACAGCGCGAAATATTGCGATAGATTCACTTAGGAAATATTCAGCCGAGGAGCTTCCGGAAGATATGCCGGACGACCGTTCAAACGAGATCGATTCGTGCCGCAAGCTCGATATTGAAAGTGCATTGGCAAAGTTGAGCACAGCCGAGCGCGAAACAGTTGTCCTTCACCTGAATGCCGGATTTAAATTCAAAGAAATTGCGAAAATCCAGAATATTCCTTTGGGCACGGCACTTTTCAGATATAATTCAGCCGTCAAAAAACTCCGTGAGCTTTTGTGAAAAAACGCCGTATGATAAAATGTTTCATACGGCAAAATTATCAAGAAAGGATGAAACGTTATGAAAAAATTAATAGCAATAGTTTTGTCGATCGTGCTTTTGTGTTCGTTTATGTCGTTTACAACTGCCGCCGCGGATAATGAAACGGCAATAGAAACAGTCGAGATAAGTACCTCGAATCCGCTTCAAACCGAAAAATCTTCAAATAAAGACGTTGAAACCGATATTGCCGGAAATCCGACGAAGGTAACGTATGTCGGAATGGAGGGGATTAAAGTCATAAGCGATTGGGAATCAAACGGCTATCCGGACGATATTGGCTCAGTCACTTGCTGGCAAGAAGGATATAATCCCTCGCTTGGGAAAACCGAACTTAACACGTATTATATAATTTACGTTGTCAAAGGAACAAGTGACGCCAGAAAAGCCGAACTCAAAACCTTGATGGGAAGCGACTACGTTGAATTCAGAGAATGCACCATATCACGAAACAAACAGTATGAATATTGTTTGGCATTGAACGAAGCGCTCGGCAAATATGTATATCGTATAGCTCCGACCGCTGACGTAAACGATCTGCGCATTATATTCTATTTCCCTGCGGAAAATCATTCCGTGATAAAAGAATATCTTATGGAAAATTATGCCGACCTCGATTACCTGTTCATTTTGGAGTCGGGTGTAAACCCCGCCGACCTTGACGGAGATAAATCAGTGCCGGAAATCGCAACGGGAATCGTACCGACAGTAGGCGTTGCGACCGCCGTTACCGCAAACGAAACACGTTGGGTTTTATATGCTGTCATAATCGCCGTTTCACTTGTTATTTCGGCTGCGTCTTATATGGTTTTCCGCAAGGTTTATTCGCGCACGCTTGCACTTTCAAACGGAGATACGGTGTCGGATGGCAGAAAGCCGACAAAAAAAGAAGTGGAAGAAAAAATAGAGCAAAGTACCGCTTCCCCTTCTGAAAAAGTTATAGACAACATCTATAAAAAAATGTAATAAAAACAAAATTTCCTCCGCGGTTTTTCCGCGGAGGATTTTTCATTTTAGCACAATGCTCTGCTCTCCCGCTATTTGTTTCAGCAGTGCGAACATTGTTTTTTCAACAGATATTCCGGTTGAACATTTTATATACTTTTTTGTTTCAGCGTTATAAAAGACGACCGGCGTTTCACCTGTAAAAATCTCAATTATCGACATTATCCTGTCGAATTCACTGCAATTCATAGAAGGTATTTTTATATACAGCGTCTTCGGCTTTTCAGTCTGCTCCCGATGTATCGTTTCCGATATTGTTTTAATTTCTTCGGTGATATTACCCGACAGGGTAATCACCTTGTCGGCAATTATCTTCGGCGCCGCGTCATCAGAAGCGGATATTTTCCCCTCTATCGCAACAGCCGAACCTTCGCGCAAAAAACCGTTCGATCTGTCGAGCACTTTCGGGAAAATCACAGCTTCAATCTCGCCGAACCTGTCCTCAATTCCCACAAATGCCATTGGCGCTCCGCCGCGCGTCTGCTTATTTGTCCGCGACGAAATACTGCCCGCTATGACGACCGTATCGCCGTCAGAGAACGTCGGCTCGTCTGTATCATCGTCAAACGACGCAAGTATGTCGCCTATCGAAACAGCTCCGAGGGCCGCGGCTTTTGAAGAAAACTCGTCAGACGGATGACCTGAAAAGTACATTCCGGTGCTTTCCCTTTCCTGCCTCAGCCGGTCTTTGAGCGGTATATCTTCGCACTCGGCAAATTTATAGTCGTCAACGTCGCCGTCGTCTGTCATGTCGAAAAGATCCATCTGCCCGTCGGCGCGGCGTTTTGCCTGCCGAGTGAAAACGTCTATCACGTTTTCATATTCATTCAGCAGCTGCCCTCTGTTCTCTTCAAACCCATCGCATGCGCCGCTTTTGATCAGCGCTTCTATCTGGCGTTTGTTCATCTCTCGCGGAGCAAGCCGTTTTATAAGATCGGCAAATGATTTAAAGTTTCCGTTGGAGTTTCTCTCCTCAATAAGCTCGTCGAGAAGTGATATTCCCACGTTTTTTATTCCAAGAAGCCCGAAACGGATCGCTTTTTTACCGTTTATCTCAACTACGCCGTATTTCTCTTCGCTTTCGTTTACGTCAGGTCCCAGCACGTCGATGTGGCTCTTTTGAGCTTCTGAAATATACATAGCTGTTTTTGTGATATTGCCGAGCACGGACGAAAGCAGCGACGAAAGATATTCGCACGGAAAATGTGATTTCAGATATGCCGTTCTGTATGACAAAAACGCATATGCCGTCGCGTGGCTTTTATTGAAAGCGTAGCTGGCAAACGACGACATCGTGTCGAATATTTCGCTTGCCGTTTTCTCGTCTACACCGTTTGCCACAGCACCGGCGCAAATAACGTTTCCGTCGGCATCTTTATCGCCGTAAATGAACGCATTGCGTTCTTTTTCCATCTCTCCGCTTTTCTTTTTCGACATTGCACGGCGGATTATATCCGCGCGGCCGAATGAAAAGCCGGCGATCTTCCGACATATCTGCATTACCTGTTCCTGATAAACGATACACCCCGACGTTGAACCGAGTATCTCTTCAAGTTGCGGGCATGCATATTTTATCTTGCCGGGGTCTGCACGGTTTTCAAGGAACATTGGTATCGACTCCATCGGCCCCGGGCGATACAGCGAAATTGCTATTATTATGTCTTCCAAGCAATGCGGCTGCATTTGAGACAGCATCCGCCTCATTCCGCCCGATTCAAGCTGAAACACGCCGTCTGTCCTGCCGGATGAAATCAGCGCATATGTTTCCCTATCGTCAAGCGGTATTTTGGTTATGTCAAAATCAGGCACGGTCTTTCTTATCTGTTTTTCGGTGTCTGAAATTATCGTCAAATACCTGAGCCCCAAAAAGTCGAACTTCAACAGTCCCAGTTTTGCCACCGTATCCATCGGGAATTGAGTCAATATCATGTCGTTTCCGACAGATGTCGGAACGTAATCATACACGGGTTTATCGGTGATGACAATCCCCGCCGCGTGAGCCGACGCATGACGCGGCATTCCTTCCAGCGCCATTGAAATATCTATCAACTTTTTAACTTCGGGCGACGCTTTATACATATCGCCCAACCGTCCTTCAAGCGCCTTTTCAAGCGTTATGTGCAGGTCATTCGGCACGGCTTTGGCTACTGCGTCCACCTCTGCGTAACTCATCCCCAGTGCGCGCCCCACGTCGCGTATAACCGCCTTTGCGGCAAGAGTTCCGAACGTAATTATTCCGCACACCTTTTCGCGTCCGTATTTTTGTGAAACGTATTCTATCACCTCATCGCGCCGTTCATAGCAAAAATCAGTGTCAAAATCGGGCATACTTACCCTTTCAGGATTTAAAAATCTTTCAAACATCAACCCGAATTTAATGGAATCAACGTCGGTTATCCCAACAAGGAACGCCACAAGCGATCCCGCCCCGGAACCTCTGCCCGGTCCGACAGGTATACCCATTTTTTTCGCCGCCGCGATAAAATCCCAAACGATCAGATAATACTCGCTGTAACCCATTTTCGCAACGACGGAAAGCTCATATTCCGTTCGTTCGACATATTCTTCCCTCGGGTGTTCTGCGGTAAAAACAACGGCACCCTCAGCCACTCGTTTTTCAAGTCCCTCATATGCGAGCCGTCTTAAATATTCCTCCGGTTTTTCTCCCGTTTCGGGTGTATAGCGCGGCAGATACAGCCTTGAAAAGTCAAAATCAAAGTTGCACATATCCGCAATTTTGCACGTGTTCTCAATCGCCTGAGGAACGGATGAAAACAGATTTTCCATTTCCTCTGTCGATTTGAAATAAAACTCGTCCGTTTCAAATCCGAACGGACGCCCGTCGGCAATACGAGAGTTTGTTTGAATGCACATCATTACCGCTTGATTTTCAGCGTCGGTTTTTTTCAGATAATGCACGTCGTTTGTAGCAACGAGCGGTATTCCCGTGCGATTTGAAATGTCGATCAACGCCTCGTTTACCTCGCGCTGAGCCTCAATTCCGTGATATTGAAGTTCAAGATAGTAATTTCCGCGCCCGAAGAGCCTGTCCATCTCTTTTGCGTGTTCTTCCGCCTTTTCATATTCACCCGCCTGAATCAATCTCGGAATATATCCCGCAAGGCACGCCGAAAGACAAATTAGCCCCTCGCTGTGCTCGCGCAAAAGTTCAAGATCTATCCTCGGCTTCGTATAAAATCCCTCGGTGAACCCCTTTGAAACCATATATATCAGATTTTTATATCCGATCTCATTCTTAACAAGCAAAATAAGGTGATAACGCGTTGAATCGTTGTCGTGGCTTTTATCAAACCTCGACCCTGCCGCAACGTACACCTCGCACCCTATTATGGGCTTTACTCCCCAATTTTTACATTCGCGGTAAAAATCTACTACGCCGTACATCACTCCGTGGTCGGTGATTGCAACCGCTTTATGTCCGAACTCCGCCGCCGCTCTCGGAATATCGCGCACTCTGCATGCACCGTCGAGCAGACTATATTCACTGTGTAAATGAAGATGACAAAAATCCATCAATTCTGCTCCTTCTCGTCGTTTTTGCGTGAATTATAAATATCCACTATCTTTTGCAACCGCTTGCTCATTTGAGATTTCGACACGGGCGGGTCAAACATCGCGCCAAGCTCGCTCAACGACAGCGTCGGGTTGTCAACTCTCATTTTCGCCGTCACCGCAAGCATAGGTGAAAGCAATTCCGCCTTTCCGTTCTTTTCTATCCACTCGACCGCCTCAATTTGCGCGGCGGCAGTCGCCGCGGTTTTCGATATGTTTGCTATCTCTATGTTCGTTTGTCTGTTCTGCGCGTTTCTTATCGAGCGCAGAGCTTGACTGTTCATTATATCAAACGCTGACTTTTTCGCTCCCATGATGGTAAGCATGTCCGCCACGGCGCCTCCGTCGCGGAAATAAACTATCTGGTCGCCTTTTCGCGTGCTTATCATCGGCATTTTAATATGTTTTGAAAGAATAAGGGCAAAGTCCACCGCCGTGTCGGGCGAAGATATTTTAAATTCCACATCATATGATTTATCCGGTGGATTTACGAATCCGCACGAAATGAACGCGCCTCGCAAAAATGATTCAAAGCAATGCGGGCAAATAACGGCGGTTTCCATACTTTCAAACGAACGGACAAAATCTATCAACGTTTTGCAGTCGTCGTCCGCTATCGTTGTTTTAAAGACGACGTTGCCGTTCTTCTGTCGGCGATGCTCCAACGGCGCCGAAATTATATCGAAGCACCTTAGCATGAGCCCGGAACAAATATAGGCGGTATCTTCGTTTTCGGTGTTAAAAACGACTTGCTCATCCGACATCTCAGCTCCGAAAACAAGCATGGCGAAAAGCTGTGCTCGCGCACAGCATTCGTTTTGAGGATTTATCTTCGCCAAAGCGCTTTTTGTTTCGGACGAAAACGACATAGCCGCACCTCCTAATCAAGATAAATAATTTCTTCTTCAAGCAGTATTCCGGAAGTTTGCAAAACTCTGCTCTTAATGTGTGAAATAAGTTCCTTTACGTCCTTTTCGCTTGCACATCCTGTGTTTACAACAAACCCCGCGTGCTTTTCAGACACCTGCGCTCCGCCAACCGTATAGCCTTTCAGTCCCGCCCGCTCGATAAGCTCGCCCGCAAACGCACCCTGCGGACGTTTAAACGTGCTGCCGGCGCTCGGTTTGTCAAGCGGTTGTTTTTCCTTGCGCAAAAGCATATTTTTCGCCATTGTTTCGGCTATCTTTTCGGCGTCGCCTTCCTTCAATTTCAGAACAGCCGACAGAATAACATCGCGCGAATTGCGAAATCTGCTCATTCTGTAATCAAAGCCGCATTCATCGGCCGAGTATTCTCTCACCTCGCCGCGTTCGACGTCGTATGCGCGAACCGACTTTACAACTTCCTTCATCTCGCCGCCATATGCGCCGGCGTTCATGAATATCGCCCCGCCAAGGCTCCCCGGAATACCGTATGCAAATTCCAACCCGCCAAGGTTTTTCTTTGCCGCCGACGAGGCAAGCGCCGTGACAGAGGCGCCGCACCGCGCCTTTACTTCTGTTCCTTGAAATTCATGATCCGACAAAGCCGTGGTGAAAATCACTACGCCGTCATAACCGTCGTCACCGGCAAGAACGTTTGTCATATTGCCGAGAACGGCATATTTTACCCCGCTCTCTTTGCATAATGCAACTGTGCGGCACACTTCATCTTCGTTTGACGGAAACGCGCACAGTTTCGCCGCTCCGCCTATTCTGAATGAACTTTTTTCACTCAGCGGAACGTTCTCCGAGGTTTTGCATATTTCGTTTACGGTATCAATGAACTTTCTATTCATAATTAACTCCGAGAAATACTTTTACATTTATCATTATATCAAAAACAGTTATATTTTGGTATAGTTTTTTTAAAAATAGCCGAGTTTTATTTAAATATTTTCACCGTTAGTTTTTTTATTGCGTTTTTTACAACAAAAAAATGCGCGTCACCGCGCATTTAAATGTTTTTTTAAAACTGTTTTTTGATTTTTTCAATGCATTCCGCACAAACAAGTTTTCCGTAAACGTCGGAAACTTGATCTGCATTTCCGCAGAAAATGCACGAAGGTTCATATTTTTTAAGTATAATTTTATCGTTATCAACGAATATCTCCACCGCGTCTTTACAGTTAAGATTGAGAGATTTTCTTATCTCGATCGGCAGGACGAATCTCCCGAGTTCGTCTATTTTCCTGACAACTCCCGTAGCTTTCATCATTATATTTTCCTCCATCGTCTTTATGCACTTAATATATCACAAAATGCACTTAATGTCAACGATTTGACAAAATTATTTAATATTCGACAATAAGACAATTCCGTCAGTCTTCAACAATACGCACGGTTTCAATCGTGATATATTCGCTCTCGCGCAAAAAGCCCATAACAAACCCGTAATAATCGTTTGTGCACTTGTCGGGGGTTATATCGGAGCAAATCTTTTCAATAACGTCCCAGCCGTCGGTAACTCTTCCGAAAGCGGCGTAGCTGCCGTCAAGCGTGCTTTGCGCCTTGTCGTCGAGAACGATGAAAAATTGAGACGACGCGGAGTTCGGGTCTGTGGCTCTCGCCATTGAAATAACACCCTTTTTATGTTGAATGTTGTTTTTCACACCGTTTGATGAAAATTCGCCTTTTATGGTCGAGTTGTCTTTTGCCTCAGCTCCGCCCTGCAAAACGAACCCTTCCTGCATACGAATTATCTTCGAGTCGTCATACGAGCCGTTCTTTGCGAGTTTAACGAAATGATCGACGGTTATCGGCGCTTGCGTGCGGTCAAGGGTGAGAGTTATCGTACCATAGTCCTTTATAACCATTTCGGCTTTTACACTTCCCGCCTTGTTTGAGCAGCCGCAAAGCGTAAAAGCAAGCACCACGGCGAAAAGTATAAACGATGTTATTTTTGTAAATCTCATAAATTATTCTCCGTTTACGGCGCGAAAGACAAATCCCGCGCATTTGTCGGTTTTAAATACCGCAATTCAATTATATCAAATAAAGCGAAAAAATCAAGTCCGTATTGAAAACAATCCGTGAACAATCTTGACAACGGAGCTTTGAGGGGATAAAATATATTCATCGGCTGTAAAGGAAGTGATAAAAATGAAGAAATTATTTACGGTTTTTCTAATTTTATCGGCAATTGTGCTTTCCTCTTGCGGAAAAGGCGCGTCGATTTCATATATGAATATAAAAAACACAAACGAGCCGCAGGCATTGCTTTTGCGCGATGGCGTTGCCGCATATAAAGAAACGCTGACCTACTTTGACGCCGAAGGAAATAAAGAATACTCATACAGCGTTTATATCGAGCCGAACGCAGACGGGTTTAAGCCGTTCAACGTTCACGAAAATCACGGTGACGTTCAGCTTTACGCAGTTGATGGCGAGATTTACTCCGTTGAAAACGGCAAGATATACTCGATACTCCAAGCGTTTGGAACCTATTATGATTTCACCGAAAAATATTCGACGGGATATATTCCGTTTGACAACGGAATTTTCTATCAGCTTTATTCCGAAACCGAAAAAGAGTCGATTACCGTTGCGTACTTTTCCGAGATACTGCCTGCGACAGTTGCAAAATATTCAGCCATGGGAATAAAACTCGGCGACACGGTAAAGGTTGTATACGAGCTTGACTTAAACAGCGTGGCAAACAAAATAACATATTTTATTCGCGACGGCGGAAATGAGGCAAAAGAGAGAAAGATCTTATGCCGTCAGTTTGAATATTTCGGTGAAAAGCAGTGCGAGTTTAAAGGCGTTCCGACGTTGGATAATACCATAAAAGTGATGATTGAATACTCCGACGATCACATTCAGACGTTCAACGTTCCGGTCGGAACATATATCGGCATCGACACAGCCGGAAAAGACGTAGCGTTTTATTCCGACGCAGAGCGAACCGTCCCGTTCGATTTTTCATCCGCCGAGGCATTTGACGGAATGAAAATTTATGCGGCGGAAAATTGAAAGGAAAGCGCTGTATCAGGCGGTCCAAATCTCATACGAAACCACTTTGATATAACTAACGACAGCCGCGTTGAGTATGCCGAAGGGTTCTTTCAATGCCGTTTTCATATGCATCATTATTTCAAGAAAACAAAAAAGCAGGTTGAACTCCAACCTGCTTTGTTTTGTTATCGGATATTTCCGTCAGAGCAATGAACAACCGTGTTTGCGGTCGGCTTTGAAAGCCCGAACGCATTCCACTGTGCCATTGTTCCGTTGAAATAAATATCGCTGAGTGACGTGCATTCGTCGAATGCGCGTTTGCCTATTTCGGTGACGGAGGACGGGATAGTAAGACTTTTAAGACTCTTGCACCCGAGGAATGCACTTCCCTTTATCGACTGCAATCTGCCGGGAAGTTTCATCTCTTCAAGCGCTGTGCAATGAGAGAAAGCAAAAACGTCGATTTCGGTTACGGTATCGGGAATCGTTACGTTTTTCAAGCTCGTGCAGCTTGTGAACACGTTTGTTCTGAGAGCTCTTACGTTTTTGGAAATTGTTACGCTTTCGAGTTTGCCGCAACTGAAAAACGTGTTTTCGCCGAGATCTGTCACGCTATCCGGAATTACGATGCTGACAAGTTCTTCACAATCGCGGAACGCATACTCGCCTATTGTTTCAACGCCGTCGGCAATCGTTACGGTTTTAACCGACGTGCACTGGTTGAACGCATTGTCGCCTATCGTTTTTACTGTTTTCGGGATTGATATTGAAACAAAATCTTCTTCCCAATAAAACGCGCGTGATTTAATAGCCGTTACCGTGTAGTCATCTATCGTTTCCGGAATTACGAGATCTTTTGAGTTGTATGTACCTTTTCCGCTGACCGTGCATGTCGTTCCGTCGGAGTTGACATAATAATTAAGCGTTCCAACGTTTGCGCTAGGTTTATCTGTGCTTGTGATGTCAGAGGTCGCTTCGGTATTATTCTCTATCTCTTCCACAGCGTTCTGCAACTCACGCAGAAGTCTGTCAACAAAGTCGCAGCCCGTCATCGAGAGCACCCCCACAATTAGGCAAAAACCGAGTATCGCCGCTAAAATTCTTTTTTTCATAAGTCGTTCTCCCATAAAATCGTTATTGTTTATCGAGCTTAAAGCCCTTTTATGGTATTATAAACCATTCATTTGTTGATGTCAATAATCGCGCGAACTTATTAGGTCGTAATTTATAAAAATGTCGGCAACGCTTTTTTATTTGCTTTTCATTTTTCGTTTGAACACGGCGATGGCTGCGGCAAACGCCACAAACGTATATGCCGCAACAATTATAAGCGGAAATATCACGTCGGGTAAAACATTCTCAAAGCCGTTTACAAGGTTTGAAACGAGCATCGTTGCGTTTTTGAATGGCATTATTTTCATAACAGTTAAGAATCCTTCGCTCATTCCTTCCGTCGGAAACCACATTCCGCTGAGCACCGATTGCCCCGTGATGATTATAGACGAAACACCGCCTATCGACTTTTCGTTGCAAAGCGATCCGAAAAGAATGCCGAGGCCGATGAACAAAAGCGACGACATAACCCCGCCGGCAATTCCGAGAATCATTTTAAACGACCAGAACGAGCTGTCAATAAGTCCGCCGACGACGAAAAACAAAACAGATTGAAGGACGCTTATCGGAAGCAGAGCAAACAAATAGCCGAAAATAAATTCATGCGATCTCGCCTTTGAAACATACAGGCGTTTCAAGAAAGAAGTTGATCTGTCCACGCTTATAAGCAAACCCGTAAACAGCGTGAGAAACGATTGAGAAAACACAACGATACCCGGTGCCAGAACATTTATCGCAAACTGCTCCGTCAAATCATGGAAAATATAATAGAACATCACTTCCATAATAAGCGGCAACGCTATCATGAATATCAAGCTGAGGGGATCACGAGCTATCTCTTTGAGATTACGCTTTGTCAGCACTCCGGTGCGTCGGAAAAAATCACGCATTTATCTCGCCTCCCCCGACAATTTCTATAAACGCATCTTCAACGTTCGTCTTTTTTGTTTTTTCAAACATTTCTTCCTTTATTCCGACAAAAAGCAGTTTCCCGTCCTTCATCACGCCTATTCTGTCGGACAATGCCTCCGCCTCTTCCATGTAATGAGTCGTCAGAACAACAGTCATCTTTCCTTTCAGCCCTTTTATCGTTTTCCAAAGTTCACGTCTTGCAATCACGTCAAGCCCGAGCGTCGGCTCATCGAGGAAAAGAATTTTGGGATTTGTCACAAGCGAAAGTGCTATCGACAACTTTCTTTGCCAACCGCCGGAGAGTTTCGCCGCCTGTTTATTCGCTACGATTTTTAAGCCAAACGATTCATAAATTTCATTTTTTACACGTTTTATCGTTTCTTTATCGAGTCCGTTGAGCTCTGCATAAAATTCGATATTTTCATCAACCGTCAACTTTCTCGCGACGGCTGTTTCCTGCATCGATATGTCGATAAAAGATTTTATTTCGTTCATCTCACGAAGTATCGAATGCCCGAAAACCAAAGCGTCTCCCCCGTCCGGCTCCGTCAGCCCGGTAAGCATTGATATCGTCGTTGTTTTTCCCGCGCCGTTCACTCCAAGAAGCGCAAACAACTCTCCCTCGTATATTTCAAGGTCGAGGTCGTCCACGGCAACAAGGTCTTTATACTCTTTTCTTAATTTTTCAGTTTTGATCGCAATCATTTTTCATACCCCATAAGTTTATAAAATTCCGTATCCTTTACAAGTGCTATACCACGTTGCTTGTCGCCCATTACCATAAGCGTGTCGCCCTCTTTTATATCGAACATTTTCCTTGCCTCGACAGGGATCGTTATCTGCCCTTTCGGACCGACTTTTACGCTTACGATAAACCTCTCTTCCTGTATATCTTTCATCTTTATTCACTTACCTTTCTAACTTTTCTTACTTTTGTTATATATCGTTTTAACGCATTTGTCAATAGAATTTTGAATAAAAATAAAAAAGACACTTAAAGCAAGTGTCTTTTTTCATGTGCAGTATATGTGCGAATAATCGATGCAATGAAAGTCCGAGTTGCCCGAAACAATATAGTAAACCCGATTATGTTCTCTTACGTCGGCGCATATTCTCTTATGATATTTTTTGATTTTCCGAAAAATAATATTGCCGCCTTTTATCGCAATGGCTCGATGTTTGCCATCATGTGCCAAAGGCACACGGCATAGAAAAAAGCACGCCAAAGCGTGCTTTTTTCTGGTGGGAGCGGGTGGATTCGGACCACCGAAGTCACTGACAACAGATTTACAGTCTGCCCCCTTTGGCCACTCGGGAACGCTCCCAATATTATCGGCTTCGAAAAATCGAAGCCGATTGGAGCTGGTGAACGGAGTCGAACCATCAACCTGCTGATTACAAATCAGCTGCTCTGCCATTGAGCCACACCAGCGTTTCGTCGCTTTTGTCCTGCGACGAATGAGATTATATCACATCAATCGGCGATTGTCAATAGAAAAATCAAAATTTTGTCCGAAAAACAATTATTATCTGTTTCCTTTCGTTCAATCATTTTCCACAGTGCGTAAAAGGACGTAGCTAAAACAAAACAAAAAACACCGTTTCAAGACGAAACGGTGTTTTTTAATTACTTATGTAATTATTTCTTTGTTGCTTTTTCTACGCCAGCGCAATATAGCGCCGGAAGAATAAGATTTCCGAGTGTAGCGCATGCGGTCCATGTAAAGCCGATAGCGGAAATTGTAAGAATGAAGTTATAAGCAACGATGCCTTCAAGAACGAACGCGAGGAGTTTACCAACACCGAGGTGTTTGCCTCTGAGTCCTATAACGCCCGCTACCAATTCAATAACAGCGCCGACCCAACCTGCAACCGCTCCTGCATATGCGGCCAAACCAAGCTCTACATGTCCTCCAAGAAGATTAAGAACGTTCGTTACAGCGAACAGTATGCCCCAAATAACAAAGATGATGGAAACGATAAAAAGGAGCAACGAAGATTTTGCCGTTGCCATGATATAAATACCATTCCTTTCTTGAATTCTTGGAACAATTTTCGGTTCGGAATAATAATCCGATATTTCACTTTATTATAGCACACTGTTTTTGCGTTTTTCAATACCTTTTTGCGAATTTATTTATTTTTTATAAAAATATTTTTATCTCCGTATCGTTTTAATACAAAAACAATGTCAAAACGCAAGATGATTTAAAAACTTTAAGCGTGTTTTCAATCTTCAAAACCGTGCGGATTTTGACTTTGCCATCTCCATGTGTCCTCACACATGTCTTCAAGCGTCTTTTCCGCCTTCCAACCGAGCACCTCGTTTGCCTTCGACGGGTCGGCATAGCATGAATCTGAGTCGCCCGGGCGTCTTGCGGTAATCTTATACGGAATCGGCTTGCCGCTTGCTTTTTCAAAAGCGTTTACCATATCGAGCACGCTGTATCCAACGCCTGTTCCGAGATTGAACACCTCAACGCCTTTTTTTGCCTTTACATAGCTTACAGCCGCAACGTGACCTTTCGCTAAATCGACGACGTGGATATAATCTCTTACACCCGTGCCGTCCGGGGTGTTATAGTCATTTCCGAAAACGGAAAGTTCTTTTCTGCGTCCGACTGCCACCTGAGAGATAAACGGCATGAGATTATTCGGTATTCCCTGCGGATCTTCGCCGATAAGGCCGCTCTTGTGTGCGCCGACGGGGTTGAAATAACGGAGTATAACAACAGAAAGCGACGGGTCGGCTTTCGCAGCGGATTCGAGGATCACCTCTATAAAATATTTAGTCCAGCCGTAAGGGTTGAGGCACTTGCCTACTTCGTCATTTTCCGTTACCGGAACATGTTTCGGCAAGCCGTACACGCACGCCGATGAACTGAATATAAAGTTATGAACGTCACATTCGGCCATCACTTCAAGAATTGTAAGCGTGGAATCGAGGTTGTTTCTGTAATATTTCAGCGGCTGCGCCACCGATTCTCCAACGGCTTTAAGTCCCGCGAAGTGTATCACAGCGTCAATTTTTTCTTTTTTGAAAAGTGTTCTCACTGCTTCTTTGTCACAAACGTCGATCTCGTAGAACGGAAATTCTTTTCCCGTTATCTGCTTGATGCGTTTGATTGATTCCGGCTTGCTGTTTGAAAAGTTATCCGCAATGACGATGTCATATCCCGCTGCTATCATTTCCACCGCCGTGTGTGAGCCGATATACCCGGCACCGCCGGAAAGCAAAACTTTCATAATAAATCATTCCTCCATACAATATATTCGGCGTTCATCGATTTTATCAAAGTTAGAATCATTTTTTTCTTTTCAATGCAGATGGACGCCATCAAAAACACCATATAAATTATATAACTTATTTTTTATTTTGTCAATATATCTGCTATTCTTACCGAAGAAAAACCGTCGCCGAACGGATTTTTCTTTCCCGTCATTGCGTCGTGTGCCGCGTCGTCTGTCAAAAGTCGGTACACTTCGCCGTATATTCTTTCGCTGTTTGTGCCGCATAGCTTCACCGCCCCGCACTCGACAGCCTCCGGGCGTTCGGTTTCGTCACGAAGTACAAGAACAGGCAAGGACATCGACGGAGACTCTTCCTGAATTCCGCCGCTGTCGGTGACGCAAAGATATGCGCGAGAGCAAATATTGTGAAAATCAAAAACGTCGAGCGGTTCGCAAAGCATTGCGTTGTCATATTTGCCGAAAACGTCGTTTGCCACATTTCTTACCGCGGGACTTTTATGCACCGGAAAAATAACGTAAGCGCCGGCGTCATGCGCGGCTTTTGCAACAGACGAAAGCATCGCGCGGAATTTTTTCGGGTCGTCGCGGTTCTCGCGCCTGTGCGCCGTCAAAACAAGCAGTTTTCTTTCGCCTGCTTTTTGCAAAATTTCGGATGAATAATCACGCTTTATCGTATATTTCAACGCGTCTATCGCTGTATTTCCGACAACATAAACGTCATCTTTATTTCTGCCCTCGTTTATCAGATTTTCTCGCGCTTTTTCGGTCGGGGCAAACATATATTTGCAAACCGCGTCTATCGCCGTTCGATTAAATTCTTCCGGATACGGGCAAAACGCGTCGTGCGTCCTCAGCCCCGCTTCGACATGCGCCACCGGAATTTTCATATAAAAAGCCGACAGCGCCGCCGCAAACGCCGTTGTGGTATCGCCGTGCACAACGACAACGTCAGGCGACTGACGGAACAGGAAATCACGAAATCCGCTCATCGTTCTTTCAGTTATATCAAAAAGCGTCTGCGAATCCTTCATTATGTCAAGGTCTACGTCCGGGACGACCCCGAATCGTTCAAGCACCCCGTCGAGCATTTCCCTATGCTGCCCTGTTACACACAAAACGGTATTTATATTTTTCCTGTTTTTAAGTTCAAGCAAAAGCGGGCACATTTTTACAGCCTCAGGCCTTGTGCCTATTACAACCGCTATTTTTTTCACGTTTTTCCCTCCGTTTTTCTTTACAAGTTTATTATATCATGTTTGCTTCTTAATTGCGAGTGTTTTTTATGTTTTTTTATTATTGACGCGTCGGCAATCTTAAAATTCACGTCACAAACGACCCGCGCCATATTTTTATTTACTCGCCGATCGTTTATCAAAGAGAAATTGCCGGAAGCCAAGGCGATTCGATTGCAAGTAATAATGATAAAATAAATATCTCTCGGAAACAAAAAACACGAGGTGATTTAAATTAAAAGACGGTTCAAAACGCTTATGGTGCGTATATAGTCTTGTTCTAAAAAACGAATATAGCGCTTATTATTTTTCAAACGTTATCAAAACTCTTGAAAAAATCGGCGTTATGCGGTAAAATATAGTTTGAAGTTAAGCGGGAGGGTTTTAACATGATAAAATATGACAGATATACCGGCGGCAAACGCTATGCCGCAACTTTCAGCTATGACGACGGCGGCGCCGCCGACAGACGGCTTGTGGAATTATTCAACAAATACGGCATGAAAGCAACGTTTAATCTTATTTCGTCGTCGGTAATAAAAGAAACGGGCGACGGGATAAAGGCCAATGAGATAAAAGAGCTTTACAATGGACACGAAATAGCATGCCACACATATACTCACCCTCATCTTGAAAAAATGTCGATAAAAGACCAATATGATGAGATAATGCGCGACAGAGAGATACTTGAAGGTGCGTGGGGACAAATAATTCGAGGGCTTGCATATCCTTTCGGAACATATAACGACGACACGCTTACGGCTATGCGCACGGCGTCTTTGGTTTACGGAAGAACAAATGTCGCAACAAACAATTTTAATCTCCCGCAAGATTTCAAAATATGGAATCCGACGTCGCACCATAACGAATGCGAACCTTGCGTAAAAAGATTTTTATACAACGTTACAAAAGCGCCGTGGCGTGCCGGCGGTGTGCTTTACATTTGGGGGCACAGTTATGAACTCAACAATGCAGAATCACCCGTTCAATGGGAAAAATTTGAGGAAATTCTGAAAGTTTTGTCGGAGCACAATGATGGAATTTGGTTTGCGACAAATATTGAAATATACGATTATGTGAATGCAATTTCCGCTTTGAGAAGATCCGCCGACGGAAAAACGATATACAATCCGACCGACATCGACGTTTGGATTTCGGTTGACGATGAGGCTATCGAAGTTCCGCATGCAAAGGCAATCACGATCTGACTTTTTAAGGCGCCGCGCCGCCGCTTCGCGGCATAGGCGCGCGATGCCGATTATATAATCATCAAACATTTAACACAGCCCGACGGCATCGCGCGTCGGCGCAAACGCACAGCGTTTGCGCGGCGCGGCGCCGCACAAAAACGGAGAACCGACAATGATAAAATTTGACAGATATAAAAACGGCAAACACTTTGCCGTAACGTTCAGCTATGACGACGGCAACGAAGCCGACAGACGACTTGTCGAACTGTTTAACAAATATAATCTTAAAGCCACATTTAATCTTATATCAGGCAGATTCGACCACGATACCGTCGTAAAAGCCGAAGAGATAAATACGCTGTATCAAGGTCATGAAATAGCCGTTCATACGCTTACCCATCCGCATCTTGAACGAATGCCGATAACGGCGCAGACAACCGAAATATTCGAGGACAGAAAGAACCTTGAAACGCTATGCGGTTATATCGTGCGCGGCATGGCGTATCCTTACGGCACATACAATGAAGACACGCTCACGGCAATGAAGGCTTGCGGAATCGTTTACAGCAGAACGACGGGTCATTCACGCGGGTTTTCCCTGCCGGAAGATTTTCTTCTTTGGCATCCTACATGTCACCATACAGAAGCCGAGCCTGTTATAAAAAACTTCCTCGAAAACACCCTCAAACAAACGTGGAACTTCGGGGGATTGCTTTACATTTGGGGGCACAGTTACGAATTTGACAGAATGAATAATTGGGATCTTGCCGAAAAAATATGCTCGTCGATCTCAAACCTTGACGACGTTTGGTATGCGACGAACATCGAAATATACGATTATGTTACCGCAATGAGAGCGCTTACCGTTTCGACCGACGGCAAAAAAATATATAATCCGTCTGGCATATCCGTATGGGTAAGCGTCAACGGAGAATCGATTGAAATTCCGCCGGCAAAAACTGTATGTGTTGGGTAAATTCCTTGCAATATCATGCTTTTTACATTTATACTGTTGTATAGTTTTGTTTTATGAACGAAAAAGAATTATTTGAAAAGCGACTTGCCGAGCTTATGCTTCAATGCGATAACCACGCGATGATTACACATACGTTCTTTCTCGATGCAGAGGAGCGCTCGGAGGCAATACGGTTCTGCTCATCAAAAAGCGTAAATGCCGTATTCCTCGGCGGTTATGACGACGCCGAGCGCACTGTGTGCGTTTTTTTCCCTGACTATTTTCAAAAAGAAAGTTTTCCTCAATATTTTATCGAAAACCCTGACGATTCACCGATTTGTGCACTCCGTTGCGAATACGCAAGCGGCTCGCCACACCTGACGCACAGAGATTTTCTCGGCGCACTGATGGCGCTTGGCATAAAACGCGAAATGTTGGGCGATATAATCGTAGGTGAACGGACGGCGGACATTTTTGTCATTAGTCACATGGCGAAATATATCTCGGAAAATTTCAGCAAGGCAGGGCGTGTGCCGCTCACAATAAAGCCGATAAATCTGAATGAAATAAGCATGTCGTCCTTTAAAACCGAACGTCGCCGCGACACTGTTCCCTCCCTTCGGCTTGACGCTTTGATAGCGTCCGTTTTTTCGCTGTCGCGCTCAAAAGCAGAGGAAGCGATCGTTTCAGGCATCGTATTTGTGAACGACCGTCAAATACTAAAAACAGACGCGAAAATATCAGAGGGCAGCAAGCTCGTTCTGCGTGGATCGGGTAAGGCAGTGCTTGTGTCTGCCTCCGACGTTTCAAAAAAAGGAAGAACGATCATTTTGTTCGACAAATACTTGTGATTTATATTTTTATACTTTTGTATTATTTTGGGAGGACAACCGATGTCTGAATTTATTTGTCCCGTATGCGGCGGCAAACTTGAACGATGTGAAAAAATATACCGCTGTTCCGTCGGGCACAGTTATGATATTTCAAAAAGAGGTTACGTCAATCTCTTAATGTCGCAGGCATCGTCAAAAAAACGTCACGGCGACGACACCGAGATGGTAAACGCAAGAACACGTTTTCTCTCGCTCGATAAATACTCTCCCCTGCGCGATGAAGTCAGCCGCATTGTTTGCAATGAACTTTACGCGCGCGGAGGCGGTGTGATTGCCGACATCGGATGCGGCGAGTGCTATTATACGGAGCATATTTCAAAAGCACTTGATGAAAGAAAAATCGCTCATCAAATTTACGGCATTGATATTTCAAAAAAAGCGCTTGACGCCGCCGGCAGACGTAAAGCAAATATAGAACTTGCCGTCGCAAGCGCGTTTTCAATTCCGATAGCGGAAAACTGCTCTGACGTGATAATAAACCTTTTCGCGCCGCATGAAGCGAACGAATTTTTTAAAATTGCAAAAGACAACGCTCTGCTAATTCGCGTTTTTCCGCTGGCAAAACACCTGTGGGAACTTAAATGCGCCGTGTATGACGAGCCGTATGAAAATGAAATAGACACGCTCGATTTTGACGGTTTTACTCTACTTTATACAAAAGAAATGAAATACGGCATTCATTTGGACACAAACCGACAAATTCTTGATCTGTTCTCGATGACGCCGTATTGCTATAAAACCTCGTCAAAAGACAGGGCAAAACTTGATAATTTAGACTCTCTCGATACACGCGTGGAATTTTGCATAGCAGTATATAGAAAAACGGCAAAATAGTATCTGCCGCCTTGATTTTTTTAAACATTATACTTTTGTATATAAAAGATGAAAACAGCGCCGAATACGGCGCTGATTTTTATTCGTCTATTATCAAATCTTCTTTGAACGCCATCCAACGTTCATATCCGATCGATCCCTCGTCGCCCGCCCAATAAAGCGGACACATCTTGCCGCTTACGTCAAAATGACGGATCACGTCATTTCTTGACAGACCGTATCTGTTGGCAAGCCATGAAACGAGCTTCACAAGCGAGTCGTACGTCGCTTGATTGAAATGTCCGTCGTTTGTCGGGTGGCAGCACTCGATGGAAATCGACGTGTCGTTTATCGGTGCATTTGCGTATGCTATCTCATATATCGGCATACATTGAATTATCTCACCGTCAAGACCGATTATAAAGTTTGAGCTTGCGCTTGTAACGTGAGATTTTGCCAATCCGTTAAAATAGTTCCAATTCTGCTCCGCCGTACTTGAAGGATTCGCCACATAATGAACAACGATTTTAAGCGTTGACGCGCGCCTGATTCCCACCCTTGAATACGGGTTTACGGTTATGTATTTTTTGTTTATCAGCGCTTCCATTTCGTCGTCCGTCGGCGCTATCGGCGCGGGAGCGGCAGTTGTTGCGGAAGTCGTTTGAGTTGTGATTTGAGTTGTTGTTTGAGTTGTCGTTTGAGTTGTCGTTTGAATTGCAGTTTGAGTTGTGGTCAAAACGGGCGTCGTTTCCTGCGTGAAAGACGTTTGAGTCGTCTGCGTCGTCGCGTCAATCATCGACTCTATCGGCTTTTCGTCCTGTCGGCTCGTCATTGTAACAACAAGTGCCACAAGAACGATGACGGCGGTCAACCCCAATATCCGCAAGAACATTGTCCACTTGCCGTCGGCGCCAAGCCCTTTCTCTCTGAAACTCTTGTTTCCCATTTTGCGTGTACCTCTGAAAGATGATTTGTTTACAAATTAAATTTACTTTCTCCCCGTCGAGCCGAATCCCCCGATACCGCGCTCGGTGTCGCTTAACTGTTCCGCTTCTTCAAACGTCGCCGCCATATACGGCAAGAACGCCATCTGCGCTATTCTCTCACCTGCGTCCACCGTCTGCGACTCGTTTGAATGATTGTGAAGAGCAACGATTATCTCCCCGCGGTAGTCTGAATCTATCACGCCGACTTTATTTGCGGGCGCTACGCCTCTTTTACTTGCAAGTCCGCTTCTGGCAAATATAAGTCCCACATACCCGTCCGGTATCTCTACTGCAAGCCCCGTCTTTACCATAACCGTTTCACCAGCATTTATTTCTATCGGCCTGTCGGTCGCTGCATAAAGGTCGGCGCCTGCGGCGCTCGGACTCGAATATACGGGAATTTTGGATAAATCCGAAAGTCTTTTGAATCTCACCTTAAATTCTTTCATCGCGTCTGTTCCTTTCATTTAAAGCAATGTATAACTTATGCCGTCGGGCACCTTAATTTTCGGTTTGTTTCCTCGCGAAAGGATGCATTCTATGTCGCCATACGGTGTGGGAAGGTATATTTCGGCAGATTCAAGCCCGTAAAGTTCCGGCTTTAACTTTATCTCCGAAAATCCCGCGCCGACGATTTCAAGCCCCAATACCGCGCGCGTCAGCTGATACGCAGGCGTACATCCCCACGCGTGGCTGTGGTCTCCGTCAAACCCGGGCCAGCATTCGCCCAGCCCTTTCGGGCATTCGTCAACGAGCGTTTTCCAACGCCTTATAAGTTTTAAACCGTATTTTTCAAACAGCCCGTATTTATAGACAACGTCAAGGACATAATGCATAAAATACGGCTGAACGTCGCCGAGCGTCTTGTCGGACGCAACACGAACGGCTATCGTCTTTGCGTCTTTTCCGTCTGCTAAACCGAATAGTACCGCAAGGGCATTTACATGGCGCATAAAATAGCGTTTACGGACGTTTTCCGGCAACCACTTGCCGACAGGCGACGTTTCTTTTGTGCCCATGCCTGCAAAATACAGTCCGCGTTTTTCATCATAGAAACAATCGTTAAATCCTTTTTTTACGGCGTCCGCCGCAAGACGAAAACGGCTTCTCAATTTATTGTTTGAGCGCAAAGCGTATATTTTTGACGTAATATCGAGCGCCCTGTAATAGAATGCGGTAAGCACCGCCTGCCCCAACGCTTTCGGCGGATGATGGAGGTCGAAACCGTCTATGTTTACCCAATCGACAAACATATAGTTCGGCGCTTTTTCAATTACTCCGAGAGGTCCGACGTATTCCTCGAATTTTTGCAGCAGTTTAAGCATTGCTTGCTCGGTTTCGGCAAAGATAGAGTCGTCACCCGTGTAAGTATAATAGTCATAAATCATCATAATCCAAATAAGCGAATATGACGTGTGGAACATTTTGCCGTCGTTTGCCAACAGATAGTCGCCTATTCTGGTTATATCAAATCCTGTCAGAGCCTTGTCGCCGTAAACGAAATATTCGGTCAGCGCCTCAATGTAATAATCGCCTACGCAGCCGAGCGGCTCGCGGTGGCGGGGACTGTCAAGGTGAAGATCTTGCCTGCAAATATCAAGCGTGTCAACGCACAGCCTGTAAATCGAATTAAGTTCTGCGTCCGAGCACATGAACGTGCCGCGGCGGCTGACGGGATAATGCCTGAAAAGCAGTGACACATCATATATTTTAACCGGAGTCGAGCCGCGATTTATTACGTCGAATATAATTTTGCCATAACTTTTGTATTGTATTGAAAAATATTCGACCTTGCCTTTTGCGGTTATCTTTTCTGTTTCATACGGTTCATCCTCACATTCAGACGCGCCGCAAAGCACCGTATAATCCTCTCCGTCGCACGAGAATATCGCATAAGCCGCATATATTCTGTCGAAATCAACGCAAAAGCGTGCGGAAGAATACGGCGGGCAAATCATCATTTCCCTGTTTTGCGGGAATATCTGCTCTTCCGAAAGATTCGGTATCGGAGATTTGAAAAGATCTACGGGATACGGCACGATCTGCGCCTTTTCCCATTCGGCCTGAGGACGCGTAAAGTCGGTTTCCGCGTCGCTTATGCGAGAGTTCAGCAAGCGAATATCCCACTTGTCGTCGGTGTTCACGCTCTCAACCGTACCGTCGTCATACGTTATCTCGCACGAGAGTATAAACCCGCCGACGCCAGCCGAACTTTCAGCCATTATCGTAGGATTTTTGCGAACGATAGCGCGTATGGAAAGCGTTTCGGGGTCCGATTGCAGTTTGTATGTTGAAAAATACCGCTTGCCCGCGCGCAAAACCGAGGAATTATCTCCCCCGCTGTAAACGGGTCCGGAACCTGTGAACATACCGTTTATCCAGAGGCGGTAGACCGTGTCGGCGCATACGTCTATTTTAAGGCTGACCGCCGTTTTCATGAATCTGTATGCGCGTGAAATTTCGACGGCGCAATATCCGTCGAAGTCGTCTTTTTCGCAATAATATGTATATGGGGAACTTTGAAGTTGCGGATGTGTTTTTTCATTAAGCCAAATCCAGCTTGCATCTGCCAGCATTTAAAATTCATCTCCCCTCTTTGTTGTATCTTACGGCGCCTCTTCGCGGTATCCGCCGAAACATAGGTCGGTAAACGCAAAAATATGCGAAATCTTGCCCAAAACAGCCGTATTCAAAAACTGTTTTTATATTTAAATAAAACATATTTACATTTTATTATATCAATTATTCTCAATAAAATCAAGCATGATATTGAAAATAGCGGCAAAATATGATAATATATGTGTAAATAAACGCCGCAAGGAAAAGATATGGAAACAGAATATAGAGACTATGCGAAAAAAGAAGCGGAACGGATAAAAAATGAAATAAAGGGCGGTAACTTTGACACTGTATTTGCGTTCATACCCGATTTGCACTATAAATGCATAACTGAAATGAGAGTGACCGTCGGGAATATCATCTCTGTTATAAACGACGTAAACAAAGAACAAAAAGTCGATTTTGCCGTTCTCGGCGGCGACAACGTCGGAAACTATCCGCCGAGCCCCGAGGAGCATATTGATATGATGCGCGAGCTTAACGAATATTTCTCGGCGCTGGATATGCCATGGCTTGTCTGTCAAGGTAATCACGACGACAACTCCATTCACGGCCACAAAGAAAACATGCCGCCGTTTAAATCTGCATCAGGTTTTGAAGTTCCCGACAGCGTACAATACGACGTGCTGTTTTCACATCAAAGGAGCTATGCAAATTTTATTTCTCCCGACGCAGAAAAGGCGCTTTACGGCGCGTATGACATGCCGCAAAAGCGTATGCGGGTGATTGTTCTAAACGGCGATGAAGTACCGCATATGATTGAGAAAAACGGGTGGCTTAAATATTCTCAACAATGGGATTACGGCTATTCAGGCGAGCAGTTGCGTTGGCTTGGCGAAAAGGCGTTAAACGTTGACGGCGAAACCGACATCGTGCTTATAGAGCATATTCCTTTTCCGGGCGGACTTGAAAACGACGGCGCAGCGACGAACGGCGATGTGCTGACGGAGATAATCAAGTCGGCCATGAGCGGCGGTTCATACAAAAGCCATTGTTCCGACGGCGACTTTCCGTATGACGTTGACGTTGACTTTTCGTCGCGGAAAATAAACGTTATCGCAAGAATTTGCGGTCACATACACACAGACGCGCATCTGTTGCGCGGAGGAATCCTCGATATATCATCAGCCGCGGCGGGCAGGAACAATTCCGGCGTTGCGCGGGATGAAAACGGACGCGAACTCATAAAAACTCCTTATTCGGCAAAGGAAACCTGTTTTGATTTTTACTGCATAAACAAAGAAAAACGCGTCATAAAGACCGTAAGATACGGCATAGGCGACGGAAGAACATTCAATTATTGAAAGGACGGAAAGATGTCGATTTACAGAGATGAATTTGATTATTTGAAAAAAATAATGGATAGCAAACAGTCACACTGCACAGATTACGGCGAGGCAGCAATAAAGCAAGTTCCGGCGCGTGTAAGAAATCACGCAAAACTCCCCGAAAAAACGCCGGAAGAGGTGGGGCTAAGCTATTCTCAAATACTCGGTTTTCTTAAAGAGCTGAAAGAGAACAAAAAACTCGATATGCACACCGTCACAATAATAAAAGACGGCGCCGTCGTATGCAAAGCCGAGTTCGGCCCTTATCAAGCCGACCTTCCGCAATACACGTTTTCCGGCTGTAAAAGCGTTGTGTCGATAGCCGTCGGCGCGCTTATAGGCGAAGGGAAACTTGCGGTAAACGACAAAGTCGTCGATATGTTTCCGGAGGTGAAGAAACTTAACCGCAGTATGTACGACAAACTGACGGTAGAAAATCTGTTGACTATGCAAAGTGCCTCAACCTTCAATGAAGCGGGCGCGCTTTGCGAAACGGATTGGACAAGAGAGTTTTTTACGGTTTTTCAAGGCGGAAACGTCGGCAAAACCTATAATTACAACAGTTTAAACACATATATGCTCGCGCGCATAGTGGAAAAGAAAAGCGGAAAAGAGATTGACGAATATCTTAAAGGAAAAATCTTCGCTCCGTTGGAAATAAAGGGAACGTTCTGGGAAAAATGCCCCATGGGACACGCCCGCGGCGGCTGGGGGCTTTATATCTGCTCGGAGGATCTCGGCAAGCTCGCAATGCTTCTTCTTCATGGCGGCGTATGGAACGGCGAAAGACTTTTGCCGGAGGATTACGTCAATGCCGCCACATCGTCACACTTTTCTCCGCCCGAAACGTACGGAGATTTCGACTATGGCTACCAAATGTGGATAGGAAGAAAATCAAACTCGTTCTTGTTCAACGGCATGTTCGGGCAAAACACGTTTTGTTTAAAAGACAGCGGCGTTATTATCGTTACTACCGCCGGCAACGATGAATTTTTCCAGCAATCGCCGTATTATCGCATCGCCGAAAAATATTTCGATAAAAACACAAGTATTCTCAAAGACGCATCAGTCACCGAAAAAGACCTAAGCGATTATTTGAGATTTCTAAAAGACCCCGCCATCCGCACTCCATTGTCAAAATTCATATCAAAAAAAATAACACCGGAGATAACCGAGCGCCTTTCGGGCAAAACGTATTTTACAGCCCAATCCCTGCCGATAGGATTTGTGCCGTTGACAGCGCAAATAACAACAAATTATTTTTCCGGCGGACTGAAACGAATAAAATTCGAGCAACGTGATAACGGCAAGTTTTATATAATTTTCACCGAGGAAAACGACACGGTTGAGGTTCCGCTTGGTATTGACAGATACGAAATAACCGACATAAAATACGGTCCAAACATTTTCAGGGTGGCGACACGAGGCAAGATAACAGTAAACGAAGATGAACTGCCGACAATAAAATTCCGCGCGTCATTTATTGAGCTTCCAAGCTCAAAAACATTCACAATGGTGATAGATTCAAACACACTTCGTTACAGTCACATCGAAACGCCGGGCACCGAATGTATCAAAAGCGCCGTACCGTTTTATTCCGGCGAATACCTCACAAAAGGGTTGCCGGCAAAACTTAACATGGCGTCGATGGTTGAAGATTCCGACCTTATCGCATACAAGGCGGCGATGCGTTTTTCTCCGAGTGCCGCTTTGACCGAAAAGACCGACGGCGCAAGCGATATTCTTGAAAATTGCGACAACGACAAAAATGAACTGCCAAGCGGCGAGAGCAACAACTAAAACAAAATATCCCGTAACAGATTCGTTACGGGATATTTTTTTAAAACAGTCCTGTTATATTTCCGTTTTCATCGACGTCGATACTCTCCGCCGCCGGACGTTTCGGAAGCCCCGGCATCGTCAATATGTCACCCGTCAATACAACTATAAATCCGGCTCCCGCCGAAACTTTTACGTTTCGCACGGTGATGTTGAACCCGTCGGGCGCGCCGAGCTTTGTCGGTTCATCCGAGAAGCTGTACTGCGTTTTAGCCATACAAACCGGAAGCGCTCCGTAGCCGAGCTTTTCAAGCGTTTCTATCTGTTTTTTTGCCTGAGGCGTGAATACTGCTCCGTCGCCTCCATAAATTTTCGTCGTTATGCTGTTTATCTTCTCTTCTATCGACTCATCAAGCGAGTAGCAATATGATAGCTCGCTTTTTGTTTCACACAATCTCACGACCTCTTCCGCAAGCTCTGCTCCGCCTTCTCCACCGTCAGCCCATACGGTCGACAGCCGCACGTTTACGCCGAACTGTCTGCATTTTTCAACGACCGTGCATATCTCGTTGTCGGTGTCAGTCGGAAAACGGTTCAGCGCAACAACACACGGAAGTCCGAATACGTTTTTGATATTTGAAACATGTCTTAAAAGATTCGGCATACCTTTTTGGAGCGCGTCGAGATTTTCTTCTCCGAGCGACGTTTTCGGCACGCCGCCGTGCATTTTAAGCGCGCGAACAGTTGCCACCACTACAACGGCGTCGGGCTTTAACCCCGCCGAGCGGCATTTTATATCAATGAACTTCTCCGCTCCGAGATCCGCCCCAAAACCCGCTTCCGTCACAACATAATCGCCGAGTTTAAGCGCCGTCTTTGTTGCGATGACCGAATTGCACCCGTGTGCAATGTTTGCAAACGGACCGCCGTGAACGAGCGCAGGCGTGCCTTCGAGCGTTTGAACAATGTTTGGCTTCAAAGCGTCTTTCAGCAGTGCCGTCATGGCACCAACCGCATTTATATCGCCGGCAGTAACGGGTTTGTCGGAATAAGTGTAAGCAACGATCATTTCGGATAGCCGCTTTTTTAAGTCTTTTATCGACTCCGAAAGGCAAAACACCGCCATTATCTCGCTTGCCACGGTTATATCAAATCCGTCCTCACGCGGAGTTCCGTCGGTTTTTCCGCCAAGGCCGTCAACAATATTCCTCAGTTGTCTGTCGTTGATATCGACGCACCGTTTCCACGTTATCTTACGCGGGTCAATTCCCAAAGCGTTGCCTTGATGAATGTGATTATCTATCATAGCCGCCAAAAGATTGTTCGCCGCGCCAATCGCGTGGAAGTCGCCGGTGAAATGCAGATTTATGTCCTCCATCGGTACGACCTGAGCGTATCCGCCGCCGGCGGCTCCGCCTTTCATCCCGAACACAGGGCCGAGCGACGGCTCTCTCAAAGCCACAACCGACTTCTTCCCTATTTTTCTCAATCCGTCGGCAAGCCCTATCGTCGTCGTGGTTTTGCCCTCGCCGGCAGGCGTCGGGGTAATTGCAGTTACAAGAATCAACTTCCCGTTTTCACGATTTTCATCAAGCAGCGACAGCGGCAACTTTGCCTTGTGCTTGCCATATTGTTCAATCGCGTCCGCATCAATTCCAAGCGAGCTTGCGACATCGGTTATGGGTTTTATCACTGCTTGCCGCGCGATTTCTATGTCGGTTTTATATGTCATTCGGGAATACCCCCTTTTTTATAACTAAACTTTGAGTTCCGCCTTTATTTCTTCCTTGTAATATTCTTCCAGCACAGGTCTGACGATCTCCTCAGAAAACTCGTCTACCTGCGAGATGCTTCTGCCTATAAACTTCTTCGGATCAAGTTCCCTTCTTATCTCTTCTTCCGTCAGCCCGAAAAGACTGTCGGAGGCGATGCGTGAGATAAGATCGTTTTCTGCGCCGTGGAGCTTGACTTCCGTCGCCGCCGCCTGAGAATGTACTCTTAACGCCTCGTGCAGCTGCTGACGGTTTCCCCCTCGTTTTACAGCTTCCATCATTATGTTTTCCGTCGCCATAAACGGCAGTTTCTCCATAACTCGACGATTTATCACATTTTCATAAACTACCAAACCCGACGTAACGTTTATATATATATTTAAAATTGCGTCAACGGCGAGGAACGCCTCGGCGGTGGAAATGCGCTTGTTTGCGGAATCGTCAAGTGTTCTTTCAAACCACTGCGTGCTCGCGGTAAGAGCGGGATTTACGGCAATCGACATTACGTATCTTGAAAGCGACGTCATACGCTCGCATCTCATGGGATTGCGCTTATACGGCATGGCGGATGAACCTATCTGCGAACTTTCAAACGGTTCCTCTACCTCTTCAAACGACTGCAAAATTCTCATATCGTTTGAAAATTTCCCCGCACTTTGTGCAAATCCGGACAAAACACCGAGAAAATATGCGTCGGTTTTTCTCGAATACGTTTGCCCTGACACAGGTACGCATTTTTCAAAGCCCATCTCTTTTGCTATCAAGGCTTCGAGTTTTTTTACCTTTTCCTCGTCGCCGTTGAAAATATCCATGAAACTCGCTTGTGTTCCCGTCGTTCCCTTTTGCCCGAGAAGTTTCAGGTTGTCAAGTTGGAATCTCAAATTTTCCATATCCATTATAAGTTCGTTCATCCAAAGCGTTGCGCGCTTGCCGACCGTCGTCAGTTGTGCCGGTTGAAGATGTGTGTATGCAAGCGTAGGCACGGCTTTATATTTTTGAGCAAAATCCGAAAGGTTCTTTATTACAGCCGCCGCTTTTTTAAGAATTATCCTCGACGCCTCACGTAAAATAATAACGTCGGTATTATCCCCCACATAGCACGACGTCGCCCCGAGGTGAATTATTCCTTCCGCCTTCGGGCATTGCTTGCCGTATGCATAAACGTGGCTCATTACGTCGTGTCGGCATTCTTTTTCTCTCGCCTCGGCAACGTCGTAATTTATATTCTCGGCATTCGCTTCAAGTTCCACTATCTGCTCGTCTGTAATGTTCACACCGAGCGTTTTTTCTGCTTTTGCAAGCGCGATCCAAAGCCTGCGCCATGTTCTGAATTTGAATTCCTCCGAAAAAACATATTGCATCTCGTCTGACGCGTATCTCGTCGAAAACGGCGAAACATATCGTGTTTTGCTGTCCATTTTATGCTCCTTTTTATCTCTACCGAAAATCAAAAACCGCAAAATTCATTGCCTTTTATTCACGGCTAAAACATCGTTTTCCGTCACGGCGCAAGGCGCTCGTTTCAATTTTTCAAGCTCCGCCGAACCTAAAACTTTGTATTATTTTCGGGATATATCCGTGCTCTTAAATTATACATTATTTTCCGTTTGATTGTCAAGTGAATATATACTATATTGCATATTCGTATAACAAAATTTTTTTCATTTATATATTGAACTGTGCGATGATAGGATTTATAATAAAACAAAAAGCGAAAGGCTTGTTGTGCTTTATGCACGGGTGAAAATATGACGTTTACATCCCCTCCCGAAATAATGACGGCGGTGACAGACTTGTTTGACGCAATAGCAGCGATAGTGTTTTTAATAATACTTTCGCGCGACAACAGCGCCGGAGCAAAACTTTGGAAAGCGATGATGCTCTCTCTTGCGGTAAGCGGTGCCATGGGGCTGTTTGTACATTCGATAGAATGGAATGAGAGTGTTGAAAATGCCGTATGGATACTTTTACCGTTGCCGATGTGTATTGCGGTTTCCGCATTCTTCGCCAGGGCTATAACGGAACTTAACACCCGATATTTGAAAAAATCGGTGATATTTGCGTCGGTTTTGTGCGCGCTGTCATATGCGTCAATGCTCGCGCTTTATTTCTCCGGCGCGGAGTTTTTGGTCGTTTTCACTCTTTATGCGGCGGTATGCGTGCTTGCGGCAGGAGCAATATTTATTATTGCCTTTTTCAAAACAAAACAAAATGCGCTATGGTTTTATATAATAGGTGTATTTATCGAAATTCCGGGTGGTATTGTTCAGGCAAAGCGAGATTTGTATTTTACGTTCATCGTAAAAATGGATTTCAACAGTTTGTTCCATTTGATACTGCTTGCGTCCATTATTTTTTTCACCGTGGGATACGTTGTGCAAAAAAAGTCGGCTGTTGAATTAAAGCAAAAATCGAACGTCGCCAAAACGGTATAATACCTTTTTAACAAGAGCGATCAAGCAAAATTTCACTTTTCGTTTTATCCGAAAAAGCGTTATGGAAATAAGGCATAATTCAAAAACCGTCATCCGACGATTAAAGAAATTCACATTTAATTTAAAACGCAAACACCGCACGGTCGGCTGACCGTGCGGTGATGTTTTATTTAAGCAGTTTTCCGATTATTTTACCGAAAACTTTTGCCATTTTTTCAAAGCCGAGGTCGTTTGGATGGCTTCCGTCAACCGTTCTGCCTTCGCGCACAAAATGCTTGAATTCTTTTTCACCGTCGATGAAATACACATTTTTATCGCCTTCGGCGATCGCTCTTTCATATGTTTCAGCAACAACGTCGCGGAAAGGTTTTCCGGGTTGCAATGGTTTATCAAAGTCGGTTCTGCTCGCCATGATGATGGGCAAACCCGGTTGAGCGTCACGAACGGTTTTATATGCGGCGTAGTGCGTGTCTTTTAATTTTTCGGGAGTGACGGCGTTGTGGTCATAGTCGAGGACGAAAATACTCATATCAAGCGTGCTTATGTATTTTATCATCGCCGGGTGCCCCTTCGCGTTGCCCGAATAGCCGAGGTTTATATAGTTTGTATCAAACCGGCGGCTTATCATTCCCTGATATGTGTTGCCGGGGCGTGACGCACACGCGCCTTGCGTTATCGACGAACCGTAATAAACTATCGGCTTTTCATACGTATATCTGCCGCCTTCAAGCACACGGCTGCCTTTTTTTACACCTACGTATACTTTGCCCGCCGCGGAATAAAGCGGCATGTTTATTTCAATATCGTGCATCCCCTCGGGGACGTTTATCTTCTCTGTGTATTCTTTTACGTTTTCCCTCGGAGGAAGAATGACGCCGAGATACAAATGCTTTTTGCCGATAACTTCATAAACATCAAATCCGGACGAGCCGGCGTCAGCCATATGTCTCATGCGCCAACTTTGCGGCATCATGCATTTGATGTATATTACGTCGGAATCGGTTTTCAGCCTTACCCTGCCACCCGCGGTATTATGATTTAGCATCTCCAACTGCTCGCTCGCCTGTTTTGCGACCTCGCTCGGCACTCTTGCATATACGCCGTCTTCGCGAATAAGCCCGTAAACTCTAAGCGGCGCTTGATCGGCGTCATAATACTCTATTCCGTCCTCTTCAAGAACACTTGCCGCGAAGTTTTTATCAACAGCCGAAATGTCAACGTTTTTATTCATTTTTTAATCCTTTCCGTTCAGTTGTTTTGAGTATATTTTTCGGTAGATCAGTTTCCCGTCTACACGAATGCTTTCCATAAGTTCAAATGAGTTTATTTTCGCTGTTACGGGCATAACGTTCGGTTTGAACGTTTCAATGGAAATGCCGACGGAAAATTCCGGTTGACGGCATATCGTCAAATGAGGAGAAAAAGGTTTATCATCAAAATTTATTTTACGCGCGCGGCACTCCGCGCGAAGCGCGGAGGCAAGCCGTCGCAGCTCATTCGCGCCGTCTTTCTCAACACCCAGCCAAACGAGCTTTCCGAAGTTGCCTGCTCCCTCAACCGTTATATCAAACGGAGCGGCGCTTAGCTGCGACGCGGCGGCGCATACTGCGCCGAGCCGCGCGCGTTCCACCTCGCCCAAAAAAGCCAGCGTAATATGCAGGTTTTCCCTATGAGTAAAGTTCCCGCGCGAGCATATTTTTTTGAGTTCATCTATGTTTTTCAGCAAAATATTTTTTTCATCATCAGAAAAATTCACCGCAAAAAACAATCGCATAAATATTGCCCTCTGAAAATGATTTTTAACACGTTAATTTTATAATCAGCATTTGTATTTGTCAATAGAACAAAGAAATTTTATTAAAAAATTCAAAATAAAGGTTGACATCATCCGCTAAATGTGATAGAATATCAAAGCACGAAAAAATATGCGCCCGTAGCTCAGTGGATAGAGTGCCCGGCTACGAACCGGTAGGTCGTGGGTTCGAATCCCTCCGGGCGCGCCATCAACAGTACCTTAAAGGTGCTGTTTTTTTATAAATAAATTATTTTTACCTTTTTATTCGTTTTTCTACAATAATCAATTACATTTTTTGTCCCTTTGCTTTTTCCGTCCCAAAAAGCAAAAACCAAATCGGAAAGATCTGCAATTATCCGATTTCTTATGATTGGAGCAGCATGTCCATAAATGTTGTACTGAGGTAGTTTTTCAGTAAATATTATATCGTTCTTTTTTGCGTATTCTTTTACACAGCTGTCTATACCCCGTGCTCCGCCTGATATAATTTCATATTCTTCATTTGGAAAAAACTTTTCAAACTCATAAAAACATAAATTTCGTGAGCCCACAACTGCTATTCTCATTTTTACCTCTCATTGAACACATTTTGAATATATTATGTGTTTATTTGTAACATTATATCACAATCCGGATATAAAATAAACATATATTAAATATATTTTGAGGTAACCATGGCTATAAAAAGCGTATCAATAAGAATAGACAGTGAAATGCTTGATAAATTACATGTTGTTTCGGACTATGAAGGCAGAAGTCTTAACAGTCAAATTTTAATATTGATAAGACAGGCAATAGAAGAATATGAAAATAAGCATGGTAAAATCAATATAAAGAAATAGACAGCAAAAACCTCCGCTTTTTCGGCGGAGGTTTTTGCTGCATATTACGTTTATTTTTTCAGATGAGAAAGTATCCTCTGTTCCACAATTTCCATTGCAATCAGGTTATACCCTCCCTCCGGAATTATAATATCGGCAAATTTCTTGCTTGGCTCGACGTATGCTTCATGCATGGGTTTTACAGTGGTAAGATATTGATTTATTACCGAATCAAGCGTTCTTTTGCGCTGCTGAACGTCGCGTTTGATTCTGCGAAGTATGCGAATATCGGCGTCGGTGTCTACGAACAGTTTTATATCCATACATTCGCGAAGTTCCGGTTCCGCCAACACGAGTATTCCGTCGATTAGCAATACCTCGGCAGGCTCAATACGGCGAGTTTTATCGCTTCTGTCATGTATCATATAATCGTATACCGGGCAATCGACCGCCTCAAAGTTCTGCAATTTGTGCAAATGTTCAACCATAAGCGACGTGTCAAAAGCGTCCGGACTGTCATAGTTTGTTTTCGAGCGTTCCTCATAGCTTAAATTATGATGCGCCTTATAATAATCATCGTGGTTTATAACGGCTACGCTGTTTGAAAATCTTTTCCTCAAAATATCTGTTATCGTGCTTTTACCGCTCCCCGAGCCGCCTGCAATCCCTACCGTCAATACTTTTTTCATACTTCCCTCCAAACGCTTCAAAGTGTTCCTTCAAAAAAATATTTTATCACAACAAAAAGGCAAGGTCAAGCATGAAAGTATGATGTAAAGACAAAATATTGTTTTAATATCAAAACAGCCCCGCCGAAGCGGAGCGGTTTTTTATTCGGTTTTGTAAATGACTTTTTCACCGTCGGCAAACGCTTTCACTTTCATTCCGGCTCGAATATTTCCCATTATCATTTCGTTTGAAAACGAATCTTCAACAAATCTGCTCACTGCGCGTCGGAGCGGCCTTGCGCCGTATTTTTCATCGTTTTCCGATATAATAAGATCGGCCACGGAAGCGTCAAAAGAGAGTTTCACGCCGATATTTTTCGCGCGCTCGGCAATGCCGTTTAAAAATTTTCCCGTTATTTGCCTCAACGCCGTTTCATCAAGAACGTCAAACACTATAATTTCATCTATCCTGTTTATAAATTCCGGCTTAAACGCCGTTTTTACGGCTATTCTCACCTCTTCTTTTCGCCGCTCGCTTTCTTTTTCGCCCGAAAAGCCCGCGCGTCGTGACTGGTTTTCATATCCGAGATTGCTCGTCATGATTATTACAGAATTGCGAAAATCCGCCACTCTTCCCTGCGAATCCGTCAGTCTGCCGTCCTCTAAAATTTGCAGAAGCAAATTAAATATATCCGGGTGCGCCTTTTCGATTTCGTCGAAAAGAATTATGCAATACGGCTTTCGCCTAATTTTATCGGTCAACTGTCCGCCCTCGTCGTATCCGACGTATCCCGGCGGAGAACCTATCATTTTCGACGAGCTGTATTTGTCCATATACTCTGACATGTCAAGCCGTATCATCGCATCCTCCGAACCGAACAACACCTCAGCCACAGCCTTTGCAAGCTCGCTCTTTCCAACGCCCGTCGGTCCTGCGAATATCAGCGAACATATAGGGCGCATAGGGTCGCTCATGCCGGTTCTTCCGCGCCGTATCGCGCGAGTAAGCGATTTTACGGCGTCATCCTGACCGATGACCCGTTTTTTTATTTCGTCGTCAAGCGTCGCAAGCCGTCGCGTTTCGTCGTCGAGCAAACGGCTTACCGAGATATGCGTCCACGATTCAAGCACTTTTGCTATATCATCCTCGGTTATCTTCGACATCGCCTCACGTTTTTCATCCTCATATCCGCGCATAAGTTCCGATAGTTCCCCGCGTTTGTCAGTAAGTTTAAGTCTTATTTTCGCTGCGGTAGCAAAATCGCGCCGCGTTATAGCGTTTTCTCTTTCGGCGCACAGCAAATTTACCTCACCTTGCAACCGCTTTATATCATCCGGAAGTTCGGAAATTTTCGTTCGCTTTTCAGCCGCCGCTTCATCGATCAGATCTATCGCCTTGTCAGGTAAGAATCTATCCGTCAAATATCTTGCGGATAATCTAACCGCCGCCTTTATCGCATCGTCTGTAATTATTACTCCGTGATGCTCTTGATATTGCGACCTGAGTGCAAAAAGAATTTCTTCCGCTTTCTCGCGTGACGGTTCTTCCACCAATACAGGTTGAAATCGTCTTTCGAGCGCCGCATCTTTTTCTATATGCCGTCTGTATTCCTCAATCGTCGTCGCGCCTATTACGCGCAATTCTCCCCTTGCAAGCGCCGGCTTTAATATATTCGCCGCGTCAACGGCACCTTCCGCCGCCCCCGCGCCTACTATCGTGTGAAGTTCGTCGATAAACAGTATAACCGAATCGTTTTTCGCCACCTCGTTCATTATTTTTTTCAGTCGTTCTTCAAATTCTCCCCTGTATTTTGCGCCCGCTATCATAGCCCCCAGATCGAGCATTATAATGCTCTTGCCCGAAAGGCTTTGCGGCACTCTGCCATCGGCTATTCGACAGCATAGCCCCTCAACAACCGCCGTCTTACCTACGCCGGGTTCTCCTATAAGACAAGGATTGTTCTTTGTCTTTCTTGAAAGTATTCTTATCACACGCTCGGTTTCCTCATCTCGCCCAACTACATTCGGCAGTTTTCCTCTTCTCGCCTGCTCCGTCAAATCTACCCCGAACGACATCAGTGTAGCCAAATCCCCGTCGTGCAGATAATTTTGCTTTGCGTCGGCACCGCGCGGCTTTGAATCTCCCTTTATTTCCGAAAAAAACGTAGTTATATCGTTTCTTATTTCACCAACGCTTGCGCTTTGAAGCGTAATAAGCCTCACCGCCGCCGACTCGCGCTCTGAAATAAGCGCCAACAGCAAGTGCTCGGTTCCCACGCTGTCACTTCCGCGTGATCGCGCCTCCTCAGCGGCGTCCTCGATTGCTGTTTTCAGTCCCGGCGTCATTTCGCGCTCTCCCGTTGCAACGTCTCTTTCACCTCCGTTTCCGGCAAGCTGGCGCGTCGCCGAATACGTCACGTCATGAGCTTTCAGTATGTTTGCGGCAATGCTTTCTTCCTCGCGCAGAATGCCGAGCAACAAATGCTCCGTGCCGACATATCCCCTGCAAAGCTCGACCGCCTCCGTATTTGCGTTTGAAATAGCGGCGCGTGCCGAATCTGTAAGTCCCCTCATTTTCCCCTCCGATAATTCTTTTCAATGTGATTATATTCAAAAAAAATCCGTTTTACCCAAAAAAAGAAAAATCAAGGCTGCAAAAAGCCGATCATGTTTTTATACAAGTTTATAAAACGCGGTTTTCCGAAGATAATCGACGTCGGTCGTGGCAAAGCGAGCCATAGCGTTATGTGATTTCGTTTTTTTCCTTTTTTCACGCAAAAAGTATTGCCTAATAGTATTTTTTAGTGTAAAATAAAGAAAAAAGTTTCAGGAGTAGATATGCTTTCCAAAATTTTCAGTGCAGGATTGACAGGCATCGACGGATACATTGTAACGGTTGAATGTGACGCCCAGGACCGCTTGCCCGAGTTTGAGATAGTCGGCTTGCCGGACGCCGCCATAAAAGAATCGAAAGAGCGCATAAAAGCCGCGGCAATTAACAGCGGATTTATGTTTCCCGAGGCTGACATCACACTCAATCTTGCTCCGGCAGACAAGAAAAAAGAAGGCTCCGGATATGACTTGGCTATGTTGTTGTCGGTGCTGAAATGCGCGGGAATCTTGGGTGAAGATGATTTTTCAGACTCGTGTTTTCTCGGGGAGCTTTCCCTATCCGGCGACGTTCGCCCCGTTTGCGGAGCGCTGTCGATGTGCCTTGCGGCAAAAGAGGCTGGGATAGAAAAATTTTTCGTCGCAGCAAAGAATGCCGAGGAAGCGTCGGCAGTGTCGGGCATTGAGGTTTATCCCGTCGATAACGTCGCACAGCTTGTAAGCCACCTTTGCCGCAGAGAAAAAATTACGCCGGTCACGTTTGACGAATCGAAATTTAAAATGAGAAAAAAATATATCGGGCTTGATTTTGCAGACGTCAAAGGTCAGGAAAGAGCCAAACGCGCGCTGGAAGTCGCATGTGCGGGAGGTCATAACGTTCTGCTTATCGGTCCTCCCGGAACGGGCAAGAGCATGCTTGCCAAGCGCATACCGACGATACTGCCCGACATGACGTTTGAAGAAGCTATCGAAACGACAAAAATTCATTCCGTCGCGGGAACGCTTCCGCCCGACGCGCCTCTTATGACAGATCGTCCGTTTCGCTCGCCGCATCACACAATGTCAAGCGCAGGGCTGGCGGGCGGAGGCAGAATACCTATGCCGGGCGAGATCTCATTGGCACACAACGGCGTGCTGTTTCTCGACGAACTGCCTGAATTTTCGCGCGACTCGATGGAGGTTCTCCGACAGCCGATAGAAGATAACAAAGTGACGATAACCCGCGTAGGCGGCAAGATAACTTTCCCGGCGGACTTTATGCTTGTGTGTGCAATGAACCCATGCAAATGCGGCTATTACGGCCACCCGACAAAGCAGTGTACATGTTCGCAATCGGATATTAAGCGCTATCTTGCAAAAATAAGCGGGCCGCTCCTCGACCGTATTGACATTCAAATCGAAATGCCGTCGCTTAGCTACGACGAGGTGTCCGATCAAACTCAATCTCCCGTGACATCAGCCATGATAGCCGAAAAAGTCAACCGCGGGAGGAATTTCGCCGCAAAAAGATATGAAAATGAAGATAATCTTTTCTGCAACGCCCAGCTTTCATCGGCACAGATACGAAAATACTGCACGCTCGACGACGCCGCAAAAGATCTGCTTAAAAAAGCATTTGACCGGCTCGGACTTTCAGCACGCGGTTATGACAGAATATTGAGAGTTGCAAGAACGATAGCAGACTTAGCCGAAAGCGAAACGATAAAAGCACCGCACGTAGCCGAAGCAATTCAGTTTCGATCTCTCGACAGAAAATATTGGCAATAAACATAGAAAAAGCTCGGTTATGCCGGGCTTTTTCCGTTATCAGAGCATCGGATTTTTCTAATTTGTGATTGACGCGGTCACGAACAAAAATAAGGCACAAACCAAATTGATTTGTGCCTAAAAAATGCTTCTGTTATGATGTTCCCCGCTATCTTCTGAGTTTGCTTGCTCTTATGTCTGTGCCTTCAAAAACACAAATTATAAACTCTCCGAAAAGACGCGACGTTATCCTGTCGGAATAGCGTTCAAGCAACTCTTGCCGTTCGATGTTTGTGCTTATTATCATGCTCTTTTCGTTTATTAACCGTGTGTTTATAAGGTTATACAGACAAGAAACAGTAAACTGTGTCGTCATCTCCGTGCCGAGATCGTCAATTATGAGCAAATCGCAATCAAAATATTTCTTCGTATCGGGAAGGTCCGCATCATAGCGCGAGAACTTCTCTTTTTCAAAATCGGAGATTATGTTCTGCGCACTTTCATATATAACGTCATATCCGCGTTCTATCACTTCTTTTGCGATTGCCGATGAAAGATGCGTTTTGCCAAGTCCCGTCTTGCCGATGAAAATAAGGTTTTGCATCTCTTCTCCGTTAAACTTTTCCGCATACGAACGGCAGATGCGAAGCACCCCTTCCATGTTTTCTCTCGCCGAACCGGTATAATAGCCGAGATCGAACGAATCGAAGTTCTGCTTCTCGACGAGTTTTGCTATTCCGCAACGTTCAAAACCGGAGCGCGCAATAGTTCTTTTAAGGCAGTCGCACATTTTTCCGTCGGGCAAAAAGCCGGAGTCCGAGCACTTTTCGCATTCATAATGAACATCGCTGTAATCCTCGGGGTATCCGTTTGATCTGAGTATCTCTCCTCTTGCAGCAAGCAACTCGTCGTTCGTTTCTTTAAGTTGCGCTATCCGCTTTTTAATATCTCCCTCGCCCTTTGTCGCGGCAAGCAATATTCTCAGTCCCGTGGCTTGAAGCGTTTCGTCTATCCTTGCTATTTCGGGAAATTTTGCGTCAACTTCCGCGCGGCGCGCCTCGGCGTCCGCTCTTGCGCGTGCGCTCTTTTCTCTGAACGCGTGAATTATTTCGCTTTGTTCGTTTTCGTTTCTGCTCATTTGTTTTCTCCGTTATTGTTTTCATCCGCACCGTTTTTACCGCGCTCTACAGCGAGTTTAAAAAACTCGTCTATATCAAATCCCGGCGACGACATCGTCTGCTTTGACGACGATTTCTTTTCGCTCTTCGGCAGATCTTTTTCGTTTATTTCATCAACCGTGTTAATACCCGCGTCATGCCATGCTTTCAGTATCTTATTTTCATAATGAATCTTCGGCTCCGAAATATTCGCCATCATGCGTTCATATCCCGCCTCAACGAGTTCAAACGAAATATTCCACTCGTTTGCCCAAGTGTTAAGATGTTCTTTTTCTTTTGACGTAAGCGCCCTTTCTCCAAAGCCGAAAAGTTTTCTTACTTTATATTCCAGTTCAGCGCGTTTTGACTCGTTTGATATATAATCGTCGAGTTTTTCAACACTGTCAATTCCTTTATCATACAACGCAAGTGCTGTCTTTTCAAAATATCTCAAAGACTTTTGTCCATGATTTACACAATATTGGCATAAAAGCAAAATGTATTCGCAATCAAGGCGGAGGTGATCATATAAATAAACAACTACGCTCGCCTCGGAATATGTAAATACTTTCCCGTAAAGTTGTTGACATTTATCAAGCGTGCTCTTTAAATCTTGATGCTCCGAACAGATGCGTTCAATCTCTTCGCCTGTCATTTGATACGGCGCAGGCTCGTTTGCTGCCGCGGGCGCCGCCGTCGGCTCTGCCGACGCGGCGGGCGGCGCGACGTAGTCCGTTGTTTTGATTATCCCCGCCCCGCGCCAAAATGCAAGCGACGCAGTAACTTCGCCCACCGATATGTCGCACGCCCGCGCAAGCGCATCCGCGCTTGCGGCGGCGCCCGCGGCCAAAGCTACAAGCACACGCAAATCATTTTGAGAAGCACGCGGTATGTGTTTTTTCACGTCGGCAGGGAGCGTTATCACCGCCGTCCCATACAGAAATTCCACTTTCATTTGTTAAACTCCATATTCAAAACTATATGTAAATATAATTTACTGTAAATGTTCATCGCGTTGTCATTTGAAAAGTTTTCCACTTTTTAAAAACCATTTTATACAAATGTTTTTCCACGCTTTCAACATTCTTTTCCACAAAAACATCGGGCTTTTCCGAGTTATTTTTCGTGTTTGCTATTTGTAAATCCGTTTTTTCAACAGATTGTTGAAAACTTGCGTTTTATAAAATATGTAAATTAAATTGTCACACTTCCCATTTTGAAGCGTCGGCATTTAGAGACAAATCGGCAAATTTATGCTCTTTATATTCAAAATATCCGGCTGCCGCAATCATTGCGCCGTTGTCGCCGCAAAACGAAGGTTGGGGTTTATAAAAATCTATCTTGTGCTTTTCACACAACTTTCCTATCGCCTCGCGCAAATGTGAATTTGCCGAAACGCCGCCCGCAATCGCAATGGCTTTTGTTTCAGGATATTCGTTCAGCGCCATTTCAAGTTTTATATACGCCGAACTAACAGCGGCGTTTACAAACCCTGCCGCAATATTTGCCTTATTTATTTCTTCCCCGCGCTGTTCAGATGAATTTATATAGTTTAACACCGCAGTTTTAATTCCGGAAAACGACAAATCGAGCGAACCGTCGCGAATTGCCGCCGTCGGAAACGGAACGGGGGATTTGCCTTCATATGCGAGCTTGTCCATCGCTGCACCGCCCGGATAAGGCATCCCCATTACGCGCGCCACTTTGTCAAACGCTTCGCCCATCGCGTCGTCGCGTGTACCGCCTATAACAACGTGAGAGTTGTAGTCGTCAATTTTAATTATCGATGTGTGTCCGCCAGACGCCACGAGCGCTATATACGGAAACATGATTTTTTCTTCGGTAAGGTAAATAGATGCGATATGACCTTTAATATGGTCTACGGCTATGAGCGGCTTTGAATTTGCATAAGCAAGTCCTTTTGCAAAATTTACCCCTACAAGCAATGCACCGATAAGCCCCGGATATGCCGTAACGGCAATCGCGTCAATATCGTTTATACCGATTTTTGCATCACTTAAAGTGTCATATACAAGTTTTGAAATTATCTCGCAATGCGCTCTGCTCGCAATCTCCGGCACTACCCCGCCGTATCGCGCGTGCATCTCTATTTGCGATGCAACTCTATTTGATAAAATTTCAAAATCGCTGTCGCCTGTACATTCCAACACAGCCGCAGCTGTTTC
The DNA here is from genome assembly GCA_017446155.1 of Clostridia bacterium. Lineage (GTDB taxonomy): Bacteria > Bacillota > Clostridia > Oscillospirales > CAG-272 > CAG-841. The sequence goes on along the minus strand of JAFSRI010000038.1, from coordinate 31,103 downwards.
GTCGCACGAGCTTTCAATTCCCAATATCTTCATTGTTTTCCTTTTCTTTTAGAACGAGCGTACATAAAATTGCGTCGTCCGTAGGATCTTTGTAATAATATTTTCTTTTGCCGACGTCCTTAAAGCCAAGTTTTGAATACAGCGCACGCGCGGGAATATTATGTTCTCTCACTTCCAGCATAACGCTTGTAACACCCGCTTTTTCAAGCCTTGAAGAAAGTTCTTCGATAAGCGCCTTTGCCACCCCGCATCGACGGAATTTCGGTCTTACGGCAATGTCCAGCAAGTGCCCCTCATCAAGCACACGGTATGCCATGACAAACCCCGCATATTCGGCGTTCACATATCCGCACAGGCAAATATGATCGTCGCTTTGCCGCGCTTTTTCATATTCTTCAAGTGTCCATGGGTTTGAAAAACATTCCGCTTCGAGCGCCGCCGATTGCGACGCACCGGATGCGTCCATTGTACGCACTGTGATGTCTTTGTCGCTTAGCGAAAACATTTTCATTACGTTTTCTTTTATCGACTCAAAACATTTTTCATATGAATCCTCGTCGTTCCAAGGATTTTCCACAGGAGAATCGAACGTTGTTATTTTGTCTGCATATTCAGGATATTTTGCTTTAAGTGCCTGCATATGTTCGGGAGTTATTCCAACAATAATATCGTTTTCTTCAATATACTCTCTTTTCACTTTGCGAGAGTAGAAGTCGTTTAGGATATTAGCTCCCACGCCCTCTTTCAGCAACGTTTGATATGCAAACAGTTCCATCGGGGTAAATCCGGTTGTGAAAATCCCGGCGGATGACGGTATGAATTTGTCTCCGCCGTATTTTTTCAAAATCATCTCCGCCATAACGGAACGAGCCGTATTCATCGTGCAAACAAAAAGTACTTTTGTCATTTGCCTTCTCTTTCGGGCTGTGCCTCAACCATATCTGCGGCATTTGCCATATAGTCGCCCTCGAACGCCTCGATAACGCCCTTATCACACTGATATGCGAGTTCGGGGTTTATCGGAAGTTTTGCGATTACGGGTATACCGAATTCTTTTGCCACATCTTCGGTTTTGCTCTTGCCGAATATATCTATTTTTTTGTGACAGTCGGGACATTCGACATAGCTCATATTTTCAACGATACCGATTATCGGTACGTTCATCATCTTCGCCATATTCACGGCTTTTGAAACGATCATAGACACAAGATCCTGCGGAGTTGTGACAATGATGATTCCGTCAACGGGGATTGTTTGGAAAACCGTCAGCGGAACGTCTCCTGTGCCGGGGGGACAGTCGATCACCATAACGTCAACATCGCCCCAAACAACATCCGTCCAGAACTGTTTTACCATTCCCGCAATGACGGGACCTCTCCATATAACGGGTGATTTGATGTCTTCAAGAAGAAGGTTTACGCTGATAACTTCCATGCCTGTCGTTGTCTGCTTTGGCATGATGCCGCCGAGCGGCGCCGCCTCGCAAAGCCCTTTGAGCCCGAACGCCTGAGGTACCGAAGGACCGGTTATATCAGCGTCCATAACGGCTACTTTAAGATCTCTGCGTGAAAGCTCCGTCGCAAGCATACATGAAACAAGCGATTTGCCTACGCCACCTTTACCGCTTATAACGGCTACCGTCTTTTTTACTCTACTGAGTGAATTTGTTTTTTCAAATGTCGGCGCTTGATTTCTTGACGAACAATTTGCCGAACATGTGGAACAATCGTGTGTGCATTCCTCTGCCATAATATTTTTTCTCTTTTCTTTTTTATTTTACCGCCGACGGCGCGCCGTTCGCCTTCGCGAACGGCGTATGCGCTGTGGCGCTTTATGTCAATTATTGTTTTTGCTTTGCTGTTCGCCACAGCGCCCGCGCGCGGCGTTGCCGCGCGCCGCCGTCGGCGGTGCAAACTCAGATTACCCTGAAATCAAAATAGTCTTTTGTGTTGTTATAACATACATCGCAAACCATTTGTGCAAGCGTATCAACGTCAAGCGGATATTCCCCGCGCTCAACATATCCGCCGAGAACAGAGCAGAAAATTCTGCGAAAATATTCGTGTCGTGTATATGAAAGGAAACTGCGTGAGTCGGTCGTCATACCGATAAATTTTCCGAGTGCAGACTGATTTGCAAAAGTTGTAAGCTGCGCGCGCATGCCGTCAATGTTGTCATTGAACCACCACGCACTTCCCTGTTGCATTTTCGGCATGCATGAAAGGCCTTCAAGTTCCTCGCCCGTGCGCTGGAAGCATCCGACAAGGGCGGCTACCGCCGTGTTTTCCGCAGGATTGAGCGAATAAAGAATCGTTCTCGGAAGTGCCGATTCTGCTTCGAGCGCGCCGAGCATACTTGCAAGCGACGCAATCCTTCCGGAGCCGGCATGGATAGTGTCGTATCCCGCGTCTGCACCGAGAAGCGAGAACATCATCGGGCTTACGTTTCTCATTGCGCCGAAATGCAGCTGCATCACCCAGCCGTATTTTGTATACTGTTTCGCCAAAAAACGCATAAGCGCACTTCTGTATATTCTTGCGGTATCGGAATCTATCCCTTCGCCTGCCATCGCTTTTTTGAAAACAATATCCGCTATCGATTCGGCTTGTCCGGCGGAAACCGACACGTCGAACACAACGCTGTCTTCAAGGCTGTGGTCGGACGCACGGCAACCGAGGACATTAAAATATTGTATCCTGTTTGCCAGCACTTCACACAAGGTCTTGAAATCTTTTATTTCAACACCGGCCGCGGTCGAAAAATCTTTTATGTATTTTGCAAATCCATCTCTTTCCACATAAAGGCACTTGTCGGGGCGGAATGCGGGAAGCACGGAAATGTCAAAATCCTTGTCCTCTCTTATCGCAATATGATGTTCAAGCGATTCGCTCGGATCATTCGTCGTACAAATTAGTTTGACGTTTGACATTTTCATTATTCCGCGCGCGCTCATTTCCGGACTTTGAAGTTTTTCTTTCGTCAATTCCCATACATCGTAACACGTTTCGGGAGAAAGGACGCCTTCAAAGCCGAAATATCTTTTAAGTTCAAGATGCGACCAGTGATAAAGCGGATTTCCGATAAGATACGGCATGGCCGAGCAAAACGCCTCAAATTTTTCGTAATCGGAAGCATCCCCAGTTATCAGTCTTTCGCTTATGCCGCAGGAACGCATCGCGCGCCATTTGTAATGGTCTGCTCCGAGCCAAAGCTGAGTGATGTTTTCATAACGCTTGTCCTCGGCTATTTCTTTTGCGTCAATGTGGCAGTGATAATCGATTATCGGAAGCTGCGACGCATACGTGTGATAAAGCATTCGGGCAGTTTCGGTGTCAAGCAAAAAATCGTCATCCATAAAATTGTTCATTGTGGATACCTCCGTTTTTTCATCCCGGCATTATGCGGGAAATTACTCTAAAATAAATTATACTATAAAAAATTCTCAAATGCAACATAATATTGTTTTTTATAATAATTTTTTTATTTTTTTCTAAAAGTTTTTTCGAGAAATTATTGAAAAAGTATAGATTTTTTTATTTATATATAGTATAATAACAGCGTATGCGTGTAGGTGTGCTCTACCGTTGTGAAAGGCACCGCGACCGCATTTCGTCTCGCGACGAATATCGGGCGGGAAACCCTCCCCGGGAGGCGCGCAAAGCAAAGGAAGTACATAACACGAACACAGGCGGAATTTAAGTCACCGCCGAAAAATCAGGAGACACAGGAGGAAAGTTCTTTTTTATGAAAAAGAAAACGACGACAGTCACATTCAAGGGCACCGAAGAACAAAAAGCGAAGCTCATGGCCGTTATTGAAAAATATAAGGGCAAAGAAGGCAATATGCTTCCCGTTCTTCAAGCAGCTCAGGAAATCTACGGTTATCTTCCCGTAGAGGTCCAGGAAATCATTGCGGAAGGTCTCGGCGTATCGCTTGCGGAAGTATACGGCGTTGTTACCTTCTATTCACAGTTCAAGCTTAACCCCGACGGCGAGGTTGCTATCGCTGTCTGCCTCGGAACGGCATGCTATGTAAAAGGCTCGGGTCAGCTTGCAGACAAGATAACCGAGATAATCGGTATCGCACCCGGCGAAACGACGCCCGACGGCAAATACAGCTTTGAAGCTACCCGTTGCATAGGCGCGTGCGGTCTGGCACCCGTAATGACGGTAAACGGCGAAGTGTACGGCAGACTTACGGTTGCCGACATTCCCACAATACTTAAAAGTTATCAGTAAGGAAATAATATGAAGATTTCAAAGGTTGCCGAGATACTCGAAGCCGAGATACTTTGCTGCGAAGAACTCGCCGATTCTGAGGTCTGCTCCGCTTGCGGATCGGATATGATGAGCGACGTTTTAGCGTTTGTAAAGGATCAAGCGGTGCTTCTTACAGGGCTTGTAAACACACAGGTCATCCGTACGGCTGAAATGATGGATATGCGTTGCATAGTTTTCGTAAGGTCTAAAAAGCCGAGCGAAGAGATGCTTGAACTGGCAAAGAAAAACGGAATGGTCGTAATGGCCACCGAAAGAAGAATGTATGAAGCGTGCGGAATGCTTTATGCAAACGGTTTAAACAACTATAACAAATAAGGAAAAGTGATCAATATGAGCGAACAGCTTCAATTCACCTTTGACGTAAACGGTGAAAACTTCACCTCAGCGGGCGAAGCCTCCGTTGCGACGAAGAAAAATCTGCGAATGCTCGGTTATCCGCCGGATATAATCAGGCGGGTCGCCATCGCCATGTACGAGGGCGAAATCAACATGGTCATCCACGCCGGCGGCGGATTTGCCACCGTAACCGTTTATCCTGATAAAATAGAAATTATATTAAAGGATAACGGCCCGGGAATTGCCGACGTTGCGCTGGCGATGAAAGAGGGCTTCTCCACCGCTCCGGAAAATATCAGATCGCTCGGTTTCGGTGCCGGAATGGGCTTGCCGAACATGAAAAAGAATACCGACACGATGACGATAGAATCCGAGCTTGGTGTGGGAACCACGATCACAATGACCGTAAACACATAATTCACTGAAAGGGCGTGAAAACGTGGCACAGTATAATCACTCGGTTTCTCTGAACCCCGAAAAATGCTGCGGGTGCACGCATTGTCTGAGGCACTGTCCTACGGAAGCGATAAGGATTCGCGACAGACGCGCGGTAATAGACTCCGCCCGCTGTATAGATTGCGGCGAATGTATCAGAGTTTGCCCGCATCAAGCGAAAAAGTCGGTTTACGACAGCCTAACCGACATTCCGAAGGATAAATTCAAAATTGCGCTGCCGGCGCCGACGCTGTTCGGGCAATTTGACAATCTTGAAGACATCGATTATGTGCTTCAAGGCTTGCTGGATTACGGCTTTGACGAAGTATTCGAGGTGGCACGTGCGGCAGAGATCGTTTCCGACTACACTCGGCGAATGATCAAAACGGCAAAAAAACCGGTTATATCATCGGCATGTCCCGTGATAGAACGACTCCTGTCACTGAGGTATCCGTTGCTGACGGATAACCTGCTTGACATTTTGCCGCCGATGGAGATTGCCGCAAAATATGCAAAGCGCGAAGTTTTGAAAAATCATCCCGAGCTGAGCGAGGACGACATTTGCACAGTGTTCATCTCCCCATGCCCCGCAAAGGTAAGCTATGTTAAGAACAAAGACGCGGGCGAGCGATCTTACGTGGATTACGTCGTGTCGATGTCCGACGTTTACTTTGAATTGCTCGGAGTAATGAAAGGCGATTCCCTCTCACCCGTTCCGGTATCGAGAACAGGTATGATTGGGCTTAGCTGGGCAAGCACGGGCGGCGAGGCAACAGCGCTTTTCAACGAGAAATATCTCGCGGCGGACGGCATCGAGAACGTTGTAAGAGTTTTGGAAGAAATCGACAACGGATCGTTTCCGGAGCTTGAATTCGTTGAGCTTGACGCCTGCCCCGGCGGATGCGTTGGCGGTGTTATGACGGTGACAAATCCGTTTATCGCAAAAGCGCGCCTGCAAAACCTCAGACGTTACCTTCCCGTAGCGGAAAACCACGCCGATGACGGCGACGGAGTTCCCGACGAACTGAAAAATCAATTTACTTACAATTACGCTCCGCAAACGATAGGCAGCAGCCGAGCGGAAGCGATGCGGATAATGATTGAGAGCGAAGAACTCAAAAAGCAATTACCCGGCATCGACTGTGGCTCGTGCGGCGCGCCGACATGCGCGGCTTTCGCGCAGGATGTTGCAAGCGGCAACGCGAATCTCTCTGAATGCGTGGTTATCATGCGCGAGAAATTCAAAGATTTATATAAAGAAGAAGGAGAGAATGGCAAATGACAGTTTCCGCTCTTAAAGATGCGCTCGGACTTGAAATTCTTTCTCTTCCGAAGCCCGACCGCGAGATCAACGGCGCATATGCCGGCGATCTGTTAAGTTGGGTTATGGGAAGAGCCGAAGAGGATTGCGTTTGGGCGACGATTATGACGAACGTAAACGTAATAGCCGTGGCGTCCTTGGTTGACGTCGCATGCGCCGTCGTCTGCGAGGAAAGCGAGATAGGTGACGACGTGATAAACACGGCCGCCGAAAAAGGTGTCAATCTTCTTCGCACAAAACTTCCGATATATGAATTTTGCGTTGAAATATCAAAACTGATATGAATAAATACTTTTACGATCTTCACATTCATTCATGCCTTTCGCCGTGTGCCGAAAACGACATGACACCCGCCAATATCGCCGGTATGGCGAGTTTGTGCGGACTGAATATCGTGGCGTTGACGGATCACAACTCCACAAAGAATTGCCGCGCGTTTTTCGCGGCGGCAAAAAAACATGGGATAATTCCCGTGGCGGGCATGGAGATGACGACAGCGGAAGACGTTCATATCGTCGCGCTCTTCCCCACGCTTGAAGCGGCAGAGGAGTTCGACCGTGAATATCAAAAGTACAGAGTCTTATACAAAAACAGAACAGACATTTTCGGAGATCAGCTCATAGTCGATGAAAACGACAATATAGTCGGAGAAGAAGAAAATCTGCTGATAAACGCGTCAACGCTTTCGATACCGGAAGCGAAGAAACTTCTTGAAAATTACGGTGCGGCGGTGTTCCCCGCCCACATCGACAGAGAGGAAAACGGAATAATCGCCATGCTCGGCGGTATTCCGGACGAGCCGTATTTCCCATGCCTTGAAATAAACGACGGCAGCAAAAAAGACGAGTATATAAACAATTATTCGCTTGAAAACAGACTTATCTTGACAGACTCCGACGCGCACAGGCTATGGGAGATAAACGAAGCGGAAAACTTTTTGCTCATCGACGACGAACCTTACAGTTCGGCGCTGGTACGCGAAAAATTGTTAAAGATGATTAAAAACATATGAAAGAGATTTCACTTAATATTCTCGACATTGCCGAAAATTCGGTAAAGGCGGGCTCAACGCTCGTTGAGATAATAATCGACGAAACCGACAGTTTTCTTGAATTTATGATTCGTGACAACGGCAAAGGTATGAAGGCAGATTTTTTAGCCAACGTAACAAATCCGTTCACGACAACAAGAAAAACAAGAAATGTCGGTCTGGGGCTTCCGCTTCTTAAAATGGAGGCGGAAATGACGGGTGGCGAATTTGAGATAAAATCGAAAAGCGCGGAAGAATATGCAGATCACGGAACGACAGTGAGAGCGAAATTTCTTAAAGACAGCATAGATTTTATCCCGCTCGGCGATATTGTAGGCACCGTATGCACACTCATTCAAGGCGAAGAGGGTATCGACTTTGTGTTCGTTCACACCATAAACGGGCACGCGGTTGAGCTTTCTACCGCCGAGATGCGGCAGATGCTCGGCGAAGACGTGCCGCTCTCATCGCCGGAGGTGATCTCTTGGGTGCGCGAATATCTAAGCGAAAGCTACGAGTGATAACGCACACCGCATAAAAAGCATTAAAATTTAAAAAAATATAAACCGAAAGGAACAATTCTCATGAAAACACTTGAAGAACTTGCTGCGATCAGAGACAAAATGAAAAACAAAGTCGCTATTCGCGAAGGCACAAACGAGACTCGTATCGTAGTCGGCATGGCTACCTGCGGAATTGCGGCAGGCGCACGCCCTGTTCTCAACGCTCTCGTTGAAGAGGTTGAAAAAGAAGGTCTTACCGACAGCGTTACGGTTTCGCAAACGGGCTGCATCGGAATGTGCCGTCTTGAACCGATCGTTGAGGTAATCAAACCCGGCGAAGAAAAAGTAACCTATATCAAAATGACAGCCGACAAAGCGCGCGAGGTCATTGAGAAACACATCAAGGGCGGAAAGCCCGTGGTTGAATACACGATAGGCAACAACTAATAAGTTTTAGGAGGAGATCAAATGATTCGTTCACATGTACTCATTTGCGGTGGTACGGGCTGTACGTCTTCGGGAAGTGTAAAAATTCGCGAAGCGATGGAGCGTGAGCTTGCCGCACAAGACCTTACGGATGAGATAAAACTCGTTCAGACAGGTTGCTTCGGTCTTTGCGCAAACGGGCCGATAATGATAGTTTATCCGGAAGGCACGTTCTATTCTCACGTTAAAGTTGAGGACGTTCCGGAGATTGTTTCCGAACACCTGCTCAAAGGCCGTGTCGTTGACCGTCTTGTTCATCACGAGGATACGGAAGTCGGCGAAAAACAGGCAGTTCCGCTTTCTGAAACAAAATTCTATAAAAAACAGCATCGTGTTGCTCTTCGCAACTGCGGTGTTATCAACCCCGAAAACATCGACGAATACATAGGTACCGACGGTTACCAGGCTCTCGGCAAAGTTCTCACCGAAATGACGCCTCAGCAGGTAATCGACACAATCCTCGCATCCGGCCTTCGCGGCCGTGGCGGCGCGGGCTTCCCCACCGGCAGAAAGTGGCAGTTCGCAGCCGATCAGCCCAAGGGCAAGAAATACGTTGTATGTAACGCCGACGAGGGCGACCCCGGTGCGTTCATGGACCGTTCCGTTCTTGAAGGCGACCCGCACGCAGTCATTGAAGCTATGGCTATCGCGGGATATGCTATCGGTGCTGACGAAGGTTACATCTATGTAAGAGCCGAATACCCGATCGCCGTTCACCGCTTGCAGATTGCAATCGATCAGGCGAGAGAATACGGACTCCTCGGCAAAAACATTTTCGGAACCGATTTCAACTTCGATATTACTCTTCGTCTCGGCGCAGGCGCGTTTGTATGCGGCGAAGAAACAGCTCTTCTCGCATCTATCGAAGGCAAACGCGGCGAACCTCATCCGCGTCCTCCGTTCCCCGCTGTAAAAGGTCTTTTCGGCAAACCCACGATAATCAACAACGTTGAAACGCTCGCAAACATTGCTCAGATCATCCTCAAAGGACCCGAATGGTTCGCGTCCATGGGTACTGAAAAATCCAAGGGAACAAAAGTATTTGCTCTCGGCGGCAAGATCACAAACACGGGTCTTGTTGAAATTCCGATGGGAACAACGCTTCGCGAGATCGTAGAAGAGATCGGCGGCGGCGTTCCGAACGGAAAGAAATTCAAAGCGGCTCAAACCGGCGGTCCTTCCGGCGGTTGTATACCCGCCTCGCTTATCGACACCCCCATCGACTACGATAACCTTATCGCTATCGGCTCGATGATGGGTTCCGGCGGTCTTATCGTTATGGACGAAGACAACTGCATGGTTGACATTGCAAAATTCTTCCTTGAATTTACGGTTGATGAATCCTGCGGTAAGTGCGTTCCCTGCCGCGTAGGTACGGTTCGCTTGCTTGAAATTCTCGACAAGATCACATCCGGCAAGGGCGAGATAGAAGACCTCGACAGACTCGACGAGCTTTGCAACTACATCAAAGGCGCATCGCTCTGCGGTCTCGGCCAAACGGCACCTAACCCCGTTATCTCTACCCTCCGCTATTTCCGCGACGAGTATATCGCTCACATCGTCGACAAGAAATGTCCTGCCGGCGTATGCAAGAGCTTGCTTCAATATCACATCAACGCCGACAAATGTATCGGATGTAAGATGTGTGCAAAAGGTTGCCCGGCAGACGCTATCCATGTCAACGCCGCAGGCGAAGTCAAAGAAGGAAAGAAGCTTCCTTATCTTGTCATCGACCAGAGCAAGTGCGTTAAATGCGGCGCGTGCATCGCAACATGTAAATTCAAAGCTATTTATAAAGAATAAGAAAGGAGCAGCGTGAAAATGGAAAACATGGTTAATGTAAAAATAAACGGTATTGACGTTTCCGTTCCCGCGGGTTCAACCATTCTTGAAGCCGCACGCATCGCTCACATCGATATACCCACTCTTTGCTATCTAAAAGACCTCAACCAAATAGGCGCTTGCCGTCTTTGCCTTGTTGAAGTTAAAGGTGCAAGAGGTCTTATGACCGCGTGCGTTACGACCGTAAACGAGGGCATGGAAATATTTACAAACACGGAAAAAGTCCGCAAATACAGAAAGATGAACTTGAAACTCGTTCTTTCTACACATGAAAAGAAGTGCCTCTCCTGCATACGCAACCAGAAATGCGAATTGCAGCAACTCTGCTCTGAGATGGGCGTTGAGGACGAGGAAGCATACAAGGGCAGAACGATCAAATATGAGCTTGACGAAAGCTCGCCGTCTCTTGTACGCGATAACAACAAATGTATCGTTTGCCGCAGATGCGTTGCCGCTTGTAACGCTCAGGGCATCGGAGTTATAAACTCTCTTGACCGCGGTTTCGATACCCACATAGCCTCTCCTTTCGATCAGCCCCTTGCGGCCCAGGCGTGCGTAAACTGCGGGCAGTGCGTAGTTGCTTGCCCCGTAGGTGCGCTTTATGAAAAAGATGACACCGCAAAAGTGTTTGAAGCACTCAGTGACCCGACAAAACACGTTGCTATCTGCATGGCACCGTCCATCAGAGCGACCATCGGCGAATGCTTCGGCTTTGAGCCCGGCGTTGACACAGAAGGTAAACTCGTTGCCGCCGCTAAACGTCTTGGATTTGACGGTGTTTACGATATGAACCTCACGGCTGACCTTACGATCATGGAAGAAGCAACGGAGTTCCTCGGCAGAGTCAAGAACGGCGGAACGCTTCCGATGATGACGTCCTGCTCACCCGGCTGGATCAAATTCTGCGAGCATTACTTCCCGGAATTTACCGACAATCTCTCAACCTGCAAATCTCCTCAGCAGATGTTCGGCGCTATGTATAAAACATACTACGCAAGAAAAGCAGGTCTCGACCCGGCAGACATCGTATTCGTATCGGCTATCCCCTGCACCGCAAAGAAATTTGAATGCAGACGTCCCGATCAAAGCGCAGTCGGCAACGGCATTTATGACGTTGACTATGCTATAACGACAAGAGAGCTCGCGCGTATGATCGAAAGAGCCGGCATCGATTACAGAAAGCTTGACGACGAGAAATATGACGCTCCGTTCGATATAGGTTCGGGTGCCGGCGCTATTTTCGGCGCAACAGGCGGCGTTATGGAGGCTGCTCTCCGTATGGCGGCTGAGGTAATCCTCGGAACAAAACTTGAAAAAGAATCGCTTGACTTTATGGAAGTTCGCGGAACGGAACCGATCAAGTTTGCGACATACAAGCTCGGTGATATGTCCGTTCGTGTTGCTGTTGTTTCAGGCACAGGAAACGCAAAAGAACTTCTCAACAAAGTCAAATCCGGCGAAGTTGAAGTTGACTTCATCGAAGTTATGTGCTGCCCCGGCGGCTGTGTAAACGGCGGCGGACAGCCCGTTCAAACCGCAAAGACAAAGGCAGAGATCGACCTCAAAAAAGCAAGAGCGTCCATCCTCTACACAGCGGACAAGAACCTTGAATACCGTAAATCTCAGGATAACCCCGCGGTACTTAAAATTTATGAAGAGTACCTCGGCGAGCCGGGAAGCCATCTTGCACACGAGATACTTCACACAAGCTATATCAAGCGCGGCTTGTATAACTGATATTTACCAAAATAACAAACATGCGGCAAGGGATTTTCCCTTGCCGTTTTTGTTTTTTAATGAATTATGCCCAAGCCCCCGTCATATATATTTATCAGGATATATATTTACGGAGGCTCAGTTTTGAAAGATCTGGTCGATGAACGGGCGGTAATGCTCGGGCAATACATAGTTGAAAAAGATTCAACGGTTAGAGAAACCGCAAAAGCATTTTCGGTAAGCAAATCAACCGTGCATAAGGATGTTACTCAACGGCTCTCAACAATCAATCCCGCTCTTGCAAAAGAAGTAAAGGCGGTCCTTCAAAAAAATAAGGCTGAACGCCATATGCGCGGAGGAGAAGCCACGCGGTTGAAATATGAAATGCTCTCACAAAAGACAAAAACCCGAAACGGTTAATCCGTTTCGGGCTTTATCTTTTATTCTGTAAAATCAGTCCTCTTTTTTTCTTGTCACGATTGCACAAGCGAGAACAACCGTTACGGCGGAAACAACTGCACCAACGCCGATTACAGCGCCGCATCCGGTTTTTTCTCCGGGCTGTTGTGTTGCATCGGTGGTTTCCGTTGCCGATGTTTCCTGTGGCTTATCGGTCGTTGTGGTTTCGGTCGTTTCAACTGTTGTCGTCGTTTCTGTCGTTTTCTCCGGCTGAGATGAGTCTTTTATCCACTTTGCGTAGATCGTTACCTCTTCCGCCTCTTTTATCTGTTCGCCAAAGTCAAATTCAACCGTAAGCTCCTCGTCGGCATACCAGCCGCCAAACGAATATCCTTCTCTTTCGTTTGCAACAGGTTCAACGAACGTATCGCCGACCTCAGCCGCAAACATCTTATATTTTGACGTAGCGCCGACAAGTTTTAATGTGGCGGTGTTCCCCGATTTAACCCACTTTGCATAGATTGAGAAGTCCGTGCAGGTGTCCTGAGTGTATGCCATATCGTATCTTTCGGTATAGTCGGAATCGAGATACCATCCACAGAAATCGTATCCGCGTTTCTGCATCGGGAACGAATAATCAAACGTGGCGCCCGGCTTTACCCTTACCTCATATGAGCGTTCAACTTCAAGCAAGCCCTTGTAACAGTAAATTACATAATATTCTGTGCGAGGTTTCTGAACTGCCTTTGTATAGCCTATCAATGTTTTTTCGGTGCTGCCGTGGTCGCTGTCAACTATAAGTTTGCAGAAATATTTTGTATTCGCTTTAAGCTCGTCGAACTTATATACAAACTCATATGTTTCGGTGTCAAATTCAAAGTCGATCGTCGTTCCGTTTTCTTCCGTCGGGTTAGGATCTTCGGAAAGAATGAGCTTCGCCTTTCCCGCCACCGCACCGTTGAGATCTGTTAACCTGCATGTAAACGTAAGCGAATCAACTTCTTTTTCAGACGCAACAACCGAAATTGCGGGAGGAATGGTTATTACACTGTTGACTTTTATCTTCATCTCATTCCCCGCGTATGAAAGAACGTCAACCTGAATTGTGAACGCTTTTGCCTGTTCGTCTGTCAAAAGAGTAAACGGACCGCCGCTTATCGGGAATTTATATTTTGTAGAATACGGAACAAACGTATAACTTTGCCCGTTTATAGAATTATCTATGTATTTAAACGCTGTGGTCGAGAGAGAACTTGTTCCTATAACGGCTACGCTCGGGTCGTGCATTCCGCCCGAGGAATTGAGTTTATTGCCGAAGCTGGCGGCAATAGATTCATCGACATGCCAGATGACGATACCTTTTTGTGCATCTGTAAGACTTTTATCGAAAACATCCGAGTCGGAATATCTATTTTCAATCAAATAATATTCGTTGGGGTTTTGCGTTGTTATTTTCAGAATATTATAGTCCCCTTTTTTGCTCTGGCGTGAATAAAGCGTATATTCTCCGTCGTCAACAATAAGCGATGATCTTGCAATACCGCAAACTATCGCGTTATACGGATCCATGTATGACGGGCCGGCACCCTTGCTTCCGCCCCAAGAGCCGCTCGCCATAAGCGACATATTCCCGACGTATTTTGAATAACTTCCGCCGGAGGATGTGTCATAAAGGTCGGCGGCACCGATGAAATGCCCCAATTCGTGCGCCAAAACGCCGATCGTTGCCGGTGTGTCGCTTGTAACATATTCGCCAAGACGAACAAAACCGGAATTGCCGACGGATACGCCGTCGGCGTTGATGCCGGAGCCGTTTGTATAATGCGCGTGAACGCCGAACGCGAGTTTCGACGTTTTCGACGTACCGGACGATTCATATCCCGCGCAAACAAATGCGATCGCAAGCTCGTTATATGAAATTTTCCCGTCCTTGTTTTTATCGAAAGACGCAAAATTAACGTATTTGTCGGCTTCTCTCAGCGCCGCTTGACGGGACGCCGCATCCTCGCTGGAATCGCTGTTCGTTTTCGCTTCCGGATGTTTATGCTTTACGATAACGTTGACAATTCCGTCATTTTCCTTGCCGTTCTTCTGGACGTCAGCTGAGGTTTCCTCTGCCGGATAATACCAGAATTTGTCGTTTGTCATTTTCTTATAAAAGTTTATCATCGACGCGGAGTTGCCGGTATCAAAAAAGTTTTTATACCACACGGTATCGTCCGAATAACTCCACTGCTCACCGTAAAATTCCGAGTTTTTATCGGTGAGTTTGCTCGGGTTTTGCGCGTCAAAGTCATTTCTGCCGTTTCCGTTCGCATCATATGAAATTTTAATGATAAGCAACGGTATCGGGCTGAGATAATTATAATTCGAGTCGCTTATATCTGCGGCAAACGCCGTTATGCTTGTCATCAAAAGCATCAGCGAAACTATGAAAACCGCGGATATTTTACGGAAAATTCCTTTTTTATTCATGAGTATGCCCCTTTATTTTTTCTTTTTATATTATACTAAAAACAAGCACAAAAGTCAACTGTGTATGTTATACTGAGAAAACATTTCAATTCATTTCGACAATTTTTAATTATTTTTGTGTTTTCTGTTGAATTTTTGACCATTTGAGTTTTTATACCCTATTATATTTACGTTGCAAAAGATGATTTTTCATGCATACGTAAGAAAATCACCTTATGTCAAAAAGGCGTTTTTGCATTTCTCGCGGCTTTTGGGTTTGCGGTTTTGTGCGACAACGCACGGAGTAATATGTTTTTTTGTCTTTTTATTGACAAAATTCAGCAATTGTGGTAAGATATTTGTGCCACACATTTAAATAGTTATGCCAAGCAAGGAAATACTTTTTTATTGTAAAAAAGTGTTTTCTCATTTTTCATTCCTTGTTTGGTATGTTAACTGTGTGGCGCAGTGAGGAATACACTTTTTTGGTGCGTTCCTTACGGGGCGCACTTTTTATTTGTCTTTTTATTGACAAAATTCAGCAATCGTGGTAAGATGTTTGTGTCATACAAACTAAATATCTTTCGTCAGCAGGAAGAAACTATCCTTTGAAAAAAGGTGTTTCCTCTTTATTTTCATTCTGCTGATGAAATTAAGTTTGTATGACAACAACTCACGGAGGAATACACTTTTTTGGTGCGTTCCCTTGTGGGGCGCACTTTTTATTTTTCTTTTTATTGACAAAATTCAGCAATCGTGGTAAGATGAAAATACCACGCAGAAATGAATATTGCTTCTGAATCCGAGAAAACTTACTTTGTAAAAAAGTGTTTTCTCTTTCTTGCCTTTTTCTCGGTTTAGAAGTATGGTTTCTGCGTGGTAACAGAACCGGAGGAATACACTTTTTTGGTGCGTTCCTTACGGGGCGCACTTTTTATTTAGGAACCGGGAGGATAAAAGAATGGGAAAAGAGTTTTCTGCTTATAAGTTATTCATGACGCTTACCAAAAATTATGATCAAGCATACAAGGAATTTAAGGAAACGTTAAATGAGAAACAAGTGATTTTGTTTGATAATTTTTTAAAAGCAATGACAAATCTAAAAACATTCGAGTGTGAAGACAGCTATCGCATGGGGCAACTCAGCGAAGCAATAAAGGCTCTGAAACTGAACGTAGATGATGAAGACGCAACCAAAGAAACGGAAAGATACATAAAACTAAAAGAGTTATATAAAGAGCTCTGCCCCGAAGAAAAAAGATTTTAAATATAAAAAACGCACGGTCGAGCCGTGCGTGTTTGTTTTTTTGTAATTATCAGCCAACAACAGTTACTTTTGTGATGTGGGGGTTAACACCGTTATACCAATAGAGGAAGCCCTCAACGTCGATCTTATCGCCGACTTTAAGGTTTTCAACAGCTTTGTAAACGTCGGTGTCTTTTCCGCGGAGATAGAACTCAACGCAGAAAGAATAAGTCGTGCCGTCGAGCGAAACCTTAAAATAAAGGTCGTCTGTCTTGTCTACCGCGTTTTTATACGCGAAAGCGGCGCCTGTTTCATCATAGGCTTCAACCGTCAGTCCCTTGAAAGAAACGAGCTGGTTCTGTTTGTCTATGATTTCATCTTTTCCGAGAAGAGCCGTTGTGTCTTTGGCTTGAGCAACATATGTGCCTTCGAGGATCGTGAACGTAGCGTCGGTTATTTCAACTTCGCCCGCCCATTCGGATTTGTAACCTTCAACTTTTATCTTTGTTCCGGGTGTGAGCTTAGCATACTCTTCTTCGGTGCACGCCATATTGTAAAGGAAATAAGCGCCGTCGAGGTCCTGAGTATAAACGGTAGCTTTGTTATCCCACCAAGACTGCTTGTCCTGAACGTAGGTTTCAACGGTAACTTTCGAGTTAAGTTCCGCCTTTGCGTATTCTTCATAGGTCATAACGCCTTCGGATTTTTTCGAGGGATCGTCGACCGGTTTTGTTGTGCCGCAGCTAACGACGATGAGCATCATCGCGAGTGCAATCAAAACGGCTAAAATTTTTTTCATGATAAAATCTCCTTGTTTATATAATAGTGTTTTCACACTACTCGTCTATTATTATATTCAAATACCGGAAAAAGTCAATAAGTCAAGCGATTATCGTTTCATTTTTTTCTTTTTAATCACAGAAACGGCAAAATATGCAATAATAAGCGCCCATGCGACGGCAAGCGATGAAATCAGAACTATCGCGATGTCGGGCAGTTTTCCCAAATCCTTTACACCTATTGCAACATCGCTCCTCTGGTCAAGCCTGTATAAAGCCGTTATATCCTTATACATTTTTTCAATATATTCGTCGTCAACTTTTTCTTTTCTCCGCATTGATTTTGTCACGTTTTCAATCATTTGCCCGGCGGCGTCCCTTACGGACGTCGAACCGTTGAAAACGGGTGTGATAAACGTGTTTTCGGTGTTTTCAAGCAGGAGCTTGGTTGCGTCAATTTTCACGTGATAATGTTCACCGTTGTCATCTCCGCTTGCGGCGAGATACGTTTTGTATGTTTCGGTGTCCCTTGCTTTTTGGGTGACGGGTGCATAGCCCTCAGTCATCGCATAACCAAGCTGCACTTTGTCGGTGAGCAAAAACTGCGCAAACATCCATGAAGCCAAAACTTCTTGGCTGTCCGCCTTGTTGAACACACACACCGACGGCCCCTGTGAAATCATTTTCGGATTATCAACATCGACCTGCGGTATCATTCTCACCGCAGTTTCAAAATCGACAACAGCGTCAGATGAAATATCCATATGGTTTGCTTTTGTACCTATCCACGTTGCGCCTGCGGTCGAGTCAATGGCGAAAATACACTGCCCGGCGTTAAACATATTGCCGGGATAGCTCGATATTCCAAACGTAGAAAATGCCCCGGTTCCCGCATGAACAGCAACCTCGTCGAGCAAAAAACGCTTTGCGGTGTCATTGAACAGAAGAATATCGCCGTCCTCGTTTGAATATCCCGCCCCCTCCTGACGAAGCCGCTGAATCATCATATTGTCGGTGGATTTATATATTATCGGTATCATCACCTTTTGACCGTTGATAATAAAATTGCCGCTGTCGTCTTTTTTCATCGCCGCCTCGGCAACTTCCCACATGAAATCCCATGTCAAAACGTCAGGCACGGCATATCCGAGCTTTTCAACAATGTCTTTGTTGATATAGCACGCCTCGGTCGAGCGCATATAAGGGATGGCATAGTGATAGTCGCCTATTTTGCATTCGTCCACAAACTTTTTTATCATCTCATCGTACGTCGGTGAGTCAAAACGAAGCTCGCTGCCGCCCAAACCGTATTTTTCATTTACAAAAAGTTCGTCAAGCGGCACTACGGTGTTGACGCCGGTAATATACGTTGCTATATGGTCGGGATACGTTATGCAAATGTTCGGCGTTGTGTTCGTAGAAATATTTGTTATAACGTCGTTGTAGATCCTGCCATAGTCGGCATAGAGTTTAAGCGTTATCTTTACGTTTGGATAAAGCGCTTCAAAATCTTTTATCGCCGTTTCAAAAACGCCCGTCTGCACTTTGTTGTTGTCGTTCTTCGCCCAAAAAGTTATCTCGTAATTTCTTGAAGTGTCAAATTCTTCGGGAATGACAAATTCGCCCAATCCGTCCGAGCCGTGGCACGCTGTGACAAGCGGCAATGCAATGGCAAGTACCAAGATGAACGCTGTAATTTTTTCTCTTTTCATCCCTTCGTGCCTCCCCTCGAAACGCCTTCCATAATCTTTTTATGGAACACGAGAAACAACACTATAAGCGGCACCGAAATTACAACTACCGCCGCCATCATAGCGGGAATATTTTCTCGTCCGAACCCGTTTTCCCTGATCTCCTGAATTCCGTTTGACACAAGGAAATAGTTTTGATCGTCGGTGATGAGCCGCGGCCATACATAAGAGTTCCAGCACTCGATAACTTTAAGAATTGTTATCGTAACAAGCGTCGGCTGGCAGATCGGCACCATCACGCGCATAAGATATTTAAAGTCGCTTGTGCCGTCAACTTTCGCCGCAAGGTACAGCTCGTTCGGTATAAGTTCAAAATTCTCTTTGAGCAGATAAATATAGAACACCGACGTCACAGACGGCAGGATAAGACCGAGGAATGTGTTTCTCAGCCCCAAGTTCGTTATCGTCTGAAAGTTTGTGATTATCACAAGCTCGCTCGGTATCATCATAAGTGAAAGGAAAATCGTGAAAAGCAGATTTTTTCCCTTAAATTCGAGCCTTGCGAACGCAAACGCCGCGAGCACTATTACAATAAGCATCATAGCCGTTGTTATAAGCGTAAATACTATTGTGTTTGTAAAATATCTGCCAAGGCTTACGGTCGTGAATGCGTCGACGTAGTTTTTAAACGTCGGTGTAAGCGTGAAGAATTTCGGGACAAATTCAGAGTTATATGCGCCATAACTTTTCACCGACGTGAGTATCATCCAGTAAAACGGAAACAGAACGATAAGTCCCCAGACCGTGAGCAGAAAATATGTGAAAATTTTCCCAATAGTCGAGCGCGTCTTTGCCGCATTGGAGAGTTTTGCGTAATTTACATTATTCATATCTTTCACCTCTCACACACGGACTTTTCTTCGGCTTACAATCAGATTGATAACTGTTATCGTAAGCACAATCGCAAACAGTATGAGCGCTGCGGCTGACGCATATGACGGAAAACCTCCGCTGTCGCCGTAGAGCATATCGTAAACGTAACCGACGATAGTATTCATTCCCGCCGCATTGAGATTTGTTCCGAAAAGCGCCACGGCGTCACTGTATGCCTTAAACGCCCCTATAAATCCGGTGATAATAAGATAAAATAGTATGGATGAGATCATCGGAAGCGTAATTTTTCTGAACGTTCTCCACTTTGAAGTTCCGTCGAGCTTTGCCGCGTCGTAATAGTTTTTGTTGACAGACGCAAGGGCGCTTGTGAGTATCAAAATCTTAAACGGCATTACCACCCATATCGTATAGAAACACAAAACGAACATCTTTGCCCAATACGGTCCGTCGATAAAATCTACGCTGCTTCCGCCGAAAACGTTTATAAGCAAATTTATAAGTCCGTCCGTGTACGCCGTCTTTTTGAAAAGTATCATAAATACGAGTCCGACCGCCAAAGTGTTTGTGACGTAAGGCAGGAAAAACACCGTTTGATACAGGTTTTTAAGCGGTTTTATCGAGCTTAACCCAACCGATATAAGCAGTGCAAGCCCGGTTGAGATCGGCACGGTGATGATGACAAGAATGAACGTATTCTTCACAGCCTGCAAAAAATACGGGTCGTGCAGAACGTACGAATAGTTATATGTGCCTGTACCGAAAAACGTCTGTGACGCTGAATTATATCCGTTTTCAAACGAATAAACCAAAACGTCAACAAGCGGATAAACCATAAATACGCCGAGGAAAAATATAGCGGGCAGCAGATAAAGCCACGCTTTCCAGTTGTTTTTACCCATTTTACCGCCTCACTTTACGAAATAATGCCTTGCAAGCGTTCTCGAAAGTCCGTCGAGTCCGGGATATATCGTTCGCTCGCTGATATTGAGCTGGTCGAGCATATCTCGCACGTCCCATCTTACTTCTTTTTTGATTATATATTTAACTGTTTTTTCCGTATGAACGTCGAGAAAGCCCTCTATATCCGTCATTTCGTTTGGGATTACCGAGAAAAGCGAATATTGATGTATTATACGCTGGTCGAGCGACGGCGGCTCTATATTTGCAAGTGCCGAATTTCCCATATCATTATCATATTCTTCAAGACTGTCTGCGATAGACGTAAGCTGCTCCACCGAAAAAACATATGAATTTTGACTTTTCAGCACTTCTGAATACTTTTCGGGCAAGTTTCTGTTTACGTCGCGCATATCTATTCTCCACACAACGCAATCGCGTTTGCCGAGCTTATCAAAATTCGTTTCCGAATGTGCAAAGTGCAAAGCGATAAGCGGCGAGCGCGTCCAGTCCATAAGCCGCGTCGGCAAGCCGTAATGCTGCCCTACTATCATCTGCTTCCAGACGGAAGTGCTGAGCGTTGGGTCCTCGATGCTCGCATATTTCGTGAAGTTTCTCAGCACGGCAGGTTCAAGTTCTTTATACAGATGCTTGCAGTTCATTCGGATGCTTGTCGTAAGCGAAAATTTCACATCCGGCAAGCCTCGATAAAGAAAGGCGCTTCGAACGCGGTTTATCTCGCTGTTAAATTCCTGATCGGAAATAAGCCGCATTACGCCTTCCATACTGTCTATCACAACGGTTTTTATCATATTCGGCAACCTTTCTCTTAGTTTTTCCCAAGTAAAATTTTATCATAAATTACATCTGTTGTAAAGTATCAACGTTTTATTTTTTGCTATATTTTCAGCTTGATTAAAAATCCGCCGTCCGCAATGGCGCAACGCGGCGGTGACTTGTGTCCGCAAGTGATTATACAATTTATTTTTCTCACACATCTTTCCGTTTTAAATAATTTGTCTTTTTATTTTTGCTCCAAGTTAAAAACACTTATATTTTTACACATCTTACCCATGCAAAACATTTGCAATAAAACTTTAAAAAAGCGCAAAATAAAACATATTGGCTATTGACATTTTGCTTGCAGAGTTTTATAATAAAACTGTACCAAACGGAACAGTTTTGGAGGAAACCTCAATGAAAGAAGAACGCATAGTCGGAATACTTGCAAGCAGCGCACTATTCGGCTCGGCAGAAAGAGAAACGCTTGATAAAATAGCAAAATGCACCGTCAGCAGGTTTAACGCCGCCGAGCCGATTTACTCCACCGACTCGTATCGAAAATGTCTCGGCGTGATACTTTCGGGCAAAGTAGAGATGTTCGGCACGTCCTGCAATAATACGGTTCGGTTAAACACGGCAACCGTCGGCGAAATTTTCGGCGCGGCGGCGCTGTTCGGATCACCGGAACAGTATGTCAGCGTTGTTCGTGCAAAAACAGCGGCTGAGGTGTTGTTCATCGACGAGAACGAAATGGAACGGTTTATCCGTTCCGACTCGTCACTTGCACTTGCGTATATTGCTTTTCTTTCCGACAGGATACGTTTTCTCAACCGAAAAATCACATCCTTCACCGCAAAGAATGCCGATGACGCCACGGCACAGGCATTGCTTGAAAGCGGCGTGGACGAGTTCAAAGTGAATATGTCGCGCTTGTGCAAGCAACTTGACATCGGGCGAACCTCCCTTTACCGTTCTTTTGAAAATCTCGTGCGGCTCGGAACAATAGAATATTCTGAGGGCACGGTAAAAATACTTGACAGAAAGGCATTAAGAGAGCTTATCTCTTAAAAAAGGTAACAAAAAATGAAAAAAATCATCGCACTTTTGCTAAGCATCATTCTTGCGCTTACGCTCATATCATGCAATTCGTCAAAAAACCCGGTTGACAGTTCTTCTTCGTCAACAACAGCCGAAACGACAACGACGACAAGAGAAGAAACGCCTGACGTTTATAAGCCGGTTGATATGCGCGTCATCGCCCTCAAAGGTCCGACAGGAATCGGCATGGCTCAACTCATGTATTCAAACTCCGAAAAAACTGCGTCAAATAACTATACATTTACTCTCGCCTCGGCGCCGGACGAAGTAAGCGCCGAGATAATAAAAGGCAATTTTGACATCGCCGCAGTTCCGGTAAACCTTGCTTCCGTTCTCTATAATAAAGGCGCCGACGTCCGTTTTCTCGCCGTGAACACCCTCGGTGTTCTCTATATCATGGAAAACGGCAACACTATAAACTCCATCTCCGACCTTGCAGGCAAAACGGTATATGCAACAGGCAAAGGCTCTACCCCGCAGTACGTGCTTGAATATGTACTTGAAAAGAACGGACTTGTTGTCGGAAAAGACGTTGAAGTCGAATATTTTGCCGAACATGCCGAGCTTGCGTCAAAGCTCGCCGCAAACACAGTTGCTATCGGACTTCTCCCCGAACCGCAGGTAACAAGCGCACGCATATCTTCCACAGCTAACTCGAACACAGACCTTAGAATTGCCCTCAACATGACGGAAGAATGGAACAAAGTTGCGAGCGGCAACCAGCTTGTTCAGGGCGTCATAGTTGTAAGAGGCGATTTTTATGAGGAAAACACCGCGGCAGTATACAGCTTCCTTGCTGAGTACGAAAAATCCGTCAAATTTGTAAACGAGAACGTAGAAACCGCCGCCGCTTATTGCGAATTATTCGGCATAGTTCCGAAAGCCGCCGTTGCGAAAATGGCAATACCGAACTGCAACACAGTGTGCATATCAGGCACCGACGGCAATTCATATATGTCAGAAATGCTCAAAGTGCTCTACGACGCCAATCCTGCGTCGGTCGGCGGAAAACTGCCCGACGGTGCGTCAAACTTCTATGTAAACGATGTCAACTCTTAAAAAAGTCGCAAGGGCGTGCGTCGCCCTGCTGTTTTGGATAGGCGTATGGTGGCTCGCCGCGGTGGCGATAGGAAAAGCCGTAATATTGCCCACCCCGCTGTCGGTTATAGGAGCGCTATGGGCAATGCTCGGCACAGGAGAATTTTATCTTACGTGTCTTAGATCCATCGGAGGGATTTTTTCCGGACTTATACTCGGTATTGTCGCGGGAACGCTGCTTGCGGTGATAACGTGCGCCTTAAAACCTCTCGACGTGCTCCTTTCACCTGCGGTAGACGTTGTCAAAGCGACGCCCGTCGCGTCGGTTATAATCGTATTGTTGTTCGTCATGACAAAAAGCATCGTTCCGATGCTCGCGGCGGCGTTAATGGTTATTCCGATTCTGTTTATGAACATTCGACGAGGCATTGCGTCCGCTTCAAAAGACAAGCTCGAAGTTGCGAAAATTTACAACTTTACGGCAAAGAAACGGCTCAAATACGTTTATCTGCCCTCAGTCATTCCATATTTTTCCGCAGGATGCAAATCTGCGCTGGGGCTTGCGTGGAAAGCCGGTATCGCCGCCGAAGTAATCTGCACCCCGAAAAGCACGATAGGCACTATGCTTTATAATTCAAAGGTTTATCTCGAATCGGAAAATCTTTTCGCATGGACGATCGTCGTTATAATTTTAAGCGTGATCATTGAAAAGCTGCTCATATGGCTTTTGGGCAAGGCGTTAAAGGGGGGCGAGGTTGCATGAAAATAGAGCTTGAAAACATAACAAAATCTTTTGGCGAAAAACATGTTCTGCGCGGTGTTTCGCTCTTGCTTGAAGCTGGCAACACCGCCATTATGGGTGAATCAGGCAGCGGAAAAACAACGCTTTTGCGTATAATTTCAGGCCTTGAAAAAGCCGACGGCGGCATAGTTAAGGCAGACGGAACCGTTGCATTCGTGTTCGCTGAGCCAAGATTGTTTGAGAACATAACCGTACTTCAAAACGTAACATGCGTCGGGGACGGAAGCGCAGACCCGGCAAAAGCAGAGAAAATTCTCAGTTCTCTCGGGCTGAAAGAAGCGCTCATGCTTCGCCCATCAGAGCTTTCGACAGGCATGGCACAGCGCGTGGCGCTTGCGCGGGCGATTTATTCCGACCGCGATATATTCCTGCTCGACGAGCCCCTTCGCGGACTCGATGAGGAAACGAAAAACGAAGTTATAAAATATCTTAAATCCTCGCTTAAAGGTAAACTCGCCGTCACCGTAACTCACGACCGCGCCGACGCAGAAGCGCTTTGCGACAAGATCGTTTGTCTGAAAGACGGCGTGCTGAATTAAAACGATCCCTTCCGTGGCTCTATGTCGCAGAAGGGATTTTTCATGTTTTCAGCTGACTTTTTCGCCGTGAATTTAAATAAGTTAAATAAAACAAGCTTATCGACGATAGAGTTTTTCAGACTCATCGCATAGGTAGCTTTTCGTTTTACAAACCTCCAAAATGATTTAGCCTTTATATATCCATATAGTTCAACAAAAAACTCCCGTATTATCGGGAGTTTTCGGTTTTTATTCAAGTTCAAACGCGCCTGTATAAAGCTGATAATACGTTCCCTTGTCGGCAATTAGTTTTTCGTGATTGCCTCTCTCGATTATCCGCCCATGATCAAGCACCATGATAACGTCCGAGTTCATAACGGTTGACAGTCTGTGGGCTATTACAAACACGGTTCTGCCCTCCATCAATTTGTCCATGCCTTTTGCAACGATAGCCTCGGTTCTCGTGTCGATAGACGAGGTCGCCTCGTCAAGTATCATTACCGGCGGGTCTGCGACGGCCGCGCGAGCAATGGCTATAAGCTGTCTTTGCCCTTGTGAAAGGTTTGCGCCGTTGTTTGAAAGTTCCGTATCATACCCCTGCGGAAGTCTTGTGATAAAATCGTCAGCACCTGCAAGTTTAGCCGCGTTTATGCATTCCTCGTCAGTTGCGTCGAGTTTGCCGTAACGGATGTTATCCATAACTGTGCCGGTAAACAGGTTTGTTTCCTGCAAAACAACTCCGAGCGAACGTCTGAGGTCGGATTTCTTTATCTTGTTTACGTTGATGCCGTCATAGCGAATTTTGCCGTCGGCAATATCATAAAAACGGTTGATAAGATTTGTTATCGTTGTTTTGCCGGCGCCGGTCGCTCCCACAAAGGCAACCTTCTGACCGAAGTTCGCGTATACGGAAACGTCATGAAGCACCGGTTTGCCCTCTTCATATGCAAAATCAACGTCGGTGAGCGTAACGTCGCCGCGAAGAAGCGTGTAAGTCACGCTTCCGTCGGAGTGCGGATGCTTCCACGCCCAATGGCCTGTATGTTCCGGTGTTTCTTCTATTTCGCCGTTTTTGCCGACGTTGCAGTTGACAAGTGTAACATATCCCTCGTCCTCTTCCGGTTTTTCGTCCATTAAAGCAAATACTCTTTCGGCGCCCGCCATAGCCATGGCTACCGAGTTTATCTGTTGAGTCACTTGGTTTATGTTGCCGGTGAACTGTTTTGTCATTGAAAGGAATGTAACGACAATACTTACGTCCATTGCGGTATTTACGCCGAATATCCCGCCGAGGCTGAGGTTATACGCACCGCCGACCATCATAGCGCAACCGACAAGGCAAACGATAACATACATTATGTTGCCGATGTTCATGATAACAGGGCCGAGCATATTCGCGTATGCGTGCGCGCGAAACGTATTTTCATAACAATCCTCGTTTAACACGTCGAAATCATCCTTGCTCTTTTTCTCGTGGCAGAAAACCTTAACAACTTTCTGCCCGTTCATCATCTCCTGAACGTAGCCCTCTTCTTTTGCCACAGCTTTCTGCATTTTGACAAAGAATTTTGCCGACCCGCCGCCGAGTTTGCCCGACACGAGCATCATCAAAATCACACTTCCCAAAAGCAAAAGCGTAAGCCAAATGCTGTAATAGAGCATTACCATAAAGACGCTGACAACTATAACTCCCGCGCGAATAAGCGTAGGCAACGACTGCCCCACGAGTTGTCGCAGAGTGTCGATGTCGTTTGTGTAATAACTCATTATGTCGCCGTGCTTATGCGTGTCGAAATACTTTATCGGCAAATTCTGCATTCCGTCAAACAAGGTTTTTCTCATATTTCCCAAAAATCCTTGCGTTATCACAGCCGCCACCTGCGTTTCAAGCGTTACGGCGATGATGGAAAGCACGTAAAAGCCGATGAGTATAAGCACCTTCGGAATGATCATCCCGCGGGCGGTTTCCCACGGTATGGAGTCTTTTAAGCAAGTGTCTATCGCCTGCGTCACCTGTTGAAGAAATATCGCCGGCATAACGGAAACAAACGCCGAAAAGACGATACCCGCTATCGCAAGCGGAACGAGCTTCGGGTAATATCCGAACAGCATTTTTACAGCTCTGCCGAGAACGTTTTTATCAATTTT
This sequence comes from Clostridia bacterium, assembly GCA_017446155.1. Classification (GTDB taxonomy): domain Bacteria; phylum Bacillota; class Clostridia; order Oscillospirales; family CAG-272; genus CAG-841. Next base: position 4,406 of record JAFSRI010000038.1, on the reverse strand, counting down.
TTTCGGCGGATTTTTTCCTCTCATTCTGTTCATTCTTTGTCACCTCCGCCCGTTTGCTGCTCATATACCTCGCGATATATTTCACTTGATTTCAAAAGTTCGTCATGCGTTCCGCTGTCAACCACCATACCGTTATCCATGACGATTATCATGTCGGCATGCTCAACGGAAGACACTCTTTGCGCTATTATTATTTTTGTGGTATCGGGAATATACGATCTAAACCCTGCGCGGATAAGCGCGTCGGTCTTTGTGTCAACGGCGCTCGTCGAGTCGTCAAGAATAAGTATCTTCGGTTTTTTAAGAAGCGCCCTTGCTATGCACAGTCTTTGTTTCTGACCGCCGGAAACGTTCGTTCCGCCCTGCTCTATATAAGTGTCGTAACCGTCAGGGAAAGATGAAACGAACTCATCCGCCTGTGCGAGTTTGCACGCCTCGATTATCTCCTCGTCCGTCGCATTTTCGTTGCCCCAGCGGAGATTATCCTTTATCGTTCCGGCAAACAGCAAGTTTTTCTGCAAAACCATGGCAACCGAGTTTCTCAGCGTTTCGATGTCATATTCTCTTACGTCCACCCCGCCGACTTTAACCTTTCCTTCGGTCACGTCGTATAACCGCGGTATAAGCTGCACAAGCGTCGATTTGCTCGAACCCGTGCCGCCGAGAATACCGACCGTCATGCCGGATTTTATGTGAAGGTTTACGTCTGAAAGAGCAAAACGTTTCGCGCTTTCCGAATATTTGAAGTTTACGTTTTCAAAATCGACCGATCCGTCGGCAACGTCAAAAATAGGATTTTCGGGGTTGTTGAGCGACGGAACCTCGCCCAAAACCTCGCAAATACGTCTTGCGGATTCTGCCGACATTGTGAGCATAACGTATATCATCGACAGCATCATAAGCGACATCAGCACAGACATTCCGTATGTCAAAAGTGCGGAAATATGTCCAATATTCACTCCGCTTGACGGGTATTTTATCGCAAGCAACGATCCGATTGAAAGAATGAACGCCATATTGAAATACATACAAAAGTTCATAAGCGGCGTATTTACCGCAACAATGCGTTCGGCTTTTGTGAAATCGTCGCGGATAGAGTCCGCCTCTTTACCGAATTTCTGTTTTTCATATTCCTCGCGGGCAAAGCTCTTTACGACCCTCATTCCGCGAACGTTCTCCTCTATCGATTCATTCAGCTTATCGTATCTTTTGAACACTCGTCTGAACGCAGGCATCGCATACTTTGCAATGAGCAAAAGACCGCCCGCAAGTACCGGAATAACGATGACGAACGTCGCCGCGAGCCAACCGCCCATCACCGCCGCCATAACGACGGAAAAGATAAGCATAAGCGGGCTTCTTACCGCCGTGCGAATAAGCATCATAAACGACATCTGCACGTTCTGCACGTCAGTTGTCATTCTGGTTACAAGCGATGATGACGAGAATTTGTCGATGTTAGAGAACGAATATTCCTGAATCTTATCGTACATATCGTGGCGCATATTTTTTGCAAAACCCGCCGAGGCTTTCGCACACATATAGCCGCCGAGGCCCGCGCATGCAAGCGACACAATCGCCATGCCCACAAGCAAAAGTCCGATTTTAAGAATGTAATTTAAATCGATGTTTTCAGCGTCGCGCTGAATGGCGTTTATCAGGTAATTGCCGGTAATAAACGGAATTACCGTTTCTATCGCCGCCTCACCCACCATAAAAAGCAACGTCATAACAGCAGGCATTTTATATTCCCTGACACACCGTGCAAGTGTTTTTATCAATGCACATCACCCTCTCCGAAGATAATATTATAAAATTAAACATATAGTTAATTATACTGCTTTTTAAAATATTATTCAAGGGTTCGAGTCCAATCTTTTTTGAACTTTTTGTAAAATAAAAAACGCCACACGGGCGTTTTTTCTCTTTTCGTGCGAAAACTTTTGATTTTGCGCGATCAAATATTTTTAAGTATTTCTCTTCCGTTTTTTTAGATCAAAGTAAAGAATGGCGCTCCCTATCACGTCCAAAACAAAGAAGAATTGCATTATCGTGCCCGCAATAACCGCGGGAGACACAACAGTGTTTCCTGCTTTTAAGTTTTTTAAAACATAAATAACGTTCGGCGCTCCGGTCAACAAAGTTAAAATATACGTTATAAATACAGAAATGACGATTTCAAGCGGGATTGCTATCAATAAAAAAGGGTTAAGCGATCCGCCGACGATAAAAACGCAGTATACAATGTTAAAAACATACCACGGTATAAGCAGCAGCTTTATTATTAACGTTGTTTTAAACGGCGACTGCGTTTCGTCGTTTTTCTCGGCAAGCGAGAAAACAACGCCGATGCACCCCGCAATTACGGCAACAACCAAGAATAACGCGCCAAATGCAAATAACGTCCAAAATAAGCCGTTACTTTCCGAGCCGGTCAATACAAAGAACAAGACAAAAAAGAACAAATGCGATAGATACATAAATACGACTTGAACTGCTGTCAAAACTTTTCCCTTTATCATTTGTGTCCTCACTGAATACCGATTTTATAATTTTCTGAGTATTTTTTCCAACGGTTATAATCAGTTCTGCAAATTCAGATATGTCAACATTCACAAACATATCTGTGTGTTATGACAAAACCGCCCTTACCGTCGATTCAGGCATGAATAAAGCCGCTTTTTTATAATCCGACGATGTTTCCATCCAGGTGAATACGAAAACAGAATTTGATAACTCACATCATGTTTTTATGCAAATCCCGTCAGAAGTCTGTCTTTTGCTTCTATCGCAAATATTTCTATACTTTGCTCACTCGCCGCTTAGCATAAATGTTGCATAAATCATCTTATGGTCGGAACATTCAGCCTCTGACATACCGCTTGAAAGTTCGACAAATCCATCGCTTACCACAATATTGTCCGGCGCAAAACTGCTGTATCGACGAAACGACGCATAACGTCTGTCCGGTCGGCTTACATAATATGCGCCTTCAAGATTGCTCATCTCGCCGAGATCAAAACAGTTGAAATCTCCCGTTAGCACATAGCGATCATAATTTTTCAGCATTTTACCTATCGTTTTCATCTGTTCGATACGCACCGAGCGATCTTCGTAAGAAAGATGCGTGACCAATACGTCAAGCTTCATCTCTTCAATACATATAACCGCGTGCCCGACGGAACGTCTTTCGCCGCCGCCGGATTCAAGCGGCGTCACATCAAAACTTTCAATCGGATAGCGCGATAACAGCGCCGTGCCATACTCTCCGTCGCCGAGCGGGATAGCCTTAAAAAAAACATGGTAATCGTACCCCGCCAGCCGTGCAAGTTCTGCCACCTCATCGACATATCCCGAACGTTCGCAACCGACGTCAACCTCTTGCAAGCCTATAATATCGGGTGAAATTTCGCGTATAGCCTGAGCAACCACATCAAGTCCCGCCGCACCGTGAGCAATATTCAGCGTTGCCAGCACGATCTCCGTGCTGAGCGTCTTTTTATCAACCACGGTTATTTGTTCTGTGGAAGTGCTTTGTTCCGCAATAGATATATGTTCTGTCGTGACGATTTGCTCAGTCGTTGTGCTTTGTATGACAGTACCGTTCTCCATCGTCGTATTTTCAACTTTATTGTTTGTCGAGCAGCCGCTGAAAAAAACCAAAAATGAAAGTGTCGCCGCACATATTAACCGTTTTGTATTTCTTGTTCGCTTCATTTAATCATCCGATTCCTTTCCGATATTTTTCAGCGTTGATTTTCAAACATGTCGATTCCGCAAATACCGACTAACTTATTTCTTTTCGTATTTTATTATAGTATTGAATTGTGAACTTTTCAACAACGTCGGCGAAAAAGCGATTGGTTGTGTTTCTTTGCTCTTTTGCAACGCCATTTTTTCTTTTCCGCATTCCGATATGCACACATTATAAGTTAAGCGACATAATTGCTGAATGCAACATTATTTGCCTGACATGACAAAACATCATTCAAAAAAACAGGGCGGTTTTTCCGCCCTGCAATTTGTGGTGGACCTGGTGGGATTCGCTATTTCGCGAAGCGAAGTGGCGGGCGTCGCCGAGACGGGCCCCGAAGGGGAGTCGATTCTCGCGGCAAGATGCCACTCGGTCAAACTCGGCTCTGCCAGTCCACCGGACTGTCATTCACTCCGCGCCCTTCGAATCCCACCGCCGTTTGAATTTGTTAAAAAAACAGGGCGATTTTTCCGCCCTGCAATTTGTGGTGGACCTGGTGGGATTCCTCGCCTGCGGGCGAGCCGGGGCGCGCTCTGCCAGTCCACCGGACTGTCATTCACTCCGCGCCCTTCGAATCCCACCGCCGTTTGAATTTGTTAAAAAACAGGGCGGTTTTTTCCGCCCTACAATTTGTGGTGGACCTGGTGGGATT
>JAFSRI010000037.1 GCA_017446155.1 Clostridia bacterium | reverse complement strand
ATGTACAGTCGACGGTGGAAACTATAATTCCAATGGTTCGCAAGTATTATATGCCCAAACGGGGTTCTTCACTGTAACAGGCGGAACATTTACCGGCAGCGGTTCATCAAACGTTGAAGACAATATTTATCGTTATACGCTCAACTGTTTTGACTCAAGTTATAGAGCTGAACCCGCAACGGCCGGTTTCACTGTGACTGGTGGTTCATTCTACCAGTTCAATCCGGAAAATGATCTCTCCGAAGGTGAAAACACATGCTTTACACCCGAGGGTTATCATGCCGAATATAACTCTACAACAGGTTATTATACCGTTGTTGCAAATAACTAAAACCCACAAAACCACACAAAACCGCTCCCTTAGGAGCGGTTTTTCTATTGAAAAGAAAAAAATATCAAAAACATATTGACAAATCATTCCTTTCGTGATATTATTACATCATCAATTTAGCACAATGAAGTGATAAATCAAAAGAGAGGGTAAAGAAATGAAAAAGAGAAATATAAAAATAATATGCGCCATAGCGGCAGTTGTGATAATGACGTTGGCTCTCGTATCGTGCGGCGGCAAGAAAGAAACGTTCACGGTAGGGTTTGATTCGGAATTTCCGCCATACGGCTATATAGATGAAAACGGCGAATACACCGGGTTTGATATAGAACTTGCGATAGAGGTTGCAAAGCGCAACGATTGGGAAATAAAGCTCAAACCGATAGATTGGGATACAAAAGATTTTCAGCTTTCATCGGGCGCGATAGATTGCATTTGGAACGGGTTTACGATGAACGGCAGAGAAGACAGCTACACGTGGTCTGACGCATACGTTGACAACAGTCAGGTTGTTGTCGTTGCCGCGTCAAGCGGAATAAAGACGCTGGGCGATCTTGCGGGCAAGACAGTCGCCGTGCAGACTGACTCATCCGCCGAGGCAGTGCTAAAAAATACCGACAACGAGAAGATGCAAGCGCTGGCGTCATCGTTTGCGGCGATCAAAGACTACGGCGACTATAATACCGCGTTTCTCGCGCTTCAATCGGGTGCTGTGGACGCCGTAGCCATGGACATAGGCGTTGCAAAATATCAAGTATCGTCGAGAGGAAACACGTATATTATCCTCAACGAGCAACTTGCAAGCGAAGAATACGGCATTGGTTTTTTACTTGGCAATACGGCATTGAGAGATAAAGTAAGCAAGACGGTAAAAGAGATGATGGCAGACGGCACATTTGAAAAAATAGCCGATAAATACGGTCTGAAAGACAGTATAAAACTTTGGAAATGACCGGTATAAATAAATGATATGGGGCGGGCAACCGCCCCGAAATCTATGTTTTCGGAGTGAAAAATGAGTATTTTAACAATGTGGAAACTGCTTTTGCAGGGCTTTGAAATATCGGTTCTTATATTTGTCGTGACTCTTGTTTTATCGTTGCCTCTCGGGCTGGGCGTGGCACTTTGCCGAATGTCGAAAAACCCCGTTTTGCGCGGAATAACAAAGGTATATATATCCGTCATGCGCGGTACACCTTTGATGTTGCAGCTTCTCGTCGTGCGTTTCGGCCCGTGGTTTGTTTTTAAAATGAAACTCGACGATTCATATGATATTTGGGCTGTGCTTATCGCATTTGTCATAAATTATGCGGCTTATTTTGCCGAGATATACCGTTCGGGAATAGAGTCTGTTCCAAAGGGACAATATGAGGCGGCGCAAATACTCGGATTCGGCCGTTGGAGAACATTTTTCGCGGTTATAATGCCGCAGGTTATAAAGCGAGTATTGCCGTCTGTGACAAACGAAATAATTACTCTTGTAAAAGACACCTCGCTCGCCTATGCCATAGGACTTATCGAGATGTTCACTCGGGCAAAGCAGATAGCCGCCGCCGAAACAAGTATGTTACCGTATCTTTTTGCCGGAATACTTTATTATATTTTCAATTACGTTGTTGCATTCGGCATGGAAAAAGCCGAAAAAGCATTCGGATATTATGAAATAAAATGAGGAGATCAGATGGAAATACTGAGAATAGAAAATCTGAAAAAAACATTCGGTGAAGCCACCGTTCTTTCCGATATTTCGCTTTCCGTAAACAGCGGCGAGGTTGTGTCAGTCATCGGCTCTTCGGGCAGCGGTAAATCAACATTGCTCAGATGTGCCACCATGCTTGAAAAAGTGTCCGGCGGAAGCATTTTATACGCGGGGGATGTCATGTGCCGTGAAGAAAACGGTAAGGAAATTTATTCAGACAAAAAAACTCTTGCAAAAATACGTTCGCGTTTCGGGCTTGTATTTCAAAACTTCAACCTTTTCCCGCACATGACGGTGCTTCAAAACGTAACCGAAGCGCCGATAAAAGTGATGAAAAGAAACAGAGCCGAGGTGGAGGCTGAGGCTATGGAATTGCTTGAGAAAATGGGGCTTGAATATAAAATGTCGGAGTATCCGTGTCGGCTTTCGGGCGGTCAACAACAACGTGTATCTATTGCTCGTGCGCTTATCTCAAAGCCCGATATACTCTTTTTCGACGAACCTACGTCTGCCCTTGACCCTGAACTTACCGCAGGCGTGCTTAAAATCATAAAAGAACTTGCCGCTGATAATATGACAATGGTCGTTGTAACGCACGAAATGAATTTTGCACGCGACATTTCAAACCGTATAATTTTTCTTGACAATGGAAAAATTGAGGCGCAGGGAACACCCGACGATTTGTTTTCAAACACTTCAAACGGTCGATTGCGCGAATTTCTCTCGTCGTTTTACGGGTAAAAATGCGTTTTACACAATACTTTGCTTTTAGTTTTATATTATGAAAACTGAATTTGATATATTTTTTCCCGTCATGATACAAACGGGAAGAGATTATCGGTATGCGAAAAATATAATATATGAAAAGCAAAATCGTCAATGGTTTTCAGCCATTGACGATTTTTATTATTTTTCGATTTCATTGTCGATTAGTCTTATAAGCGACGCGATGTTTTCTATCGTATAATCGCCGAGCCGCTCACCCGGTCCGCTTATGCGAATATTGCCGCCGTTTTTGTCGCAAACGGAGATTTCTCTCGGCACGGGGTTGAGAATCAGTATTTTACGCGTTATTTTGTCGCTTCCTTGCTCCGCCGTAAACTCGATTTCGATACGCTTATACCTTGGTTTAAAACCGATCAGCCGCCCGAGCTTTCCCAAAAACACGGGGGAATATTTCACAGCCGATCGTCCGTCCGGAGCAAACATCAGCTGTTTTGATCCGTTTGCCGTGGGGAAGAACATTATCAAATACGCCGTTTCAGGCGTTTCTATCATAACGTCGCATTTGCCCGATGCGGAAAATAAAGTTGAGTAAGGTTTTGTCAGTATTGTCGTTTTGACGACACCGTTTATACCATAGTGCATTTTTATTGTTTTAAAAAACTTCCTGCGCTTGAAAAACGCTCTTACCGGAGGTATTAAAACAACCGTAAGCGCAACAAGAGCAAACACAATGCCCCAATGCCAATTATGTTGCACAATGGCAAGCGCCGCAAGTGCCAACATTGCCAGATAAAACCCAACGAGAACAAACACAAATGCCGACGCTATCGCCGTTGATATTTTCCTCAACAACTTAAACGGGCGTTTACGATATAGCTTTTGAACAAACAGATGATTGCTGTCATAGTCCCAATCGATTTTTTTGTTTTCGCTTTTTTTCGCCATGCAAATCACACCCCCTGTGGTTTGTTCCGAATACTGACTTTTAAAAAAATATTTCGCTTAAAACTTTTAACAACAGGTTTGACAACATTTGAACTTATGTATTTCCGCTATCATTATATCAAACACGTCAGCGCATGTCAATATCGTTCAACCAACGGTTGAAACGACTTTTCATTCTTTAAAAGTGAAAAAATCGCAAAAAAGCGCACCGAAAAAGGGCGAAAAATGAGTGTTCCGCAAAAATGTTCCGCGGAAAAGAAAGAAAAATGAAAAATGAAGAAAGAAATGTTGACAATGCTATCTTATTTTGTTATAATATGATAAAAAGAATATGTGTAAAATCGCGGAAAAGAATATATTGCCTAAAAAACGCAGATTTTGCATAAAAGGAGGGGAACGAGAAGCCAAACGCAATTATGGTAAACGCGTATATGACCGAATGGCAGACGTTGCCTGTTTTTTCGTTCCCGTATAGAAAATAAGCTCACGTTGATCTATTGGCGGGAGCTTTTTATATTCCTCGGAGGTGGGAAATGGACCTGCAACGTGCGGCGCACAGTAAGCGCCTGTTTGCGTTTCTTGCGGATTTGATATTGGCGGGAATACTGATAACAGCTATATATTTTGCACTTTCGACGGTGCTTGACATTGACCGTTACGGAATAAAATATGAGCAGATAAAGGAAAGCTACGAGAAGCAGTACGGCGTGGAATTTACCATGACGCAGGAGCAGTTCGATGAGCTTGACGATGAAGCGAAAGAAAATTATCGTGCGGCGGTTGACGCAATGAACTCGGACGAAGAAGCAAACCGCGCGATAAAAACATCGTATACGCTGACGTTTGTAATATTCGCGGCGGGGATCGTGCTTGCTATGACGCTTCTGGAATTTGTCGTTCCGGCGATAACGAAGGACGGGCGCACACTTGGCAAAATGCTGTTCGGACTCGGCGTTATGCGGCGAAACTACACAAGAATAAAGAACCCCGCGTTGTTTGTGCGCGGCGTCATCGGCAAGGGCGTGTTCGAAATTATTTTGCCGATAATGCTGATATTGACTGTAACTTCCGGTATCACGGGCGTGTTTGGAATAGTTCTGCTGGCTGTGATGCTGATAGCTGAAATCGTTGTGTTTATCAAAAGCGGATCAAACTCTTTGCTTCACGACATACTTGCAGACACGGTAGTGATAGATTGGGCGAGCCAACGAATATTTGAAACAGAAGAGGAACGCGACGCATTTGTCGCGGCGCAGCGCGCCTCGGCTGATGAAAGAAAATTATATTAAAAATAAAATATATTCAGAGGAGACGGTATGAAAATTGTACTTCAAAACTTGACGAAAGCCTTTCCGAACAGGAACAAAAAGGCGGGCGGAGAAGTTGTCGCGGTGAATAATCTCAATTTTGAGATACCGGACGGCAAGCTCATTGGACTTCTCGGTCCTTCCGGATGCGGCAAGAGCACAACGCTTTATATGCTCTGCGGCTTACAGAAACCAACTGCCGGTAAGATATTCTTCGGTGACAACGACGTCACCGACCTTGAACCGGAACATCGCGGAGTTGGACTCGTTTTCCAGAACTATGCGCTTTATCCGCACATGACGGTAAAACAGAACATACTGTTCCCGTTGCAAAACCTTAAAGGCGCGGACAAGCTCACAAAAGATGTAATGCTTGAAAAGGCGCAAAAAGCTGCCGAGCTTGTTCAGATAGACGAGCTTATGGATCGTAAACCCAGCGAGCTTTCGGGCGGTCAGCAGCAGAGAGTTGCCATAGCGCGAGCGCTTGTAAAAACGCCCAGAGTACTTCTTCTCGACGAACCGCTTTCAAACCTTGACGCACGTCTTAGATTGCAGACGCGTGAAGAGATACGCCGTATCCAGCGCGAAACGGGTGTAACTACGATATTCGTAACTCACGACCAGGAAGAAGCAATGAGCATTTCCGACATGATAGTAGTTATGAAAGAGGGCGTTGTTCAGCAGATAGGTGAACCGCAGAGAGTTTATGACGATCCGGAAAACCTGTTCGTCGCAAAATTCCTCGGAACTCCGCCGATCAACGTTTTCGACGGAAAAATCTCCGGCGGAAAACTCTATATAGGCGAGGACGAAGTGCTTGACGTAAACGTTGAAGGCGAGCACGACGTTGTTGTAGGCGTTCGCCCCGAGGGCTTTGTTCCCGATGAGAACGGCGCGCTCCGCTGCGAGCTTCAAAATATTGAAGTTATGGGACGCGACTGCTCGGTCGTTTCCACTCACCATGCGTCTCAGAAGCCGACCGTTCGCTCCATTATCGATTCCGACCTCAACATCAAAGCGAACGATCAGGGCGTTATACGTTTCTCACTTAAAAAGAACAAGGTATTCATATTCGACCGTGAAACAGAAGCCAGAATTCAGTTTTGAGGTAAGGCGATATGGATGAAAACAGAAATATTGAAAAGGTAAACACCGAGAAAAAAGAGAACTGGTTTCAAAGAAAAATTTCAAGCTTGAAAGCCGATTTTTCAAAGAACCCCGATGGCACGAAAAACAACGGTAAAGCATGGATCTATCTTGCTCCCGCGCTTATACTTCTTCTCATATTCTCGTTTTACCCGCTAATAAATACGTTCCGAATGGCGTTTCTCAACGGCTACAACGGTCTTGCGATCGTCGGCGGAGAATCGTTCTCGGTTGGAATTGACAACTTCAAAACCGTGGTGAGTCACGTAGACTTTAAGCTATACCTTAAAAATACGGTATTGCTTTGCGTGATAACGGTTCCGATTTCAACTGCGCTCGCGCTTCTTATAGCCGTTGCGCTGAACTCAATAAAACCATTGCAAAAGGCATTTCAAACGGTATTCTTCCTGCCTTACGTAACAAACTCCATCGCCATCGGTATGGTATTTAACGCCATGTTCAGCCGAGTGGGTATTATGGACCTTATACAGACGCAGGGAATTATAAACAACATAATCGGCATTTTCGGCATAGAACCGATAAACTTCGTAAACGCCGGCTCAACTTGGGGCGCTAACATGTTTGTTGTATGTACATACATCGTGTGGAACGCGATACCGTTTAAGATTCTTGTCCTTCTCGGCGGTTTGCAGAACGTAAACAAGCAGTATTACGAAGCTGCGAAAATCGATGGAACGTCAAAAATACGCACGTTCTTTAAAATTACGGTTCCGCTGGTTTCTCCTATGCTTGCATACGTCATAATCACGGCGTTTATAGGCGGATTTAAAGAATATTCGAGCATTGTAGGTATTTTCGGCGAAACTATGGGTCCTGCCGGCTCTTCCGGACAGATGAACACGATCGTCGGTTACGTTTACAACATGCTTCCGAAGAGCAATCTCGGAAACGCCTCCGCCGCGTCACTTATCCTGTTTGCGATAATCCTTGTGGTAACAGCCATAAACGGTTATGTAAGCAAGAAGAAAGTCCATTATTGAGGTGAGCGACATGACAAACAACAACACAGTATTAAAAGAGGTAAACGTTGCGTCGGCGAGAAGAAGCCAGCGCACGGCGAAAATAGTACGCCTCATTATAACATATCTGTTCCTCGCAATAATGGCGGTGATCATCATTTTCCCATTCTACTTTATGATCATTTCATCGCTTAAAACGATGGACGAATACCGCGAGAACGTGCCGACCCTTTGGCCTCGCACGATCGTGTGGGATAACTTCCGCACCGCGTTTGAAAAAGCAAACCTAAAAGACTTGTTCCTTCATACGCTTTACGTGGGTATTGTTTCAACCGTGCTTTCGCTTATCGTCACGGTGCTCAGTGCCTTTGCTTTCGCACGGCTGAACTTCAAAGGGAAGAACCTTGTGTTCGGCTTGCTTATGGCGACGATGATGGTTCCCGGCGAGCTTTATACAATTACAAACTACCTGACTGTGTCAGGACAGCTTCCGTTTTTCAGCGAACCTGTCGGTTGGCTTGATATAACTCAAACGTTTACGGTATTGATCGTTCCCATGCTTGTAAGCGTATTCTACATATATCTGCTCAGGCAAACGTTTATGCAGATACCCAACGAGCTTTATCTGGCGGCGAAGGTAGACGGAACAAGCGATTTCAAATATTTGTGGAAAGTAATGTTGCCGCTCTCGGTGTCAACGATAATCACAATTACGATCCTTAAAATGATGGGTGCATGGAACGCATACATTTGGCCGAGACTCGTGGCAAACGACGCGGCACACCAGCTTATTACAAACGGTTTGCGAGGCGCAAGTTTCGTTGACGAGTTCGGCGAAACGAACTTCCCGGCGCAGATGGCGGCGGTCACCGTGGTATCTATTCCTTTGTTCCTCGTGTTCGTATTTTTGCGAAAATACATCATGCGCGGAGTATCGAGAAGCGGTATCAAGGGCTGATATAAAATTTGGCTTTATCCGCCGAAAAGGCGGTTTGAAATAAAAGCAAAAAAACAAAAGGAGATTCATATGAAAAAAATTCTTTCATGGATTTTGCTTGCGGCTCTTGCTGTATCCTGCCTTGTTTTTGTAGGATGCGGAAAAACCGAAAGCAAAGGTATTGAGGTTGTTTTCTATCACACGATGGGTGCTAACCTCCGTCCCGTACTTCAAAAGTACATCGATGCATTCAACAAAGATCATCCCGAAATCACGATAACCGAATCGGCTATCGGCGGATACGACGATGTTCGCGATCAGGTAATAACAGAGTTGCAAGCCGGCAAACAGCCCGCGCTCGCTTACTGCTATCCGGATCATGTTGCCACATATCTTCGCAGCAGAAAAGTTGTTGACCTCAACGAATACATAAACGACCCTGAGGTTGGTCTTACACAGGCGCAGATCAGCGACTTTATTGCAGGTTACTATGCAGAAGGCACACAGTTTGGCGACACGTCGAAGATGTACTCGCTTCCGTTCTCGAAATCAACCGAAGTTATGTACTATAACAAGACGTTCTTTGAGAAGAACAGCATTGCGGTTCCGGATCACTGGTTCTCTGAGGGCGAAAGCGACACAACGTCACTTGAATACGTTATAAAGAAAATCAAAGAGATAGAACCTAACAGCATTCCGCTCGGATATGACTCGGAAGCTAACTGGTTCATCACAATGACAGAACAGCTCAAAACTCCTTACACAGCCGCAGTTGAGGACGTCGAAGGACGCTTCCTTTTCAACGACCAGGCAAATATCGATTTCTGCAACAAGTTCCGTGAATGGGCGCTTGCGGGTCTTATGACAACACAGCAGATCTACGGCGGATATACCTCCGGCTTGTTTATCAACGACAAAGCAAATGAAAACGGCGTAGTTGTACATTCCTACATTTCAATCGGCTCTTCCGCAGGTGCCGTTCATCAGTGCCCGGCGAAGAACGACGACGGATCATATCCGTTTGAAGTAGGCATCGCTGAAATTCCCCAGGCAGACAAGACGAACAAGAAAGTTATCTCTCAGGGACCGTCGGTTTGTATGCTCAAACAGAAAGATCAAGCAGTAAATGACGCTGCATGGCTCTTCCTCAAATATTTGCTTACTTCTCCCGAATTCCAGGCTGAATTCTCAATGGCGTCGGGCTATGTTCCGGTTCTTAAATCCACTTTTGAAATGGACGCTTACAAGGAATTCCTTGACGGCGCAAGCAACAACAAAGAGGGCATCGCGGCTCTTTCCGCTAAGATTTGTATGGAACAGGAAGAAGCATACTTCACCTCTCCCGCGTTCATCGGTTCTTCCGACGCGCGTGACCAGGTTGGCCAGCTTCTCGTAAGTTATGTAACGGCTGCTCCCGAAGCTACCGAAGCTGAACTTAAACAGCTCTTCGTTGACGCGTTCAACCGTTGCGTATCGCTTAACAAATAATTTTATATGAAAAAAGCAAACTATTGCCGTTTTCTCTCGCTTATATTCGCGTTGCTCGTCGTTCTTTCATCGTTGCTTTTCGTTTCGTGCGGAAAGCAGGATGAAGAAGAGAGCGGGTGGAATTATACAAGAAGCGCGGATCTGCCGGATTTTGCGACTCAGGTAAAGTTGAGGGAAAACGGACTCGATTCCGACTTTGACAAGACGGGAAGAGGATATGTTACGGTAGAGCAATTTATCGACGGCGACACCGTACACTTTTGGAACAACAGCCATACGGAGATAATCAAGGTGCGTTTCCTTGCAATCGACACTCCCGAATCTACGGGACGTGTCGAACCGTGGGGCAAGCCCGCGTCGATATATACAAAAACCAAACTCAAAAATGCAACCGTTATCGCCCTTGAAAGCGACGAGGACGGCAAGTCCGCGCTTGACTCTACGGGCAGCAGATACCTTGCGTGGGTTTGGTATAAGACGAAAGACAGCGACGAGTGGCGAAACCTCAACATCGAGATTCTCTCGGACGGGTTGGCAATGGGTAAAAGCTCTCTGTCAACAAGATACGGCGAGGTTGCCGCGGCGGCGCTGACAAGCGCACGTTCCGAAAAAATCAACCTTTATTCCTCAAAACAGGACCCTTTGTTCTTCTATGGCGACACGGTCGAGCTTTCGATAAAATCGCTTGTGTCAAACAAAGCCGCCTACAACGGGATCAAAGTTCGTTTTGAGGGTGTAGTGACAAAGGAAAGCGGCGGCGGAATATATGTTGAATCGTTCGATGAGGACACTCAACAGTCATACGGTGTATACGTTTATGGCGGATATTCCTCTCTTGCTCCGAAATTCCTTATACCCGGCTATCGTCTTATGATAACCGGCACGGCAGACAACAACGAAAACTTCGGTTTTCAGGTATCGGGGCTTTCGTTCTCGCTTATAAATCCGAGCGATGACGATACGAAGATTCTCGAAAAGAACGTTCCTGTAACACCCACCGCTATCACGGCTGATGATTTGCTTACAAACGAAGCATTTGAAAACACGTTCGTTGAACTGAAAAACCTTTTCGTAAAAAAGGTTTACACAACAACGAGCGAAACATCGTCCAGCTTCGGCGCGATGACGCTGACTTGTGATTGCGACGGCAAGGACGTGACGGTGAGAACAGTAAAACTCACCAAAGACGGCGAAACCGTTACCGAAGGATATTTCCTCGGCAAAAATATCAACGTCCGCGGAGTCGTTGAAATGTATGAAGGCGCCCCGCAGATAAAGCTATTTACACTTGCCGACGTTGAAGTGTTCGACGCACAGTCGATAAACGAATAAAACACGGCTTACAGTATTTTGCTCAACTCATTAGAAAAGTAAAAAAATTAAAAATAAGGAGAAAAACAATGAAAAAAGTTTTATCTATTGTTTTGGTTCTTCTTTCTCTTGCCCTCATCCTTACGGCTTGCGGCAATGGAAAAAAGGCTGAACCGACACAGCAGATCGTTGACGACGCGGCGGATATGTTCGTCGATCTCAACAAACCCGGCACAAATAACGTAGTTGCCGCAAACTTCAAACTCCCTTCCAAAATCGTTGACTTTGAAGGATATGATTTTGACGTTAAGTGGACGGTTGAAGGTGCAAACGGACTCGTTTCCGTTGAGGACGGCGAATATGAAGCAACAGTTAAAGTAAACAAATATGCTGATAACGACACGGAATTTACCCTTAAAGGCACCGTATCCTGCGGCAAAGTTTCAAACGACAGCAAAGTTGCGTTCAAATACGTTATCAAGCAGTATGTCATCTCCGATTGGGCTTATTGGGCAGATAACACCAAGGGCGCAACGATGAACATCAAAGGCGTTGTAGTTGCAAAATATCCTTACAGCGCTGAAAACAAAAACACCGGTGTATTTATTCAGGATCTTGACGGCGAGCACGGATATTTCGCATACCGTCTTAAATGCGACTCTCAGGCGGCTTATGACAACGACCTCGCTATCGGAAACGTTCTTGAAATCAACGGCACAACTTCCATTTACAACGGATTCAGAGAAATGGGCGCAGGATGCACATATGACGTTGTAAAGAACGAAGACGGCACAACCATGACGGCGGAAGTCAAGAAAGTTGCTCTTGACGACCTCGTAACAAAGAGCGCAAGTCTTGCCGCCGCTCTCGACCAGTATCAGGGCATGGTTGGCACTCTCACAGGCTTTAAGATAAAGAGCATTGACTGGAACACAAACAACGCCGATACATATAAAGAAAAAGGCGCGGGCTCCGTTTACGTAACAGTTACAAAAGACGGCAAAGATCTCAAACTTTATCTTTCCACATCAAACCAGCTCACCCTTGACGATCTCATCTCCGAATATGAAAAACTCGGCGTTGGCTATACTGTCAACGTTGAAGGCCCGATAACATGGTACAACGAGCCTCAGATGTATCCCTGCAAGGGCGGCATCACTGTTACTTCTACGGAAGTTACCGCAGCAGACAAGCTCACAACAGAACTTAAAGGACTCACTCTTCCCGCAAACGTAACGGAAGAAACGACGATCACACTTCCCGCAACGGGCGCTGAATATGACGACGTTGTATTTGCTTGGAGCGTTGAAGCTGACGGCACAAGCGCTAAAATCGAAGACGACAAACTCATTCTCACTCCCACAGAGGGAACGGTAAACGCGGTTGTTAAAGTTGTTGCAACTTGTGGCGACGCTACGGAAACGAAAGAATTCCAGGTAGCGATCGTTGTCGGCGATCCTTCCTATGAGGACATCGTAAACAGCCTTTACACACTTGAAAAAGGTCAGTCGCTTGAAGGTACATACCGTCTCTACGGCGAGATCGTAAAGATCGACACTCCTTACAGCGAGCAGTATGGCAACATTACCGTTACGATCGTTGTTGAAGGTCTTACCGAGAAACCCGTACAGTGTTTCCGCATGAAGGGCGAGGGCGCTGAAGAACTCAAAGTCGGTGACAAGATCACGGTTGAAGGAAAACTTAAGAGATACAACGACACGTTTGAGTTCGACACAGGCTGTGCATATGTCGGTCAGGGCGAGATTATCGCTCCCGAAAAGATCGTTAAAGCCGCATATCGTCTTGAAGCGGGCGCTACGATGGAAAATGTAACTCTTACAGGCGTTATCACGACTGTAAACACCGCTTACAGCGAGCAGTATGGTAACATCACCGTTACTATCGTTGTTGACGATCTCACCGATTATCCGATCCAGTGCTTCCGCGCTAAGGGTGCTGAGGGCGTTGACATTTCCGGCCTTGCGGTTGGCGACACGATTACCGTAACGGGTACTGTTAAGAACTATGTAAGCAAAGGCGTTTCGACTATCGAGTTTGACGCAGGCGCGCTTGTTACAAACATTGTAAAAGCTGAGGCGTAATTTAGCTTAATACACGAAAATCACCTGCCGCACGGCAGGTGATTTTTTATAAAAAAAGACAAATATGTACGATTTAAATACATCTTACAGCCGAAAATCATTCAATAAAAGCAATTATTAAGTGTTTACCTCATGGCTTAACGCAAAAAAGCCGGCGCTTCAAGCGTCGGCTCAATATTATCCGATTACTTCTTTTCTCCGAACTTATTTATCGCATCAATGTCCGTTCTGCAAATGGAAAGAGGAGAAACCGAAATCAATCCGCAAAACACGGCGTCGGTGTCGATGTTTTCATCCGGCTTTTCGCCCGGATTATATGCGTTAAACGTTTTAGCAATGAACGTGTCATTTCCGCATGGAACGAAATTGTCACGGTAGAAAATGCCGCCTTGTTTTGTCAGACGAATGCCGTGCGGTTTTGGCGGAATGTTGACGTTGAGCATTCCTTGATAGTTCAGCAATCCGCGCGATGATATAAAATCCCACGCTTCGTCAAGATGCTCCGCCGCTTCGGGCACAAAATCATTTCCGGAGGAAAACGCGACGGAGGGAATATATGCGTAATTTGCTTCAAACGCCGCGCCGCAAGTGCCTGAATAGGCGACGTCACAACCGAGGTTAAGCCCGCGGTTGATGCCGGTAAAGCACATATCGAACTTGCCGAATTTATCAACTGCCACGCGAACGCAGTCGGCGGGGGTAGAATCGACCGAAAGAGATTTTATTCCGAGGTAGTCGAAAACGTCGCTTTCTTTTATTTCAAACGGGCGACCGAGAATGATGCTTTGCCCTTTGGCGCTTTGCTCGGTTTTGGGGGCGACAACGGTGATCTCTCCCAATTTAGTGCTCCATTCGACAAGTAATCTTATTCCTTCCGCATTTATTCCGTCGTCGTTTGTGATAAGAATTTTCATTTTTATTTTCTCCAAGTGTCAAATCCAGCCTGTGTTTTCGGCTTTAAATTTTTTCAGTATTTCATCTGCGTCACAAAGAAGAGCAGCTTTTTCTTTTTTGCTGTAAACGGTAGCTCCGCTGGCGCAGGCGTGTCCGCCGCCGTGATAACGCGTGGCAAGCGGTTGTACCTCGACGAATCTTGAACGGAGCCGCACTCTTATCGTGCCGTCGTCGTTGTCGATAAACGCAAGCCAAATAAGGCTTCCTTTTATCGAGTCCATAACTGAAACAACGTTGCTTGCTTCCTCTTGTGAGAGCTTGAACTTCTTTCTCATGGCGCGGTTGACGTAAAGCCATGCGACGCCGTTTGGGGTGAGTTTGATTTTGCGCGTAAGATAAGCGTGGAATTTAAGTATTTCCATTTCATCCATGTAAAGATGCGCGAAAATCGTTTCGGTGTCTATGTCTTGTTCAAGCAAAACGGCGGCGCAGCGCAGTGTTTCCGCGCTTGTTCCGCGATATTTGAATCTACCGGAGTCGGTCACCATTCCCGTATAAAGACATTCGGCGGCAGATTTGTCGATTTTTAGCTCGTTTGCAAACGTCATATAGAAATCGACTATCATCTCGCACGCGGAGGAACGTTCATCTTCGACCCACGAAATATCGCCGTAGGGCTTATCGTCGATGTGATGATCGATTTTGATCAGCGTTTTACCGTTTGCAAATCTTGCGTTTGATATTCTGTCGGTGTTGCCGGTGTCAATTATAATGACAGCGGCGTTTTTGTAATCTTCATCCGTCGGGTGCTCGCCCTCATCGCCGAGGAATGAAACATACTCCGAATAGTCTTCGTTATCGAGGAAAACTCTTTTTTCAGGGTAGGTGAGGGAGATTATTTTTTTTAGTCCCATAGTTGAGCCGACAGCGTCCCCGTCGGGGCGTTTGTGGCGAGAGATTATCACCGTTTCCGCATTTTTTATTTCGTCAAATATCTGACGTTTTACGTTTTCGTTCACTGTTCAACCTCCGTCAGTTTTTTAAGATCTTCAAGCATTTGCATGGCTTGCTCTCGGTCGGCAACGTCGGCACCGCTTGCCTTCATGTGTCCTCCGCCGCCGTATTTTACGGCTATGGGATTTATATTATATTTGCTTGAACGCAACTCGCACAGCACTTTGTCGCCGTCCTCGGTGAAATTTACCCAAATGTCGATTCCTTTTATATCGGACATTGTATTTACCATTCCGCGAGAAACAGAAAACGTGTCCATGCCGAGCGCTTTTACTTCTTCCGCCGTGTTGTAGATGTATGCCACCGGGCTTTCTTTGTACACCGTTATTTTTTGTAAGAACGTTGCACGCGTTTTAACAGCCGAAAGCTCGTCTGAATATAGATTTCGATAAAGTTCCGTCGTATTGATTTTTTCTTGCATCAAAAACGATGCGAGCGCAAAAGTGCGCGCGCTCGTTGAATCATAGCGGAATCTGCCGGAGTCCGTTACCATACCGGTAAAAACAGCGGTGGCTGAGCGTTCGGAGAGTTTCAGCGACTGCTCGCGGGCAAATTCTGCTATCATTCCGCAGCAGCTTTCATACGACGTGTCGACAACCTCAATATCGGTAAATGTTTCGCAATATATGTGGTGATCAATTCGCGCGGTAAGCGCAGCGGATTCAAAGCGTTTGTCACACACAAGCGCTTTTGTGGCGCTGTCAAGAATTATCGCCATGGCGCATTTATATGTTTCATCCGATATTTCGTCCATGCCGTTTTCCGCCATGAACTCATAGCGCTTTGTCATATCTCCTACTACGAACACTTTTTTGCCCGGAAAATTGTCACAAATCAACGCTTTTAGCCCTATTTGACTGCCGAGAGCGTCGCCGTCCGGGTTTGTATGGCGGTGGATAATTATCGTATCATATTTTTTAATACCGTCAATTACGGCTTCAAACACGGCGAGACCCTCCTTTAAATTGCAGTTTTCTGTATATCATGTTTACGCAGCGGTCAATGCCGTCGTCATATTTCACTGCGAAATCACAAAGTTCTATGTTTCTGAGTTCCAAATCGAGCGACATCATTCGACGCACCTTGTCTTCGTCTGATGTGCGACGCTTTATAATGTCGGTAAGTATTGCTTTTTTATTCCTGTCGGTGAACACAAGCACGGCGCGTGAACGGTATATGTTCTTAAATGTGAGTGCGCCGCATATGTCGATAGGTATTACGGCGACTTTGCCGCTTTCTACTATCGGTTTTATCTGTTTTTCCGACGTTCCGTAATGATATGTGCTGTAAACCGTGGTTTCAATAAATTCTCCCGCTTCTTTTTCGCTCAAAAACTCTTCTTCCGAAACAAACCTGTATGCGTCCCCCGGCTCGTTTGACTCTTTCGGACGGGTAGTGGTTGTAAGTGGCTTTACAAATCTTTTATCTTTTGTAAGCGCGGAAGCTATTTCGGTTTTTCCCGTGCCGGAAGGCCCGATAAGGCACAAAACTCCGCCGTGGGAAAGGTCGGGACGTTTTTCAACGAAAGAATTGCCGATAATTCTTGCAAGGTGGATAAAATCCGCATAGGAGTTGACGGAAAACAGACCTGACAAATCTGCGTTCCACGGGCGGCGCATAAGCACTGGATACGACGCCTGAGAAGATGAAATATTGTGAGCGGCGTCATCGAGGAGAATGTCAAGATTTACAATATCTTTACGTGTGCCGATGATGATATTGCCCGCAGGTACTTCAGGAAAATCCTCGGCGAGTCGTTCCGCGCGCGCGCTCATGCACTGGGGCGGGACGGCGGTGACGAAAAACACGTCGGCTATTTTGCACAGTTCTCGAACAAACTTCCTCGCTCCATCGAACAGCGGCTGTGTTCTCACAAATTCCGGTGAAGAGAAGAGCGCTATTCGCTCGTCTGAAATATTACCTTGCAACCCCCATGAGCGAATTCCGTTTATGTCAAGCTCGGGGATATTTCCGTATTTTTCTTTAAGCAAATTAAGCGCATATGAATTACATTCGTAAATGACGTCATCAACGTCAAGTCCTATCCTCAGACGGTATTTTCTCATTATTTTCCTTTCCGTTTATTGGAAAAATAAACTGCTATGACTATTTTATCTATCAAAATTATTTTATCATAAACAAAAATATTTTACAATAGAGAATTCGTCAAAAAGCGGGTGACGGGAAAATGATTTTTAAATATTCAAACACGAAAAAACATCGTCTTATAATTGACGACGCATTGTTTTCGAATGGTCGTGGCAAAATACTTAAAAATTTGCCGATGTGTTGCTTTTCCTGATTACGCTCTTGCCGTGATAATTATCGACGGCAAACGATATTGAATTTGTTTGGTTTTAACAACGTATAATAGCCGAAAATATATTGCGCGTATAACTTGCTTTTAATCTTTCAATCTGTTATAATATGGGCAGAAAAACACAACATGATGACGAGAGGGAAAACTCATGGCTGACCACTTCGGAGCTATTGCGTCAAATGAAATAAAATTTACGAGAGAAAAACTCTTCCCGCATTTGCCTCAGGACGACAACGGGGTAAGATTCAAACTGAAAGACGGCGGGGAACATCTTGCAGTTCCAAAGAAAATGAGCACAAAAGCCGAGCTTGACAAAGAGATAGAACGGCTTAAAATGTTTTACGCGCCGTATATGAAAAACAACAGGCGCGGGGTGAGTTTAAGAAACAGAATTGATTTTACCGCGTTTCTTTTCAGAGAGGCAACAAAAGATGACGAAGGAAACCTGCCCGGCGTGCTTGCAGGTGACGGCGATTGGCGCGAGGTAAAAATACCACATTACGCAGGGCCGCTCGGAAGAAAAGAAACGTATTACAGAGTCGAATTTGACTACGGCGGGACAGAGGACGGTAAAGCCGCGTATTTGCATTTTGACGGTGTTGACTATATAGCCGATGTATTTGTAAACGGAAATTATGTCGGCTCTCACGAGGGATTTTTCGCTCCTTTTGAGTTTGACGTGACAACAGCGCTTAAAAAAGGCAAAAACACGTTGCTTGTCGTATGTAAAAACGACTTTCCGTATGGCGGCAACAATGCCCCTGAATACGGAGATTTAAGACTGGAAGGCAATAAAATGTATGCGGCTACGGGTCCGGGATATGACGATCCGCATATCGGTTGGCACCACTGTCCGCCGGGAATGGGAATATACCAAGGCGTATATCTTGAAACGCGCGGTCGTTTGTTTATATCGGATATCTTCGTGCGCCCCATGCCGCTTGAAGATGAGTTTGAAGTATGGTGCGAAATATTCAATACTGACGTGCTCCCTTGCGACGACGTAAAGCTCGTTTTTGACGTTTTCGGAAATAACTTTGATGAAAATTTGATAGACGGATATGAATATACGCCGATAACGTATCGTGAGGTAGACGACGGGCGGGTGATCGATGCAGACAATATTCACACCGGAAAAGAGGAACGCAAGCTCGGTTTTTATCAGGGTGCAAACCTTATAAGGATAAAATTCAAAAGAGAAAATATGCGCCTTTGGCAGCTTGACTCTCCGTATCTTTATTCCGTCGGCATAAAGCTTATCTGTGACGGCAAAACTGTCGACGTGGCTGAAAGAACGTTCGGTATGAGAGAATTTCATATGGGCGAGGAAAACGGCAAAAAGGGTATGTTTTTCCTCAACGGCAAAAGTATTCGTTTGCGCGGGGCTAATACAATGGGCTATGAACAGCAGGACGTTATCTGCGGCGACGGTGACGCGCTGCTTTACGATATGCTGATGGCAAAAGCGTGCAATATGAATTTCCTTCGTATAACTCAGCGGCCCGTTCAACGCGAGATATACGAGCTTTGCGACAGGATAGGGCTTATGATACAGACAGATCTGCCGCTTTTTACAAATATCAGACGTACAAAATTCGCTGAGGTAATAAGACAAGCGGAGGAGATGGAAAGACTTATTCGTCCGTATGCATGCACGGTGTTGTCTACATATATAAACGAACCGTTTCCGAATGCAAACGGAAAACCGCACAGACATTTTGTGCGGGAGGAAACGGAACGGCTTTTTGAAGCGTGCGACAGTGCCGTAAGACTGCTCAATCCCGACAGGGTGATAAAACACATCGACGGCGACTATGACCCGCCGTCCACGGACTTGCCGGATTATCACACATATACAATGTGGTATAACGGTCACGGAATTGACATGGGGCGTGTTTACCGCGGATATTGGCTCGATACACCGAAGGACTGGTATTGCGGGTGCGGTGAATACGGCGCGGAAGGGCTTGACGGAGTAGAGCTTATGCGGCGCAGATACCCGAAGGAATGGCTTCCGCAGAACGAGGATGAGGAAAAACGCTGGACGCCATCGCAAATACCGGACGCTCAAAGCGGGAATATGTTTTATTTCTTCTATGACAGGCAGGATACGCTTGAAAAATGGGTCGATGCGAGCCGCGAGCATCAAGTGGTAGGCACGAAATTGCAGACGGAGGCTTTCAGGCGAAATGCGGACATGGTGACGTTTGCCATTCACTTGTTTATTGACGCTTTCCCGTCCGGCTGGATGAAGACGATAGTTGACTGCGAAAGAGAGCCGAAAGCGGCGTTCTTTGCATATCGCGATGCACTGACCCCGCTTATGGTCGGCCTTCGCACCGACAGAAAGACGGTTTTTGCAGGCGAGAAGGCGGAAATTGAGGCGTGGATATGCAATGATACTCACGAAATATCAAGAGGGCATATGTTGCGCTTTGAGGTTGCCGACGCCGACGGAAACGTAATTTATTTCGGTGAATATCCGGCGGTGTTCGGAGAGAACTCGTCATTTTTGCAGGGAAAAATCGCTTTTGGAGCGCCCGAAGTTAAAGAAAGAAAAAAAATCGTCGTCCGCGCAATATTGCTTGACAGCGACCGGCGAGTGATTCACTTCAACGACGAGCAGATAGAGGTATTTGAACGAGAGAAAATAAATGACGGTTCTGCCGTATTTGTCAGCGGGGAAGAATACCTCGACAGAAAAGCAGAGCTTGACGAGTTTGTGAAAAACGGCGGCACACTTATCGTTGAGGGACTGAAAGCCGGCGAATATGAAATAGCGGGCAGTATCGTCAAGGTGAAAAACTGCGGAATGAGACCGCTTCATTTTGTTTCGCGCAAGACGGGGCACACGCTTGTTGAAGGGTTTGAGGCAAAGGATTTTCGTTTTTGGTTCGGTGATGAGGCTGACATGATAACGCCGATAATTTACAGAACGTTTGTCTGCTTAGATATGACGCCTATTTTGCTCAGCGGCAACAGTTTGTCCGGCAGCGCATGGGGTAAACCGCTGTTTGAAGCATTCGCCTGCGCCGAAAAATCATATGGCAAAGGGAAGATTGTAGTAAGCGAGATAGACCTTTCATCTCATCTTAAAAATCCCGTTGCGGTGAAATTCAGAAACAGACTTGCTAACTTTATATAAAACATAAAACGGCGGAATCACCGCCGTTTTATGTTTTGGCGAAAATATTCCGCACGGCATAAATGCTAAACGTACTTTATTTACAAGTTAAACCGAATAACAAAGTCT
>JAFSRI010000036.1 GCA_017446155.1 Clostridia bacterium | reverse complement strand
TATGATCAAAAAACACTAAGTTCACTTAATAACATTTACAAAAAGAGTGCGAAAAAAGGAGGACTTTATTTATGAAACAAAAAAACACATATTATTTACCCAAGGCTGATTTCGGAGACGGTCAGGTAAAAAAGCTCAGACTGTTCTTTGACAACGGCGATTATCTGACGTTTTGTGAAAAAGAAATATCATATATAGACATTAACTTTTATGACAGAATGATATGGTATAATGGCGAAATATGCCGCGTAGCAAACAGCGGAACGATCAGACTCAGCGTCAAAGAGGAAAAACACGATTATAAGGGCATTGACGTTTTTTTGAAAAACGAGAAAGAATATTTGAATGATACAGAGGCGTATATCAAAAACAGATGCGTCAATGAAGGCGGCATTTCGTATATTATGCTTTTTAACGAAGATAATTGGAGTGAAACAATATTCGGTGATATTGTGACGAACGAGGAAAACGATTGCTTGGTATTGAATTTCAACGAAAACGATAAATACGGGACAAGCGACGGAAAAAACAATTATATTGAGTTGAATGATTTATCCAAAGATATAATCAACAATATTTGTTTGGATTTTGAAAATTGCGAGGGAATAAACATTTATCAAGATGAAATAATTGATATAAAAATCGAGTTTGAAGAAAAATTTTTATATGATCAATGGTTTATGCACAGAAGCATAAAGAGCGGATTCATCAAATTCAGATTGAACAAGGATCATAATAACAGAACGCTTAGTTTATTTGACGATCGTGTTCCCAACGTAAAACAGCTTGAAAAGCGTATATGCCCGAAACGCGGGATATCGAAACATGATTTATGTAATTTATACGTTGAATACGATTATGCGGGCTGCGGACGCCGTCGAATCGAACAATTAAATATTGAAGGCAATGAAATACGGTGCAAAACCGAAAATTGTCCGGATGGAGAATACTCGGAAGAAGAGGGCTCGGATATTTTTTGCTTTATCGGAGGATATTCAAAAAAGCTCAGCGACGGAAGTCTGATTGTGACGTTCGGTTACAACGCGGAGAAAACGCTGAAAGAAATGTTAATCTGAATAATGAGGAGTAAAAGATGCTGACAATGACGTATGATTTTTTGAAAAACAGACGCGACGCCTTTATAAAAACCGCGGCGTGTCTGATCGCCGCCGTAACGCTCATATGCGCGTTTGCGCCGATAGCGAACGTCAACGCCGCGGCGACGGAAATAAGCGCGAGGGCGGACGTGTTTTATCTGCCTTCCGGAACGGACGTTACGGCTGTGGGGTTCGACGTGGACGCTTCGGCGTATTCTCTTCGCAACGGCAGCAGGACGCCGATGAAAAGCGGAGAAAAAATAGACATTTCGTCGGCGAAAGCGAAAGACTCGAACGGCAACGAATATTACGACGTGAGTTTTTACAACGGAAGCGACGGTAAGAGATATAAAGTATATCTTTTGTCGGCGTTGCCCACGGTTTATATCGAAACGTCGGCGGGAATAGAAAGAGTCAACAATGACAAAAACTATCGCGACGAGTTTGCCGAGGTCGAGATATGTGATGAAAAAGGCAGATGCGTTTACAGCGACGCTGCGGCGGAAACAAATTCCGAGATAAAAAAACGCGGCAACGCGACGTCGGGTTATGCCAAAAAGCCGTATCAGATAAAGCTCGGCATAAAGACGGACCTTTTCGGCATGGGCAAAGCCAAAACGTGGCTGTTGCTTGCAAACTACGTCGATCCGTCGTTTATGCGAAATGCGGTTTCATATGATATAGCCGACAACTTGGGGCTTTCGTTCACGCCAAAGTCGGTATTCGTAAACTTGTATATCGACGGTGAATATACGGGGCTTTATCAGCTTATCGAAAAAACGCAGATAGGAAGCAACAGGGTGGAAATCGAGGACTTGGAGGAGCTGACCGAGAAGGTAAACAACAAGGCTGACCTCGACGCATATCCCACGGCAACCGAGAAAGGCTTTGGCGGTAATCTTGCGGAAATATCGTATGTAAGAAATGTAAAAAATCCGGATGATATTACAGGCGGATATTTGATCGAACTCGATAACCTCTACGGCTACCGCGAGAAAAGCCGGTTCACTACGGAAAACGGCAATACGTACGTTCTCAAATCCCCCGAATACGCGAGCAGGGAACAGGTTTTATATATAGCTAAACTGTTTTCCGAAATGGAGGAGGCAATCTATTCGCCGAACGGCAAAAATTCGCTCGGAAAGCATTTTTCCGAATATGCCGACGTGGATTCACTGCTTAAAGTTTACATGACTTTTGAAATGACAAAGAACTGGGACGCTTATATAGGCAGTACGTTCTTTTATAAAGATAAAGACACAGACGGCGAAACATCAAAGATATTCGGCGGGCCGCTTTGGGATTGTGACCACTCATACGGCAACCTGAACAGAATGACGTATGCCACCGATACCGCGGAGCTTTGGGCGGCGGGAACAAAGCGAACGGATTTTTCGAGATTTTTCGGAAAACACCTGATGGAACACGACGAGTGCAAAGAGAAGCTCGCCGAATATT
Organism: Clostridia bacterium; assembly: GCA_017446155.1. GTDB lineage: Bacteria > Bacillota > Clostridia > Oscillospirales > CAG-272 > CAG-841. The sequence goes on along the minus strand of JAFSRI010000036.1, from coordinate 42,907 downwards.
GCATGGCGGTGGCACAGCACGTAACGAATATGACCGCCGACGGCGGATACGTTGACGCACTTGCAAAGAAACTGCATGCGAGCGCCGAGGCGGACAAGATAGTTTGGGGATATAAACGTCACCAAGACTTTTCGCAATTTGAGGTGTACCTTGACGAGAACGGCTCGGCAAATACGGCGATTGGCCATCTGAAAGATTTTATGGTAAGACGAACCGCCGATTTGTATAAATTATTTGTCGGTGAAACGTATGTTCCGCAGGTGACGACGGAAACTACGACGGAAACGACGACGATAGAAACGACGACGCAGACAACGGTATCAACGACGGCTCAAACGACCGAAAGCGTAATTCAAACCGAGGCGATCACAAAGGAAGATAACGCTGAAACATCGTCTGTGCTGGCTGAAACGAAGCCGTCAAAACCGTCGGGCGGGTGCAAAAGTTCAGCGGGTGTTGCCGGCGCGATAATTGCGGCTACAACAGTTCTTTGCGTATTTGCATTAAAAAAGAAAAAACAAGAATAAAAAACACGGCGGGAGGACAAAATTCCTCCCGCCGATTTTTTGTTGCTATTTGCGTTTTAATATTTTGTTCCGCCCCATTCGACGACGGTAAATCCGCTTCTGTCGAAACGGTTCAGCGTTTGCTCTTCGATTTCCGTGTAGCCGTCAACGGCCTTTATATGAATTATAACGCGAAGAATGCTGTCGGGGTTGGTGGAAAATTCAAGCGGGCATTCGGCGTTTCTTTCGTCCGTTTGCTCAAAATACACAAGGCTGTGCTTGTTCGCTTCAAGAACGGGAAGCCAGAACATGATAAACTCGTTGCTTTCGCGCTCGGTAAAGCCGAGGAGCGCCAGCTTTTCTTCAAGAAAGTCTATCGCGTTTTCACCCTCGACGTAAAAGCCTCGCTCAAACGTGCAGTTGTATCCCGATACCTCATCAAAATACAGCGCATAGTAGCTTCTTCCGTTTTCATCCGTCATCGTGCCGTCGGGCAAAACGTGCATATTCCATTCGCCGTTGTATTTTGGATACGTAGTGATAAGCCTGTCGGCATCGACGTATTTTACGGTGATATTCGTTTCGGACGTCGGGTAAAGATATATCACGGGCTTATAGCAAACGAATCCGCTCGTGTCGATGGGCGGTAAATACGGCTCCGGCTCGTCGGACACGGTTGTGATATATACGAAATACACCTCTGTGTGATATTCGTTTGCAAATTCTCCCGTGCCGTGCGTCGTCGCGTGGAATTTTATGACATAGTTTCCGCTGATATATAAACTCGAATACATTTGAAACCGATAAAGATTTTCGCCGAGATCAGAAAGGGAGAATTTGCCGATCATGTCGGTGAGATTTGTTTTCGTCTCACCGTCGAACACCTCTATCCTTTGCGGCTCGACGCCGTTCGCCGTTATTTCCAGCGTGCTGTCCGCGCAGAAATGAACGTACTCGACTTTATCGCGGCTTGGCAGATAGTTAGAGCTGAAAATGTCGTATCCGTCATGAATAGCCCCGCCTATTTCAGCGCATGACATCTCGTGATACGGCTCGTATGCCTCGCCGTCTATTTTAACCGAAACTTCGGGCATCGATGGATGGTCGCCGTTTGCGTCAGATGTCGTTTCCCGATATTCTTCCGTCTCGGGAAAATCGGTTGTCGTAGTTGTTTGAGTGTTTGTTTGAGATTCGGTTTCCAAGTAATTCACTTTTGCACAAGCGGTAAGACATAAAGGAATAACAAGAATGACCGCTGTCATAAGTAAAACTGCTTTTTTCATAATGTAATCCTCCGATGATTTACATTTTTGTATGTTTGTCGTTTAAGCGGGCGGATTTTCTCACTTCTTTTATAAAAAGGCAGAAAAATTATCTGTCACAAAAAACCGCCATGGCTTTTTCCTGTCAATCTCGTCCGCATAGCCTATCCCGATTCTCTCGGAAGATGAAAACGGCAGCTTTACGCCGTCGTCCTCTACCCACAGCCCGTTTTCTTTGCAAAGCTCTTTGCCGTTGAGTTCTCTCGTTATTCCGAGCGCCTTTGTCAGCCTTCCCGGACCGGATATTCCCTCAACTCCGCGTATAAGCACTGCCTCGGGATGATCTTGATCGCCCGTCACGAAATTTAATAAATCATACATTCCATAGCAAAGGTAAACGTATGCGACGCCGCCCGAGTGATAAAGAGTTTCCGTGCGTTTTGTTCTGCCCTTATGCGCGTGGCAAGCTGAATCCTCTTCGCCGTAGTAACACTCCGTTTCGATTATGCGTTTTTTAATTACCGTGCCGTCGGCGGTTTTGACGCACAGCAGTTTCCCGATAAGATCCGGTGCGAGCACGGTTGCGGGAGCTGAAAAATATTTTTTTCCGAGTATCATCAGAGCAGCCTCCCCAAAAATCCCACGCCGATCCCGAGCGCGGCGGAGATTAGCACAACGAATATCGGATGAAGTTTTTTGAACGCCAACACAAGCATTCCGATAAATATGATAAACGACGTTATGAATTGATACGTTATAAACGTTCCGAAAGAAAAGCCGAGAGGGAAGAATACACCCGCTCCCACGGAAAGTATCGCCGCCGCTATAAGCCCGATGACGGCGGGTTTAAGCCCGGTCATCAGCCCTCTTACGACGAAATTGTCTTTGAATTTCATAAAGAACCTCGCGACAATGAGGATAATTATAAACGACGGCGTCACAACGCCAAGCGTCGCGCAGACCGCGCCTAAAAATCCCGCGGTTTCGGTGCCTATATACGTTGCCATATTGATTGCGAACGGACCGGGGGTCGATTCGCTGACTGCAATGAAATTCACTATTTCTTCAAGCGTCAGCCACCCGTGGTCGAGCACTTCCTGCTCCATAAGCGGAAGCATCGCGTATCCGCCGCCAAACGTAAACGCGCCTATTTTAAGAAAAGTCAAAAAGAGCTGCAAACAAAGCTCAGCCGTTGACATTCGTTTTTCCTCCTTTCGCTTTTTCAGCTATCAGAGAATAGACAAGTCCCGCAAGCGCACAGCCGCCTATTATCCATAAAACGTGTATATCGATAAACGCCGACACGACGAAAGCCGCCGCCATTATGATATACGCAAAGACGTGTTTTTTAACTTTTTTATACATTGAATAAAGCGATTTGCAAAGCAGCGCCAAAACTCCGGCGCGAATGCCCGAGAACGCATATTTTACGACGATGTTTTCCTGAAACTGCCGTAAAATGAACGAGATTATATAAATTATTACAAACGAAGGGAACACCACGCCGAACGTTGCCGCAAGCGAGCCGAAAAAGCCTGCCACTCTGTACCCTACAAACGTAGCCATATTTATTGCTATCGGGCCGGGCGTCGATTCCGCTATGGCGATAACTTCGAGCACGTCGTCGTCGCTTATCCATTTGTGCTTTTCAACAACTTCACGCTGAACGAGCGGTATCATTGCGTATCCGCCGCCGAACGTAAACGCGCCGATGCGCAAAAACGTGGTTAAAAGCGTAAATATCCTTTTCAGTTTTTCTTTCATTTTGTTCCTCTCAGCTGTTTTGTTATGCTTAAATCAAATTGTCTGTCTGTTTTAAAAAACGATACGGTTTTTCGGGTGAAATATATTGAGATTGTCCGATTATATATTTTACAGGTATATTGTTCTTTAATTATACTACATTTTGCGGCTAAAAGCAAGTGCTAAGATATTGAATAAACAAACGGCAGGTAAACGCATCACATAAATTTATTTGAAAAAGCAAACGCAAATAGAATAATATTATAACCGAAAGACAAAATACAGTTCGCGGTCCGTTATAAAAATCGGCACTAAAACGAAACGGCAAGCCTTGATCGGCTTGCCGAAATGCTGCTTGATTACTGATTTTCAGCTTCTTTCGCGGCTTTTTTTGCGGATTTTATCTCCTTGTTGATTTGCTCAAAGCGGTCGTAGATCGACGAGTTCTGAGGAGTTGGCAAAGAGAATTTCTCGCCTTCCGCCGTCACAATATCCGCCGTGTGATAACGCACGAGCACACCGCCGTTTTCTTCGAGCGCATGGTCGCTGACGGTTATGTGTTCGATGTCGTTCAGCTTATAAACCTCGGATTTTGTCTCGCCGTTGTCCTCCACAAGAGAAACTGTAAGATTTTCGACAAAAAGTAACTTGCCGGAAACGAAAAGGCAACTTGCGGCGGCTTTTTTGGGACGGAATTTGCCGTCGGTGCCTTTTTTCATCGTCGCAGAGCTTTCGCCGTCGAAAACGTAGTCCGAAAAGACGGCAACGTCGGCGGTAGCTTTGTCGAGAGAATGCTTTTCGATTACTGTGTCGGCAAACGTTTGCTCGACTCGTGCAACTTCTTTGTCAAGTTCTTCTCCCTTTACAAGACTTTCGCGGCTTGCCGCCGCCATGCCTACGCCTATGATTGTTACCACCGCGCCTATCATCCACCACCATCCTACGATAAGCAGTATAACGCCGGCTACCGCAACGCCTATGCCGATGAACAAAAGATAGTTTTTTTGATCAAAATATTTTTGATTATTTTTGTAATTCATTTTTCCTCCGTATAACGTTTTTTCCGTGCGCCGACGGAAAAAATTTTGTTTTATGTATTCATTTTATTTCGTGGAAGCGGAATGTTTAAGAAAAAAATCGGTAAATTCAATATTTTATATGATGCTTTTTTGTTTCCCGAAATAAAAACGGACGCTTAATTTTTGCGCGTCCTTGCAATGTCGTAATATCGTGCCTATACAGAGAGGCAGGGGCGCAAAGTATACTTATTCATGTTTTGTCACCCCCCGTTTCTTGCTTATTTCTGTATTTGTAATGAGATTATATCATCTGTATATCAAAAAGTCAAGACGCCGCGCGAGTTTTTTTAGCTTTGAGAATTATTATTTTTGCTTTTTTGTGTTTTGAATTTTTATAATGCCGAAAAGAATATATTTAAAAAATCAACTTATCCGCATAGCGCTTTGCAAATAAAGTGATAAAAACGCGGGATTTGTTATGTGAAAAAAGGAAAAAAACATTGTTTTAGGCAGATCAAATGCGGGGGGAAAAATCAAAACCCGATTTGCATATTATCATTTTCCTTGACAAAACGACATGCGCGTGATAAAATTTTTTTTGAAAAAACAACGGAGGGATTTATATAATGAAAATAGCTGTTATAACCGGTGCTTCTTCGGGCATGGGAAGAGAGTTCGTTCATCAACTCGACCGCCAGCAGGAGTTTGACGAAATATGGGTCATAGCCAGAAGAGTTGACAGGCTCGAAGCGTTAAAAGAAACAGTCGGCGCGAAAATCCGCCCGATTTCGCTCGACCTTACAAAAGAAGAGAGCATTGAAGAATACGCAAAACTGCTTGAAAAAGAGAAACCCGACGTACGCGTGCTTGTAAACGCCAGCGGTTTCGGCAAATTTGCCGCCACCGAGGACGTTCCGCTTGAAGAATATTATTCGATGATAAAACTAAACGATATAGCGCTCGTTGGCATGACGTATAAAACTTTGCCGTATATGAGCGCGGGTGCCGAGATATATGAGATTAGTTCAATGTCGGCGTTTCAGCCCGTGCCTTACATAAACGTTTACGGCGCAACAAAGGCGTTCGTGCTCAGTTTTGCACAGGCACTTTCGGCAGAAATAGCTCCAAAGGGAATTGCGGTTATGGCTGTGTGTCCGTTTTGGACGATGACTGAGTTTTTCAAGCGCGCGGTGGACGACGACCAAGTTATTACGTATTACAGCGTGATGTATAAGGCGGAGCAGATCGTGTCAAAGGCGCTGAAAGACATGAAAAAACGCAAAAAAGTGTCGATATTCGGCAAAACCGCGCGTTTGCAGGCGTTCGCCGTAAAACACCTGCCGACGAATTTTGTGCTTAAAACGTGGTGCAAACAGCAGAAAAAGCCGTATGTCAAACTTAAAAAAGGTGAATAAATGAGAGAGAAAGATAAACTTCACACGGGGGAGATTTATTATCCGAACGACCGTGAGATAATGGAAGAGCAACTGAAATGCCTTGACCGTTTGTATGAATTCAATGCGACGCGCCCGTCGGAGATCGAAAAACGTGAAGAGATGTTGAAAGAAATGTTCGCAGATATAGGCGATGGGTGTTATATAGAACCGCCGCTTCGCTCGAATTTCGGCGGGAAGCACGTTCATTTTGGGAAAAACGTCTATGCGAATTTCAATCTTACGCTCGTTGACGACACGCACATTTTCGTCGGTGACAACACGATGTTTGCTCCGAACGTCATCGTCGCTACGGCGGCACATCCGATATTGCCGCAACTTCGTGAAAACGGTTATCAATACAATATGCCCGTTCATATCGGGCGCAACTGCTGGATCGGCGCCGGAGCGATAATACTTCCGGGGGTGAACATCGGCGACAACAGCGTTATAGGCGCCGGCAGCGTCGTGACAAAAGATATTCCCGCAAACGTTGTGGCGGTGGGCAATCCGTGTCGTGTGATGAGGGAAATATCCGAGCGCGACAGAGAGTATTATTTTAAAGACAGAAAAATCCCGAAAGAATTGCTTAAATAGCAGATGATCGGCGAGTAAAAGAGGTAAATCGAAATGAAAGAGAAATTGATGAAGATATTGTTTACATATGTCTTGCCGCTGATTTTTATCGGCATCAGCGTATTTTTGCTTATTCATACGCTTAATAACATGAAAAAGATTGACGTTTACGATGCGACAACGGCGGAGATCATAAGCATAACGAGCGACTACGATGCTGCGACCGAAGCCGTAAATATGAGAGTTTTCATCAAATACACGGTAAACGGCAGGGAATATACGGCTGAAATAGACGAGTATAAGCCGAATTACAGAGAAGGAATGAAGCTTGACGTCAAATATGATCCGCAAAACCCTTATGACGTTCTGGCGAACGATAAATCGTTCGTATACTTAAATTTTGCCATATTTGCGGTGTTCTTCGCCGTTGGCGCTTTTTTGCTTGTTAAGAACGTGAGAGGCGAAATAATAAGCAAGCGAGAACACGAATATGACGCTTGATTATTTGAGGGTTTTGTTTATTTACGAAAGAAAACTTTTTCTATCAACGAAAAAAGGCGGCACGCCGCCTTTTTGTTTTGTGATTTTTTAAATTGGAAAAATGTTTTGTTTGGCTTTTTATTTGTTATTTATATCACTTTCGCCAGAAATTCTTTGAGTGCCTCATCGCATTTTTCGGGATTGACGAGATAGCTCTGACCGTGCCCCGCGCCCGGAACTGATATGAATTTATGGGGTGAGGCGCACGCTTCGTTGAGTTTTACCCCCATTGCATAAGGAACGAAGTCGTCGTCTTCACCGTGAATGAAAAGTATAGGTATCTTCGTGTTTTTCACCGTGTCGAGAGCTGAGATTTCGGTGGTTTTCGCGTGGGCAAACAACTTGAAATACAGTCTGAAAATCGGCATAAGCAACTTTACCGGCAAGTGCATATTGCGCCTTGCAACATGGCAAAAGATCTCCTCGGGAGAGGTAAAACCGCAGTCCGCGATAATGCCTTTGACACTGCTCGGCATGGGCTTATCGCACGCCATAAGCACCGTGCTTGCGCCCATTGATATTCCTTCAAGAATTATCGGCATATCATTACCGAAACGGTTTGCCGTATATTCCGCCCATTTCACGCAGTCGCGGCTTTCGTTTACCGCCATTGAAATATATTTTCCCTCGCTTTTGCCGTGCGCACGGTGAGTTATCATTAAAACGTTCATGCCCATGTCGGTGTATTTCCACAACACCGATGAAAAGTCGTTATCCGTGCAGGAGCGAAATCCGTGGAATAGAATAACGGTGGCTTTTGCTTCCTTGACTTCGACAAGACGTCCGTACAGTTTCAGACCGTCGTGCGACGTTATGTAAATCTCCTCTTTCGGAAGTGCGTCAACTTTTCTTCTGCCCTCGCGCATTATTTCAAGGTGATCGGGCTTTATGTGCAGATGATCCATCGAACCGTCAATGAATACGTCGGGGAACGTTTCGCAACGGCCCAGCGTCTTTTTAAATATGACAAATACCAGCGAGAAGCAAACGATCAAAGCCGCCGCTATCACTGCCAAAGAAATATAAACGAATATCATTTTCTCTCACTTTCTTCTCGTTCCGCCGGAAAAATCCGCGCAAGAGAAACGTTTTTCTTTTATTATATATCTTTTTTTCCGTCAAGTCAATAAAACGGTGAGACAAACGAATTATGTTTTTGCTTTATTTATGCTTGAAGAAGGCATATTTTAAAACAGACAAGTGAACGAGGCGTTTTGTTTTCAATAGCGGCGGCGGATATGATTTTTCCTAAAAAATACCGTTAAAATAAATGTACAAATGCGTTTTTTGAATATGCCTACGCGGAAACTTTTTTGAAAATGATATTGATATAATATGTTTTGTGTGATATAATTTCAAACGGAAAACTTTTCTTTATAACGGAGGGAATTTAAAAATGAAACTTAAAGAAAATTGCAAATATTCGATCGTCGTTCCGTCAAGCATGGGCGTAAGAATAACTCCCTTATATCGTCAGCCGGTGCATATCTCCGACACGTTCCGTATGCAGGCGACGAGCGCCGAAACGAACGTTATAAGCATATCGGCGGGACTCGGACTTAAAACAAAAGTCCTTACCGCGTTTGTAAAAGGAAGCCCCATTGCTCAGTTTATAAAAAACGACCTCGGCCGCCGCGGAATCGACTACGAGGGCAAAGAGGTTGAGCAGGGCGGTCCATGGGGATACCGCCATCAGTTCAATATCGCCGACAGCGGCTTTGGTTTGCGCGCGCCTCGCGTCTGCAACGACAGGGCGGGGGAAGTAGGCAGAACGCTGAACATTAAAGACTTTGACCTCGATCGCATCTTCGGCGAAGAGGGCGTGCAGATACTTCATATGTCGGGGCTTGTCGCGGCACTTTCTCACGACACCGGCGTCTTTTGCCTTGAACTTGCGAGAGCCGCAAAGAAATACGGCACGAAAATCGCGTTTGACCTAAACTACCGCGCATCCTTCTGGAAAGGCAGAGAAGAAGAACTTTCGGCAATATTCTCAGAAATCGCGTCCGTCGCCGATATACTTATAGGAAACGAAGAGGACTTCCAACTTTCGCTCGGGCTCAAAGGTCCCGAAGCCGGCGGAAAAGACATCGGCTCGAAAATAGAAAGTTTCAAGGGAATGATAATGGAGGCGAAAAAACGCTATCCTAACGTTGAAGTGTTCACAACAACTCTGCGTCAGGTTGTGTCTGCAAACGAGCATCTGTGGGGCGCTATCGCCCTTGACGGCGATAAATGGACGGTGGTTGAACCAAGACCTATCCAGGTTGTTGACAGAATAGGCGGCGGCGACGCGTTTGTCGGCGGAATGCTTTACGGCAAGGTTAAAGGCTGGGACAGCGAGGAATGCGTTCATTTCGGATGGGCGTGCGGCGCGTTTGTAGCGACGCTTCTCGACGATTTCGGCTTGCCGGCTGATGAAGAGCAGATATTCGGCATTTGGGAAGGAAACGCCAGAGTAAGAAGATAACGGGTTAAACCCGAAAGACAAAAACCGAAGGCAAAACGACCTTCGGTTTTTTGCTTTTATTATCTTGATACATTACTTATTTCAACCGTATCACCGCCGTAATATCTCATGGCACAAAGCAACTTTGCGGACGCGTCAAATAGTACGCACACGCGCCCGACGTCACCGGTAAACACGGCGGCATATGAGTCGGGGCAGGCGCGAGAAGAGCGGAAATCGCTGACGTCGGCGCTCGACGTGTCAACTTTGTCAGCGGGTGTTACGGATTCGCACGCTGAAACGGAAAACTTCATTATTTCTTTCGCCTTGCCGTAGCCGTTGATTTTATAAACGTAAAAGACGTTTTTGCACACGACGTAGCAATATTCGATCTGCGTATATTTCCAAGTGAAAAACCACAATATCCACATCAAAAACGGCAAAAGCGCTATCAACGCCGCCATTTTAGTAAGCACCGTGAAAATCACAATGAACGCTCCCGCGAACGCCGCGTAAAGAATTATAAGTAAAAATCTTTTTAACTTTATTTTGCTGTCGGGGGCGTGAGTTACGGTAAATTGCGCGAAATGCTCACTTTCTTCCTCTTCTTTGAACGGTATTCCTTTTATCTTTTTCATATCTGCTCCTGAAATTGAAACTTCGTTCCCGTTTTCGGGGAACGAAGTGATTTTTTTATTTTCTGTTATAATCGGAATTGGGATTTACAAGGTTACGCCAATCGAGGTCGCCGCGGTCGAGCGATGTTATTATCAGTTCTGCGGTGGCAATGTTAGTAGCTATCGGAATGTTGTTTGCATCGCATTTGCGGATAAGGGCATTGTCGTTTGAATCGAACGAGTCTGCCGGATCGTGAAGATATATCACAGCGTCGATCTCGTTAAATTCCGCTCGGGATGAGATCTGTTGAACTCCGCCCTGTCTGCCGGGGAGCATCTGCTCGATTTTAAGCCCGGTTGCCTTTTCTATCTGTCTGCCTGTCATTTTGGTGGAAATTATACTGTGCTTTGCCAAAACGCCGCAGTATGCTATGCAGAATTGAACCATAAGTTCTTTTCTTGTGTCGTTTGCGATAAGTGCTATATACATTTTTCCCTCCTTGGAAGCTGTTGACGGATTGCTTGTGAAAATCTTTTTGCGGTTTATTTCAGCCGTTTCAACCGCCTTATCTTATAGAACAGCGGCACCTGTTCGCCCTCGGTTCTCCTTGCTATGTTGTCGAACGCTCTTGTTAGGTTCGTCGAGTAAAGCTCGTCTGTCAACTTGCCCTCGTCGCCGGCTCTTATAAGCTCAGGGTCGTAAGGCACCGCGCCTATGAGCTTGACAGCCGCGCCGTCGATTACCGAAATCAATTCATCCTTTGCTTTTTTTGCGCTCGTTCCCGTCACTTTGTTTATTATCAGCCTCAGGCGTTTCACACCTTTGTCATACAGAAATGACGCAGTTTTATCAGCCGCGCGAACGGAAACTTTTGTGGAAGATGTGATTATGTATGCCGTATCGGCAACCGCCGAAGCGTAGAGCAGGGGATCTCCCGCGCCACCCGGCGTGTCGATGAAGATGTAATCATATCTGCCTGACGTAGCATAGGCGGCGATAGTGCGTTTGAAGAGAAACAGGTTCATTTGAGCGTCAACGGAATAAGGCGCCGCGATAAACGAAAGGTGCTCGCATCTGTTATCTTTTACGACTACCTTTTCCGGCGGAACGCGGCCGACGACGGCGTCGGAAATATCGTATACCGCTCTGTCGGAAAATCCCGCGACAATATCAAGGCATCTGCTGCCGAAATCGCAGTCGATGACAAGCACGTCTTTGCCGGAAAGTGCCACGGACATGGCGAGGTTTGCGCAAACGGTAGATTTGCCCACTCCGCCCTTGCATGACGTGAACAGAATTATTCTTGCGTTTTTGCTTTGCGTTTCGTCTGCCATGTGCATTTTCCCCCCTTTGTGTTTCATCTGCTTAAACTTATCCGTTTTCGCCGTGACGGCTTATTTTTTTTATTTTATCATAAAAAGTTGATTATGTCAACATTTTTACCTTCCCGCCGTAACTGTCGTAAGTGCGGCGAACGCTTCGTCTTCAAGCGGCGTAAGATCCACCTTGCTTTCCTCACGCTCAACTTTCCAAAGTTCGGGTTTTGTTCTCGGGTGTCTTGGCGTAAAGACGGTGCAGCAATCTTCATAGGGAAGAATGGACGTTTCAAACGTACCTATCTTACGCGAAATTTCGATGATCTCTTCTTTATCCATGCCGATGAGCGGCCTGAAAACGGGACGGTCGGAAATTTCGTCCGTCACGCAAAGCGCCTGCATCGTTTGGCTTGCTACCTGCCCAAGCGATTCTCCCGTGATTATCGCCTCGCACTTGTATGCTTCGGCTACGCGCTTGGCTATTCTCATCATACTGCGGCGCAAAAGCAGTGTGAAATAATCTTCCTCGCACCTGTCGCGCAGTGTTTCTTGAATTTTCGTAAGTGAAACGATATGCAGGTGTATCGGCCCGGTATAGTCGGAGACGATTTCGGCAAGCTCAATTACTTTTTGCTTTGCGCGCTCGCTCGTGTAAGGGAAACTCTCAAAATGAAGCCCCTCTATCTGCACGCCGCGCTTACCCATCATATATCCTGCAACGGGGGAGTCTATACCGCCCGAAAGAAGTAAAAGCCCTCGGCCGTTGCTGCCGGTCGGCATTCCGCCGACGGCGCGTTCCTGCCCCGCGCAAATATAGGCGGCCCTGTCGCGCACCTCGACTCTTACGCACATATCCGGAGAATGAATGTCAACTTTAAGTCTGCCATGGGTCGCGTCGAGAATCGCGCCGCCGACTTGCGCCGATATTTCGGGCGACGTAAGCGGAAAACTCTTGTCGGAGCGTTTCGCCTCGACCTTAAACGTTTTTATGCCGTCAAGATACGGCAGAAAATCCGTCGATGCGGTTTTAAGTATCATGCCCATGTCCTTTTCAGCCTCTATTGCGCGCGTTACCGCCGCCACACCGAATGTGTTTTTCGCCGCCGTGTATGCCGCGTCAACGTCGCAAAATTCGTCCTCAGGCTCTATATAGACCGTGCTTTGCATGTAATAAACATTGAATTTGCCGTATTTTGATATTCTCGATTGTATTTTATCTCTCAAAAGTTTTTCAAAAAATGCTCTGTTTGCACCTTTAAGAGTTATTTCACCATATTTACAAAGTATTATTTCGCGCATTTTTGCGTTTCCTTTCAGTTTTCGTAATTATTTTTGAAAAAACACTTTACGCTGTCCGCAGATTTGTATTATAATAAATAAAACCCGAAAACATCTTTGGTTAATTATATATTATTTTTTGAACTTATTCAATAGTTTTCGGTAGAATTTGATACTTGAAATTTGTTTTTATCAAAAATACAGCCTTGTCGGGCGGGGATTATACGGAGAAAAAATGAAATACAAGCACGAGATAACGGTAGCGGGAGAAAAACTTTCGCTTTGCTCGGAGGACAAGCCCGAATATGTGGCGAAACTCGCTTCCGAACTTTCAAAGATGATAGGCACGACGATGCTTTCGGGCGCAGAAGTGACGAAACTAGACGCGGCGATAGTATGCGCGCTTGATTTGCTCAATGAAAACAAACGGTTGAAAGCCATAATCGAGGATAACAGATGAAATTGCCCGAATTACTTTGCCCGGCCGGCTCACCGGAAGCACTCCATGCGGCAGTAGCCGCAGGTGCCGACGCCGTGTATTTCGGCGCGAAGAGTTTTTCGGCGCGAAGTTTTGCCGAAAACTTTGACGACGCGGCGCTTGAAAAAGAAATAGATTACTGTCGTTTAATGGGGGTTAAAACTTATCTTACAGTAAACATTCAACTTTTTGACCGTGAGCTTGATGATGCGGTTGACCTTATTCGTCGCGCGTACAACCTCGGCGCCGACGCGTTCATTACAGCCGACCTTGGCCTTGCCAAGCTGATAAAAGAATATATCCCTCAGTCGAACTTCACGCAAGCACTCAAATGAGCGGACAAAATTCAATGTCAGCCGAAGTATTCAAATCGCTCGGATTTTCAAGAATGGTAGTGCCGCGGGAAATTACGGCTGAAAATTTGAGAATCCTCTGTGAAAAATCGCCCATTGAAACGGAATTGTTTATTCATGGCGCACTTTGTGTATGCCATTCCGGGCAGTGCCTGATGAGTTCAATGATCGGCGGACGCAGCGGAAACAGGGGTGAATGTGCCCAGCCATGCAGATTACCGTACAACACAAAAGGCAACAAGTATCCGTTAAGTTTGAAAGATCTTTGTCTTGCGGGGAAAATAGGCGAGATAATAACAACCGGTGTTAGCTCGCTTAAAATTGAGGGCAGGATGAAAAACCGTGACTACGTCTATGGAGTAACGCAAATTTACAGGCGGCTCCTCGACGAGCGACGTGACGCTGAGCCTGAGGAAATAGAAGAACTTGCACGCCTGTTCTCGCGCTCGGGATTTACCTGCGGATATTACGAAAATAAAAAAGACCGCGATATGCTCGGCGTGCGCACCGAGGTCGACAAGCGCGAAAGCGCGCAGTCGACCGGCGCCGCCATACCGGAAAAAAAGATACCGATTAAACTTACGGCAGAGTTTAAAAGCGGCTGTCCCGCAAAACTCACGGGCGGCGCGCAGATATGCGGAGCATATACGGTGCGCACGGTAGAAGGAGAAAAAGTCGAGCGCGCAGAAGGGCGTGCGATGTCGGAAGAACGTGTTAAAGCGTCGCTCGGCAAGCTCGGAGGTACAGTCTTCACAACAACCGATGACGACATCACGCTTAACATTGACGACACAGCCTCTATGCCCGTTTCTGCGATAAACGCTCTTCGTCGCGCATTGTGCGATGAACTTTTAAACAGCGTTGAAAAAAGGGAACAACAAACAAGAAAACAAATACCTAATATACAAAAAATAAAAACTTCAAAAAGGATAAAGACAGCGGTTTTTACAAACGCAAACAGCATTCCGTATGACGCAAAAAACTTCTTTGACCGTATTTTCGTGCCTGCGGCGGAACTTGAAATTGCCGTCAAAAAAATCGGCACAGAAAATCTCGGTATAGCGTTTACGCCCGTCGCGTTTGACAATGAACTTGAAAATTTTTATTCAAGCGCGGAAAAGGCGGCTGAGCTTGGCTGTAAATATGCGCTGATAACGGGATTGTGGCAAATACCTACGGCGAAAAGGCTCGGCTTTGAAATGACGGGCGATCTTCGCCTTAACTGCTGTAATTCACATTCTGTTTCGGCGCTGAAAAAACTCGGGATAAATAACGTCATCATCTCTGTTGAAACCGGACTCGTTAAAGCGGGGAAAATATCTGAGAGCTCCGGACTTTCGACCGTGGTTTACGGAAGAATACCGCTTATGACTCTTGAAAAGTGCGTCATTCGTGATATAATGGGCTTAAAAGCACCGACGACCGAATGTCACTTTTGCGACGGCGGCAGGTTTACGCCGCTTATCGACAGAACGGGCGCTGAATTTATTCTGTGCCGCGAGGAAAATCATCGAAACGTCTTATATAACAGTGTACCGGTATGGATGGCTGATAAACGAAGCGCAGTAAACGACGCGGGATTATCGGAACATTATATTTTCACCGACGAGGATGAAACAAAAGTAAAAAACATAATAGCCTCATTTGTGCGCGGTGATGTCGCCCGCGGGGCTTTCAGAAGGATTTAAAAAATGATAAACAAAATTGTGCTCGGCTCATCATCGCCGAGAAGAAAAGAAATACTTACAATGCTCGGTTTGCCGTATGAGGTGGTGGTGCCTGACACCGACGAAAAAGAGGAAGCGCTCTCGTCACCTCAAACATACGTGTGTGCGCTCGCACGAGCAAAGGGAAACGCGGTGGCTGAAAAACTCATATCGAAAGGCGAAAACATTGATAACACATTGATTATTTCATGTGATACGATTGTATATTACGATGGATTTATTATCGGAAAACCAGAAAGCGATATGCACGCAAGACTCACACTCGGGATGTTGAATGACAGTTGGCACACGGTCTTCTCCGGCGTTTGTATGCGTTGCGGCGAGCAAATATTTGATGACTTTTGCGCGACGAAAGTTAAGTTTGCTGAGATGTCGCAGGAGGAGATAGACGAATATGTAAGCACGGGAGAACCGATGGGAAAAGCCGGTTCATACGCGGCGCAGCTACGAGGCTCGGCGTTTGTAGAGCGTATAGAAGGCGACTTTTTCAACGTTATGGGCTTGCCCGTTTCCACAGTTTGCAATATGCTTAAAAGAGATTTTTATACAGATGTATTTGAGCTTTCAAAGCGGTTGAACGAGGTGAAAAAATGACGGAAAAGCAGAGAAGAGAACGGGCTGATTTCGTTCTTAAAACACTGAATGAAAAATATCCGTCGGCGGAGTGTGCGCTCGAATATGACGGCGACGCATGGCGACTGCTCGTAATGGGCAGACTGTCGGCTCAATGCACCGACAAGCGCGTAAATATCGTCTGCAAAGATCTTTTTGAAAAATTCCCCGACGTTTACTCTATGGCGGCGGCTCCTGTCGAAGAGATAGAAAAAGTTGTTTATCCTTGCGGAGTATACAGGGTCAAAGCACAAAATATAAAGGATTTTTCGCAAATCATAATCGACAACTTCGGTGGTGAAGTGCCGGACAACATGGATGATTTGCTGACGCTTCCCGGAGTCGGACGAAAGATAGCGAACCTCATTCTCGGCGACGTATACCATAAGCCGGCTGTCGTTACCGATACACACTGCATTCGCATTTCAAACAGGCTCGGCTTGGCGCAAAGCAAAGATCCGGTTAAAGTTGAAAAAGCGTTGAAGAATTTAATTCCCGACGACGAGCAGAGCGACTTTTGTCACAGGCTTGTCTGGTTTGGCCGCGAGGTGTGCGACGCTCGCTCGCCAAAGTGCTCCGAGTGTCCGTTTGAACAGCTCGGATGTGTTAAATAATACATAAGTATAAAACAACGAAAATGCCCGCAACGTCGGGAGAAACGGAGTTTAATGTGATAACAAGACCTCTGGCGGACAGAATGCGTCCCACGAGTTTTGAAAACGTTTACGGCGACGAAAAACTCTTTGGGGAAAACGGAGTTTTCCGAAAGATGATTGCAAACGGTCATATACCGAATATGATTTTTTACGGTCCGTCGGGAACCGGTAAAACGACGGCGGCGAATATTCTTGCCTCTTCCGCCGGTAAAACGCTGAGAAAGCTCAACGCGACAACGGCGTCGCTTTCGGATATAAAAGATATTGTTGCTGAAACGCGGTCGTTTTACGGAACGGACGGAATACTGCTGTATCTCGATGAAATTCAGTATTTCAACAAAAAACAGCAACAGTCACTTTTGGAGTTTATCGAGGACGGGCGCATTACGCTTATCGCTTCAACAACCGAAAACCCGTATTTTTACGTTTATTCCGCAATTATTTCCCGTTCGGCCGTGTTTGAATTCAAGCCGCTTTCCGTCAACGCCCTAAGCCGCGCCATAATAGGCGCCGCGAACTTTTTGAACGAAGAGACGGGCAAAAAAACAGAAATCGACGGCGAAGCCTTGAAAGCTATGGCGTTTGCCGCGTCGGGCGACGCCCGTCGGGCAATAAATTTATTTGAGAATATCGCAAGAATTTCCGACGGAATAATCACGCTTGAAACGGTGAAAAATTTCCTGCCCGATATTATGGGCATGAGCGGATTTGACGCGTCGGGCGACGGACATTACGATCTTTTATCGGCTTATCAAAAGTCGATACGCGGCTCAGACCCCGACGCTTCGATTTTCTATCTTGCAAAGTTGCTGTCCGGCGGAGATCTGTTTTCGGTGTGCAGGCGAATACAGGTGATCGCCAGTGAGGACATCGGCCTTGCTTATCCTCAGGCGGCGTCGATAACACACGCCTGTGTTGAATCGGCTATACGGCTCGGCTTGCCGGAGGGAGCTATACCGCTTGCAAACGCAACGATAATGCTTGCAACCGCACCGAAATCAAATTCAGCCAACGCCGCATACGAAAAAGCGGCGGCGGACGTTGAGGCCGGCAAGGGAATAAAACCGCCGCGGCAACTTCAAAACGTTCATCTCGACGGCGACAACGCAGAGCAAAAAGGACAGAACTATAAATATCCGCACGACTATGAAAATCATTACGTCGCTCAACAATACCTGCCTGACGATATAAAAGACACGCACTATTACGATTTCGGAATGAACAAAACAGAGCAGGCGGCAAAGACGTATTGGGACGCGATTAAGAAAAACATGAAATAAAGTGTTTTACACAACTGTATAACGGCGTTTTCGGCATAAAACAATCTCAAAACATATGAAAACGCCGTATTATTTTTGAAAAAACATAATTACCCCCTTGACAAGTAGGTAAAAGCGCGATATAATATCCGCGGAAAACAAAGCACTTGAAAATCAACCGCCGTTTTGCTTTTCTATCGGATATTATCCGCGTTGTCGAAACAATAAAGTGAACTGACGACGTTCGGAGGAATGGCAATGAAAAAAGTTGAAATGTATACAGACGGCGCGTGCAGCGGAAACCCCGGTGCGGGAGGATATGCGTGCATTCTCGTTTATTCGGGGCGCGAAAAGGTGATAAGCGGAGGAGAGGCGGAAACGACGAACAACCGAATGGAGATGACGGCTGTGATAGAGGGCTTGTCTGCGCTTAAAGAACCGTGCAAGGTTACCGTTACGTCCGACTCGAAATACGTAATTGACGCCATAACTCTCGGCTGGGTTTATTCATGGAAGAAAAACGGCTGGAAAAAAGCCGACAAAAAACCGGCGCTGAACGTTGACTTGTGGGAAAAGCTGTTGGCACTGCTTGAAATACACGACGTCGAGTTCGTATGGATAAAAGGCCACGACGGGCATGAATACAATGAGCGATGCGACGCGCTCGCTGTAGAAGAAAGCCATAAGTTCAAGGAGTAAACGGCGGATAAAACGTCCGTTTTCGGAAAAAATAACTGAAACCGGAGTGTTGCGGACTGTTTTTTCGGTGCGTGATACATGGAGGAAAAACAATGGAAAAAAGATTTGTATATGCCGACAACGCGGCGACAACGGCGCCGTCGAGAGAGGCGATAGAGGCGATGATGCCGGCGCTCACGGACGAATGGGGAAATCCGTCAAGCCTTCACACAAAAGGGCAACGCGCAAAAGAACTGATCGAACAGGCGCGCGCGACGATAGCCGATAGGCTTGGCGCGATGCGATCGGAGATATACTTTACGTCGTGCGGAACGGAGGCTGACAACTGGGCTATTCGCGGCGCGGCGTATGCAAACGTAAAAAAAGGAAAACACATTATAACGAGCAAGGTCGAACATCACGCGGTGTTGTATACATGCGAACAACTTGAAAAAGAGGGGTTTGAGGTGACGTATCTCGACGTCGACGGCGACGGCAGAGTCTACCCCGAGCAGGTGAGGGACGCAATCCGCCCCGATACGACGCTTGTCGCAATTATGTATGCAAACAACGAAATAGGCACGATAATGCCGATAGAAGAAATCTCCGCCGTATGCAAAGAGAAGGGTGTTTTGTTCTTTACCGACGCCGTGCAAGCGGTTGGCAACGTGCCGATAGATGTGCACAAACTCGGCGTCGATATGCTGTCGCTCTCCGGTCATAAGATCCACGCTCCGAAGGGGATCGGCGCGCTGTATATCAAGCGCGGAATAAGAATACAGAATCTTATAAACGGCGGCGGGCAGGAAGCGGGCAAGCGATCCGGCACGGAGAACGTGCCGTATATATGTGCGCTTGCAAAGGCAATAGAGATAGCGACGGATAAGCTCGGCGAAGTTTATAAGATAGCCCGGAAACGGGACAGACTCATCGACACTGTGCTCAAAACAATTCCGAATTCGCGCCTGAACGGACCGCGCGAGGGAAGACTTGCCGGAAACGCAAATTTCTCGTTCGACTATATCGAGGGCGAAAGCATGATGCTTTTGCTGAACGAAGAGGGAATATGCGTATCAACCGGCTCCGCGTGCTCGTCAAGGTCGCTTGAACCGTCGCACGTTTTGCTTGCGATAGGACTTCCGCATGAAAAAGCGCACGGGTCGCTTAGAATTTCGATAACGCACGAAACGACCGACGAGGATATTGATTATATCCTTCAAAAACTTCCGGAGGTTGTTTTGAGATTAAGACTTATGAGTCCGCTTTACAACGGCTGAAAAATTGCGAAAGGAAGAAAACAGAATGCTTTACAGTGAAAAGGTAATGGATCATTTCACACATCCGCGCAACGTGGGGGAAATACCCGACGCCGACGGTGTGGGCGAGGTTGGAAACGCCGTTTGCGGCGACATAATGAAGATGTTTTTGAAAATCGAAAACAACGTGATAGTTGACGTGAAATTCAAAACGTTCGGCTGCGGCTCGGCTATTGCAACGTCGAGCATTGCCACCGAAATGATAAAAGGACACACGGTGGACGAGGCGCTGACGCTTACAAACAAAGCGGTAGTTGAGGCGCTCGACGGTTTGCCTCCGGCAAAAATACATTGCTCCGTTCTTGCCGAAGAGGCGGTAAAGGCGGCTATTGCCGACTATTATAAACGCCAAGGCATTGACAAGGAAATTCCCGGTGCATGCGACGGAAACTGCGAATGTTGCCCGTCGGCTGAGGAGCACGGACATTGATTTTAAGTTCGTTTTTGTGCGGTTTGAAAGTGTTTTCGACTAAAAATTAGCTTGCCGTGAAATTCTAATGTTTTGGCGGCAAAACGGACGAATATTATAAATTTTTGTTTTGCTCCGTCAATATACAAAAAAGTATAATATAATTTTGTCAATATCGACAAAATGCAAGAAATCCGACGCAAAACGTCGGATTTTTATTTTGCTTAAAGGACGCAGGGCTTTGTGCCGTGGTGAGAAGAAACGTACTGAAAGAAAAACGACAATTTAAAAAAATACAGATAACAGCTTGATTTTTTTAAAAAGCAAAAAACAAAAACAAGCATTAAAAACGACATGTGGAAATTGTCAACTGAAAAGCGGCGCGCTTTTTGCTTTGGAAAGATTTTGCAAAGGATTGTTTTTTGCGCTTTTTTTGCGAACAAAATGCGGTTGGAATGTAAAAAAAGAACTGAATGTGTAAAATTATAATTAAATTTTATTATTGACTTTAAATATTATATTGTGATATTATTCACCTATAAAAATTACCCGCACGCCTGTCGTGAGCAGACGGGCGTGTGGTTTTCAATCAGCATTTTCAAAGGAGGAAAGTTAAGTGAGAAAAACACTCTTTTCAAGACTTATCGCCTTGACTCTTGCGTTTATGCTCTTATCTGTCACCGTGTTTGCGGTATCGGCGGCTTCCGCTACGGAAGGAACCGAATCGTCCACGGCTGACTATGTTAAGGAAACGCTTGAAATACTCGGCGATATTAAATGGCCGGATTATGTAGATGAACATTCGGACAAGAAATTCTATAAGGGCGGAGATATTGTTATCAACGCCGCGAATTATTCCGAATTTAAGCAGTCCGCAAGCGAGGACAGCAGCGCGTCTACATACAATTTCGGCGTAAGCGACAGCCTTGACGGCAAGCAGAACGTGCTTATAACGCCGGAATACGGCTCGGTGACGTGGAAAGTCAACGTTCCCGAATCGGGGCTTTACTCCATTGACATCGAGTATTATCCATTGAAGGCGAAAGCGACGAATATTGAAAGAACTCTCAGAATAAACGGCGAGGTTCCTTTCAATCAGGTCAGAAATCTTGTGCTTACAAAGCTGTGGTCTGACGAATACGACCGCGATGCCGACGGCAACATCGTTTTCGAGGAGGACGGCAACCACAACCAGATCCGTCCCACGAAAGTTGAAACGCCGAAGTGGACGACGTACACCGTGGTTGACCCGACGGGATATTACAACGGCGAATTTTATTTCTACTTTGAGGCGGGCGAAAACACGATAACCCTCGAAGCGCAGAAAGAGCCTATGGCAGTAAGCAGCATCACCGTGAGAGAGCACGAGGGAATGATCTCCTATGAGCAGTATCTTGAGGATTGCAAGGCAAAAGGCTACACGACCGCACCCGAAGGCTCGAAGATATATATTGAAGCGGAGCATTACACTCACACCTCCGACAGCACCCTGTATGCAATAAGCGATTCGACCTCGTCCATCACAAGTCCGCAGGACCCGTTGTACCAGATATTGAACGCAATCGGTTCATCAAACTGGGGAACGATAGGGCAGTGGTTTGAGTGGACGATAACCGTGCCGGAAGGTCAGGCGGGAATGTATACGATAAATCCCCGTTTCCTTCAGACGGCGGTTGCAGGTATGTTCGTTTCGAGACGCCTGCGCCTTGACGGAGAAGTTCCGTTTGAAGAAGCGAACAACCTCGAATTCCTTTATAATTCCAAATGGCAGGTGTCGCCCTTCTCGGACGGAACATACGAATTTGAATTTTACCTCTCCGAAGGCGAACACACCTTCTCACTTGAAGTTGTCCTCGGTAACTTCGGCCCCGTTTATGCCGAAGTACAGGATTGCCTTTCCAGAATAAATGAAATATACATTAAAATTTTGCAGATAACGGGAACCGCTCCCGACCCGTATATGGATTACAGCTTCTACAACCGTATTCATAACGAGATCGTCGAGATGAAAGTGCTCGCCGACAGACTGACGGAAGTATCAAATCAGTTCGTCGAGATAAGCGGCGGATCAAGTTCCAACTCAGCGACGCTGCTCAACGTCGCGCAGATCCTTTATAAGATGAACCGAGACAGTGAAGGGCAGATAGCCAAGAACTTTACGGCTCTCAAATCAAACATCGGTTCGCTCGGAACGTGGCTCAACAATATTATGAAGCAGTCGCTGACAATAGACTATTTCATAATTCAGCCGGCGGGTGAAAAGCTCCCGAAAGCAAACGGAAACTTCTTCCAGAACGCATGGTTTGAAATCAGAGCGTTCGTCGGAAGCTTCGTCTACGACGGGTATTCTTTCGCTTCCGAAACCGATGCCGGTGACGTTATACAGATACAGGTATGGACGACGGTTTCAAGAGAGTACGCGCAGATAATCCGCGAGCTCATCGATGAAAACTTCGGCAAAGCATACCCCGGTATTTCCGTAAACCTTAAACTCGTTGCCGCCGGAACGCTTCTTCCCGCAACGCTGGCTCACGTCGGTCCGGACGTCATGATGGGCGAATCGCAAACGCAGGTCATTGACTATGCGGTGCGCGGCGCGATACATGATTTGAGCAGTTACGAAGGGCTTGACGAGCTCACGTCAAGATTCAGCTCCGCCGCAATGACGCCCCTGACGGTCGCGCTTGGCTCGCCCGACGGACCTAAGGCGGTGTTCGGTATACCGCAGACGCAGTCGTTCAACGTAATGTTCTACCGTAAAGACGTTCTGGCGCAGCTCGGTATTACGATTCCCGAAACGTGGGCTGAATTTAAATCAATGCTTCCCAAACTTCAATCGAAAAACTACATGGTAGGTATGGGAACGAGTGCCGCGTGCACTTCAACATATTATATGTTCCTTTATCAGCACGGCGGATCGCTCTTTACAAATAACGGCACGACAATTTCCTTCGATACGGAAAGCTCGCTTGCCGCGTTCGACCAGCTCTGCAAATTCTATACACAGTATAAATTCCCGATAACGTACGATTCCGCAAACCGTTTCCGTACGGGTGAGATGCCGGTACTTATCGCGGACTACATCACATTCTACAACCAGTTTACGATATTCGCAACGGAGCTTAAAGGTCTTTGGGGCTTCACGCTCGTGCCGGGAGTCGAACAACCCGACGGCAGCGTCAACCGCTCGACATATTCGGCAGTTACCGCCATGGTACTTATGGAGGACGCTGTTTCAAGACGCGGTGAGGACGTGGGCGAAGCAGGGTTCAAATTCATGGAATGGTGGATGAGGACCGATATACAGAGCCAATACGCAAACGAATTGATAGCGCTCCTCGGCCCTGCCGGAAAATACAACAGCGCAAACGTTGAAGCATTCAACGCCATGTCGTGGTCATCGACCGAGCTCAAATCGCTCAAAACAGTTACAAACAACCTCTTCTGCGTAAATGAAATGCCCGGAAGTTACATTATTTCAAGATATGTAACGTTCGCTTTCACCGAGGTTTACAACAACAACGCAAACCCGGCGGAGGAGATTCTCAGATACGTAAACACAATCAACAGCGAAATGGACAGAAAACGCGAGGAACTTTCAAACTACAACCAGTTCTACGTTCCCGCTGAAAAGAAAGACTGAAAAAGCCGTTTTGTCAAAACACATATTACTGAAAAAGGAGAAAAATGAATATGTCTGATAACGCAAAAGCAGCGGCTCCTCGCAAGCCCGTTGCCCGCAAAGATATGACAAGATGGCAGTGGACGTGGAAGGAAATGAAACGCAACTACGCTGCATATCTGATGTGCGCGCCGTTCTTCCTTATATTCTTTACGTTCACCGTAGGTCCTGTCGTTCTTTCGATTTATTACAGCTTCACGGTTTTCAACCTCATTCAGCCTGAACACTTTGTGTGGCTTGAAAACTATATGCGACTCATCTTCGACGACGATACGTTCCTCAAGGCTATTGAGAACACGCTTATTTTCGCCGTAGTAACGGGCCCCGTTTCATACCTGCTTTCACTTGTGACGGCGTGGTTCATAAACGAGCTTGCCCCGAAGATAAGAGCCGTTGTAACGCTTATTTTCTATGCTCCGTCGATTTCCGGCGGTGTGTACCTCATCTGGAAGGTCGCCTTTGACGGCGACGAGTACGGCTATGTAAACTCGTTGCTTATGAGATACGGCATTGAAACTCAGCCGATACTCTTCTTCCAGAACGCGACGTACGTTATGCCTATTTGTATCGTGGTCGCCCTTTGGACGTCGCTCGGCGTAGCGTTTCTGTCGTTCATCGGCGGTTTGCAAGCCGTTGATAAAGCACAATATGAGGCGGGCGCCGTTGACGGCATCCGCAACCGTTGGCAAGAGTTCTGGTACATAACCTTGCCGAACATGAAACAGCAGCTTCTGTTCGGCGCGGTAATGTCGATTACCCAGTCGTTCGGCTTCGGCGATATAGTTACCGCTCTTGCGGGTTTCCCGAGCGTAAACTACTGCGCGTGGACGATAGTTCATCACTTGCAGGACTACGGCGGGCAGAGATTTGAGGTCGGCTATGCGTCGGCGATAGCGACGATACTGTTCGCTATAATGATCGGCTCGAACATGCTGGTCAATAAAATTCTTTCAAAGGTAGGGCAGTGATATGGCAAGATTAAGAACAAGAAACCATAAAGTTGTCCTCAGCCGTTCGGCAGGAGGAGATATAGGAATAAGTATATTCCTCATCATCTTCGGACTTTTCATGTTCATCCCGATGTATTACGTTATAATACAGTCACTTAAACCCATGGATGAACTTTGGCAGTATCCGCCGAGATTCTACGTCGTACATATGACGTTCCAAAACTTCGCGGACATGTTCAACGCCATGTCCGACTCTTGGGTGCCGTTCTCGCGGTACATATTCAATACAGTGCTTATTTCCGTCGTGGGTACTTTCGGAAACCTCGTCTGCGGTTCGCTTGCCGCATACACGATCTCCAAAATCAAATTCCCGGGCAGAACGGCTCTGTTCAGACTTGTAAGACTTTCACTTATGTTCCATACGACCGTTGCTTCCATTGTTAACTACATGACGATGAGCCGCCTCGGATGGATCGACACATATCTCGCGGTAATTATCCCCGCGTGGGGTTCGACGCTCGGAATGTTCCTTATGAAGCAGTTCATGGAGGGAAACATCTCAGACGCGGTGCTTGAATCGGCAAGACTTGACGGTTCGAGCGAGCTGAGAACCTACTGGACGATAGCGATGCCGATGGTTAAACCCGGTTGGCTTACGCTTATCGTGTATTCGTTCAAAGATTTGTGGAACATGGGCTCGTCTACATACATCATGAGCGAGCAGTTAAAAACATTCAACTATGCGGTTCAGCAGATAGTTTCCGGCGGTGTCGCAAGGGCAGGCGTCGGATGCGCCGCGTCTGTGGTAATGATGCTCGTTCCTATCGCGGTGTTCGTATTCAGCCAGAGCCAAGTCGTTGAAACGATGGCGACATCCGGTATGAAAGACTGACGGAAAGGGAGGTGCTATATATATTATGAAGAAAAAAATAATCAAAATCGTATCGCTTTCCGTCTGCCTTATACTTATAATGACGGCATTTATGTCGGTTTCGGCGGCGTCAACGCCTTATTCGACATACACGTATTCGATGGACAAAGAAATTCTCCTTTCTCCTCCCGCTTACGCGCCAAACAGAACGATAACGAGCTATGATATGAACCTTTCCACTCCGCTCAAAGCTCCGGGTGATATGTTCGTGTCAAAAGATATGAAAATTTATATCGCTGATACGGGCAACAGTCGCGTCGTTGTTCTTGATTCGGATAATCAGGTAATAATGGAAATCAGCAAGTTCGTAAATGAACAGGGCGTGCCGGACGCGCTCAACGCTTGCGAAGGCGTGTTCGCCAACAGTCAGTTTATTTATGTTTGCGATACGCTTAACGCTCGAATCGTTGTTTTCGACCTCGAAGGCAACTTCGACCACACGATCTACTCTCCCGAGGCAGACGTCATGGGCGACGATACGCTCTTCCGTCCGAAGAACATCGCCGTTGACAGCTCGGGAAGAATGTATATCGTTTCAAAATCGACGTACAGCGGCGTGTTTGCAATAAACGACGACGGAACGTTTCAAGGTTTTGTCGGCGTTCAGAAAACGCAGGTACCGCTTGACGTTCGTATTCGTAGAATGATATTCCCGAACACGGTTTCGGAAACATACAACTCTGTCGAGTTCAACAATATCGCAATCGACGACGAAGATTTCGTGTATGTAACGACGTTCGGTACGACTCAGACGGCGTCCAAAACAGATACGACGCTTGAAGCGGCAATCAACTCCGGCAATGAAAACTACGCGACGGTAAAACGTCTTAACGCCGCAGGCGACGACGTAATGGTGCGTAACGGTTTCTTTATGCCGGTGGGTGAAATCAGCTTTATGTCGGCCGCGGTTTCAAGTTCGGCAAATGCGGCTGTCACCGGACCTTCGCAGCTTGTTGACGTTGCGCTCGGTGAGGACGGAATTTGGTCGACTATCGACGTCAACCGTTCGAGAATCTACACCTACGACAGTGAAGGGCAACTTCTTTACGCGTTCGGCGACGTTGGTTCTCAGCTCGGCAACCTTAAAAAACCGACGGCGATAGATTATTTCGGCACAGATCTTTACGTTCTCGACTCGACGCTCGCTTCGATCACCGTATATAAGCGTCAGGAATACGGCGATAAGATAGCGGAAGCTATAAGATATAACAATATAAGGGATTACGACAGTGCATTCAAAAGCTGGAATGAAGTTTTGCAGAGAAACAACAACTTCGACGCGGCATATGTTGGTATAGGAAATAACCTCTATTTGCAACAGCAATATAAAGAGGCTATGAAATACTATAAATCCGCAAACGATGTCGAGGGTTATTCCGATTGCTACAAAGAACTGCGTAAGAACTGGATCGAAAAATTCATTATTCTTGTAATTATCATCATAGGCGTCATCATTTTCGGACTTGCGAAATTCTTTGGCTTTGTAAAGAAAAAGAACGAGGCGGGAATTGCAAAGGTAGAGAAGAGAACGTTCTGGGAGGAAGTCCTCTTCGGCTTCCACCTGATTCTGCATCCGTTCGACGGATTCTGGGATCTTAAACACGAAAAGCGCGGCTCTGTCCGCGGCGCGATATTCCATGTTGCGCTGGCGGTAGTTGCCATGACGTATCAAGGCTCCGGCACGGCGTATATCTTCAACCCAAATGCAAAATACAGCAGCGTGCTGATGCAAATGGCAACGGTAATCGTTCCGCTTATGCTTTGGTGCGTGGCTAACTGGTGTATCACGACGTTATTTGACGGCGAAGGAAACTTCAAAGATATATTCATTGCAACGTCGTATTCACTTTTGCCGCTTTCATTGCTCATTATACCCGCAACGATCTATTCAAACGTTGCAACGCTCGACGAGCAAATGATAATCACACTTATAAACACCCTTGCGTTTGTCTGGGTAGGACTCCTCGTCTTCTTCGGAACGATGACGACGCACGGATATTCGATGGGTAAAAACATTCTCGCAACTCTCGGCACGATACTCGGCATGGTATTTATCATGTTCATTGCAATGCTGTTCTTCAACCTTGTAAGAAGAATGATCAGCTTTGTGACCGACGTCGTGGTAGAGATTGCATACCGAATTAAGTAAGGAGGAGAGGACAAATGAAAATGAAAAAACTTGTCGCGCTGATCATCGCATCAATTATGATCTGCACCTCCTTTGCTTTGACGGCGCAAGCGGCCGACGTGGCAATAGAAGACTATTACACGACCGAATATACGTCTCAAAAGGCAAAACTCGACATGATGGAGAAGCTCTACTCCGACGGCGAGTATGAGATGTATTTTGAAAAAAAATCGGGCGAGTTCGCACTCAAATACTTAAAGACCGGCGAATATGTTTTCTCTAACCCCTACGACGTTGCGGTAAGCACCGAAACGACGCAAGAGCAAAGGGAAGCGCTTATGTCGCAGATAATTCTTTCGTATTCGGTTGTCGAAACCGGCTCGACCAACACTCTCAACAGTTTTAAATCCGCCGCAATGTTTGAAAACCAAATAGTTTTCAAATCTATGAAAAACGGCGTCCGCGTAGAATACGCGATAGGCACGGTAGAATCGAAACGACTTATTCCGCGCCAGATAACAAAAGAGAGTTTTGAGGCAAACATCCTTTCCGTAATGCAGAAACGCTATACGGACATGACAAAGGATGAAAAATTCATCTTTGACCACCTGCTCGATACGTATTACAGACTTATCGACCAAACAGACCCCGCAAACGAACCTTTGCTTACGTCATGGTGGGAAAGATACCCGGCGCTGGCAAACAACCACAACATGATAATGTACGTTCTAAGCCAAGCCGATAACCGTTCGCTTAAAAATATCGAATCTCTTATCAGAAAGTATTGCCCCGATTATACATACGACCAGCTCGAAAAAGACCATGAGGAAACGATGTATGAGGGCGACGACGCAGAACCGGCTCTGTTCAGAATGGCTATCGAATACACGATAGTCGACGGAAGATTCCGCGCGTCTATACCCGCGAAGAGTATAAGATACAATGAAACGAACTATTCACTTGAAAGTATTACGCTTCTGCCGTATTTCGGCTGCACGACGACAAAACAGACGGGCAACATCAAGAGAACGGGCGGATATATCTTTATTCCCGACGGAAGCGGAACGATACTTGAATACTACGACGAAGACGGCGTAGCAAAGGACAAACAAGCGCAGGGTTCTACCGTTTACGGAACAGACTATACGTATGATGACATCTCGTCGTCGAACGCAAATGCGGAAGTTTACCGTATGCCCGTGTTTGGTCTTACCGAATTTTACGATGAAACCGTAACGGTTGAACGTTCCGGACGTCCTGCCACAACGAGCATCGTCGAACATAAACGCGGCTGGTTTGCAGTGATCTCCGAAGGTGAATCGTTCTCGACAATACTCGCAGGACTCGGCAATATTGCAGGCGTGACAGGCGGCGGTAGCAGTGAATACAGCTACGCTTATGCGAGCTTCTCTACAAAGCAGTCGGATACCGTAAACCTCGGAAGCAGTTCGCTTGGCAGTGCAAACGGTCTTTCGACAAGCGTTGATACGAAATATCTCGGAAATTATTCCATAGATTATATTCTGCTTTCCGATCCTGTTGCGGCTGACGCCGCCGGTGTAAAGGATTATTACTATCCGTCATACGTCGGAATGGCTAACGCTTACAGAGATTATCTTATCTCTAACGGCGAGATGAAACGTCTTACGGCAAGCGAAATAGACAGCACGCTTCCGCTTTATATCCAGTCGTTCGGATACGTTGAAACAAAAGAAACGTTCCTCACTTTCCCCGTGGACGTCAAAAATCCGCTGACGAAATTCGAGGACATCATCACAATGAGCGAAACGCTCAAAGAGAACAAAATAACAAACCTTAAATTCATCCTCAGCAATTACGGAAACGTAATTACAAAGGCTAAGTGGCCATCTGTTACGGGCGGTAACAGCGGGTTTAAGAAACTTGTTAAATACGCTCAGGAAAACGACATACAGATTTTCCCGGATTACGACTTTGCAAACGTTTCGTTCCTTGAAATAAGAAGCGGTTTCAACCTCAAAAAATATGCGGCGCAAACGATGAGCGGCCGTTACACGACAAAACGTGACTATGACCCCGTTTATCAGGTAATGACAAGATTCGGCGCGAAGAACGTCATTTCCGCCGCAATGTTTGAAACGCTTTACAAAAAATTCTCAAAATCGTTCCTTAAATACAATACAAACGCAATTTCTCTTTACACTATCGGAACGGACCTCAACTCCGACTTCAACGAAGACAACCCGATAATGAGAGAGGACGCGAAATTCTACACCGAAAACTTCCTCAGCCAAGTAAGAGAGGGCAACGAGAATATACTCGTTTCGGGCGGAAACTCATACGTTTTGCCTTATGTCACCGACATCGTAGACCTTTCGCTCGACAACAGCGGATATTCAATATCCACGGCGGCGGTTCCTTTCGTTGGAATGGTGCTTCACGGATATGTAAACTATGCCGGAACTCCGATAAATATGGCGGGCGACGTCAAATATGAGATACTCAAATCTATTGAAAACGGCGCGGCGCCTTACTTCCTGCTCTCTTACAGAAACACCGAAAAACTCAAAGATTCAAACCTCCTCAGCGAATATTACTCCGTTAACTTCGACATGTGGCTCGGTGACGTTGTAAAATACTATGATGTGCTCAACGACGCCATAGGAAATCTTCAAGGCGCGCTTATGACAGACCACACGTTTGTCAAGGCGTTTAAGGCGAGCGAGCAGACAGCGGCTGTTCTTTACGGAACATATAACGACCTCAGCGCCAAGCTCGCGTCTGCCAAGGCGGAATATGACGCGGCGACAGCGGCCGTCGACCAATTGATAAAGGACCAAAAAGACCCGACGCAGGCGATCAACACCGAGGTTGCAAAACTGAGCGCATATAACACCGCGAAGAGCGAATTTGAAACATATGCGGCAACGTTCGAGAGAAAACTCGTAAACAACGTCGTTTCCGTAACGTACACAACAACGTCAGGTGCTGAAAAGACATTCTATATCAACTACAACAGCTATGACGTTGTAGTGGAGGACGGTCAAGGCGGCGTATTTACGGTAGAGGCGGAATCGTTTGTTGAAAAATCACAGGTCAAAGTTCACAACTTGGCAGTGAAGAGCATAGAAAACGCGACAGCGTTCCTGCCGAAGACAAGCGAAAACACGGCGTTCAAAGCCGCTGTGGCAAACCTTGCGGCAGCAGAAGCCGATGGCAACACAAACCAGATAGCACGTTACAAAGAAGCGCTTGACAAACTCGAAGCTCAGATGAGAAAAGCGACGGGCGTAATTGAGGTCAATGGTGACGACGGAAAAGTAACGTTTATCAACACAACGTCGAACACCGTAACTGTAAAGACCGGCGAATATAAGTATATTACGATCGCCGCTCAAAACTATGCGGTAGTCGATTGAAGGGAGGCGGAATAAGATGGATAACACAAAAGCAAAAGAAAAATCGGGTTTTTCACTTAAAAATCTCTTCCCGAAGAAAGCAACTTCTTTGAACGCCAAAAAGGCGCGTTCGGGTTGGCTGTTCGTTCTGCCTTTCGTTCTCGGACTTGTATTCCTTTATGTCGGAGTCATATTCGAGTCGATAGGATACAGCTTCACATTTTATCATAAGATCCCTGCCGTTCGCGGCGGCGGATATGAACTTGAACTTGCATCGCCTCTGTTTGCAAACTATGAAGACGCCATCTCGGCTATCGTAGATACAAAGACGGGCGCAACGTTCCTTGAAAAAATGTTTACGGGCTTTTTCAACCAAATCGTTGAAATAATCGCAATCATTATGCTGTCGCTTTTCATAGCGATACTGTTAAACCAGAAAATGGTGGGTAGGGCGGCGTTCCGTGCGATATTCTTCATCCCCGTAGTTGTCGGCGCGGGTATCATAGCCAAAATAGACTATGATAATGCCTTGCTTGAAAGCATGAGCAGCCTTGAAGGGCTTGACACCGGTGCCGTCGCATCATCGGGTATGGGAAACCTAGTAGACTTGATGGACATTTCAATGCTGTTTGAAAACTTAGGCATAGGGTCGGAACTTATCGAAACGGTATCGAACCTTATCGGAAACATTTACGACATCGTAAACCGTTCCGGCGTTCAGATGCTTATATTCCTTGCGGCATTGCAGTCGATCTCTCCCTCGATTTACGAATCGTGCCAAATGGAGGGCGCAACGTCTTGGGAGATATTCTGGAAGATAACTCTTCCCATGATAAGCCCGATGATACTTGCCAACGCCGTATATACAGTCATCGACTCGTTCACGGCTGAAAGCAACGAAGTAATGTCTTACATTCTCAGCATAGCGGATACGACAAACGTAAGCGGCCGTCAGGCGGCATCGGCTTGGTTGTACTTCCTGCTGGTTATCATAACGCTGGGACTTGTGGCGCTTGTAATGCGCAAGGTAGTGTTCTACCAGCGCAGAAATGACTGAGAAAGGAGGAGAAGGTAATGAATAATCAAAACAGCGCACCGCGCGTAATGAAAGAGAGCAAAAACAAAATAAAGGTGGAATTTGACAGGACTCCTCTCAAAGAACGCCTGAAAGCGAAATATCTCAACAGCTATTTCTACCGCAAGGTACTTATCGCCATATTCCGCTTTGTTCTGCTCCTCGGTATCTCTTATATCATCCTTTTCCCGTTTTTCTCGAAGATCTCATCGTCTTTCATGAGCCCGAAAGACTTCGTTCAGAGCGACGTTAAACTTATTCCGAAGTATCCGACAACCGATACTTGGAAGTTCCTTATCACCGAAAACAACTATTGGAAGGCACTCGGGAACACGTTGCTTTTGTCGCTGTCAAACGCGCTTATACAGACGTTTATCTGCGCTATGATAGGGTACGGATTTGCAAAATTCAAATTCAAAGGAAACAACCTTCTGTTCTTAATAGTAGTGTTGACGATGATAGTGCCTCACCCGATACTCGCCTCCTCTCTTGTTCAGAGGTTCATGTATCCGGAAATCGCTATCTTCGGCATAGAATGGCTAAGCATTGACCTGACGGGACTTTGCGAGGCGCTCGGTTGGAACATGGGACTTTACAACACGTTCGTTCCGATTTACTTCTTGTCGCTTACGGGCCTTGCGTTCAAGAACGGACTGTTCATATTCATCATGAGACAGTTCTATCGCGGCGTTCCGGACGAACTCGAAGAATCGTCATACGTTGACGGCTACGGCGTTTTTAAGACGTTTATCAAGATAATACTGCCGCTGTCGGTTCCTATGTTGATCACGGTATTCATCCTGTCGTTCTCTTGGCAGTGGACGGATATCTTCTATACCAACACGTTCCTTAACAGCTCAGAGCATACGCTTCTTACCGCAAATTCATTTTGGCAGACAATGCCCGCGTCGCTTGATGAGATAAGCTCTCAGGCAGGCGGAAGCGTTGACAGCTTCATTATAGCGGTTAAGAACACCGCGGGACTTCTCATCATAGCGCCGCTCGTTGTGATGTACCTGTTCTGCCAAAGATACTTAATTCAAGGTATCGAACATTCGGGCTTCGGCGGAATGTAATAAGTCAACCAAAAACTTCCTCGCATTGCGGGGAAGTTTTTTTGCGCCTATTTTGATTTACTATATAGACATTTTTAATAATTTATAGTATACTTTTTAAGAACAACCATGCGGATTTTTTTATGCGTTCAGGAAGTTTTCAGAACAGCGGCTGATATGGCTCAACCGATGAAACGCTTTTTTACGTGTAAAAGTGATATGAAAATCGGCAAAGCGATAAAAGGAAAAACAATACGTCAGCTGATGTAATTCGGCAGTATGAAAAAACAACACTAATTTTCGGAGGAGAAGCATGACATACGAAAACGGTAAAGTGAAAGATATAAAAATTGCATACATAGGCGGCGGATCGCGCGGCTGGGCATGGGGACTGATGAGTGATCTCGTGTCGGCGGAGGATATTTCAGGCACCGTAAATTTATATGATATAGACCTTGCGGCGGCAAAAAACAATGCCGTTATCGGCGAAAAGTTCAATTCTGCTGAAGGCGCAAAGTCACATTGGACGTATCGCGTTCTTGAAACACTTGACGGCGCGCTTGAAGGCGCAGATTTTGTTATAATTTCAATTCTTCCCGGAACGTTTGAAGAAATGAAAAGCGACGTGCATACTCCCGAAAAATACGGTATATATCAATCCGTCGGCGATACGACCGGACCCGGCGGAATTATAAGAGCTTTGCGGACGATACCGATGTTTGAAGTGATTGCCGAGGGCATAAAAAACGTTTGCCCGGACGCGTGGGTGATAAACTATACAAATCCCATGACGCTGTGCGTAAAGACACTATACAGAGTTTTTCCGCAGATAAAGGCGTTTGGCTGTTGCCATGAGGTTTTCGGAACGCAAAATCTGTTGGCTGAGGCATACGCTTCCATTACGGGCGAGGAAAAGCCGAGTAGACAAGAGATAAACATAAACGTTGTCGGCATAAACCACTTTACGTGGATAACGAGCGCATATTATAAAAACACGGATCTTTTCCCGATATACCGTGAATTTGCCGAAAAATATAAGGACGGCTACACAGTTGGCTGGGATGAAAAGAAGTTTAATAACGTATTTGCTTACACGCAAAAAGTGAAGTTCGACCTGTTCTCGCGTTTCGGTTATATAGCCGCAGCGGGAGACAGACATCTGGCGGAATTTTGTCCCGGAAAGTGGTATCTTTCTTCGCCTGAAAGCGTGAGAGAATGGGGCTTTTGGCTTACGCCTGTTTCGTGGCGAGTTGATGACTTGAAAAACCGTTTGGCGAAAAGTGCGGGATA
The DNA here is from genome assembly GCA_017446155.1 of Clostridia bacterium. Classification (GTDB taxonomy): domain Bacteria; phylum Bacillota; class Clostridia; order Oscillospirales; family CAG-272; genus CAG-841. The sequence continues at coordinate 8,191 of JAFSRI010000036.1, read as the reverse complement.
TATCGACGGAACAATAACGCCGACAATCAAAAACACCGGCGAGGACGGGGTAAAGCAGATGAGGGCGTTGCTGGGACTGGGAAACCTTAAAACAAACGTAAACATTCCCAACTACGGGCAGATACCGAATCTTCCGCTGGGTGCGGTCGTTGAGACAAACGCATTTTTCAGTTCAGGCACAGTATCGCCTATTTTTTCATACGATGTGCCGAAAGAAATTTATCCGCTTGTTTCAAGAATCGTATCAGAACAGGAAATCATATCCGACGCAGGCGCAAAACGCGATCTTGAAGCTGCATTTCTTGCATTTATTTGCGATCCGCTCGTCACAACAAGCATAGCGGACAGCCGAAAACTGTTTTACGAAATGATAGGGAACACAAAGAAGTATCTTGGCGAATATTTAAAATAAGAGGAGCCGATATGTTTACATATAAACTTCCGGAAGAAGTAGGGATTTCGTCCGAAGATGTGCTTGGATATATAAATCATCTTGAAGAAAAGCGCCTTTCCACCCATGACGTTATAATTGCGCGAGGGAACGACATAATATATGAAAAATATTGGGCGCCGTTTGACAAAAACACAACTCACCGCCTGTATTCTTCGAGCAAAAGCATTGTTTCGCTTGCGGTTGGATTTTTAATTCAGGAAGGGCGGCTTTCCCTTGACGACACGGTTGGAAAATTCTTCGGATATGACGAAAAAACAAACTGCATCGCGGCGCAAACCGTAAGAGATTTGCTTATGATGAGCAACGCAAAACAGCTGAGGAACTGGTTTTCGTTCCGACTGGACGACAGGGTAAAGTTCTATTTTGAAAATCCGCGGGAAGAGGTGCGCGATCCGGGGGCGATATTTGAATATGCAAGCGAGGGGGCGTTTGTGCTCAGCGCTATCGTCGAGGAGCTGACAGGCAAGCCATTCCTTGATTACCTGCGTGAAAAACTGTTTGATAAGATAGGAGTTTCCGATTCTATCAAGTGCTTGCGTTGTCCGGGAGGGCACAGCTGGGGCGACTCCGCCGTGCTATGCACACCGATGGATTTTCTGAAAATCGCACGGTTCTCTCTCAACTACGGCGCGTGGGAAGGGGAACAAATTTTATCGCGGGATTATCTGCTTGCCGCAACAAAAAAGCAGATAGAAAACAACTCCCTTGACGTCGTCGGGTACAATACGTTCGGCTATGGCTACCAGTTTTGGCGCACTTACGACGATTCATTCTTTTTTAGCGGCATGGGCTCTCAATTTGCCGTTTGCAATCCGAGAACCGACCTTATTCTCATTTACAACGGGGATAATCAAGGCAACGAATTTGCAAACGAGGCGATAATAAAGGGGTTCTTTGATAATATCGTGCGCAAAGCCGATAAGCGCGCGGATAAAACGCCTGACGAAAGCACCGTACGCGCGCTCAGAGAGGAAAAACGTCTTATTTGCGCCACGGGAAAGAAAACAGCCGCTTTGCAAGATAAAATCAATGGCAAAACGTTCGTGTTGCGCGATAATCCCATGAAAATACGCGAGTTTTCGCTGAATTTCAACGATGAAAAGTGTTCGTTTAAATATATAAACGAGCAAGGCGCAAAAGAACTGTATTTCAAAATGTGTGAAAACTTCTTTTCGATGTTCCCGCAAGAGGGCTATTCAGCCGAAGTGGGAAGCGTGAGAGCCGGCGGGCACTATTACAAATGTGCGTGTTCAGGCGCGTGGCAGGATGAAAAAACGCTGTTTTTGAAAGTACAGATAATCGACGATTATTTCGGCAGGCTCAGCATTACTTTCGGATTTGTCGATGAAAAGCACGTCACGCTTCAAATGCGAAAGACAGCCGAGGATTTTCTGAACGAATATCAAGGTTGGGCAAGCGGAACGAGAAAATAATAAAAAGTCAGCATCGAAAAATGCTGACTTTTTTCATATTATGCCGATAAGTATCTAAATTTATAATTTGATTGCTAAAAAATCGAGTTAGCTGATTGACTTTCTACATTATTCTTGCTCTCTGCATTCATCAACGCCGTGCTTTTCAAAAATCAAACGCAACCCCTCGGTAAGATCTCTGTAATGCTTCGGAAAGTTTTGCGAGCCGTGTGCGTATACCGTTCTGTCGCCGTTGACAGTGGCGTTAAGCGAAAACATCGTCCCGTCAAGCACGCCGTGCGGATGTCGCCCGACGAACCCGTCCCACGAAAGCAACTTACATGTGTTTAACAGATCAATTATCTCTTCTTCACCGCAGACCGTGCGGCGTATAAGTGTTCGAGCGTTTTCTCTTTCGGCAAATCCTATTCTATAATGCGATACTTCTGCCGTGTTGCCACTGACCGAGATTTCATACTCTTCTGTGTTTCTCATTGAAATAATTCGCAGCGTCAAAACGTTAAGCGATTCTATTTTCTCTTTCTTTTTGAAAAAATGGCTCAGTATATTGCGTTCTTTCATTGTTGTGCTCCTGTCGGGAAGAACAGTAAAGATCTTTATGTTGATTGTTTGCCTCGATCATTTACCGACGATCGTTTAACGCGGATTTTTTAAAATCGGTTTTTGATCAAATACATTATCCGCCGTGTCTTGCAAATGCACAAATATGCCGATTCCCGAATGACCGGAAGATCTGCTTGTGTTTTATATTACGAATCGTAGAAATGATGACCGCCGTCTGTTATAAGCCGTTCTGTCTTGGGATATTCAAAAATCTCGTCTTTACCGGCGTTAGTTTTGAGATATTCGACAAATTCTTTTGCATACCATTTTGCCATTTCAAGGTTGTGCATGCGGTAATATCCGCAGTTGACAGCCGTAGCTCCCGGCACTTCCTGCACGCTTTCAACCGATTCAAATGACCTCAGCATCAATTCATAAAGTTCCCGCGAGTCGCGGTTGCCTTTGAGTATGAGATAAAACCCGGTAAGGCATCCCATCGGGCCCCAATAAACAATATCATCTTTCCAATCGGGATCGTTGCGCAGGTATGTTGCAATGATATGTTCAAGCGAATGCATTGCCGCAACGTCGATTGCCGGCTCTACGTTCGGCCTTTTAAGTCTTATGTCGTACGTCGTGACGGAATACTCGCCGAGACGGTCAACTCTGCTTGTGAAAATCCCGGGGATTATGCGCGTATGGTCTATTGAAAAGCTCTGTATCATTTCCATTTGTTTTTCTCCTTTTGTATTTGAATTCATTTATCGAATAATGCTTATTTATGCCGATTTGACTGCTGATTTAAACTGTATTGCGGCATATACATCGAAGTTTACCGTTCTTTTTTAAGTATACCATAAATCCGCCGATATTTCAATCCCGACGCTGAAACGTTATAATAATTTCGCTGCTTAATCTTCGCATACGCGTTTTTCGTTTGACTATCAAAAAATGAGATATGTTATCTCAGTTTCCTGCTTTTGCACGAAAGCCTTTTTTTACTTCATCGAGAAAACGCTCCGCGATAGGCGTAAAAGCCTGATATTTGTTCCAAATCAAGTATAGCTTCGTTTCAAGCCTCGGAGTAAGTGGGCGGAAGACGAGCCCGCTTTCAGAAGAGGTGTCCACGAGCTTATCGAATGTGAGTTGATAGCCAAGCCCCTCTTTAACAAACATTGAGGCATTATATGCAAGCCTAAATGACCCCTCCAAGCGTAGCTTATCATAACTTTCGCCAGCCCAGCGTTTTATGTCGCCCTCCCAGCCTTGAACAGATGTGAACAGCGGAAGGCTTTCAAGATCTTTTACGCTGACGGCACGTTTTTTTGCAAGCGGCGCGTTCGCGGGCATGATAACGCCCCATATATCGCCATCAGGCAATTCGATAAAATTATATTTGCGCGTATCGGGCAAATCGCACAATACCGCAAAATCGAGAAGACCTTTATCCAGTTTTTCCGTCACCTGTTCGGTGTCGCCGCTTGTGATATGGTACTGCAACCCGGGGCAGATTTTTTTAAATTCCTTTATCTCCCTTGCAAGATACCTTATCTGGTAAGATTCCGCCAAACCGAAATAAAGGTTTCCGCCTGAGATGTCGTCAAGCGTAAGAAATTCCTTTTCGATTTTATCCGCGAGCGTTATAAGGTCCTCCGCGCGGTTGCGCAACAGCACGCCTTCTTCGGTCAGCGAGATTGAAAAACTGTGTCGTTCAAACAACTTTTTGCCGAGTTCGTCTTCAAGTGAACGTAATGCTTTTGAAAGCGTCGGCTGTGTGACGTGAAGCATTTCAGCCGCCTTTGTCATGTTTTCCTCTCTTGCAACTGCCAAAAAGTACCTCATTGTCCGAAGTTCCATATCGCCCTCCTGTTATTCTTAATAAGAATATCACGATATTCATTATAACCATTAGCATGACGCTTGTCAAGATGATATAATAAAACCGTCAAGAAAAAAGGAGGAGGGCGAATGGAATCAAAAACGATTTTAGACATGCTTTCATGCGATGAAGAGAAGGCGCTTTACGAAGCGGGGCGTCTGGATGAACTTAAAACGGCTTTGCGCAAACGTCGCTGCTCCCTGATAGAAGAAATGCATGAAAGCCAAAGAAAAGTAGACAGATTAGATACAGTTATACGTCAAACCGAAAAAGAAATGAAAGAGAGGAATGAAAAATGATGATCAAAGAAAACCTGAAACTTACAGAAGAATGGGACAAAACTTTTTTGAAGAGCGACAAGGTTGATCACCGCAAGGTGACGTTCGTCAATCGCTACGGCATAACACTCGCGGCGGATATGTATTCGCCGAAGAACGTCTCAGGCAAACTTACGGCGATTGCCGTCTGCGGTCCGTTCGGAGCGGTAAAAGAGCAGTGCTCCGGGCTTTACGCGCAAGCGATGGCGGAACGCGGGTTTTTGACAGTCGCTTTTGACCCGTCTTTTACGGGAGAGAGCGGCGGGAACGTGCGCTATATGGCGTCGCCTGACATTAATACCGAGGATTTCATGGCTGCGGTTGATTTTCTCTCGCTTTGCGAAAAAGTCGATCCCGACCGTATCGGCATTATCGGTATTTGCGGATGGGGTGGAATGGCGCTCAATACTGCCGCGCTCGATACGCGCGTGAAAGCGACAGCGGTAATGACAATGTACGATATGACTCGCGTCAACGCAAAGGGATATTTTGACAGTGAGGACAGCGAGGAAGCGCGTTATAATAAGCGCGCTATTATGTGCGCACAGCGCATTGCCGACCTGAAAAACGGCGAATACAAGCTCGGCGGAGGCGTTATCGATCCGCTCCCGGAGGACGCGCCGTATTTCGTAAAGGACTATTATGATTACTACAAAACCGAGCGCGGTTATCATCCGCGTTCGCTCAACTCGAACGGCGGCTGGAACGTCGTCGGGTGCGAAAGTTTTATCAATCAGCCGATTTTGCAGTATTCAAATGAGATTCGCTCCGCTGTGCTTATCGTTCACGGCGACAAGGCACATTCATGCTATTTTGGGCGCGACGCTTATGCGAATATGGTGAAGGACAGCAAGTATACGTCCAACAAGGAACTGCTTATTATTCCCGGTGCTTCACATACCGACCTGTATGACGGCGGCAAAACCGGTGCCATTCCGTTTGACAAGATAGAATCGTTTATGAAGGAGAATATGAAATGAGCAAAGTGTTAGTTATCACGACAAGCCTTCGTGCAAAGAGTAATTCGGACATTCTTGCAGAAGAACTGATAAGGGGCGCGAAAGACGCAGGACACGAGGTAGAGAAAATAAGCCTGAAAGGGAAAGAAATAAGATATTGTATCGGCTGTCTTGCTTGTCAAAAGACGCAGAAATGCGTGCAAAAGGACGACGCGGCAGAGATTGCGGGAAAAGTAAAAAATGCGGACACACTCGTGTTCGTCACACCTATCTATTACTATGAAATGAGCGGTCAGATGAAAACGCTGCTTGACAGGCTGAATCCGCTGTATTCCTCAGATTATCATTTCCGAAACGTTTATATGCTCTCAACTGCCGCTGAGGATGAGAAATATGTACCCGAAAAGGCAGTAAACGGGCTTTGCGGCTGGGTCGATTGTTTTGAAAAAGCCGAGCTTTCAGGTTCGCTCTTCTGCGGAGGAATAAATGATCCGAACGAAGCGCAAAGCAAGAGGGCAGAATTGGAGAAGGCTTATGAATTCGGAAAACAACTGCTGTAAAACGCTCATTATTGTGCTTTTTGCGCTCATTGCGCTGCTTTGCCTTTCATCGTGCGCAAGCCGGACGCCGACGGCGGTTTCTGACGTGCAATCAACCCGGCAAAGCTCCCCTCAAGAGTCGCACGTGCAACCGATAACTAAAACAACTGTCGAAACAGACTTTCAGACATCAAAAACAGAGAGTACGTCCGTCGAAACTCAAACAACAACATTTCAAAAATACGAGGAAAACACGGAAATGAAAACGCTGAAATTAAAGATCGGTGATACGCGGGTCGCTGTCGTATGGGAAGAAAACGAATCCGTTGCCGCCCTCGCGAAACTTGTAAAAGACAAACCGCTGACAGTGAGTATGTCGATGTACGGAGGCTTTGAGCAGGTCGGGTCTCTCGGCACAAGTATTCCGAGAAACGACAAGAATACAACAACGTGTGCGGGGGACATCGTCCTCTATTCGGGCAATCAAATCGTTTTGTTTTACGGAAGCAATTCATGGGCATATACACGGCTTGGACATATTGTCGACAAAACCGCAGAAGAAATGACGCGTCTGCTCGGAAGCGGTGATGTGACGGTTACACTGTTTACCGACGCCGCGGATTAAACATAAGGGAAACGTATGACATGTGCAAAAGATCTGAAAAACAAAGAAAGAGCAAATATTTTCTAATAACGGAGCGCACCTTTTAAGTATTACAGTGGCGGGTGTCGCCGCTCGGTCAAACTCGGCTCTGACAGTCCACAGGACTTTCATTCACTACCGAGTCGCTACAACCCCGCTCATAAAACAAAAATCGACACTTTTCGGTGTCGATTTTTGTTTGTGTAATGAGATGCCCGATAATTTGCGTTGCATTTTGATATGTGGAGACGTTCATTGCTTATTTCGTGTTAATACAGCGCCGACAGTTGTGCAAACGACGGCAAAGGGTGCAACCCGGAAGAATATAAATTCAAATGCGTGAAATGCTGTGCCTGCAACTGCAATTTCCGGGTCATTAAAGTTCCAATTCAAATAAGGACTTTTCAATGCTGTCAGGCAACACGCAATTATTAATGTGATAAGACAAACTGTTATAAAAAACCAATGCAATGTTTTTCGTTTTGCTTGTTTTCTCTGAGAAAGCTGCAAATTTATAACTTCCAATTTCTCCGAGATTGCTTTTAAGTCATCCGCTCTTTGCTCAGTAATGTTCTCTCCGAGTAAAATACTTACGGGAGTTTCTAACGCTTCGGAAATTGAAATCAACAAATCAGCATCTGGAACTGATAGTCCTTGCTCCCATTTTGAAACAGTCTGTCTTACTACATTCAGTTTTACAGCAAGTTCTTCTTGTGAAAGCCCTTTTGATTTTCGAATTATTTTAAGATTTTCACTTAGCATTTTGACAACCACCTTTTAAAAGATTTCAACTAAATTATAATACAATAATTTCGTTGCTTCAAGCAACGCAAATAAACATGTTGCATTTTTGAGAAAAATGATTATGACAAAATTAAAAACAGAATATTCGATTCTCGCGTCACGATGCCGCTCGGTCAAACTCGGCTCTGACAGTCCACCGGGCTTTCATTCACTACCGAGTTGCTTCAATTCCGCTCATAAAACAAAAATCGACACTTTTCGGTGTCGATTTTTTGCTTGCGTAATACTACATAAAAAGTACAGAATCGAGGTAAACCTACCTAAAAGGTACACATCCGTGATTGTGCAGATCTGGACTTACCAACGCTTCATGTTTTTCTCGAATTTGCTGATGTATTGTACTCGAAAAGTGTGATTATTTCAATTAGATTACAAAGAACCCCATTTTGCCTTGGTAGACAATTTGATGGGTAAGAGCGCCATAATGATACGTAAACCTTATTAAAAGCGCCATAATGATACACGCTTGTCATCCCGACAAATTTGAATTTATCAAATACAATTATTTGATGTCGATCCAGATACCTGTATCATGAATTGACGCATCTTCTACACTTCTGTAAAATTTTTGCGCTTCATCGTTATTTGCCATTAAGGCAATCAGTACGCCCGCTCCTTGT
>JAFSRI010000035.1 GCA_017446155.1 Clostridia bacterium | reverse complement strand
CAGTGAAGCGATCAACGTCAAAAGCGGAGACAGGACAAAACCCGCCCACATACCTGTTATACCGAAAATCATGCCACCGAGGATCGGAAGCCCCATATACAGCGCGCCGTTCTGCAAACAGGCGATACACGTCGCCATTCTGATCCGGTCGATCAACATATAATATGAGGTCATAAGGGAGACCGCGCTGACAAAGGTGAATCCTAACGATACGATGCGGATCGCAGATATTGACGGCTCAAGGGCATCGCCTCCCGTGATACCGAAAAGGCCGCAGAACTGCTTTGCAAAAATACAGATCAGCGCGGTAGCCGCTACACCCTGAATAAATGCCGCCTTTATTCCTGACTTCATGACCCGTTTGATCAGTCGGTGATTCTTTTCTCCGAAATATGTGCCGATCAAAGGTTGCATCGCCATACCGACGCCGTCAAGCACAACTCCGAATTCAATCAGGCTGACAACCACTGCGAGTGTGATAAGCCCGGTGCTGCCGTAATTCTTTGAAACAAATCCGATCAGAACGTAGTCCATCAGCGCCCAGCATAGATAAACCGAGGAATCGACGATGCTGTATCTCGATGTCAGCAGAAAGTCCTTGAATGAAAGGTGCCATGTAAAATGAAGCGTGTTGCACTTTCGGAAATAATGCCAGACACAGGCAAGGATACCGAGTCCGTTTCCGACGATCGATCCGAGTATGATACCGGTCATTCCCAAAAAAGACGCGAAAATGACGGAGAACACGATATTTCCGCCTATTTGGAAGGCGTAGCAGACGTTGTTGCAGAGCTCGTCGCCGTCGCTGTAAACCATCTGTTCGAGGTAAAAAACGACGATCGTAAGAAAGGCATTGATCGGCATAAGCATATAATACTTGAACGCTTCCTCCTTGATCTCTCCGGCTACACCGTTGAGGTCGAAATAAACGCTGCGCATCAGAAATATCGCAAGCGCCGATAAAAGGCCGATCGAAAGACTGATAATAAGCCCCTGACCATAGATCTCGTCGGCGCGTTTTTTTCTCATCGCTCCGACCTCACGAGTGAAGACGATTCCGACGCCCGTCGAACAAAGATCACCGAAAAACGTCACAACGCCGGTAATTGGCGTGATCGCGTTGATCGCCGCGACTCCTGCCTCACCGACAAAATGTCCCGCGATAATACTGTCGCAGAGGAGCATTATGTACATAACCGCTTTTGTAAAAATCCCCGACAAAAGCATTGACCGGAACTTCCGCTCGCAAAAACCGTTCATATGATCAAAACCTGCCTTAATTATAGATGTTAACGTATTAAGTATACCCTTGTTTAACACAAAATGCAAGAGGGTTTTTTCTTTGTTGCGATGGAATTAGCGAAACGGAGGAAGAATGAGCACAGGTGCCGTAAACACCGGATTTTATTGTGGTTTGGATAAATCCGTTTTTTTCGCTCTTACCAAACGAAAGGCAGTAGCAAGACTGCCTGTTTTTTGTTCTTTTAACGAGTTCAGTGCAGAGAAGCTGCGACTGCGATGACAGAGTGGCATCGTGACGCGAGAATTCAAATCCAATTTTCGCAACAATTCAGGGTTTTTATAACCGATTTGAGTTATGACCAATCATTTTTTTGCTTTTTTCTTGTTTTTGTGATATAATCAAATCGGTTAGGTGATTTTTATGACTTTGACTATTGAAAGAACAACTTAAAAATGTCATTTCGCCTCACAAACGTCGCCGTCGGCTTTCAAAACGTATTTTATTGAAGCCCCGGTGTGCACAACTATCGTATAGAATTATAACCTTAGGAGGCTTAATATGAATCAATTTGAAATGATCAGAAACGCCGCAGATACATTGCATGACGTTGCAAGATTGACCCCCATCATACCTTTCGACAGTCGAACCCCTAATCTGTTTATTAAAGCTGAAAATCTGCAGAAAACAGGTTCATTCAAAATTCGTGGCGCTTTTAATAAGCTGAGCAGTCTTACCGTTGAGGAAGCTTCAAAGGGCGTCATTGCGTGTTCCGCCGGAAATCACGCGCAGGGCGTGGCTTATTCCGCGATGAGGCTGGGAATGCGTGCGGTAATTTGTATGCCAGATTATGCGCCGGTCATGAAGGTAGAAGGAACGCGTGCTTTTGGCGCGGAGGTCGTTCTGGTTCCCGGCAATTATGATGACTCCGCCAAAGAGGCGAAAAGATTGGCAGATGAAAATGGCTATACATTCGCTCACCCCTTCAATGACCCTTATGTGATCGCGGGTCAGGGAACAATCGGATTGGAAATTCTTTCACAGATGCCGGATGTGGAGCAAGTCGTCGTTCCGATAGGAGGCGGCGGTTTGATCAGCGGCGTCGCCATCGCCATCAAAAGCTTGAAGCCGAGTGTGAAGGTTATCGGCGTCCAAACGATCAACGTTCCTTCTATGTATGCCTCATTTAGCTTTGACGAGGTGGAAACACTTAAAGACAAGGCGACAATCGCCGATGGAATTCACGTTTTGACACCGGGAAATCTGACATTTGAAATCGTCGAAAAATATGTGGACGATATTGTGACGGTGCGGGAGAGCGAGATAGAAGCGGCGATGGTTGCGCTTATGGAACGTTCAAAACTGGTGGCTGAAGGCGCAGGCGCTACAAGTGTCGCGGCATTTATGTATGATCGGATAAATACTGATCTGCGGACGGTTGCCGTCGTTTCAGGCGGCAACGTTGATATCAGCACGCTTGGGAGCATCATTGAAAGGGAGTTGAAGCGGAGAGAGGCGTAAAAACACACGTTGACCGACTAAATGTCATTATGGCGGTACCCGCAAGAGCGTTAAGCTGACACAAAATCGTGCAGGATGAACTATTCGACGCGTTGGCGAGTGGAGTTCGTGCGGATTGTTTATTCCATATATCTCTGTATCAAATCAAAAAGCGGCTCGAACAATTCGAGCCGCTTTTTTGTTATTCTGTTTTATCGCTTTGGGCGACGTCGTCTTCGGTCATTGCCTCGATCTCTTTTATAACACATTGATTACCGGTTATAAGCCATGTTTCATACGAGCCGCAAAAAGGGCATTGCCTGCCGTGTTCAACCGTTCCGTATTCTTTTTTGCAGTTATCACAGAACGTTACGGCTGGCATAGTTTCAATTTGAAGCGTCGAATCAGAAAGAACAGGATGTCTGACCTTAAAATAATTCCAGCAGTCGCAGAATAAATCTGTCATTATACCCGAAACTTCACCCACTTGCAACGTAACTCGGCCGATTTTAATTATTTTTTCATCAGCGGCTGTTTGATCAAGCGTTTTTGCCAGATGCAAAACTATTCCCATTTCGTGCATTGCAGGGTTCTCCTTTTCGAGTGTGTGTTATTTCCTCAACGCCTCGCCGTTTTCGGTGAGAGTTTGAGTCTTTTTTTCTTTTTTGAAAGGGTTAGCTATCTTTAACATACGTTTTATCGCATATGCTCCGACCTTGCCGAGCTTATCTTCTGCGCGAACCATATCGGAAGCGTGCGGAAGGTCGCGGGTAAGGTGGATAGCGTCAAATTTGCAGCGCGTCGTGCAGAGTCCGCAGCCGATACAACGGTTGAGATCAACGATGCTTGCGCCGCATCCGAGACATCTCGACGCTTCGATTTTTACCTGTTCTTCGGTGAAGGGCAGACGTGTGTCGCTGAACGACGTGCGAGCCGCAACGTTCGTGTGACCCGGGATCTGACGTTTTGCGTTGTCAAAGCTCTCAACGGAAATATCGTCTTTGTCGAGCATCTTGAATTCTCTTAAATCTCTTGCTATCGTCAGGCTTTGTCCTTCATGAACAAATCTGTGCATCGATTCGCAACCTTTCTTGCCGTCGGCTATCGCGTCGATGGCAAAGCTTGCGCCGTGGTAAATATCGCCGCCGACAAATATATCGGGTTCGCCTGTTTGGAAAGTTACCGGGTCTGCGACAACCGTTCCGTTGCGGCGAAGCTCAACTTTGGTGTCTTTGAGCATATCGCCCCATTCCGCCGATTGACCTATCGCCAGCAGAACGTTTGAGCAGGGAACTGTGATCGTGTCGTTTTCGTCATATACGGGCGAGAACTTGTGTTCATCGTCATAAACGCGTGTGCAACGTTTGAATACAACGCCCGTCACCTTGCCGTTATCGGAAAGAATTTCCTTCGGGCCCCAACCGTTGCAAAGCTCAATTCCTTCTTCCGTGGCTTCTGCCACTTCGTCGTCTGCCGCGGGCATTTCGTTTTTACCTTCAAGACAAAGCATCGTCACTTTGCCGTCTGTTGTGCGGAGTGCCGTGCGGGCTACGTCGACCGCAACGTTTCCGCCGCCGATAACAACAACGTCGCCATCAAGTTTTACGCTTTCGTCAAGAGAAACTCTGCGTAAGAATTTAACGCCTGATTCAACGCCTTGGCTGTCCTCTCCGGGAACGCCCGTGAGTCTGCCGCCTTGGAGCCCTATCGCAAGATAGAATGCCTTATATCCTTGCTCGCGGAGTTGTTGAATCGTTACGTCTTTACCGACTTCAACACCGCATTTGAATTCAACGCCCATAGCGTCAAGAACGGAGATTTCAGCTTCGAGCACGCTCTTTTCAAGTCTGAAATTCGGTATGCCGTTAACAAGCATTCCGCCGCGTTTTGCGTCTTTTTCAAAAACGGTGACGTCATACCCGCGTGAACGCAGATAGTAAGCGCAGGAAAGTCCCGCGGGGCCGGAACCGATGACTGCCATCTTATATTTTTCGCCCCACATTTTGCCTTCGTCGTTTTCGCAAACGGGGATGAAGCGCGATTCGCTCTTGAGCTCCTGCTCGGAAATAAACTTCTTGATTTCGTCGATCGCTACCGCCTGATCTATCGTGCCTCTTGTGCAGGCGTCCTCGCAGCGGCGATTGCAGATCGCGCCGCAGACGGCCGGCAGGGGATTATCCTGTTTTATAAGTTCAAGCGCCTCACGGTATCTGCCTTCAAGCGCCATTTTGATGTATCCTTGAATTGCGAGATGCGCCGGGCAAGCGGTTTTGCAAGGTGCGGTGCCGCTTTCATAAACGTTTATCTTTGCATCCTCGCGGTAAGACGGATTCCATTTTTTCTCGCTCCATTTGTGAGCGTCCGGAAGCTGCGAAAGCGGATATTCAACTTCGCTTCCGTCCTTTTTGCAAAGTTTCTGTCCGAGTTTTGCCGCGCCTACCGGGCAAACTTCAACGCATTTGCCGCATGCGACGCATTTTTCCTTTTCGACGTGTGCGCGATATGCCGAACGGCTCATGTTCGGTGTGTTGTAAAGCTGAGAAGTTCTGAGCGCGTTGCAAACGCCGGGCGCGCAGTTACAAATGGCAACTATCTTGTCCTCACCGTCGATATTTGTTATCTGATGAACGAAACCGTGGTTTTCAGCGCGTTTGAGCAGTTCCAGTGCCTCTTCATATGTAATATATCTGCCCATGCCGCGATCTACGCAATACTCAGCCATGTCGCCAACGCCCATACAGAACTCGCCGTTTATTTCGCCGGAGCCCTCGCCGCGCATTGTCTGCTGTTTACGGCAGGTACATTGACCGACGGAGTATTTATCGTATTTGCTGAGCCAATGACTGATGTGTTCAACGTCTGCCGACTGATTTTCGTGCTCTATCGCTTTTTCAACGGGAATAACGTGCATTCCGACGCCCGAACCGCCGAGAGGGATCATGTTCGTTACGCCTTCGAGCGGCATTTGCGTCATAAGGTTGAAGAATGTAGCAAGCTCGGGATGTTCTTCTGTGAGCTTATCGTTCATCATCATGAATTCCGCCGAGCCGGGAACGAATATCGGAACGTTATACTGCTTGTGGTGATCTTCGTTTTCGCGGTTCGTTTCAACCATACCGACCCAGCAGAGATGGTCGAGCATCTTCTGCGTGTCTTCAACCGACATGTTGTTCATTTCGGCAAGTGTTTCTACGTCATAAGGAACGCGCGTTTTTTTGAAGTTGAGCAAAAACTGCGCTTCTTCTTTTGTCAGAACAGCGTCGAGCGCCCAATATTCGGGGTCGTCGGTCTTCATTGATTTCGTGTATTTAACGAGATAACGGTCGGTTATCATCATGCCGAGCTTTAAGATAAGCTCTTGCTTTTCTGGATCGCTTGCCGTATAGTTCGGGGATTGCCTGAAATCTCTTTCGTTTACCATGCGGTTCTGCTTGTCTTTCATAGTGTTCTCCTTAATTGTTCTTCCATTCTTTAACGGCGTCTTTAAGCCATTTTTCCCATTCGTCAAATCCTTCTCCCGTTTTTGACGAAAGAGGGAAAAATATAATGTTCGGGTTTAACTTTTTTGCGCGTTCAACGCATTTTTCAATGCTGAAATCAAAGAATTGCATAACATCTGTTTTTGATATTATAAGAACATCGCTTTCTCTGAACATCAGCGGATATTTCAGCGGTGTGTCGTCGCCCTCCGGTGTGCTGAGTATCATCACTTTCTTTCCGGCACCCGTGTCAAATTCCGCGGGGCAAATGAGATTGCCGACGTTTTCGAGCACGGCGAGGTCTATGCCTTCATAGCCCATCTCTTCAAGCCCGTTTCGCGTCATTCCGGCGTCCATATGACACATGCCGCCTGTGTGTACTTGTATCGCCCGTGCGCCGGCTTTGGCGACTCTCTCGGCGTCGACTGACGAATCAACGTCGGCTTCAAGCACGGCTATGTTCATTTGACTTGAAAGATCGTTTATCGTTCTTTCAAGAAGCGTCGTCTTGCCCGCGCCGGGTGACGCCATAAGATTTATGAGCAGCGTGCCTTTTTTTCGCAGCTCTTGCCTTAACTGTTCGGCGTCGCGGTCGTTTGAAGCGGTTATCGTTTCTTTCAGTTCAATTATTTTCATCAAACCCTCCGAGTTGTCACAAGTTATCTTTAATCATTATATCATCTTGATTATTCAATTGCAACAAAATATTTAAGGTATTTGACAAAAAAATTCCTTAAAATATGCAAAATCGTAAATATTGAATTATATTACCGAAAAAGTTGTTAATGCGGAAGAAACCGTTAAAATGATCACTTGCGACAGAGGCAGCGAATTCTCCGAATGGAGACGTATTGAAAAAGAGCTCGAAGGGAAAGGCTCGCCGATTGTGTGGATAATTTTGATTGTTTTAATCATATGTGCGGCGACTGTTGTTGTGATAGTTCTGCTAAACAAAAAGAAAGCAATAAAGGTTCATAACGGTTGACGCCGTTAGAAAATAAAACAGCAGGCGATATCGCCTGCTGTTTTATCTTTAACAAATGTGAGTTAAATGTGTTATTTAACGATTTCCGCGTTTTTTAAATGACAGAAAAGCTGTCCGTTTTCAAGATACGTATCAAATACTCCCACAACCGTGACTTCAACTCCGCGCTGAGGATACGCGTCAGGATAAGTCGGCTCGCCTTTCAAAACAAATTCCATCCCCTGAGAACAGCACGCTGTGGCGTCGGCTATCAACACCGCGGGATAAAAACTGTCCGGCTCGTCACCGTATGCTACGGTAAACGTTCCCTGCATTTTGACTGTTTTCCCGATGTATTTTGAAGGTTCGTAAATCATATTGTATACTTCCGAATAAACCATCGTGCTGCCGAGCTTTGTAAGGTCCAAATCAATTTCTCCGTTCGACACCGTGCTTTTTTCCGCGGAGCAGGCTGCAAGGGTGAATATAAAAGTCAAAACTAATGCCGTTACAATCAGTTTTTTCATATTTTTCCTCCCGATTATATTTTATTTCTCTTTGAATTTATTGCGCCGATTACGCGAAATACCGCAAACATAGCTATATCCGCCACAACAATCGTCGGTCCCACGGGGGTGCTGACGATAATGGAGAAGAGTATTCCTGCCGTAGCGCAGAATATCGATATACATACCGAGCAAATCGTTACGGCTTTGAAATTCTTAAACACACACATAGCCGACAACGCCGGGAAAATGATGAGTGCCGAAATAAGCAGAGAACCGACAAGGTTCATAGCAAGCACGATGACGACTGCTATCACAGCGGCTATAAGGAGGTTATATGCGTTAGCCTTGATGCCTGTGGAGTTTGCAAAGTTTTCGTCGAACGTGACGGCGAATATCCTGTTGTAAAACAGGATGAATATTATAACGACAACGGCGGATAGCGCAACGCTCAGCCATACTTCAAATTGTGTAAGCGTCAAAATTGACGTCGAGCCGAAAAGCGTAGCGCAAACGTCGGCAGAAATATTGGATGAGGTAGGGAAGAGGTTCATCAAAAGATACCCGATCGCAAGCGCTCCGACAGAGATCATTGCGACAGATGCGTCGCCTTTTATTTTTGCGTTTTGTCCGGTTTTAAGAAGGAGCACCGCGCAAATAATTGTGACAGGCATGACGAGCAACATATCGTTTGTCAGACCGACAACGGCCGCGACAGCCATCGCACCGAATGCGACATGTGAAAGTCCGTCGCCGATGAACGAAAAACGTTTCAGCACCAGTGTAACGCCCAGAAGCGATGAGCAAAGCGCTATCAGCACGCCTACCACAAGCGCATACCTCACAAACGGAAATTGGAAATAAAGCTGGAATTTATCAAGCAGTTCACTCATTTTCATCGCCTCCGTTTCCTGTAAACTTGCGTCCGATCTCGCTTATCAGGTAATCGGAGGTATCACCGAAAAATATTTCAGCGCCGATATGCAATATCTTGTTTGCATATTCCAACGCGGCGCCGATGTCATGCGAAATCATGATCACGGTCGTGCCGCCTTTGTTAAGTTTTTCTATCAGATCATACAATTCGGCTGTCACTTTTGGGTCGAGTCCCGACGTGGGTTCGTCAAGCAGAATCAGTTTTCTTGTGGCACAAAGCGCTCTCGCCAAAAGCACACGTTGCTGTTGACCGCCGGAAAGCTCTCTGTATGAGCGCTTTTCAAGCCCGACGAGCCCCATTTTTTCAATGTTTTCTTTTGCAGATTTTTTCTCTCGCTCGCCATAAAACGGTCTGCTTCCCATAGATGATAAACATCCCGAGATGACAACCTCGAAGACCGAGGCGGGAAAATCTCGCTGAACTACCGTCTGCTGAGGAAGGTATCCTATTTCGTTTTTTCTCAATCCCTCGCCGAAAACTATTTCGCCCGAAAGCGGCTTTATCAATCCCAACAAAGTTTTTATAAGCGTTGACTTTCCCGCTCCGTTTTCTCCGACGACAGCAAAATAATCGCCTGCATTTATTTCAAAATTCAGCTTTTCGGCAACAATGTGGCTTTCATAGCCGATGCTCAACTCTTTACACGATATTTGCGCCATTGTTTTCTCCCTCATCCAAGCGCTTCCGTCAACGCCGTCAAATTTTCTTCCATAATGCTCAGATACGTGCGTCCCGCGGCGTACTCACCTGCCGTTGACGATTGTATCGAGTCCATAGTAATTATCTTTTGATTTTTAGCTTTTGTGTTTTCCCTTATCGTTCGTGCAATTTTGCCGTCGGAGCTTTCTATTTTCAGTATAGCACCAAGCCCTAACTCGTCGGTTTTGCTCGCGAGAAAGATTATTGTTTCAAAACCTGCTTCGGTTTCAGCCGAACACCCGACAAAAGCCGCGTAATAGTCCAGCCCGTAATCGTCGACAAGGTACCTGAAAGGAAACCTATCGCCGAAAAGCACTGTTTTTTTGCTCGCGTTTTTTATCGCTTGCGAATATTTTTCATCAAGTGCCGCCAACTTTGCGCAATACTCGGACGCGTTTTCCTCATAATAATCCGCATTTGCGCTGTCAACGGTTTTTATTGCGTCGGCGATCTTATTTATAAACAACTGCGCGTTTTTAAGCGACAGCCAAACGTGCTCGTCATATTCCGTTTCTTCCTCGTCATTATCTTCGCCTTCTTCGTGCCCGTGTTCTTCGCTTTCCATACCTTCGACGATTTCTTCTTCTTTCGCTTTGTCGCCTAAAATATCGAGAAGATTTAAAACTATCATGTCTTTATTCGTCGCATTTTTCAGCGCATCTTTTGTCCATTCGTCGGATTCTCCGCCGACGAAAATAAATATGTCGCATACGGACAACTTTGCAATGTCCGCCACTGTCGGTTGATAACTGTGCAGATCAGCGCCGCTGTCAAGCAGCATAGTAACATCGGCGTTTTTGCTTTTATCGCCGAGAATGTTCATCACCCAGTCGTATTCGGGGAAAATCGTCGTCACGATTTTTAATTTGCCGTCGTTTGCATGCTTTGATGAACACGATACCAAAAAAAGCGATACGCCTACGGCAAGCAATATTGCAAGAACAAATGAAATAATTTTTTTCATAAATAAAAAACCTCCAAAATGATATAAATATCCAAAGTGCGCCGCGAGAGGGAATAATCCTCTCGCGTTAAAAAGATATTGATATATCAATCTGAAAGTTTAACGTTCAGTTCAACCAAAGAACGCATTCCCGTTCTTTTTTTCGGGAATGTTACGGTTTTTGCTGTTTCTTTGTCGGAAAATGCTAAAAAAACAAAGCATGCGAAAATAAATGCAAGCAGTTTTGTAACGCCGACTATCACGTTCACTGCGGCGCAAATGTGACATCCATCGCCACAGCAGTCGTGGTTTGCTTCAAAAGCTACAAACATAAAGGCTGCGACAAAAACAGCCGCAAGTAATATTGCCGCATATTTCATTACGTTTTTGCGTTTACTCATGGCCGTCTCCTTGCAAAATGAAAATATATACATTTTTCATTATACTTCTCTTTGCCTGAAAAGTCAAGAGCTCAAATGTAAACACGGTGTGACAAAATGACTAAATCCATGAGAAAAAATAATGTTTTTTAGCCGGGCAAATCGATAAATAGATTGAAACACAAACTGAATAAAACGGTAACACTATTATTTCTACAATAACAAATGCGACGGATAAGTACGCACGGCGAATAACACAATTCCCCAATATATGCCCGACGGAACGAAAAATGCTCAGTTGCAGCGCAGTTTTACATGTCTTTTGACACATACGACAACGGAAACTTTATCAGTATACACGAGCTTGTTTCGGATGAGTAAAAACGAAAAAAGTCTGGAATGACAAGTGTGACGGACCTTTTTACCTGTTTAACGTGGTGGAGCATACGGGACTCGATTCTCACGGCTCGACGCCGTTCGTTCGTCGCGGTCGAAACAGTCCACCGGACTGTTTCTCAGCACCGCTCTCTTCGAGCCCGCTTGCGAAAATCAAAAAACATCCTGCAAGAGGATGTCTTTTTACTTTTTTTGGTGGAGAGCCTGCAAAAATGGTCGAACCTGAATCAAAAGAAGAAGATGATTTTGCCCGTTCTATCTGCTGTTCTTCTCTTAAAGTTTGCTCTTTATTGACTTTGAGTTGTTCGGGGCTATCGGTAAAGTTATAGGTGATGACGACTTCATCATCGTATAAAATGACTTCGCGCACAAAGGCGTTTATTAAGAATTTCCGTATTTTCATATCGGTCGGATTATCGAAGACGAAGCGGCTTAAAAACTTTTCTATCTGCTCAACCGTCAAAAAAGCGTAATTATGCGCTTTTTCTTTTGCAATTTCAAAATCGAGATGATTGATTTCCGTTTCAAGTTCGGTCAATCTACCTTTTGTCGCTTCGGTGATGATGCCTTGCTCAATGGCTTTTATCATATTGCTTTGCGCGCGCAAGGCTTCTTTTCTTCTTTGCTCCAAAGATTTCAATGCCGTATCGTCAGCCGTTTCGTGCTGGTGGACGTCGTAAATCCTTTCCGCAAGTTCGCTTATGAGAGAAACGCTGCTCAAAAGTTTTACCGTCGTGTCGATGACGATATCTTCAAGATACTGCTTTCGTATCGGTTTTGTAGCGCATTTAACTCTTTTTCGTCTGCCTGCCTGACAAGCGTAATAATAGTGAGAATCGCCGGTGTGCGACGTTCCGCTTATGCCTACCATTCTGTGCTTGCAGTTACCGCATATAAGTTTGCCCGAAAGAAGGAAGTCGAAGATTTCCTTCTTGCGGCTCGGCGCTATCTTATTGTCGTCCGTGATAACGCTGACCGCCTGCCAGAGTTCGTCCGATACGATTCTCGGAAAGATTTTGTCGTATATTACGCCTTGGTGTTCAACGATACCCGTATAACGGATATTACGTAAAATACGATAAAGATAGTTTTCGTCTATATACGCACCGTTTTT
>JAFSRI010000034.1 GCA_017446155.1 Clostridia bacterium | reverse complement strand
TCCATTGAAATATGCCACAGAGTCGGCTGTAAACTGCTCGTCATTCATCCCGGATTCGGCGGATACAACGCAACGCCGGAAATGAAGCACAGAGAATGGGAAATAAATATCAAGATATATTCGAGTCTTATTCCCTATCTCGACAAATGGGGCGTTACGTGTCTGCTTGAAAACATGTGGGTTCAAGACAACAAAACAAAGAAAATTTACGGCGGTATATGCGCCGACATAAGAGAAGCAAACGATTATATCGACGAGCTGAATAAAATCGCCGGGAAAGAACTTTTCGGGTTCTGTTTCGATATAGGGCACGCGCTCATCGTGGGATGTGATCCATACATTGCGATAAAACTCCTCGGCAAGCGTATGAAAACGATGCACATTCACGACAACGACGGAAACAACGACAGTCACGTCTGCCCATATATGGGTATCGGCGACTGGGAACGTTTCATTCTCGCACTTAAAGAGACGGGATATGACGGTTGTCTCAGTTTTGAAACGTCCGGCACGCAAAACAGTGCGTTCCGTCCCGAGGCACTCTGGCCCGCTTCGCTTCGCTTAACTGCTGAGGTCGGCAGATATTTTGCAAAACGTCTTGACGAGAATGAAGAACGGTAACGGCTGACGTTTCGGACGATTTAAAATCCGCTAAAAAACAAGCAATCTGTTAAGCGATTTTAATTATAAATTTTTTATCCCCGTGATGCAAAAAACAGTATCACGGGGATAGTTCTTTTAGGTTATTTAAATTCTCTTACATTCTTTCGGAGCTTTGACGTCGATTTGAAGTTTTCCTTTTTCTTTGCGCCATTTAACCGATATATCGCCGTGCGGAGTCGGAACGGTTCCCGCGGCGAAAGATAAACCGCATGGATGAGGCTCTACTGCAAATTCTTCAAAAGCGGGTTTTGTCGGCTTTATGCCGAGAAACTCCGTAATACAGAAAATCGCCGGTGACGCGCTCCATGCATGCGCGGCACTCCTTCCCCACTCGCCGTTTTTGTCTTTAAACGTTTCAACGCACGTTTTGAGCCCGTCATGAAGCATGCCGCCCCAATCGCGCCGTATGACGTTTATCGCAACGTCATATTCGCCGAGCTTGAATAAAGTTTTGAGTACGTAATACAAAAAGAACGGTGAGCCGACGCCGACTGTCCTATGCGATTTATCTGGCAAGACGTTGGCGGGAGTTGAGGCTGTATATTGGCCTGTCGAAACTCCTTCAAGAAGTATTTTTCTGCAAGCCTCATTCCGCTCGCCTTGGGCAACGTCGTAAAGCAAAGCAAAGGTAGCCGTTTGTACACTTACGCGTGACAGCGCTTTGTATTCTTCATATGAATACGGACGTCTGTTCTTTTTTTTGCAAAAATCAATATAACGGTCGTAAGAATATTCGTCTCGTACGGTATCGATATAGGCGTGTTTTTCATCGTCCCAACAATATCGGTTTATTGCTTTTTTAATCTCAACCGCCGTATGTTTGCATTCATCCGCCGCGGCGGTTTCGTCTGTCATATCGAAAAACTCCGCCGAACGTTCAAAAAGCCCGGCAAGCATCATGTTGTTCGCACTCACCTCACCGACCGGCGTCAAGTCGTTTTCCGCCCATTCGATAAGGTTCCATGCGCCGTCTATCTCAAAAAGTCCTCGATTATTTATATGCGCTTTACAACGTTTCAGGCACTCTTTGAGGTCATTTACTCCCTGCTCAAATCCTTCGTCCGCGCCGAAATACATGTAATGCTCAATCATCTGAAACGCCCACGTGAAGCTCCAAATCGGTATCCCGCCCTCCGAGTATGTCGTAAAGCACGCGCAAGGAAGAAACGTCGGCTCGGCATATCTTTCGTTTCCCTTTCGATATGTTCTGCCCATGGCGTCGTCCATCGAGCGCCCTATTGTGTAAAGATAACGCCTGTCATACTCTCCCGCGCCGAAATTTGTCATATTTACTCCCGCCGTGATACCGGCGTCGCCTACCCAAGTATTTTGTTCAAATCCTGGGCAGTCGACGTAACTGTCAAGCATGCAGACCCTTGCCGTGTCAGCGGATATTTTATATATGCCGTTTATCATCTCATCGTCACATTCAAACGCCGCGTCGGCGGTTACGGGATAACGCTCCTCATCGGAGCCGACATCTGTTATATCAACGTCGCCGAACTTTCTTTCAACACACAAGCAAATATAACGAAAACCTCTTCTTCCGTGCGAAACAAAAGCATTTTTCCCTTCTTTGCAAATAATTTTGCCTGCGTTACGAGCGCCGATCTGTCGAATACCGCTTTTTGTTATCATCTCAAAAGCAAAGAATGTTATTTCCGCTCCCGCCCTTGCGTCAACTGAAAAGCATATTCTACCCACCGTTTCCTTACCCATGTCAAATATAAGCGCCGTTTTTCCCTTGCCTGACGGTAAAAAAACATTTTTGCCGGTTATAAAAGCAGACGAAATCTCGTCATCGTTTATTTTGAGTATCTGCCGCAAATATTTGTCGCCGCAAACAAAGTCGCGCGGCAAAAAATATCTTTGCGTAAATATATTATGCCAAAGAGGTATCGGAGCAGATTTAATTTCGATTGCTTTATCAGATATTTCGCGCGGCAAGCCGTTTATGCTTTTTACGGAGGCAATAAACTTTATCACCTCCGGCAAAACCGGCGCTTGCCTCGGCTCATTCCACGGGTATTTCATGCCGCTTTTCGGCATCTCGCACGATAATCTTCGCCATTCCGATAAAGCAATATCGCCATCGTATTTTATCGAAAAATCCGCTGTGCCTCCAAGCGATATTACCAGAACAAAATGCTCGCCTAAGATTATTTCTCGCTGCGTCTTTTGTTCTGTTTTTTTACCGTCGATATAAAACTCAAAAACACCGCCGCTTGTTAGAATTTCGATGTTTAACGTTCTGCTCGCCGACAACGTGCAATAAAAAGCGGAACAACACCCGGACGGGCTTTCAAATGAAAAATCAAACTTTTTTTCATTTTGAACACCCAAAACAGCCGTCAGTTGTTCGCATTTTATTCTTTCTTTTGTCTGCGGCAGTTGTTTTGCTTGATAAATCCGCTCATACGGCATATCAAGCGTACACGTCGCTTCTTTCCAATTGTGTTCCTTGTCGGCGACGTTTATTTTTCCGAAATCAAATATTTCGGGGCTGTTGAGTTCAAGAAAATATGTGGTTTTTGAAATTAACGCACTGTCGCGAGCATACTTCCATTTTGTCGAGGTGAAACTTTCGTCGGAAATAATCTCGCAATAAAAACCGCCGTTTCGGTTTCCGTCGTCACACATATAAACGCAAATAATGTTTTCACCTTTTTTTAGGAGTTCCGCAATATTATAACATTCATATGCCCTATTATAAATATACGACCGCACGCTGTATTCACAGCAAAAAACGCCGTTTATATAAACTTCAAAATACCCCGCGCCGAGCGTAAAAAGCTCCGCTTTTTCGGGGAGTGCCTCAAACGTTATCGTCTTTTTGTAATAAAACCACTCCCCGCGGTCC